>DAOUBQ010000053.1:0-11197 GCA_034432755.1 Anaerolineales bacterium
GATTCATACTGAAAAATCTGCATTAATCCCGCCCAGGAAAAGATTTTGGCGATTGCCGGAACGACAAAATTCCTGTTTTTTCCACATACTCCGTGTCTGAAAGCAACACAGGGCAAAGTATCACGATTCTCGAACGGTTTTGGAGCGCGCCTTGACGAAATTTGCCGACCTGGAAATCAGTTTTCACAAGCGAGAACAGGGACAGTACAGCGTGGAATTGCGCCTTTCGCTGCCTGATTCCGAGGCGGATATTCGCCCGGGTAGCGGCGCGCCAATTGTGGTGGAATTCGATTTTTCCACCATCCAATGGATGATTTCTGACCCCAAAGAATACGGCCTGATGCTCTCTGAAAGTTTCTTCGTGTCAGAAATGGATAAGGCCTTTGCCGAAGCCCGCGCCAGCGCCGCAGCGGCGGGCGCGCCCCTGCGGGTGCGGCTGCTGGCCGATTCGAGCGCACCCGAAATCAACACGCTCTACTGGGAAGCCCTGCGCGACCCCAAAGACAAATCACCGCTGTTTACAGGGGAAAACATCCTGCTCTCGCGTTACCTGGCAAGCAGCGACCTGCGCCCCGTCAAATTGCGTCCGCAAGGAGCGCTAAAGGCCCTGGCAGCGGCCTCGAACCCATCAGACCTGGCAGGCTACAAGCTGGCCCCGGTTGACGTGACGGGTGAACTGGAACGGGCAAAAGAAGCCCTCGGCGCAATTCCCGTCATCGAAGTGGGCAGGGCCGAACCCTGCACGCTCAACACCCTGATAGATAAATTGCGCAGCGGGTGCGACATCCTGTACCTGGCTGCGCATGGCACCATGACAGAGAGCGGCCCGCGCATCTGGCTGCAAAAAGAAGACGGCAGAGCGGCCATCACCTCAGCGGAGGAAGTTGTCACCCGCATCCGCGAACTGCAAAACCCGCCGCGCCTGGTGGTGCTGGCCTCCTGCCAAAGCGCCGGGGATGGAAAGCCAAACAAAGACGCCGGACGGGTACTGCAAGCCTTTGGCCCTGGGCTAGCGCAGGCCGGCATCCCAGCGGTCGTTGCCATGCAAGGCAACATCAGCATGGAGAGCGTGAAAAACTTCCTGCCGGTCTTTTTCAGCGAGTTACAAAAAGATGGCCAGATTGACCGGGCCCTGGCGGTCGCGCGCGGAACCATCCGCGATGCCCACGACTTCTGGATGCCGGTCTTGTTCATGCGACTGCGCAGCGGAAAAATCTGGTATGTCCCGGGCGTGGGCGAAGAAGGCGACTCTTTCGACAAATGGCCCAGCCTGATTACCGCTATCCAAAACAACGCCGCTTGCACGCCCATTTTGGGACCAGGCCTCTATGAACCGCTCATGGGTTCATGGCAAGACCTGACCGAAGAACTGGCAAAAAAATTCGACTTTCCACTCTCAGATACCCTGCGCCAATCTATGCCACAGGTTGCGCAATACATTGCCACCCATTACGACCCAGGCAGCCTGTTTGACAGCCTGGACGCAATCACCCGCAAAGCCGTGCAAGAACGCTTTGGCGACCATTTACCAGAACCCCTCAAGAAACCCAACGCAAACCTTGAGGAACTCTTTCGCGCCGCCGGGCGCAAAGCGCGTGAGCAAGATGAATACGAGGCCCATCGCGTGCTGGCACGTTTGCCGCTGCGTATTTACATCACAACCGGCTACGACGACATGCTGGCCGAGGCCCTGCGCGAGGTCGAAACTGAGACCGAAAGCGGAGAAAGGAAGAAAAAGAAGCCCGAAATTGTCCTTTGCCCCTGGAGCGAGCGCTTCTACGCCCCATCTATTTACGACGATGAACCGGGATATGTGCCAAGCATAGAACGCCCGCTCGTTTACCACCTGTTTGGGCATCGCAGCGTCCCTGATTCGATGGTGTTGACCGAGGACGATTACTTCGAGTTTCTGATGGGATTCACATCCAACAAAAAGCGCACCCCGCCCGTCATCCCCCCAGCCATCCTGCGCGCCCTCACCGATACCGCCCTGCTCATCTTGGGCTTTTCGCTCGATGACTGGGCCTTCCGCGCCCTGTTTCGCACCGTCATGTTTCAACCAGGCAGCACACGGCGCGGACGTTACTCGCACGTCGGCATCCAACTGGAACACGATGATGCGCGCAACATGAACCCCAAGCGCGCTCGCGCCTACCTGCAAAAATACTTTGGGCAAGCACAAATCAATCTGTATTGGGGCAAATCGGAAGACTTCTTGCGCGAGCTGGCCGAACGCTGGAAAGCAGCATGAGGGAAGAGGAGTATTACAGGTATGCCTGATAACGCCATGAACAAAACCATCGCATCGCGCCCCAACCCGTATGTCGGCACGCGCCCCTTCAAACGGGGTGAAACCATTTACGGGCGTGAACAGGAAACATCGGAGCTGCTCGATTTACTGATTGCTGAGCGAATTGTCATGCTTTATTCGCCCTCCGGCGCAGGAAAAAGCTCCCTCTTGAATGCGGCCATCCTGCCCAAAATGGAACAAAGCGGATTCGAAGTCCTGCCGGTTGCACGCGTCAACCATGAGCCGCCCCAAGACATCGAGCTGAACAAGAACTTCAACCGCTACGTTTACAGCGTCGCGCTCTGTATCGAAGAAGAAATCCCGCCCAGCGAGCGCTTTGCGCCAGAAGAAATGGTCTCACTGCGGCTCAAGCAATACCTGGCAAAGCACCGTGAACGCGCCCAACAGCAAGACCCCGCACACGAGAATACGCGCGCCCGGCTGCTCGTCATTGACCAGGGCGAAGAAATCATCACCATTGACCCCGCCGCACGCGCCCAGAAGCAAGAATTTTTCAACCAACTCGGCGAAGTCTTGCGCGACCGCAACATCTGGCTGTTGTTTGCGCTGCGCGAGGATTACGTTGCCCGCTTCGATTCGTACATCAAGCCAATTCCAACTGGCTTTGCCACCCGCTATCGCCTGCGCCTGCTGCAAGCCAACACCGCGCTCTCCGCCATTCAAAAACCGCCCTTACAGCAAAACGTCCTCTTTACCGACGAGGCCGCCCGCAAATTAATAGACGACCTGAGAAAAATGCAGGTACAACAAGCCGACGGCAGAACTGAAGAACAACTTGGCCTATATGTTGAACCGGTTCAGTTGCAAGTCGTTTGCCGCCGCCTGTGGAGTTCGCTTGAACGCAGCGACAACGAAATTGGTCTCGATGACCTCGAACGGGTAGGCGATGTTGATACCGCCCTGGCCGATTACTATAGCCTGCAAGTGGCCACGGTGGCTGCCAAAACCGGCGTGCGCGAACGCGCCATTCGTGAATGGTTTGACCGCAAACTCATCACCAAACAAGACATACGCAGCCAGGTCTTGCTGGCCCCTGAACAGAGCGACGGGCTGAAAAACGTTGCCATCTACGAATTAGAACGCACCTACCTGATACGCTCCGAAAAACGCGGTGGCTCCACCTGGTTTGAGCTGGCCCACGACCGCCTGATAACCCCCGTGCGCCAAAACAATCAGGCCTGGTTTGCAAAACATCTGAACATCTTGCAGCGCGCTGCCGATGTATGGAACGAACAGGGACGCAGCGACGGCCTGCTGCTCTTTGGAGAAGATTATCTCAACGCCGAAGAATGGGCCAGCAAAAACGCAGACCTGCTCCTGCTGCACGAAGCCGATTTCCTCAACGCCTGTCGGAAATTCTACGCCCGTCAAAAACGCGAACGACAGACCAACTTCATCGTCCGCGTTCTGTTGGGCATCAGCCTGGTGGCTCTGGCATCCGCTGTCGTCTTGTTCATTCAGGCCAAAAGGGCCGAAAACCGCGCCGAAACCGAGCAACTGGCCGCCAGCTCGCTTAGAGACCTGAAATTTGACCCAGTTAACAGCCTTTACCTGGCGGTAGAAGCCATGAAAAATACCCAGCCGCCCTTGCCCAATGCCATAGACGCCTTACACCGCTCCCTGCCCTCCATGCGCCTGGTACGCACCTACTTTGGGCATACAGACCGGGTATATGGAATCGCCTACAGCCCCGATGGCCGCCTGCTGGCATCCTCTAGCCGCGATGGTTCCATAAAAATTTGGGATGCCAGCGGCGCAAACCGCGAGGCCCTCCACACCTTCATCATTAATCCCGACCCAGAAACACATGGCGCCACCAACGTCGCCTTCAGCCCCGATGGCCGCCTGCTGGCAGGCGTCAGCGGCAGGGGCGAAATCATCCTGTGGGACACCTCCACCTGGCAAGAAGTGCGCCGGAAAGACAATGCCCATACCGGGGCTGTTTGGGGGCTGGCCTTCAGCCCCAATGGCCGTCTCTTGCTCACCGGTGGGGGCGACGCGCGCGTCAAACTATGGAACCTCTCCGATTTGACCGAAATCTACACCTTCAGCGAACACCAGGACGTCGTCAACGCGGTGGCCTTCAGCCCCGATGGAACCATGATTGCCAGCGCATCCGACGACCGCACGGCCAAAATTTGGCGAGTTGCCGATTCCAGCCGTGTCGCATCCTACAGCCTCCCGCCGCGCATCCTCTCCAACCCGCCGCGCATGTCGGGCGTAACCTTCAGCCTCAATAACAGCCGCCTGATTTCCACCTCCACCGATGGCAATGTTTATGTTTGGGACATCGCTTCAGGCGCGCAAATCATGAAAATTGGCGGGCATGACGACTGGGTCTATGGCGTACTGGCGCGTACCGGCTCCGACGCCGACGCCATCCAGGGAGAAATCATCACCGCCGGAGCCGACCGTTCTATCCGCATATGGGACGGCCTCTATGGGCGTTCCAAACTCGAACTGCGCGGCCACACCGACCAGGTCTACAGCCTGGCGCTCAACCCCACCAACGACGGCCTGCTCGCTTCCGCCAGCGCCGACTACACCGTGCGCATCTGGGATATTTCCTGGGCCGGAAACTATGAACGGTTCACCAAAGACCTCGAAACCGAGCAGGGAATCCCCGGCTACGCCGAAGATGTGGATTACAACCCGCAAGGCACGCTCCTGGCCGTTCCCCTCTCACTGGCGAAAAATCCCAACGACCCCTTCCCCAATTACGGCATCCCAGGAGAAATCTTGCTCATCAACCCCCGCACCGGCGAGCGGCAGGGGCCTGCCCTGCAAGGGCATAACGCCGGCGTCTTTTCTGTAGATTTCGATAGCAGCGGACGGCGGCTGGTTTCAGCCTCTCTCGATAAAACCGCCATCCTCTGGGATGTGGAATCCAGAAAGCCACTTTCTATCTTAAAGCACGACAGCATCGTCTACTCAGCCGATTACAGCCCCAATGACTGGTGGATTGCCACCGGAACGCAAGCAGGCACAGTTGTGCTATGGGACGCGCGCACCAGCGCGCAAATCAAATCCTTCTCTTACCAAGAGATTGTCGGAACAGATTCGCGCCAGAAAGCCGTTGCACAAGTACAATTTAGCCCTGATAGCAACTTAATCGCCATTCAATACCGTGAAGACGCCAACATCTATGTGATTGACTCCCAAACCGGCGCGCTTCAGATGACCTTGCAAGGCCATGAAGACTTCGTGCGCGACCTTGACTTCAGCCTGGATGGCTCCACCCTGGTATCCGTTGGCGACGACGCTCTGATGATTTTATGGGACCTGACCCCCGGCATTCCCGATGACGAACGCATCTTGCGCATCTACCAGGAACACCTGGCAACCATCTTCAGCGTTGCATTCTCATCGCTTGAAGACAAGGAATACATCCTGAGCGCTGGGGCCGATGGAATCGTAAAAGTCTGGAGACGGGTTGACCCCAATCAAGATGACTGGCGGGTCGTTTACACACTGCGCGCTTATGCCTTCGCCAACGATGACACCATCCTCGACATTGAAATTTCCCCCACCAACGAGAATGAAGTCGTGGCAGTGGTGAATGACTGGACGGTGCGCGGCTTCACCCTCTCCACCATCGAAATGCTCGACCTGGCCAAGCAGCGCCTGCGCATGAACATTGATTGCTACGAACCAAAAGAACTGACGCCGCTCGAACAAGAGATTTGCCAAACCAACCCATAAACGTACCCCAGGCTTTTGCCTGTAAGTTTACCGCCTCAAGACAGCAATACGTTACCCGACCCAAGGAGCGATGATGTCAAAGGAATTGTTTCTCAACGGTATCAACGCCAACACCGGCGGCCCCATAGATGGCGATGAGGTCATCATCACCACCGACCTGATTGCCAAAGTGGCACGCGGGCAAAAACTGACCCCCGAAGACCTGCGTGACGCCAAACTGCGCAAAGCCCTCGATGACCAAAAACACGAACATTTCGGCGTGGCCGAAGGCATTGACGACACCAACCTGGCCGAAACCGGCTGGTCGGTCATCTTCCCGGCAGCCCTGCCCAAAAAATCTGTGGAGGCCCTCAAAGAAGCCCTCAAGCCCCTGCTCGACTTGCGCAAAGAACAGGCCTCAACCAAACATGACACCTTTTATAAAGAAGTTATCGGCCCTGAATTAGGCCTTAAGAACGGCGAGAACAAAAACGACTTTCTGAAACGCTTCGGGCGCGGCCCCGGCCCCGCCGACCCGGCCAAATTCCCCTATTATGCCCTGATTGTCGGCTCACCAGAGACCATCCCCTACACCTTCCAGTATCAACTGGACGTGCAATACGCGGTGGGGCGCATCTATTTTGAAAAGCTGGAAGAGTATTACCAATACGCCCAAAGCGTGGTTGCCGCCGAAACAGGCAAAATCAAACGCGCCAAAAAAGCCGCCTTCTTTGGGGTTGCCAACCCCGATGACAAAGCCACCCAAATGAGCGCCAAATACCTGATCAACCCATTGGCCGCGCAAATGAAAAGCCAGTACAAAGACTGGAAGGTGGACGTAGTTGCCCCCGAAAAGGCCACCAAAGCCAACCTGGGCAATTACATGGGCGGCAAAGAAACCCCTGCGCTGCTCTTCACCGCTTCGCATGGCATGAACTTCAAACCAGGCGACCCGCGCCTGCTGCGCCACACCGGCGCCATCCTGACCCAAGACTGGCCCGGCCCCAAAGCGCGCGTCCCCATCAAAGAAGACCTGTACTTCTCCGCCGACGACATCGCTTCAGAGGCCGACGTGTTCGGCATGATTGCCTTCATCTTTGCCTGTTACGGGGGCGGCATTCCCAAACTGGATAACTTCTACCGCCAGGCCTTTGGAACTGCCAAAGAAATTGCCCCGTATGCCTTCATCTCTCAATTACCTCTCAAACTACTGGCCCACCCCAAAGGCGGCGCGCTGGGCGTCTTTGCCCATGTGGAACGCGCCTGGGGCTCCTCCATTCAATGGGAAGGCCTGGAACATGACGTTGAAACCTTCGATTCGACCGTAGATGCTTTGCTCAACGGGAAACCCGCCGGAGCAGCCACCGAATACTTCAACGAACGCTACGCCGAAATCTCCACCCTGCTGACCGAAGAACTGGATAACTCCTCCCCCGAAAATCAGGATGACATCAAAATTGCCGGCATGTGGACCTCCAACAACGACGCCCGCAACTACGCCTTCATCGGCGACCCAGCCGTGCGGCTGGCCGTTGGCCAGGCACAAACACCCCAACCAGAGCGCGAAAAACTCGGCGCAATCATCAGCAAGCACCCGGCGACCATCTCTGGGGCAGCCGTAAGCTTCCAGCCAGATATTGAAGACCGCACCCCCGCAGCGCAGGCCGCCGCTTCAGGCAGCGACTCGGTCAACTATGGGCTTGGCGAGCTGTTCAAAAAGGCCGAACCCACCCCCGGCACAATGGCAGCCCCAGTCAGCCTGAACGAATCGCTCAAACACTTTGTCGAAAAACTGGGCAATTACCTGAGCAAAGCCCTCGACGATGCCAGCAGCCTGGAAGTAGGCACCTATGTGGCCGATGACCTGGCCGAGGTGAAATACGCCAACGGTAAATATGAGGGCGCCCGCCTGCGCGCCATGACCCGCATCAACATTGACGGCGACACCCTGGTCTGCGTCCCTGAAAAAGACGGCGAAGTGGATACCGCCCTCTGGAACATCCACCTCGAGATGGTCAAATCGGCCCAGGAAAACCGGGCAGAATTGATGAAAACCATCGTCGGCGCGGCAACGAGCATTGTCAACATCGTTAAGTAACGCAAGTACCTCCTGAAGGCTTGATGTGATGCGCTCAAAGCACCAGTAAAACCTTCGGGACGGTTTACAAAAATGATGCCAATCTTTGAAACCACCGAAACCAGCGACCCGCTTGGCTTTTGGGCAACCACCCCACAGCCTGAAATCGTGCATTTTGGCATTGGAGACGAAACCGCCTCCCCGCCGCCAGATGTGCCGGTCTTTCGCGTCAACCTGCCGGGCAACACAGAATCAGCGGGCGAGGCCTTCGAGAGCAGCGAATCCTATTTCGAGCGGGTCAATGCCGCCCTGGACGGTGTCCCTGACCGGTTGGATACCCTGGTCAGCCAAATGCATGCGCGCCAGGCAGCGGGAGACTCTGTCAGTTTCGATATCGCCAGCCTGCAGGGCGAACCCGGCCCAGAGCGTGACCTGCTTCTGCTGCTAGAGGACGCTTCAAAAACCGAAATCGTGAGCTTCAGCATTAGAGACGAGTCCGAAACGGTGCGCGAACCCGTCAGCCAGGCCTGGCAAGAGGCCAGGGCGCGCTTCGATGCCCTGATGGAGCAAATCAACCACGAAGTGCTGCACTTCGCCTGGGTTGAAACCAACGTTGCCGGGCAGTGGATTGCCCGAAGCCAGGTAAATTGGAGCGGCGATACCACCACCCTGTGGGCCGAAAAGGTCTCTGAAGAACAAAAAACGCTTCACCACCGCGCGCTCAACATGGCCGCCCGCAGCCGCAACCTGAAACTGCGCCTGTTCGTGACAGTAGCGAGCGGCGCAGCCAAAGTGACGACTCTGATAGCCGCCGGCACGCCCGTGCTGGCCCTGCCGGCCATCTACCAGTATGTCCTGTCCATTCTTAAACAAGTCAGGCAATTGCAAAGCGTATCGTAAAAAACGATCCACCGGCAAGCCGATGGACTTCACAACGCAAAAAGGAGAAAAAAAATGGCAACCACCCCCGAACTGAAACAAGCCCTGAAAGACGCCGCCGATACCATCGCCAAATATGTAAAAGACGCCGCGACCATGACCGTTGAAACCCGCTATGTGGAGATGGGAGCCGATGTCGAAGCCGCCAAACTGGCCGCCCGCACCACCGTCAAACTCGATGGCGATAGCGAATCTATCCTGCCGATGAAAAAATCTGCCGAAGGCGAACTGGTCGTGGATACGGTCGTCTATGAAATGCACCAGGAGAACGTGCAGGCCGCCATTGATTACCGCGCCGAAATGCTCGACCGTCTGCTGACTGTGCTGCGCGGGGAGTAGTTTTTCAACCTGCTACGTCCCGAAGGTAGACTGCCTTTGGGACGTTTGCATTTAACGCAACCCCTGCCACACCATGTAGCGCTCGTTTTCAGAAATCACCTGCCAGGCGCGAGTCTCTTTGATTTGCTGGAACAGCCAGCGCTGGTTGGGGACAATCAGCAGGTCAGGGTGAACCTCTTTTGCTGCCAGCAGGGTCTCAATGCACGGCCAATCTTTGTTCATCTGGCAGGCGCGCAGTTCAATCAGGGTTTGCAGTTGCTCGGCGTAGTTTCCTTTCCACTCGCTGCCCCAGGGCGCAAAAACGGGAGTGCGCTCTAGCAGGTAAGGGAACCATTCGGCTTCGTTGATTTTGCCGATATAGAGATAGGTGTGAGCCGG
The DNA here is from genome assembly GCA_034432755.1 of Anaerolineales bacterium. GTDB lineage: Bacteria > Chloroflexota > Anaerolineae > Anaerolineales > Villigracilaceae > UBA5195. The sequence continues at coordinate 9,726 of DAOUBQ010000053.1, forward strand.
GTTGGTTTGCTGGCGAACAAAATTTGCCATTTGGAGGGAATAGACATCAATCTCTGGCTCGTAGCGGATAATTTCCAAAAGGTTTTGCCCCACCCCCAACAGCAGGAGCGCGGCTATAAGCGTGTTGAGTGACCAGCGAAGCACAGCTGCCCCGCTGAAGCGTTCTACCAACCTTTCGAGAAACGCGCCCGCCATCATCGCAGCCAGCAGAGCGGGGAAGAACGAGGCTTCGCCCATCGTCAGCGAGAGCAAAAAGGCCAGGGGTAGGTGAAACTGCCGTCGAAACGAGAGCAGGAGGAAGCCAGGTAAAGACAAAACAGCCAGGAATCCGTTGCGGGTAACGTGGGCAAGATTCTGCCAGAGATAGATCAGCGCCCCGTCGAAATCCGAAAGGAGCAGGGAAGGAAAATCGGCATTGCGGTGTGAGGAGGCCGCCATCCACAAACTCTCAAAGCCATGCCGGGCGATGACCGTCGCCAGCCAGGGCGAAGCGATGAGCAGGGCCAGCCCCAAGATTCCGAGCGCAGTCAGGGCGCGGCGCGGCTTTCCCTCGGCCAGCAGAAAGGCAAATCCAACCAGCGCAGCGAACAGGGTATAGAGCAGGTGCGTGGTGAGCAGCAGGCCGAGGCAAATTCCTGCCCAAATGATGACGCGCCAGGTGGGTTGCCGCAAGGCGCGCAGGTAGAAAACGAGACCGGCCAGGCCCAGCGCCAGCGCCAGCCCGCGCACCACCCCCGCCGACCAGAGGTGGATGCTAAAGACGGACGGGGCTGTGAAGGCCAGCAAGAGCGCGGACAGCCCGCCCCAGCGGATGCCGGTCAGTTCACGCGCCAGGAAGTAGAACGGGACGAGCGCCGCCAACCCAAAAACGGCCGGGACAAGCCGCAGGTAAGCCCAGGCGGAAAGACCCAGCTTGATGGCCACCGAAAACAGATAATGCCCAAGCGGAGGATAGACAAAGGGGATGCCGCCCGGCCCGTAACGCGGAATCTCCAACGGCAGGGCAAAGTTGGCCTGGGCAATTTGTTCGGCCATTTGGGTGAACATGCCGGCGTAGCCAAGCGGCAGGGAATAACGAAATGCGTGAAAAAAGAAGACCGGGGTGAGAAGTAATAGTCCCGCCAGGAGCGGTGAGTGGGTTTTAAAACGGGAAAAAAGGAAAGTGAAGGCAGGCATGATCATTGTTGAAACAATATATTAGTTTTATGTGTTGGAATTATCAGAAGAATAACTACAAGGTGAAATGAACTCCTGACCAGGGTGTGCGACGGGGCGGTCGCCCAGAGAAATTTTCACGTTCATTGGCGATGCTCCCATCTCACAAGAGATTGGCAATACCATAACAGATGGCGAGCAAATTCACAATAAAATACATTCCACGATCAATACCTTCGCCAATTTTAAAATGGCACTCAGCAACCGCCATATATAGTGTTTTCAAAAGATTTTCACTCCCACATATAAGGGTTTCC
>DAOUBQ010000054.1:0-96242 GCA_034432755.1 Anaerolineales bacterium
GGGAAACCCTTATATGTGGGAGTGAAAATCTTTTGAAAACACTATATATGGCGGTTGCTGAGTGCCATTTTAAAATTGGCGAAGGTATTGAATTAAGACAGGTTTTTTGTGAGATAAATCACATCTTCAGTCGCCAAAAAGCGTGCCTGGTAACTCTTTTGTGGTAAACTTCGCCTGATGTGCCAAAAACGGTTACCATGCTATCATACTTTCTAATATTCAGGAGGCCATCAATGGCAAAAAAATGGGTATATCTTTTTGAAGAAGTCGCCGAAGCCGAAAAACAGGCTGGCGATTGGGAAGGCGTGCGGTCTCTGCTGGGCGGCAAAGGCGCAGGCCTGGCGGATATGACGCGCGCTGGCGTCCCGGTTCCCCCTGGCTTTACTGTGACCACCGAAGCCTGCAACGAATTTCGCAAAACGGGCGGGTTCCCCGCAGGTCAGTGGGAGCAGCAACTCGAAGCGATGAAAGCCGTCGAAAAAGCAACTGGCAAGAAATTTGGCGACCCGTCGAACCCGCTGCTGGTATCGTGCCGCTCTGGCGCAAAGTTTTCCATGCCGGGCATGATGAACACCATTCTTAACATCGGCTTAAACGATGAAGTGGTAGAAGGTCTCTCCAATCTGACCGGCAACCCGCGTTTCGCGTGGGATTCGTACCGCCGCCTGGTCGAAATGTTCGGCACCACCGTCTTTGGCGTGGAGGATGAAGTCTTCGAGCATCCTATGGCCGAATACAAAGCCAAAAAAGGCTACAAACTCGATACCGAGATGACCGCCGAAGACTGGAAAGCCCTGGTTGCTATCTTCAAGGAAGAATACAAAAAGCACATTGGTTCTGATTTTCCCCAGGATGTCTACAAACAACTTGAACTGGCAACCAAGGCTGTCTTCGAATCGTGGATGGGCAAGAAAGCCATTGACTATCGCCGCGCCACCAACATCTCCGATGACCTCGGCACCGCAGTCAACATTGTAACGATGGTCTTCGGTAACATGGGCAACGACTCTGGCACAGGTGTTGCCTTCACCCGCAACCCATCTACTGGCGAAAAGAAGATGATGGGCGAATACCTGCTCAACGCCCAGGGCGAAGATGTGGTGGCTGGCATTCGCAACGCCGACCCAATTGAGCATCTCGCTACCCAGATGCCCGAAGCCTATAACGAGTTTATGGACATCACGGCCAAACTCGAAAAGCACTACAAAGATATGCAGGATGTTGAGTTCACTATCGAGCGCGGCAAATTGTGGATGCTCCAGACTCGCAACGGCAAACGCACGGCCAAGGCCGCCATCAAGATTGCCGTTGATATGGCAAACGAAGGCCTGATTTCCAAAGAAGAAGCTGTTTTGCGCGTCAGCACCGAAAACGTTGATACGCTCTTACACCCACAGTTCGACGAAAAGGCCAAGAAAGAAGCCGAAAAATCTGGAAAATTCCTCGCCAAAGGCGTCAACGCCTCCCCCGGCGCAGCCGTTGGTCAGGCCTATTTCGACGCCGATACCGCCGAGAAGATGGCGAAAGAACACAAGCAAGACACCATCATGGTGCGCCCCTTCACCAAGCCTGATGATGTGCATGGCATGATTGCCTCGAAGGGTGTTCTCACCAGCGAAGGCGGTGCAACCTCCCATGCCGCGGTGGTGGCACGCCAGTTTGGTATTCCCTGCGTAGTGGGTGCATCTTCCATCAAAATTGATATGGAAGCCCGCACGATGACCGTTGGCGACATGACCGTCAAGGAAGGCGAATGGATTTCCGTGGATGGTACGACCGGCCAGGTTTTTGTTGGCAAAATCCCAACCAGCGCTCCCAGCCTGGAAGAACAGACTGAGCTGCTTACTTTGCTCACCTGGGCCGATGAAATTTGCGCCCGTCCCGATATCCGCGTCATGCCCGATGGCAAGAAGGGCCGCGGTTTGCAGGTTTGGACGAATGCAGACTATCCCAAGGATGCCCGCCGCGCCCGCTCGTACGGCGCGGTTGGCATCGGTCTGTGCCGCACCGAGCACATGTTCTTTGAGCCGGAACGCTTGCCGATTGTCCAACGCATGATTCTTTCCAAAACCAGCGCCGAGCGCACTGCGGCACTCGATGAGCTGCTGCCCAGCCAGCGCTCCGATTTTGACGGCCTGTTCGAGGCGATGGACGGCTACCCGGTCATTATCCGCCTGATTGACCCGCCGTTGCATGAGTTCATGCCCGACGAAGAAAAATTGCTCGAAGAAGTTATCACCATGCGCGTCAAGGGCGAAACAGAAGGCCTGGCCGAAAAGGAAAGCCTGTTGGCCGCCATTCGCAACCTGCATGAATCCAATCCAATGATGGGCTTGCGCGGCGTGCGCCTTTCGATTGTCATGCCTGAAATCGTTGAAATGCAGGTGCGCGCCATCTTTGAAGCCGCCGCCGATTGCGCCCTGCGCGGAATCACCGTCAAGCCCGAAATCATGATTCCGCTGACGGGGACCGTCAAGGAATTGGAGTGGATTCAGCCGCGCCTCGAGCGCATCGCCAAGACTGTCCTGGCCGAAAAGAAAGTCGCCAAGATTGATTACAAGTTTGGCACGATGATTGAAATCCCGCGCGCGGCTGTTACCGCCGGGGAAATCGCCAAACTGGCCGAGTTCTTCTCCTTTGGCACCAACGACCTGACTCAGATGACCTTCGGCTACTCTCGCGATGACGCCGAACGTAACTTCCTGGTCACTTACGTCGAACAGGGCATTTTGCCCAAGAACCCCTTTCAGACCCTCGACCGCACCGGCGTTGGCCGCCTGATGCAAATGGCAATCAACGATGGCCGTGCTACCCGCCCCCAACTGGAAGTGGGCATTTGTGGTGAACACGGCGGCGACCCCGAATCGATTGAGTTTTGTCACATAATTGGCAACAACTACGTCTCCTGCTCGCCCTTCCGGGTACCGATTGCCCGCCTGGCGGCTGCCCATGCCGCGCTCAAGCACTCTGGCGCAAAAGTTAAAGAAGACAAGTAATCACCGGCTACCAAAAATCCCCGCGCCGAGCGGGGATTTTTTCTTTTTTGACTCGGCGGCGATAGCCTCCTATCCCTTTTGACTATCCATCAATCTCGGCAATTTGCTCACCGTTTAAGAATACCTTGTATCGAACCGGGATGAGGTTGCGGATGGGAACTTCGGCGTTGAATGGCTGAAGAACCTGTGTGCAAACCGCATTTGGGTCCGTAACCGAATAGACATTGATGGCCAGGGTATTTGTCTCCTCGGATGGGGTGATTTGGACGCGCAGCGCATGGCAAGGGGTGGGCAGCGTGCCTTTCAGAACGAGCAGGTATTCCGGTGGAAACATGGAGATGGTTTGCAATTCATGGCTTTCCAGGTAGGCCTTATCCGCCTGCAGTTTAAAATCGCCTGGTAGGGGGGCGTAGGGGTTTTCGGGGTTGGCGGGTTGGGCCGCAGGCAGAGCCGTTTGAATTGGCTTGCCCGAATCAGATGGATACGATGGATAGCTCTGATTGGGGTAAGCTGCTGGTGTATTGGAGGGCAAAGAGTTTGCCGATTCTGGCTGAGAGGCACAGGCGCTTGCCAGAAGAAGCACAAACAGAGAGACAAAAGTGGTGAATGGTTTCATATTTCCTCATTTTTTAGCATAGACGCTAAATGATAACCGATTGTTCCTGATTGACGCGATTTTTATTGGTACAATCCATTCAATTTATAAATTTAACGGTTCACGTTCACCCCCGTTGCGCAAACAAGAGACCCTTTGGGCCTCGTTTATGCCCGTTTTCACTTGGGAGCCGGCTATGCCCATCGAAATTTCTCCCGCGGCCCAAAACTTTCTGTCTCGCCCGCTGCTGGGCCGCCTGGCAACCGCCTCGCCCGAAGGACAGCCGCACGTCGTGCCGGTTTGGTTTCTATACGAGGATGGATTTGTCTGGGTCAGCGCCTTCCAATCAACCCGCAAGGTGATAGACCTGGAGCGCAATCCCCAGTGCGCGATTGTGATTGACATTGAACAGGGGCAGGAAACCCTCTCCGCGGTTGCCCTTGAAGGCCGCGCCGAACTGATTCGCACGCCTTTTCTGGAAGTGCGTCAGCGCGCGCAGCGCATCTACGCCAAATACCTCGGCCCTGAAGGCGTGTTGGCGCCCGACCCACAAAGTTGGCTCGATTCTCCCGAAAACCTGCTTATCAAAATCACGCCCACGCGCGTCAAAACCTGGTAAGGGCCCCCTTTTTATGCCCGGTTTGGAGGTTATGCAATGAAAATCATTCCAATCAATTTTACAAAAAGCTGCTTGATCATTTGTGCGATGGCGTGTACTTCGTAGACCGCCAGCGGCGAATAACCTATTGGAATAGCGGGGCAGAACGAATTACCGGCTATAAAGCAGAGCAGGTATTGGGAAAATCTTGCAGCGACAATATCCTGAATCACTGCACCGAAGATGGCTGTGAACTTTGCACAACGACCTGCCCACTTGTCCACAGCATCAAAACAGGAGAGTTGAACGAGGTAGAAGTCTTTTTGCATCATGCAAACGGACACCGCTTACCGGTTTCGGTGCGCACCTCGCCCATTTTCGATGAAACCGGCCACGTGGTTGGAGCAGTGGAGATTTTCAACAACAACAGTAAAGCCTGTTTGCGCGTCAGAAAATGAACGCATTGCAACAAAAAGCATTCTCAGATTCATTGACTCAGGCCAGCAATCGCCGTTTTTTTGAAACGCATTTTCAGTCACTGCGCGAAGAACTGGAGCATGAGCGCATTCAACACGGCCTGCTGTTTCTGGATATTGACCATTTCAAACAAGTCAACGACCAGTATGGTCACCCTATAGGCGACCAGGCGCTTGTGATGGCTGCGCAAACGCTGCGCGCGAACTTGCGTGCCTCTGACCTTGTCGTTCGTTGGGGCGGCGAAGAGTTTGTCGTCCTCTTGCGTGACAACCGCGCGGCTCAAACGCGCTCGGTTGCCGAAAAACTCCGCGCGCTTATCGAACGCTCGTATCTGATGATTAGCGAAGTCCCGTTGCGTGTAACAGTTTCGATTGGCGCCACCCTCTTGCGCTCCGATGATATGCTGGAAAGCGTCATTCAGCGCGCCGACGCGCTCATGTACCAGAGCAAATCAGCCGGTCGCAACCAGGTCACGTTTGCGGAATAGGGGAAGCAATGGGGCAACTCATCGCTCTTATTGGCCCCAGCGGGGTGGGCAAAACCAGCCTGGCCCGTGCCTTGCGTGCCGCCTACCCCTTCAACGTTGGGCTTGAGCAACATGCCGAACGTCCCTTCCAGGTCCTTTTCAAGAACGATTCCCGCTATGCCCTCGCCAACCAGTTCGATTACCTCCTGCTGCGCGCCGAGCAGGAGCGCGAACTGCGCCGCGCCGCCGAAGCCGGGCTGGTAGATGGCGGCCTCGACCAGGATTTTCACGGCTTCACGCGCCTGTTTCGCGCTCGCAACTATCTGACCGAAGCCGAATTTGACCTGTGCCGCCGCCTGTATAAGACCATCCGCGCCAGCCAGCCTTCGCCCGACCTGGTGGTTTCGTTAAAGGCTTCGGATGAGGAGATTCGCCGCCGTTTGGCCGGACGTGACCGAATCAACGTCACCCACGCCGAAGACAATCTTCTGCTCGATTCCTTCCTGGCTGAATGGCTGTCCTCGCTAACCCCAGAGCGGGTCCTGCACCTGGATGTTTCCGCTGCTCGCCCCGATTACAGCGACCTGCTCCCCGCGCTGCTCAACCAATTCCGCACGCGGCTGGGGCTGGACGGGGGGACGTACGACACTGGTTATATTCCGTAAGGTTGGTAGCGCAAATTGATAATTTGCGCTATATATTTTTAATAACATTTTGATGTCAAACTATTTGACCTCGCCCATGCTTGTCGTTAAAATACGAAAAGTTCGGTCGCCTTGAAGCGCAGAATGAAACTCGCCTCTCTCTCAATGGAAAAACGCAAATGACCAAACCGCTCTCGCCTTCCTCGCAAAAAGTCCAGGATGCCCTGAACGCACTCGGATATTCGTTCACCGTCATCGAATCCGAAATCCCAACCAAAACCGCCCAGCAAGCCGCCGACTTTGCCGGCTGCCATTTGGGACAAATCGTCAAGTCACTGATTTTTCGGGGAGCCGAGAGCGGCAAACCGATTCTCGTCCTGACCAGCGGCGCGAACCGGGTGGATGAAAGCCGCATCAGCGAATATGCCGGGGAGCCGATTGGTCGTGCTGACCCGGACTTCGTGCGCTCCGTCACCGGTTTCGCCATTGGCGGCGTGCCGCCCGTTGGGCATCTTCAAACACTCGAAACCTACCTCGATGAAGATTTGATGCAGTACGATACAATTTGGGCCGCCGCCGGCACGCCCAACTCACTCTTCAAACTCACCCCTGCCGCGCTGGAAGCGATGACCGGTGGGAAAGTGGCGCGGGTCAAATAATGGCATTGGCTGAAATCATCAACTTCCTGCGCCTGGATGCTTTGCTTTGTTGCGGCGGGCAGCCGACCGAAGCGCAGTTCGAAGATGCCGCCCGCGAGGGCATTCAACTGGTCATCAATCTGGCCCTCGCCACCTCCGACCATGCCCTGCCCGACGAGCCTGGTCTGGTCCGCTCATTGGGCAGGGAGCATATCCACATCCCGGTCATCTGGGAATCTCCCCAACCCGCCAACCTGGAACAGTTCATGAACGCAATGGACGCAAATTGGGGTAAAAAGATTCTGGTCCACTGCGCCATGAACTACCGCGCCACCGCTTTCATCGCCCTGTGGCGCGTTCTGCGGCAGGGCTGGAGCGTGGAAGACGCTTTTGCTCCCCAACGCCAAATCTGGAATTTGGAGCAGTACCCGGTTTGGAAGGCGTTTGTCGAAAAAACGCTGTCAAAAAGTAAGAATTAAAAACTGCCGCTTGTCGCGGCAATTTTTCTGTTCACTGTTCACTGATGACTGAATTACGCTTCTTCCAACGCTTCTTTCGTCTTTTTGGTCTGCTTGCCGCGCTCTTCGGTATCAAGAATGCGCTTGCGGATGCGGTAATTGAGCGGGGTCACTTCGAGCAGTTCGTCTTCCGCCAGGTATTCGATGGCTTCGTCCAGTGACATTTGGCGCGGAGGTGTCAGGCGGATTTCCATATCGCCGCGCGCGGAACGCATATTGGTCAGGTGCTTCTTGCGGCAGACGTTGATGGCAATATCGCCGGGGCGGGTGTTTTCGCCGATCACCATGCCCTCGTAAACCGGCACGCCGGGGTTGACGAACAGGATTCCGCGCTCCTCGGCGCTTTTCAGGGCGTAGGCAGTTGTCTCGCCCGGTTCCATTGCCACCAGTGAGCCGGTTGAGCGGGTCGCAATGGGCCCTGCCAACTCGTCGTAGCCGTGAAAGAGGGAGTTCATGATGCCCATCCCGCGCGTGGCGGTCAGGAATTGGTAGCGGAAACCGAGCAGGCCGCGCGTTGGGGCGATATAGACCAGGCGGACATGTCCGTCGCCCGTATCGTGCATTTCCATCATCTTGCCGCGCCGCGAACCGAGCATTTCAACCACCACGCCAACCGTCTCGGCGCTGGTCTCAATATGAACTTCCTCGTAAGGTTCGAGCAGTTCGCCGTCCTCGGCTTTGTGGAAAATCACTTCGGGGCGCGAGACTTGGAATTCGTAACCCTCGCGGCGCATGGTCTCGATGAGGATGCCCAGGTGCAATTCGCCGCGCCCGGAGACGAGGAAATTTTCAGCCGAGTCGGTTTCTTCGACGCGCAACGAGACGTTGGTGCGCAGTTCGTCGAACAATCGCTCGCGCAGTTTGCGGGAGGTGCTCCACTTGCCCTCGCGCCCGGTAAACGGTGAGGTGTTGACGCCAAACGTCATGCGGACGGTGGGTTCTTCCACCCGAATCGGCGGCAGGGGGACCGGGTTGAGCGGGTCGGCGAGGGTTTCCCCAATGCCGATTCCTTCTAACCCGGCCAGGGAGATAATGTCGCCTGCTGAAACTTCCTCCACTTCGACCTTGTTCAGGCCCTGAAAGGTGTACAGGTAGCGGGCCGACTCGGGCAGGTTTTTGCCCTCAACCGTCAACCGCGCCAGTTTTTGACCGGCCTTGATTTTGCCCGCAAAGACGCGCCCGACGGCGGTTACGCCGCGATAGTCGTCGTAGCCAAGCGTTGTGACGAGCATTTGGAGTGGGGCGTCCTCGTCCACCTTGGGGGCGGGGATGTGGCGCAGGATGGTGTCGAAGAGCGGTTTCAGGTCGGGGCCGAGTTCAGGAGTTAGCCCAGCGCGCCCGGTGGTGGCCTGGGCGTAGATGACAGGGAAATCGGCCTGTTCATCGCTGGCGCCGAGCTCAATGAACAGGTCGAAGGTGTCGTTAAGAACCCGGGCCGGTTCGGCATCGCGCCGGTCAACCTTGTTGATGACTACGACAGCCTTATGACCGCGCTCAAGGGCTTTTTTTAGCACAAATCGGGTTTGTGGCATGGGGCCTTCGGCGGCATCCACCAGCAGCAAAACGCCGTCCACCATGTTCATAATCCGTTCCACCTCGCCGCCAAAATCGGCGTGGCCGGGGGTATCAACGATATTGATTTTGACGTTTTGCTGGGTGACTTCATCGAACAGCGTGATGGCCGTGTTTTTGGCAAGGATGGTGATGCCGCGTTCACGCTCGAGGTCGTTGGAATCCATCACGCGCTCGGCCACCTGCTGGTTTTCGCGGAAGGTGTGCGACTGGCGCAACAGATGGTCAACCAGGGTGGTCTTGCCGTGGTCAACGTGAGCAATAATGGCAATATTGCGGAGTTCGGTTCGTTCTTTCAGCATACTTTTCTACTGTTTACCTGTTTCCGGGTTGATAGACACAGAAAAACCCCGGTAGGGGAGACCGGGGCTTGCGTTTACGGGGAAGTTCCGGCTTACTTAATCTATTTTACCAGACTCGCTTCGCTTTGGGCAGGGGCAGGCTGTGAGAACAGCCATCTCCCCAGAACAGGTAGATGATTGGTTACACCTTACTTGAGTAAATTTTCATTTGGCGGGCAGGCTTCGGCGGCGGCAGCCAGCATTTCGGGGGTCGAGGCCACTTTATCTTTGAACCATCTCTTTTGCAGCCCGAAGGCCACGTTGACCAACCCAATCATGACCGGCACTTCGACCAGTGGGCCGATGACTGCTGCGAAGGCCGCCCCAGAGCGCAGGCCAAAGACGCCGACCGCTACTGCGATGGCCAGCTCGAAGTTGTTGCTGGCGGCCGTGAAGGAGAGCGTGGTGGTCTTGGAGTAATCTGCACCGATGGTTTTGCCCATGAAAAAACTGACCAGGAACATGACTACAAAGTAAATCAGGAGTGGAATGGCGATGCGCACTACGTCAAGCGGCAGTTCCACAATCAGGTCGCCCTTGAGCGAGAACATGACCACGATGGTGAAGAGCAGGGCAATCAGGGTCAGCGGGCTGATTTTGGGGATGAACACCTTTGCGTACCACGCTTTGCTCTTGACCCGAATCAGGATGAAACGAGTCAGAAAACCGGCGATGAACGGAATCCCCAGGTAGATGAAAACGCTCTCGGCAATCTGCCCGATGGTGATTTCAACCACCGAGCCGGCCAGACCGAACCAGGTTGGCAGGACGGTGATGAAAATATAGGCATAGACGCTATAGAACAAAACCTGGAAGACGCTGTTGAAGGCCACCAGCCCGGCTGCGTATTCCGTGTCGCCGTGTGCCAGTTCGTTCCAGACGATGACCATAGCGATGCAGCGCGCTAGCCCAATCAGGATGAGGCCCGTTAAATATTCGGGAAAATCGCGCAGGAAAATGACCGCCAGCGCAAACATCAGCACCGGGCCGATAATCCAGTTCTGCACCAGCGATAGGCCAAGCACCTTCCAGTTGCGGAAAACGTCGCCCAGTTCTTCGTAATGGACTTTCGCCAGCGGCGGGTACATCATCAGGATGAGGCCAATCGCAATCGGGATATTGGTCGTCCCGACCGAGACGGCTTCGTTGAACTGCGCCACACCCGCCGGGAAGGCGAAGCCAATCGCCACGCCCAGGCCCATTGCCACGAAAATCCACAGCGTCAGGTAGCGGTCGAGAAAAGAGAGTTGCCTGGTCAGACTTTGTGCCATACTGCCTCCAGAAATGAAATTGGTGGTGAGTGATTTATTAATTGAGTGATTGGGTTAGGATTTCAGGGATGACCTGTGCAATTTCATCGCGCACACGCCGGAAGTCGGCCATGTCATCGGTGGTGGCCGGGTCGAAGAAGCTGTGGTGTACCTTTTTGCCCTTGCCTAGCCAGACGGGGCAATCTTCCGCCGCTGAATCGCAGACCGTGACCACCAGGTCGAATTCCTGGCCGAAAAATTCGTCGGCCTGTTTCGAGCGGCCCTGGTGTTGAATGCCAATTTCAGCCAGCGCGGCAATCGCTTTGGGGTGGGTATAGCCCGCCGGTTTTGTTCCGGCGCTAACGGCTTGCCATTCGTCCCCAAGGCGGGCGTTGACAATCGCCTCCGCCATCTGCGAGCGACAGGAATTTCCGGTGCAAAGGAACAAGACTTTTTTCATGGGTTATCTCCTCGTTTTGGTAGGACAGGATAATATCTTGTTCTATGCGGGGAGAATGTTAAGGCCTGGTTAAAGTTACACGCTTTTTGTGGGAAGATTCAGGCTGCTTCGAGCGCGTTAACCAGCCAGGTGGTCACTTCAGCGGGGGTGGGGATGCGTCCGCTGCACACGAGTTTTTCGTTGACCACCAGGCCGGGGGTTGCAAGAACGTTGTAGGCCATGATGTCTTTGTAGTCGGTCACTTTAACTACTTCGGCTTCCAGCGCCATGTCGCTCATAACTTTGCGGGCAATCTGCTCTACGCGCTTGCAGTTGGCGCAGCCTGAACCGAGAATTTTGATGGTTAACATGAGAACCTCCGTATGGTTGGGTGTTTGGATTGGTTGATTTTCTGATAATTCAGGAGTGCCTTACAGCCAGCAGGCTTGAGTGCCTGGCTTTTACGGGCATTGAATGACGCCCTGCGCCCACAGGCAGCCGCCGCAGGAGGGGAAGGTGTTGCCGAAGCAGTCTTCTTGGTTGGCTTCGGCCATTTCACAACTGGCGCAGTAGGTGCAGGGTGAAAAATCGAACTGCTCTACCCGCTCGCGGAAGGCGCGGTATTCCGTCAGGTTCCACAGTTCAGGTAAAGGAGTTTCGTTCACGTTACCGATTCGCCAGCGGGTGACGGTGCGTTTTTTCTCGAACAGGTAATTCTCGTGCGAGTGCAGCAGGGCCAGGCAGGGGCTGACATAGCCGTCCCAACTGATGGAGACTGAGCGCTGCTCGATAAAAGGGCATTGGTCGTGCCTTTTGAACATGATGCCGGGGCGGGTGTTCCAGGCCTGAAAGAGCGCTTCACGGGTGGCCTGGTTCAAATCCATTTCTGGCAGGCTGACGTGTGGGTGCCAGGGCGAGGCCTGCCAGGCGACCCGTTCGATGGCGCGGTGATACAAGACTTCCTCGCACATTTCGGGCGTGTAGGGCAGGACATTCGTGACCATGTAGCGGCTGATGCCAATTTTTGAGCTCATATCCAGCAGTTTGGGCAGCTCGTGGATGTTGCGCTTCATGGCAACGAACACCGCGCCGATGTCGGCGTTTCCACCGCGTGTCTGGCGGTAGGTTTCGCGGTAGCGCTTGAGATTTTCTAAAATCTCGCGCAGCGACTCGCTCTGGCGTACATCGGCGAAACTTTCGGGCGAGGCGCCATCCAGCGAGACCCACAGCGTATCTAGCCCGGCAGCGATGAGCCCCCTGGCTTTTTCTGCGTTGAGCAGCAGGCCATTGGTGATGAGTTCCACCCGTGCGGCGGCCTGTTTTGCAGCGCTCACCATCTCGACGATGCGCGCATGGGTGAGCGGTTCGCCGAATCCGCCAAAAAAGACCGATGGGCGCGGAGAGAAAGTTGCCAGCCCGGTCAGGATGCGCTTAAAGGTGGCTGCGCTCATCGCGCCGAGCGTCTCGCCCCAGGCGTGGCGGATGCAGGTGCGGCAGGAGAAGTTGCAACGGCTGGTCGGCTCGATGTAGACCTTGCGGGGGTGGTGAAGCGAGGGGCGCAACAGGATGCCCTCCGGCGCGATGCGGATGGAGAGTTCTCCACCTGGTTCTGCGCTAAGCTCCGCTGCCAGGTGGGCGGGGAGTTGCAGGTTGCCTTGGGAGTCGATTCGGGCGGGGAAGGGCCCCGGAGCGCTGCGGAGCGGAGATGTTTCCATAGCGGTCAGTTTTGGGGTAGGGAGATTAACTGCGAAGCGCAGGGCGGGCATTCACAGTCGGGACCCGGATTCGGGTTGGTCAGCGCGTCCACGCTTTAAGGGGCGAGGCCACTTAGGGTAGCGGCGTCTCGTACCAGCGCGAGAATGGCTTCGTCCTTCAAGCGGTAATAGACGTGGCGTCCCTCGCGGCGGTCCTGAAAAATGTCGGCTTTGCGAAGGGCCATGAGATGCTGGGAAATGTAGGCCTGCCGCCAGCCGAGGATGGCCTCCAGGTGACAGACGCAAGCCTCGCCGCGCCCGATGGCGAGCAGGGTGGCAACCCGCGCGGGTGGGCTGATGACTTGCAGCACCTCGGCGATTTTTTCAGCCAGTTCGGAAACGGTCATATTCGCTTTCATGAATATATTCTACATCTCATTCTGAGATTTGAGTACGATGGCTGTCCTCATTTGGCGGGAGTTTTGTCACGAAAACTGTTTCTAACTCATCGAAGGTGGCGATTGGCTGATAATTTACCCTGAATTTATCTCATTCAAACCCGTCACTCTGTTATAAAATAGGGTTATGCTGATTTTTGTGGTGTTGCTGGCCTCGGCCACGTTTACCGGGGCGATGGTGGTTTTTTGTTACCGGCGCAGGCGGGTGATTGGAGCATCCACGCTGATGTGGATTATGATTGCCCTCACCTGGTGGTCTTTGGCTTACGCTGTTCAAACCCTGCGCCCCGATTTGGGTTGGCAGACCTTTTGGGCTTCTGCTCAATACCTGAGCATTGCCACCTTGCCTGTTTTGTGGCTGATATTTGCGATTCAATATAGCCGGCAAGATGCCACGCCCTCGGTTCGCAGCCTGCTCTGGTTGTGGATTTTGCCTGCCATTACCATTCTCATGGCCTGGACGAATCATTGGCATGGGCAGGTGTGGTCGGATTTGAAAGTGCTCACATGGAATGATGTGAGTCTGTTGAAAATGGAATATGGGCCGTATTTTTGGATTCATGCAATTTACTCTTATGGCAATTTTTTTGTAGGCATTGTTTTTTTTGTGCGCCAGTCTGAACGTGAAGATCGGACGTATCGCGCGCAGGCCAGTCTGACGCTTCTGGCTGCTGGACTATTGATGGTGGGGAATATTTTGTATGTCTTCAATCTGTTGCCACTGCAAGGATTAGATATTACACCGCTTACTTTTTCTATTTCTGCTGGGTTGTTAGCCTTGGCGCTCTTTCGCTATCAAATGCTGGACTTGATGCCGATTGCCAATGAAATTATCTTGAAGAATATGGGGGATGGTATATTGGTTCTGGATGTCCGCAGCCGCGTCATCTACACCAACCCGGCCTTCGAGTTCCTCGCCGGGCTGTCACCTGGTCTCGCGATTGGACAGGATATCCACCGCCTGTTGCCCGATTGGCCAGATATCTTCCAGCGTTGCGAACAGAAGAAAACCGCCGAAATTGAGGTCGAAATCAGCGGCGTCAAACGGATTGTCGAGTTGTTGATTTCCCCACTGATGCGAAAAAACGCTTACGAAGGCAGTATTTACGTCATCCGCGACATTACTGAACGGCTCAACCTGGAAAACCGGCTGCGTCTTTCGCTGGAAATCGGTAAAAAAGAGCGCGATGACGCTTACATCTTCTTGGTCGTTGATGCTCACAGCGGCCAGGTGCTGGATGTCAATAACGAGTTTGTGGTGGAAACTGGCTTCAGCCGCGAGCAGGTTTTGGGGCGTACCTTGTTGCAGGTTGGCCTATGGGACGTGGGGACGCGTACCCATCTTACCCGGTTGCTGCGTGAACAAAACCAGTTGGTTGATATCCCCATTACCATCATCAGCCGAACTGGACAACGCCATAACTGGATTCTTTCCATCAGCGCTGTGCTGGCTGGTGGCAAAGAAATCCAGATGTGGGTGGCCCGGTCCGCTGCCTGAAAGGCTGAGCATGGCTGCTCGTGTGCCTTCCGACATCCCTTCTCATTCCCTGCCCAAAAGACAATTTTCGCGGCGTGATTTTTTGAAAGTTGCAACGATTTTAGGGCTGGATGCTGTCATCTTGGGCGTGGCCGGGTTGGCTTATATGCAAAATGTCGAACCTTCTTGGATGGAAGTAAAACAGGTGCGCTTGAAACTGCCGCGCCTGCCCCAAGCGTTTTCGGGTTTGCGCATTGCTCAGTTGAGCGATATTCACCTCGGCCCATGGATGACCATTGAACGGGTGCGAGAAATTTTTGATGTCGCTTGCGGGTATTCGCCCGATGTTTTGGCTCTCACCGGCGATTTTGTCCTGGCGTATGGCCGTAAGACCCGCTCCTACTCCGAAGATTTGGATGGAATGTCTCATCTCTTGCGCTGGGTGAGTCAGGATTTACCGGTTGTGGCCGTGTTGGGCAATCATGACCATTTGTATAACCCTCTTCAGGTACGGGCAGCGCTAGAGCGGGGCGGGGCGCATGTCTTGATGAACTCAGTTTTTACCCTCACGCGTGGCGCGGCGCGTTTTCATCTGGGCGGAATTGACGATTTTTATCGCGGCAACCCTGATTTGAACGCCGTCCTGAGAGCATTTCCGCCGGACGAAGGCGCAATGTTGCTGGCCCACGAGCCGGATTTTGCCGATACCAGCGCCCCAACCGGGCGCTTTGACTTGCAAATCTCTGGTCATTCGCATGGCGGGCAAGTGGTTTTGCCTTTCATCGGGCCGCCCATTTTGCCACGATGGGGGCAAAAGTATTTCTCTGGGCTGTATCAGGTAGGCCAGATGTTCCAATACACCAATCGCGGCGTTGGCATGTCTTTTCCGGCGGTGCGGTTTAACTGCCGCCCAGAAATGACGATATTTACCCTCGAAAGTGCCTAGCGATTCCAAATCTGAAATCGCCAATTTGTGTAACAGGATAGAAGGATACAAGGATGTTTTCTGCGTGGCTTATCCTGAAATCTCAGCCATGCCCTCTTCAAAGTTTCTGGCGCTGTCCGACAAGAGCGCGAAAAACGCCAAGGTTTAAAGGGCATCTTTGCGTTCTTGGCGGGCTTTGCGGTGAATTTCTGGCGTTTGTACGGGAGCAAACGCCGCTTTTCGGGATTCCCTTGTGTACTTCATGTCTTTTGTGGGGATGGGTCTTTTTATGGTGAAGTCACGAATGCTGAAACCAAAATTTGAGCATTCGTCACCTATTCGTGGATGGTGGGCGGTTCAAAGCGCCTGAATTTGAAATTTGTCAATGTCAGACTTGGAGTTGCTGAAAAGCGCCTGATTTTCTTGCCCATCAACGTCAAACTGGGTATAATTCACGAAATTAAAGGCGATGATGGAAACGAGTAAGCCTGTGGACCTGCCAGCGAGTTCGGAACCTGGTGCAAGCCGAACCAGCGAAACAGACTGAAAATCCTTCCGGAGCCGCGCGCCCAACGTAAGACGGAATTCATTCCGTCTCTGCCATTAAGCAAGCCGGAAGCCCGCCGTTACACGGGCAGGGGATGTTCGTCCCCGCAAAGCGCCCGCCTCGGCGGGAAATCTGGGTGGTACCGCGTGAGCGTTTCTGGCTCTCGTCCCTGTGTGGACGGGAGTTTTTTATTGAAAGCGGATGGTGTAACGGATAAGCGGATAAACACCATAAAACGGATACCTGATAACTGCCAACTGATAACTGCCCTCGGAGGTCCCTGTGTCATTCAAACCTGTCTCTCCCAAACTCGATGTCACTTCTCTCGAAGAAGGCATCCTAAAGTTTTGGAAAAAAGAGAAAATTTTCGAGAAAACCATTTCCACCCGCAAGGGCGGGCCGGAATTTGTCTTTTATGAAGGCCCCCCCACCGCCAATGGCAAACCGGGCGTTCACCATGTGCTGGCGCGCGCCTTCAAAGATATGTTCCCGCGCTACAAAATTATGCGCGGCTACCATGTCTCGCGGCGCGGCGGCTGGGATACGCACGGCCTGCCGGTGGAAATCGAAGTCGAAAAGAAGCACGGCTTCACCAACAAACAGCAAATCGAAGCCTACGGCATTGACAAATTCAACGCCGAATGCCGCAAATCGGCTTTCGATTACATCCAGGACTGGGAGCGGCTGACCGACCGGATTGCCTTCTGGGTCGATTTAAGCACCGCCTATGTGACCTTTACCAACGACTACATCGAATCGGTCTGGTGGATTTTGCGCCAGTTTTGGGACAAAGACCTGCTCTACCAGGGCTTCAAGGTCGTCCCCTACTGCCCGCGCTGTGGGACTCCGCTTTCTGACCATGAAGTGGCCCTCGGCTACGACGAAGCCTCCGACCCGTCGGTTTTCGTCCGTTTGCCGCTGGTGGACGACCCCGAAACCGCCCTCCTGGTCTGGACGACCACTCCCTGGACGCTGCCCTCCAACGTGGCCGTGGCCGCCGGGGAAGACGTAGATTACGTCAAAGTAGAGCATACCCTCCCCGACCCCGTGAGCGGGGCAAGCGGCGGCACGGAAAAACTCATCCTGGCCGAAGCCCTGCTCGAAAAAGTCTTCCGCGGCGAGCCGTATAAAGTCCTCGAAACCTTCAAGGGCAAGAAGCTCAAAGGGACGCGCTACCAGCCGCTCTACACCTTCCTGCCGCCCGAAAAGCCCGCCCATTACGTCATCCTGGGCGATTTCGTCAGCACCGAGGACGGCACTGGCCTCGTCCACATCGCCCCGGCTTTCGGCGCGGACGATATGCGCGTGGCAATGGAATATGACCTGCCGGTGGTGATGACCGTTGCCCCCGATGGCACTTTCATCCCCGAAGTGACGCCCTGGCGTGGAGTTTTTGTCAAAGACGCCGACCCCGACATCACCCAAGACCTCGAGCGGCGCGGCCTGCTCTATCGCGCCGAGCGCTATACCCATACCTACCCCTTCTGCTGGCGCTGCAAGACCCCGTTGCTCTACTATGCCCGCGAGGCCTGGTACATCCGCACCAGCCAGTTCAAAGACCGCATGGTGCAGTTCAACCAGACCATTCACTGGGTTCCCGACCACATCCAGGAAGGCCGCTTTGGCAATTGGCTTGCTAACAACATTGATTGGGCCCTCAGCCGCGAGCGCTACTGGGGAACGCCCCTGCCGGTGTGGGAGTGCGAAGCCTGCAAGCACCAGCACTGCATTGGTTCGGTGGCCGAACTCAGCCAACTCTCCGGACGCGACCTGACCAACCTCGACCTGCACCGCCCGCATGTGGATAACGTCCACTTCCCCTGCCAGCAGTGCGGCGGCAAGATGACCCGCGTTCCCGAACTGATTGACGTTTGGTTTGACTCAGGCTCGATGCCCTACGCCCAGTGGCATTACCCGTTTGAGAACAAAGAGAAATTCGAGAGCCAGTTCCCCGCCGATTACATCTGCGAGGCCGTAGACCAAACACGCGGCTGGTTTTACTCTCTGCACGCCATCGGCACGATGCTGATGGACAGCGTGGCCTTCAAGAACGTCATCTGTTTGGGTCTCATCCTGGATGGCGAAGGCCGTAAAATGTCCAAATCGCTTGGCAACATCGTCAACCCCTGGGATGTGCTGAACGCGCACGGCGCCGACGCCTTCCGCTGGTATCTCTACACCGCCACCCCGCCTGGCAACGAACGCCGCTTCTCCAGCGACCTGGTGGGCGAGGTGATGCGCAATTTCACGCTCACACTCTGGAACGTCTACTCATTTTTTGTGACGTATGCCAACCTGGATGATTGGAAGCCCGGCCAGGTCAAAGACCTGTCGTACAGCAACCTCGACAAATGGCTGCTCTCCGAACTCAACACCCTCGTGCGCAACGTGACTGCCGCCTACGAGGGCTACGATGTCACCGGGGCAACCCGTCCGCTCGAAAAGTTTGTGGAAGTCTTGTCTACATGGTATTTGCGCCGTTCCCGCCGCCGATTCTGGAAATCGGACTCTGATTCCGATAAACAGGCGGCCTATGCCACGCTGTATACGGCTCTCGTGACCCTCAGCAAGTTACTGGCCCCGGCCATGCCCTTCCTGGCTGACGAACTGTATCAGAACCTGGTGCGCTCTTTCGACCCGAACGCGCCGGAATCGGTTCACTTGGCTGCCTGGCCCGAAGCCGATTTGTCCCTGATTGATGAAAAACTCAACCGCGATATGGCCCTCGTGATGCGCCTGGCCTCGCTGGGGCACGCCGCCCGCGCCAAAGCCAACCGCAAAGTGCGTCAGCCATTGGCCGAAGCGGCCTTCTCGGTGGCGAATGTCAATGAGCGTGCGGCTGTTCGTGATTTCGATGACATTCTGGCGGATGAACTCAACGTCAAAAAAGTGCGCCTGCTCGATGCCAGCACCGAAGCCCTCCAGCACACCGTCAAACCGCTGCCCAAACAACTCGGACAGAAGTACGGCAACAAGTTCCCGGCCCTGCAAAAGGCCATTTTGGCGCAAAATGCCGAAGAGGTTGCCCACGCCCTGTTAACGGAAGGCAGGCTCAAGGTCGAGGTCGAAGGAATCTCATACGAAATTCTGCCGGAGGAAGTGGAAGTCAAATCCCTGGCAAAAGAAGGGTTCGCCGTCGCTGAGGAAGGTGCGTATGTGGCCGCCCTGGTGACGGACCTGACGCCCGAACTGGTGGCCGAGGGCCTGGCGCGCGAGTTTGTGCGCCGCGTGCAGGATTTTCGCAAGGAAAGCGGCCTGGAGGTGGCCGACCGCATCCGCCTGTATGTGGAGGCGAGTGACACGCTCAAAGAAGCCATCCACCGTCACCGCGAGTATATTACCGGCGAGACGCTGACCGTTGACCTGTTCTTCACCCCCGCCCCTGCCGAAGCCAAAACCAGCCAAGACGCCTTCGACGGCGAAACGGTGACGTTTGGACTGGTGAAGGCCTAGCGCGCTGCTATTTCAGACCTCACGCATTACGGATTACGGAGGCAACGTTCGTAATTCGTAATGCGTTTTTCGTAACATAACCATCACACCGCTGTTACAAGGCTGACATATCCTTTCGGTAAAATGGTTTTACCGTTTTTAACGGGAAAACTATTTCTTACCACAAACAACACAACGGTCACGAAGGGAAACGACCTGTAAAATCCAGGCCTTTTCTTTCCTTTGTGTACATCCTGTCCTTCGTAGTCAGGCTCTTTGCCGTTCATTGCGAAAGAGACGGTAAAATTTATTTCTCCGTCAAACAATTGGCGGTAGAATTTGGTTCGGCAGGTGTTTTTATGTCAAACCGGGAAACTTCCTCCCCTCGCATCCTGCTTGTTGATGACGAAACTGCCATCACTGCGAACCTGGCGCCGTTCCTGGAACGGGCTGGGTTCGCTGTTGCTACGGCTGGGGACGGTTCTCAGGCCATAGAACAAATTTCTCATCTCAAGCCCGACCTGGTCATCCTGGATGTTCTCATGCCGCGCATGGATGGCCGCCAGGTGTTGCGCCAGTTGCGCCAGAGTGGCGATTGGACTCCGATCATCCTGCTCACTCAGGTGGGAGAGGCCTCAGAGCGAGCCATGGCGCTGGAGGAAGGCGCAGATGACTACATCAACAAGCCTTTCGACCCGCGCGAACTGGTGGCGCGCATCCGTTCTGTGCTGCGCCGCGCCCGCCCCGGTCAGCCTCCCCTGGCGGCGGCCTGGAAACTGGGCTGTGGCCGATTGATGTTCGACCGCCGCGCCCATCGCGTTTTCCTGGATGGCAAAGAACTGACCCTGACGCCCAAAGCGGTGGCCTTGCTCGAATACCTGATGACCCATCCCGACGAATTAATCAGCCGCGAGCGCCTGCTCGAAACCGTTTGGGGTTGGGATTACCCGGTCGGCACGCGCAGCGTTGATACGCGCATCGCAGAATTGCGGCGCGAATTGGGCGATGACGCCGCTACGCCCATTTACATCGAAACGGTGCCGGGCGAGGGCTATCGTTTTGCAGGCAAGGTGGAAGGCCAGGCATGAAACACTGGCTTTGGGGCCTTCTGGCTGCCGCGCCGCTGCTGTGCGGCGGGTTGCTGACGGCACTCTTTTGGCTGGAATGGCTGCCCAACCGGGTGGCCTACCTGCGCGCCGACTTGGGGACGATTTTCTTACTATTGGGTCTTTTCTTCACAGGCGGGCTGGCGATGGAATGGCTGCGCTGGACCAGGCAGGAGCGCAACCAGCGCAACCTTGTCAACCGGCTCCAGTCCGAGACGGCCAGCGAGCGGCATGAATTTTTGCGGCGGCTCGACCATGAACTCAAGAATCCGCTCATGGCGATGCGCGCTGGTCTTGCCAACCTGACCGGCACCGCGTTAGATGCCCCCCAGCGCGAAATCATCGAGAGCGTGGAGGCCCAAACCCTGCGCTTGGGCCGCCTGCTGGCCGATTTGCGCAAACTGGCCGAGTTGGAAATCCGCCCGCTAGATTGCGCCCCGGTGGATATGGGCGAACTTTTGCAGGATGTCGTTTCGATGACCGAGGAGCGCCCCGAAGCCGAAGGGCGGCGTATTACGCTGACCCTGCCGCAAGCGCCCTGGCCGCTGCCGCCGGTGAGCGGCGACCGCGACCTGCTCTTCCTGCTCTTCCACAACCTGTTGGATAATGCGCTCAAGTTTACCCAACCTGGGAAAACAATCGAACTGCGTGCTTTCGAGGATGGCGCGCGCGTGGTCGTCGAAGTCGCCGATACCGGGGTGGGAATTCCCGAAAAGGACGCCATGCTGGTTTGGAATGAGTTGTACCGGGGTGAGAATGCGCGCGGTGTGCCGGGCAGCGGCATTGGCCTGGCGCTGGTGCGGGCCATTACCGAGCGTCACAACGGTGAAGTTTTCCTGCGCAGCCGCTTTGGGCAGGGAACAGTCTTTACCCTGCGCCTGCCGGTGTACCAGAAATAAAAGGTGACAGTCACTTTCAAAGTGACTGTCACCTTTCAGTCTTTCCCAACCACTGCATTGATTTCTTCCCAAAACATGCCGCCGTTGGCTGTGTAAACCAGGGCGGTTTTCTCCCCGGCACGGGCGATGACCCAGCCGGTCATCGAGTCAACGAAATGGGGGGTTCCTTGCCAGCCGGTGGCAAGCACCAGATTCCAGTTCAGCCCGCCATCAACGGTATGGTAAATCTCGCCGGGTGCAGTCGGGTCGCCGGTTTGCGCGCCGATGAACCAGCCTTCTCTTGGATTAATAAATTGGAGATTTCCATAGGGAAGCGGCAGGGCGCGGGCTGTGAATGCGCCAGCCGGCCCGGCTGCATACAGCCAGGCGGAGGCCTGTCCTCCGCTATATGGGCTGCACCGCACCGGGAACAGGATTGCATCCGCGCCGGTGTATGCCAGTCCTGGAACGCCGCAGCCCGCTCTTTCGCCGCCGAACAGGTCAGCGGGCTGTCCGGAGGGAACGGGCAGGCTGACCGGCTGCCAGGTCTCGCCGCCATCGCGGGCGGAATAGAGGAACAGGCCGGGCATCAGGCCGGGGCAATCGCCTGTCAGCCAGCCATTTTGGGGGTCAGAAAAGGCCAGGCCGGTTTTGGGGCAGGCCATCAGCGTGGGGGTTCGTTTGGGGTCCAGCACCCGCCGCCAGGTTTGGCCTCCGTCGTCGGTCAGGAAGATAGCGATGTAATCGTGACTCATCCCCGCGCCGAGGTGGGCCATCAGCCAGCCGTGCTTGGCATCGAGAAACCCCAAATGGTCTGGAACGAAAAATTCGCCCGGCAGCCCCTCGAGGGGCAGTTGTGCGCCCGCCTGCCAGGTCTGGCCGTAATCTGCGGTGCGCCAGACGACCTGCTCGGAGGGGGTGTACGTTTCCAGAGCGTGGTTGGTAAATATTGCCCAGGCCAGGCCGTCGGGGCCGAAAAAGGCCGTTGCGTTGAGGCCTTGCGAGGGCGGGTTTTGATGGGCAATGCGCGGGGTGCGATTCCGCCAGGTGCGGCCTCCATCGCTCGTGACCAGGAGGTAGTCGTTGGGCTGTCCCTCGATTTGTCCGATTCCCCATCCGGTCAATTTATCCTGCATGTCTATTGCGCGCAGGATGATTTTCTGATCAGCCGGGAGTGGGTCGAAATCGGCGGGCTGGGTGGGCGCGAAGGTGACTGTGGGGGGAAATGCCGGGGCGGGAGGCAGTGTGGTGGCTGTTTCGTGGGGCGGTGGTTCTTCGAGGCCGACTTCTAATACGCCGCAGGCGGGAAGAAGCAGGAAAATGAGAATGGTCAGGATTGCCAGCCGGGCATTCATGTTGATGACTCCGAGGTGAAAATGTTGCGCATGGTGGCATTCTACCGCTTTTGTGGAAGGTTCGTAGGGCCGGGCTGTTGGATTTCCCCCTCTTGCGCAACGTACCGCGGGTTTCAGCCTGTACACACCGCCTGCCCCCTGCTGGGCTGCTTTGCAAAAGGCGGCGGTACATGGGGGGGCGTCAGGCGGGGACTGAATCTGGCGTAATCTCCTGGCAACAGGTCGGGCTGACCCAGCAGGATGGCGCGCAGTTTCAGGCGGGCGCGCGCCAGGCGGCTTTTCACTGTGCCGAGTGGCACGCCGATAATCCGGGCTGCTTCGGCATAATCCTGACCGTCAATGTCTATTAGCGCAATGACTAGGCGGTATTCAGGCGACAGGCTGCGCAGGCCGTCTTGAATGGCCTTGTCCAGATCGGCCATTTCCACCTGCCGGGTTGGGTTTTGGGCGTGGTCGGTCAGCGAGGCGGGCGTCTCGATTTCTTCGTCATCGTGCAGCCAGGGTTCGAGCGGGCAGAGGGGCTGGCGTTTTTGGCGGCGCAGTTCGTCGTAGCAGACGTTTTTCAAGATGCGCAACAGCCAGTAATCGAAGGAGCCGCCCCGATATTGCGCCAGGCTGCGATAGGCCAGGATGAATGCGTTTTGAACGGCGTCTTCGGCGCAGGCTTCGCTTCCTAACATGCGCAGGGCGATGTTGAACAGGCGGTTTTGGTATTTCAGGACAAGTTCGTTGAAAGAATTCAGGTTGCCGTTTTGGGCGGATTGGATAGTTGATGATGTTTCCATAAGATTTGTCTTCCCAATTGATTGCCAATTTATTTATACCTGTTCGCTGTGTCCAATCCGTGACGGCGATGTCACAAAATGGTGACAAATTGAAATCGGGGTTGCCAGGCCGCCGCGCCTGATTGCGGATAGCTACGCCTGGAATTTGCTCTTCGATGATGGTTGGTTTGCTGATAGGCTTGGCTTTTGGGGGCGCGGCAGGCGCGGCACTGGTTTGGCGTTACCCGTCGGCCAGCCAAACGCTGCGTAATCGGAATCGACGCTTGACAGCCTGACCTCCCCCCGCTATAATCAGCCCGCTTAAACGGGTACATTATCCAGAAATGGATGCAATCATATTAAGGAGTAAAGCATGCCCCCTCATCCAAAGCGTAAACATTCGAAGGGCCGCCGCGACCGCCGCCGCGCCCACGATGCCTTGCAGGCCCAGAATCTGACCACCTGCCCCAATTGCGGTGAAAAGCGTTTGCCGCATACCGTCTGCCCCAACTGCGGGCAGTATAAGGGCCGCGAAGTCGTCGAAGTTAAGAAAGACTAACCCCCAAAACATCGACGCGCCGTGACTTTCTCGCCAAAATGCGAGACTTTCACGGTGCGTTTGTGTTTTAAACGCACGAGGTGAGCTATGACTATTGATTTTTCCAAAACAGCTTTTGTTTTTCCCGGGCAGGGCTCGCAGGTGGTTGGTATGGGCCGCGACCTGGCTGTCGCTTTCCCTACTGCTCGCGCCGTTTTTGAGGAAGCCGATGCGGTTTTGGGCTTCTCCTTTTCAAAAATTATGTGGGATGGACCGGATTCTGAGCTGAACGATACGATTAATACCCAGCCGGCGCTTTTTATCCATTCCCTGGCTGCTTACCGGGTGATTACAGACACGCTCAACGTTCAGCAGGCTCCCATTTTTATGGCGGGGCACTCGCTCGGGCAGCTTTCGGCGCTGACGGCGGCTGGCGCGCTTTCGTTTGTCGATGGCTTGCGCCTGGTTCGCAAGCGCGGTGAATTGATGAAACGCGCCGGAGAACTCAATCCTGGCGGAATGGCGGCTATTTTAGGCCTCGATATTCCCACGCTTGACCAGGTGTGTGCCGCAGCCAGCGCAGAAGACGAGATTGTGCAGGTGGCCAATGATAACTGTCCAGGCCAGGTGGTGATTTCGGGTCATAAAGCGGCCCTCGAGCGGGCGATAACCGGCGCCAAGGCTGCCGGGGCCAAGCGCGCCCTGCCTTTGGCGGTCAGCATTGCCGCGCATTCTCCGCTGATGGCTGGCATTCAGGCTGAGTGGGATACGGCGGTAAACGACGCCGCTTTCAGCGATGCCAATATTTCGGTGGTTGGCAATGTCGCCGCTGTCCCGCTCTCTACTGCCGAAGCGTTGCGGGCGGATGTACGAGCGCAGATGCAAAATCGGGTGCGCTGGACTGAGTCGGTGCGCTGGATGAATACCCAGGGTGTGGATACCTTTATCGAGGTGGGAACCGGCTCCGTCTTGGCCGGGCTGGTGAAACGCATCCTCGAAGGCGTGACCACGCTTCCGCTGGGCAATCCACAGGATTTTGAAGCGATAAAGTAATCTGCACTTTGGTAGCGCAAGATATTATCTTGCGCTACTCTCTTTCTCCGGCTTTTTGATGGCGTTCGGCCTGGTCACGCAGGCCCAGGGCGGTGAAATATTCGGCGGCGCGCAGCAGGTAGGGGCGCGCCGCATGAATTTTGCCTTGCTCGTATAACAACCAGCCATAATTGCCGGTTTGAGCGGCCACCGAATAGCGGTCGCCGATTTCCATGTATATTTGGCAGGCGCGTTGTAGACTCTGGTTGGCGCTTTCGGCTTGGTCGCTGAGCAGGGCGATTGCTCCCTGGGCGGCCAGGGTATTGGCTTCGCCCATGCGCGCTTCGGCTTTGCGATAGATGCCCTGCGCGCGTTGGAAGAATTGCCGAGCCGCTTCAGTTTCCCCTTTTTGGAAGAAGAGTTCGCCCAACCCGTAGAATGCGTTAGCTTCGCCGAGTTTGTTGCGCAAGGAACGATACATGCTGAGTGACTCGAGGTAATATTTTTCGCTCTCGTCATATTGCTCGCGGCGGCGGGCCAGATCTCCCAGATGTTCGAGGCAGCCGGCTTCGCCCAGGCGGTAACCGAGCGACTGATAGATACTTATCGCTTCGGCATAGTTCGTTTGAGATTCGCTCAGGTTGCCTTGCAGACGGGCGGCGTGTCCCAGTCCTTGCAGGCAGTTGGCTTTGCCAAGTTGATTGGCAATTTTGCGATAGATTTCCAACGCTTCACGGTAGCGAATTTGCGCCTGGCGGTAATGTCCCTGATGGAGCAGGATGTCTCCCATGCTTTGGATGCAATTGGCCTCGCCCAGGCGGTCGTTTTGCTGCCGGTACAATGGCAGGGCGGCTCGATAGCGTCGTTCGGCGCGGGTAAAGTTCCCCGTTAGGCGGTCCACATCGCCCAGGCTGCGGATGCAGGCTGCCACCCCTGGTGTTTGGCTTTTTTGCTCATAAATCCCCAGGGCCTGTTGGTAATGCTGTTCGGCCAGTTTGGTTTCAGAGAGTTGGATATATACATCCCCCAAGTGTTGCAGGCAGGCTGCGGTTTTATCTGCATGGTTGATATGGCGATAATAGGCAATTGCCCGTTGAAAGTATTCGATTGCCGACGCGTAATCATCAATCCAGTAATACACTTCGGCCAGTTTAGAAAGGCAGTCGGCCTCGTGGGCCTGGTCGTTTCGCTCCTGAAATATCAGGGCTGCTTGTTTCAGGTAAGAAACGGCCATTTGCCGGTCGGCCAGGCCGGGCAGTGAAGCGTAATTGCGTCCGATGATGAGCAGCAGGTTTGCCAGTTCACCACGCCGGGCCGGGTTGTTCTCAAGTTTTTTGCGCAGCGTTTCGAGTTCTGTGAGATTCTTCCTGGCTGGGCGGGTGGTTTCTTCTGTTACCAGTCGAAGCAGGCTGGCTGTGGCTGGTTCGGCGTGTGCTGCCGAGAGGCCGGCAGGTTGAAAGTGGAAGGCGGCGCTGTACCAGTCGAAAAAATCTGGTGCCGAAATATCGAGCCGGTCCATCGCCAGGTCGGTCAGGAACAGGATGACCGGGATGGGCAGCGCCGAGCGCAGCATATCGCGTTCGGCGTTGAGGGCTGCCGCAAAAGGCGGGCGGCCCTCTGGCGCGTTGCCGGCTTCAATGAGATGTTCCATGCCCGTAACAATCAGCGCGGCATGAAGCGGTTTTTGGAGTAAGGCGCGCCCTTCAGGAATTGATTGTAAAGCCTGGCGCAGGTTTTCAGGATGGCGGTTTGAAAGGTCAAGATGAATGGCGCGGATGTTCTCGGCTTGCAGGGCCTCTTTAAGGCGCGAGATGACCTGATTGCGTTGAAGCGGGTCGTTCACGCGCGCCAGCCCCAGCGAAAATTGCCCCTGGTGGAACAAGGCAAATCGCCTCATCCGTTCAAACTCATCGGGAGAATCGGTGCTTCGTTCGCTCATTTGCGTATAGCCATTTTGTATCATGTAATTACGTAATTACATATTGCGCAACCATTCCTGCTCAAGCGCGCAGTACGCTGCCGCGTTCGCGGCGGACTGTTTCCAGGGCCGATTTGAATTCGGGCGTTTCCCACAGCAAGGGGTGGACGCCAATCCAGCGTTCGGCTTCGTATTCCAGCGCGGCGCGGCGGTAGAGTAGGAAGCGTCCGTCTTCGTCGGGGTTGATGGTGGTTTCGATGTGGGTTTTTGCCAGCAGGTCATAGTGCCGCAGGGTCAGTTTGCGGGCCATTTCGCCGCGCACCAGGCTGGCAGCGCGGTTGACGGCGCGTTCATCAATCAGGTTGGTCGATTCGAGCAGGGCTTCCTTGAGCAGGCGCAGCAAATCACGCGGGCAGCCACCCGAAAGATGCGCCAGCCGGACGGCGATGGATGGGTCGGCGAACAGGCCCTTGTCCACCCGCAGGTAGATTGCCTCGAGCAATGCGCCGATGCTTCGCTCCTGGATGGAGTGGTGGTTGCCGCGCGGGTAGACTGGCAGCATGGGCAGGGTTTCCGGTTCGTAGCGGTCTTCTACCGTTTCGCCGGGCGGGTTGTAGAGCAGCGAGATGGGCAGAACGAAGATGCTGTGGGCGTCCACGCCGTTGAGCAGGTCAGCGTTGGTTAGCACAGCCCGGCTAATCATCTCCGGCGGGTAGCGGTCCAGGTTGTCGAGGATGAAAATGATGCCGCGCGGGTAGACTTTTTCGGAGATTTTGCGCGATTCGGCCAGGAGCAGGTTCAGGTTCTGGCGCAACTGGTCGGGGTATTTTTCCACTGCCTGCTTGATTTCCTCGCGCTGTTTGCCGGTTGTTTTGCGCAACAGGCTCAGGCCGGAGAGTAATTTTCCCAGTGGAGTGTTTACTCCCAATCCGGCTTCTCCCGAAAAGGCGATGACTCGTTCTACTTCGCGTTGTTCAATGTGGGTCACTTCTTGAAACCAGTCGGTGACAACCTTGACGGCTTTATCGGGCAAGGGGCGCAGTTTTTTATCGGCGTCGAAGGCCTCGTCGAGCAGGCGCAGCATGAGCAGGAACAGGTCGCCGAAGCCGATTTCGTTGGGGTCGGCCTGTTCGTTGACGACGGCATAGAGCGGCAGGTAGCCCTCGGCTTTGGCGCGGTCCATCACCCGCGCCAGTTCGGTTGATTTGCCACAGCCGCGATGACCGGCGACAGCGATATGGCTGTATTTGCGCTCGGCCTCGGCCCCGCGCAGGCGGCGGGTGATACGGTCATGCAGGTTGGTGCCGCGCGCCGGGTCGAAATCGCACCAGCGCGGGTCGCCGGGGTTGAGCGGTTCATCGGGGTTACAGCGCCCAATCGCTTCGATGATGAGATTGTTCATGGTCACCTCTCGTAAAATGGACTTACCAGAGAGGTTGCAAGATTTGTGCCGAGATTTGTGACATTTGACGTGATATTTTTCAATCTTTGCCCGTAGTATCATGATTCCATGATAGTGATGTCTGACAATTCAATTGTCAGCGCCCTTTGGCGGTGTTCGTACTATACCTGGTCAGCGTGAACATGCTGACCAGGTTTGTTTTTAACTCGTTTTGCAAAGGAGAATCGATGAGACTGAGTAAATTTGCTTCCGAAATTGCCGAATCTCCCACGCTGGGCGTGAACGAGGAAGCCCGGTTGCTGCGGGAGCGGGGTGAACCCGTCATCCACCTGGGAATCGGCGAACCCAAGAACAAGACCCCCATCAACGCCATCCTGGCCTCGGCGGCCAAACTGACCAGCGGGGAGGTGAAAGGAGGCAGGGCCGAGGGTGTAACGCCCAATCCGCTTCGGCTGCGCGTTCTAAAAAGTCCTCCGAAGTCTTCAAGACTTCGGAGGACTGCGAGCAACTACCTGGTATAGCGTTTGACTTTTGTCTTTGAAGCGGGCGCGTCTAGCGGGGTATACCTTGGCGGGCCAAACATGCGGTAGAGCAAGGCATATAGCACCGAGAGAATCCCCGAAAAGACAATCAGGAATAGTACGAAAAACAACAAGATGGCGCGCAAATTGGCGATGCTCGAAACCCAGACAGCAATGTTGCGAATGACCGGAATGGAATAGAAAATATCTGGCAAGCGTATCGTGCCGGTCAGTTCGTACATGAACGGCCATTTCATCTGAAAACCCAGGTCTGTAAGGACAACCGCCGCGGCTCCCGCCATAATTGGTACCAGCACCATCATCAAGAATCCAATGCCGCGCCAAACGGGGTGGATGGTGTAAGGCCGGACGAACTCTTTTTTCTGGAATGTTTGATATTTTTGCGGCATGTTTTACCTCGCTCCTATTTTTGCGGCATCCTCAATGGCCTGGACGATTTTGTAATAGCCCGTGCAGCGGCACAGATTGCCGGTAATGGCCTGCTCGATTTCGTTTCGGGTTGGCTGCGGGCGTTCTTCCAGCAGTTTGGCTGCCGACATCAGGAAGCCCGGCGTGCAGTAGCCACACTGCACGGCTCCATCCTGGATGAAGGCCTGCTGTATCGGGTGTAATTGCTCTCCGTGTGCCAGTCCCTCAATTGTGATAATCTCGGCGCCATTGGCGCGCGGGGCAGGCACCAGGCAGGCCATCACGGCCATTCCATCCAGAAAGACCGTGCAGGCGCCGCATTCGCCTTCGGCGCAACCCTCTTTCGTTCCAATCAGTCCGGCCTCTTCGCGCAGCAGGCGCAAGAGCGTCTTCTCGAAGCCCGAAGTGAAGGTGTATTCTTTGCCGTTGATTTTTGTTTGGATGGCGGACCCGTGAACGAAGGGACTGTTTGAAAAGCCGTTTCCACCCCGCTGGGAAACGCGGGACAGGCCTGTCTTGTGGCTGCCCATCAACGTCACCGGATTTTCCGGCACGGGCTTCGCCGCGGCCTGCTCCAAGCCATCGCGCAGCGATTTCAGCCCGCGCATGGTGAACACCCGCACCATCTCCCGCCTGTAATCGGCGGAGGCGCGAATGTCGTCTATCGGCTTTGCCGCGTTTCGGGCCAGTTCGGCGGCCTGCGCAATCACTTCGTCTGATAATTCTTTTCCCGCCAGGTATGCTTCCGCTTCGGCGGCGTGGAGGATGGTGGGGGCTACCGCTCCCAGCGTGATGGCGGCCTGTTTAACGGTGGCCGATTGCAGGGTGAGAACGATTCCTATGTTGATGATGGAAATTGCCTGGGCCTGGCGCAAGGCCACTTTGACGAAAGTCCCCTTTTGGTTTGCATCCAATCCCTTAAATGAGATTTTGACCAGCATTTCATCGGGCTGTATCACGGTTTTGCGCACCCCGGTATAAAAATCGTGCAGTTTCACTTGCCGCACACCGCGAACCGATTGCAGGGTGACGGACGCATCCAGCGCTATGAGCGGGGTGATGGTATCGTTGGCGGGCGAGGCCGTGATGAGATTCCCCGCCACTGTGCCGCGATTACGGATTTGTGGCGCGCCCACTTCCCAGGCCGCCTGTGCCAGCGGATAAGCCTTTTCGCGGATGAGTTTGCTGGCCGCGCAGTGATTATGCGTTACCAGCGCGCCCAGGTGAATCAGGCCGTCTTCGTCCAGGCTGATGTCATCCAGCCCAGGGATGCGGCTGATGTCAATCAGGGTCTCGACTCCGGCGCGCGCGCCGCGTTCCAGTTCCAGAATTAAGTCGGTGCCGCCCGCCACGATGCGCGCGGTGGAACCTTTTTCGGCCAGGATTTGTGTGACCTGCTCAATGCTGGCCGCGTTGATGTATTCAGTCCACATGATGCGTTCCTCCGGTTCGTCCCCCAATTAAAGCACAGAATCTGGTTGGCGTGCAACTAAAAATTGCATTATCCCAGCCGTTTTTTGGGGCAGCCCAGTTTGCCAGCGCGCTCAGCAGGCTTGTCGGACTGTTTCTCTGGTGGTTTCCATCTCGGGCAGACGGGTCGGCTTTTGCCAGCGATTTGAGCATGGTGGTGACGCCCTGGGTGCCGTTTCCGGCGATGGGGGAACAAGCCGCCGGGTTGGGGCGGGTCAAAGAGTGGCGGTAGAAGTACCCACAGGCAGTGCGCTTCGCGCAGGGCCGGGTCATGGTGTAAATAGCGTTAGTAGGTTTCAGTAAAAGCCAGTTCGAGGGCAAAGGGATTGCTCATCAGTCATGCTCCAATGACGTTAAGGGAAATGTGCCGGGTAGTTTCGGAACTGCCGCCCACCATCAGGATAAATTCGCCGGGTTCAACCACCGGGCGCATATCTTCGCCCAAGAATTGGAGTTGTTCAGGACCGACCGGAAAAGATACGGCGCGGGTCTCGCCCGGCTGAAGTGTGATGCGCTGAAATCCTTTGAGCAGTTTCACCGGGCGGGTGACACGCTCGCTCAAGACATCGCGGATATAGAGTTGGACGACCTCATCCCCGGCACGCTCTCCGGTGTTGGTCACTTCTACCGTCAGGGTGGCGGTTTGGCCGGGGCGGATGGCGGCCTGGTCGAGGCGTGGTTCGCCGTAAGCGAAGGTGGTGTAACTCAGCCCATGCCCAAAGGGGAAGAGCGGTTTAATCTCGCTCAACAGGTAGCCGCGCCGCGCCGAGGGCTTGTGATAGTAATAGGCCGGAATCTGCCCCACCGAGCGCGGGAAGGTGATGGGGAGTTTGCCGCCGGGGTTGGCCTCGCCGAACAAGACTTCGGCTACCGCATGACCGCCCTCTTGCCCAAGATACCAGGCTTCGAGAATGGCCGGGATGTGTTCAGCGGCAAAGTTGATGCTGGCGGGGCGTCCGTTGATGAGCAAGAGGATAACCGGTTTGCCGGTGGCATAGACCGCCCGCAGCAGTTCCTCCTGCCTGCCGGGCAGGTCCAGGCTGTCGCGGTCGCCCAGGTGATTGACTGACCAGCCCTCGCGGCAGGTCTGTTCGTTATCGCCCAATACCAGCAGGATAACATCCGCTTTTTGAGCGGTCTGGGCGGCTTCGGCAATCAGTTCCGAGTCCCGCGCCGGGTCGGCGAGGAGGACTTCATCTTTAATCCACAGGTCGGCAGCGGTTCCGACTGCCTGGGTCAGCCCACAGCCTTCGGCGTATAGGATGTCGAGGGCGTCTCCCGCTTTTTGGCGGATTCCGTCCAGCACCGAAACCGGCTGAAGCGGGTTGCCGCTATAGCCGCCGAGGCGCACCGCCGCGGCGTTTGGCCCGATGACGGCCAGTTTTTGGAGTTTGGATTGATCGAGCGGGAGCAACCCGCCCTCGTTTTTGAGCAGGATGATGGACTTTCGGGCGGCCTCCAGCGCCAGGGCGCGATGTTCGGCGCAGTGAGTGATGGCAACAGCGGTTTCCTCGTCTACAAAGGGATTTTCAAACAGCCCCAGCAGAAACTTGACGTGTAAGATTTTTGCCACTGCCGCATCAAGTCGTTCCATAGAAATATGCCCCGCTTCAACGGCTTGCTCCAGCGTGCGGAAGCATTGCCCCAGTTCGGCATTTACGCCGCTGCGAAAGGCTTTTTCAGCGGCTTCGGCTTCATCGGCGGCCACAAAGTGCAAGCGATACAGGTCGTCCACGCCCCAGCCATCGGAGATGACAAAGCCCTCGAATCCCCACTCGCCGCGCAGCAAGTCTTTGAGCAGCCAGTCGTTGACGTGCGCTGGGATGCCGTTGATTTCGTTGTAAGATGCCATCACCGCGCCGATTTTTGCCTCGCGCACCACCGCCTCGAAGGGCGCAAAGAGTTCCTCGCGCAGGATGCGTTCGGCGTAATTTGCCGGGGCGCAGTTGGTGCCACCTTCGGGTTGGCCGTGCGCGCAGAAGTGCTTGGCAGTTGCCAATACCTTATCGGGCGCGCCGCTGAAGCGTTCGCCCTGAAAACCGCGCACTGCTGCCACGCCCAGCCGCGCAATGAGATAGGGGTCTTCGCCGTAGGTTTCCTCGGTCCGCCCCCAGCGCGGGTCGCGGGCCACATCCAGCACGGGAGAAAGGACATAGTGCGCCCCGCGCGCGCGCATTTCGCGCGCTACGGCGCTGAAGATGCGCTCGTGCAGGGCCGGGTCCCAGGCCGAGGCCAGCCCAATTGCCTGCGGGAAACTGGTGGCTTCATGCGCCATGTAGCCGTGCAGCCCCTCGCCAAAAATCAGCGCGGGAATGCCCAGGCGGGTTTCCTCGCGGGCGTAGCGTTGAACTTCGTTGACAAAGCGCGCTCCCATCCGCGTGTCGTGGTGGCGATTGAATGAATTGACCATTCCCAGCCCGTGTGGGAAGTTCTGACGCAGGCGTTCGGAGAGATTCTCGCCGGGTGCAAGGTCTAGCCCAAAATCGCTGTGCAGTTGGGCGCATTTTTCGGCCAGCGTCATGCGCGGGAGTAAATCGGCAATGCGCTCTTCGATGGGCAAGTTGGGGTTGTGGTAAGTGAATCGTTGAGACATTTCAATCCTCGATGGAAATGGATTCATACTTTAACGGGAAAGCTGCCTGGCCCTGGAAATTTTCCAGTTCCAGACCGTTCACGCCCCGGCTGGAGAGGGCGTGCCGGTATTCTTCGGCAGGGTTCTCGCCCCAGCGCACGGCGCAGTTGCGCAGGGTGACGTTTTGCGCATTAATCAGGCAAAAGCCGTCGGTGGGTTGCAGGCGGAAGCCTTGTTCGGGGTCTTGCCACCATTCGGTGGGGCATGGACGCCGGTCGTAGCGCGCGCCGGGCCATTGGGTGTGGCGCGCCAACTCGAGGCGCACATTCTCAAACAGGATGTCCTGCACCCGGTCAGGAGTCCAGCCTTCGAGATAAACGCCGTTCTCACCCCGGCAGAGCAGGTTGATAAAGCGGATGTTGCGCACCCGCCCGATGCCGCGTTCACTATCCCACGGGACGGCGCTGACGCAAATTGGCTCGCCGCTGCCCCACCAGGCCGGGTGAAAGCGGCGGGTTTCGATGACTATGTTCGAGAAAATCACGTTTTCCACGTCACTGCCTTCGCCCAGGCGCACCGCCACGCCGCGATGACTGCTCTTGATGACGCACGAATCGAAGATAATGTCACGCATGGGGGCGCGGCATTCCACGCCCACGCATAACGCAATCGAGGTGGACATGAGCGTGCAGTTGCTGACCACAATGTTCTCGCAGGTATCGCCCCAGGCCGCCGTTTCCTGGCAGGTTTTCAGCACGATGCAATCATCCCCACTGACGATGTGACAGTTGCTGATGCGCGCGTTGCGGCAGCGGTCGAGGTCTATGCCGTCGCTGTTGGGCAGTTTCAGGTCGTTTTCGATGCGGATTCCGTCTATCAGAATGTCGTCACAGCCCGAAAGGCGCACCGTCCACAGCGCGCCATCGCGGATGGTCAGGTCGCGCAAGGTGACGTTGTGGCAGCCAAACAGGCAGAAGGTGAACGGGCGGCGCGGCTTCATCTTGTAAATGTAGCCCAGGTCTTCTTGCACAAAGAAACGCCCGCCGCCATCAATCACGCCCAGGCCGGTGAAGGCAATGTTGTGCGCGCCTTCGGCGGTGATGAACAGAATTTCTCCGGGGTGGGTTTCGTCCACCGCGCCGCCGGTTAGCGCCCCAGCCTGGAGTTGACGGGGATAATCGGCGGGGTTGGGGCTGGCCTGCAAGACCGCGCCTGCTTCGAGATGCAGTTCAACATTCGACTTCATCACCAGCGAACCGGAGCGGAAGGTTTTGCCCGCCGGGAGCAGCACGCGCCCGCCGCCCCCGGCAGAGCAGGCCTCGATGGCGGCTTGTACGGCGGTGGTATCATCTGCGGTTCCGTTGCCAACCGCGCCAAAATCAATTGGATTGTAAGTGGTCATAGATTTAGCCTTTCGAGTAAGTGGTCGTAAAATCCGTCCAGGTTGCGCCAGCGCAGGGCGGCCAGCACTTCGTCTCCGGCGGGGTCGGGCAGGGTCAGTCCGTCATCGGTGATGTGCAGGCGGATTTTTTCCATTTCAAGCAGGTCGAAGCTGTATGCCAGGTAAATGGCGACGGTATCGAACAGGGTGGAAGATTTCGAATCGGTATAATCCACCGTCATCCATGTCACCAATTTTGACCAGATTTCGTAGTTTTCGATGAGCGCGCGGAGCGCGGGGTTTGGTGAGCGGTACACGCGCTGGTAGCGTTCGCCGTCCAACATCACCAGGCCGCAGGTATCGAGCGGGGTGATGATTTTCTCCAGCCAGGGCGCGGCGAACACCTTGCGCAGGGCTTGCACATCGTAGCGCACGTTGGTTTCTGGCACGGCGCCGGGCTGTCCACCGTAACCCAGGTGAATACTGCCGTGCATCCCGACAAAACAGCACTTTGAGGTCAGTTCAGGATTTTGTTCGATGGCACGGGCAATGTTCGTGGCAACCCCAATTGAGATAACGGTCACCGGCTGCGGCGAGGCGGCAATCACCTCCAGCATGGCCTGCACCCCATCCGAGTAAATCGTTCCGGGGTAAGAATCAACGTCAAATCCATCCAGCCAGGGCTGTTGGAAATTGAGTGAGCCTTGTGGGTTGCCGAGGCCGATTCCGATGGGGATGTCTGTCCGCCCGGCGGTTTGCAGGAATTTGGCCGTCAGGTGGGCGCGGTAGGTGGTGTCGCCGCTGACGGTGGTAATCAGGCGCGGGTCGAGTTCCGGGCAGTTCAAGAGCATGGCGAGCGCCCAGGTGTCGTCAATATCGGTGCCGATGTCGGTATCCAAAATCACGGGAATTTTATTCATTGGGCTTCTGCCAAAGTTGTTTCAAGATGAATAGTTTGCAGGCGGCGGGGTGGAATAGACAGGCGCAGTGACCCATCTGAGACGGTCAGTTCGTCAATCGGCTGCTCGAACAAGTCGCACGCCCAGGCACGCATGATATGGGCAATGCCCGACTCAATCACTGCCGCCTGTTCGCTGTCGGTGATATTGAGCAGGCGCAGGGATACTCTACCTGATTCGAGCGCGCGCACCTGAATAGCCTGAATTTCGCCTTTGGGCAGGCGTATGAATTGTCCCTGTGCGGGAAGGTTTTTATCGTCGGAAGTTTCGCCCAAATGCTGGCAGGCTGGCTCCGCAAAGGCTGTTTCTTGCCCAAAGCGGTAGGCGCGAACTTCATCAAATGCGCCCTGATAAGGCTGAATGCGATAGCGGGCAACAACGGTGCCGGGTTGATGATAGGGGAAATTGCATTCCCAATAGTTATTGGTCACCCAACCCAAGAAGGTGGCACGCGGTAATTCAAACCGGCCCTGGTTGTGGGCAAAGTGGAAATCGCCCAACTGGCAAAGCGGGTTGATGGGCGTCGCAATCGTAATACCACGCTGGTTGTCACAGAAATCAACCCATTTTTGGGTCGTGAAATAATCACGATTAACGCCAGGCAGTTGATCCTCTTCCGGGCGCACAGCCAGCCCGCCAACATCGAATCGGGCGGTTGCGTTGGGTAGGTTGAACGGGAAAACCAGATAGGTGGCTTCGGGATGAGTCTCCAGTCCCATCTGCCACTGGGCTTCACACTCGATAAAATCTCCCTCGGCGGGCAGGAACAGGCGGATTGTGATATTCTCAACAGCCGGATGGCGAAAGGACTGCTCGACGCTCCAGCCTAGCGGGGTGCGATAGACCTTGTGCGAGAGCAATCGCTCTGGCGTGGTGCGCAAGGCGTGCCAATCGGGCTTCCAAGCGCGGACGGTTTCGAGCGATGTACGCCAGTCCATTTCATTGAGCAGATGGCGCGGAAAAGGGTGAGCGCGGTCGGCAACTTGCTCATGCACGAACATGAAAAATGGATATGGAGAGCAGCGATCCACCCATTCGTGTTGAAGGCGCTTATCATAAAGCGATGTCACGCCGCCAGTTTCGCGGTTGAAAACTACCCGAAAACGGGCGTTTTCGATTTGCGCGGCTTCGCTGACTTTGGTTGCTTCGCGGGTTTTGAGAATTTTTGCACGCGGCACGACCACATAGCCAAATCCTGGCACCGCAACAGGCGGCAGGCTGAAATGCTCATCCGATTGGTGCGCGCCTATGTTGGTTGGGTTGCTAAAGTGTCCCTGGTAATGCCGCCCGGCCAGGTCATCCTGCGACTCGCCGCGCGGATTGAGCGTCAGGTACGAAACCGAGCCGCTGATGGTTCTCTGCCAGGGAAGCGGGTTGAACACCAGCAGGTCGTCGGAAGAACCGCTTGCAACGTGCCGGGCAATTTCTGCCAGGGCATCGCGGTGCAGTAAGTGGCTGTAACTATGGGCGTGATAGGCCAGGTGGGTTTTATGATTGGTCTGACTGACGGCGTCATCGCGCCAGGTGGCTCCAGCGCCGTCTGCGCTCCAGGTATGTTCGCCCCACAGGTTCAGCGCCTGCCAGGCGGACTGGCGGAAAAGCGAAAACGAACGCTGCGCCCAGCCAGTCTGCATCCCTGGCAGGCTGTTCAGGGCGGCAAACATCGTATCGGCGCTGACCAGCCTGGCGCGGGCGGCACGTTCAATCGCCACTTCACGAGCGGTGCTAATACAGCCAAAATTCCAGTAATCTGTCCAATCGCCGTGCCAGACCGCAATTTGCTCACGAAACGGCTGTATCGCCTGCCACCACTGACGCGGGGTTGCCAGCACAATGTGCGGAGAACGTCCGGACGCGTTCCAGCGCCGTACAAACTCGCCAAACTTCGGGTAAAACCCGGCGTTATCACCATACCGATGAATGCCCTGCAACATAAACACCGGCAATTGGTAGCCCGTCTGCTTTAGGAAAGCCTCGACTTGCGGCCACCAGTGCAGGAAATTTTCATCGTCATCTTCCGCCAGACCTAATTCGCCAGCCTTGCCATACTGCCAGCCATTGAAAGCCAGCAAATCACGCCCGCTGGGTGCCTGCCAGCGGAAAATGGCCGGGCGCGGCTCCGGTGGCCCACCAAAGTGGTGGTTAATCGCCATTGAAAAACCATCTATCCCAGCATCTAGCAACAGGTCTGCCAGCGGCCAGTTATGACCATTGACGTCACAATTCATCGCCGAGCGAATCTCAAATCCATACTCGCGTCGCAAACGGTGAACCAGTTGCAGGGCTTCGATATGCTGAACGGTATCATACAGCGGTGTCAGGTTCAGAAACATGGCGGTCACTTCCACCAGCCCGGCGCGTTCCGCCGAAATCAGCCGGTCAATGTCACGCGCAGCGGCATGTTCCAGCCAATATTCAAGCACCCCGGCAGTTTCAATCGTCCAGCGCGAGGCACGCTCCACGCCAAACCGCTCTGCCTCGCGCTCCACCTGCTCTAATGCCTGCGTAATGAAGCGCGCCTGCAATTCCCAAATGATGGGTTGGTCGCCAGTAAAGCCAATATCGGTATGGCTGTGATGAATAAGATAAACGGTTTCGATGTTCATTTAATATCCAGCACGAGCACCCAATCGGGCCCGCCGAGCGGGGAGGTAAAGGTCACAAGTTCTTGGGGATGTTCACCCTCGAAGTGGAACCTGCCCTCGCGCGGGTCGAACCATTGGGCTTTGACCCGCCCGGCGAGCAGACGCAAATCTACCTTCAGGCTTTGTCCCGCTAACGGAAAATAAACCAACCCGTAACGGCCTTCGCTGTCGCGCGTGGCAACGGGGTGCGCGGCGCGCAGGGGATTGATGCGGTCATCTTCTTTGGCAAGGTCGGCGGGCGGCGGCGGGGGTGTGACCTCCGGCAGCAGGTCAGGGGCCGGGATGCGAGTGAGATACGGGCGCGAGAGCAAGAGATTCTTCAAGTGAACCATCTGGCGCGCGCCGGGGCCATGAATGGCTTCGTCCCAATAGGGCGAGGCAAAGGTGGTGGGAGCGTAACGCGGGGCGTACATCTGCCAGATGGAATGACTGCCATAGGTATGCCCACAAGCCCCCGCAAAGACGGCGCGGTAGGCCTGCTTGCGCACATCGTAATCGGTGTAGCGGCCATATTCCGGCTTCCAGGGGCGCAGGTAGGGGTCAATCGGGTGATGTTCGTAGTTGGGTTCGCCGTCCAGGGTCGGCTTGATAGGTTGGAGTTCGTAATCAGCCCGAATCATGTCCCAGTTGGGGGTATCCACCAGGCAGTGACCAGATTGCAGCATGTTCATATCGAGCCATTCGGCCTGGTGCAGCCAGGCGGAGGAGCTGGCCCCGCCGCGCGGGTGGTAGGTCATGAAGGGTTTGCCCTGCCCCCCAGCCCCTCTCCCAGCAGGAGAGAGGGAGACGCCTTCGGTGATTCCCTGCGCCATGGCCGCCCACAGGTCTTCGTAACCCTCAGCGGGGCGGTCGCCGCCTAAAATCCACAAGATGTTGGTATCGTTCCGATAGCGTTCTCCCAGGAAGCGGCCATAGAGGCGCGCGTTTTCGAGGTTGAACACCACCGGGCCGGCGCCCCACAAGTCGCCACAGACCTTGTCGCCCCAGGTGGGCAGGAGACCGATGTACAGCCCTTTTTCGGCAGCCAGGCGGATGATGGCGTCCACATGGCGGAAGTAGAACTCGTTGGGGCGGGTTGGGTCGTCGCCGCACAGGGGAATGTGTCCATTGGCGTTGGGGGTGTGCAGTCCATCGTGTTCGGCCAAAATGACCGCCTGGATGACGTTGAAGCCCTGCTGGCGGCGTACTTCGAGATAATGTTCGGCTTCGGGCAGGCTCAGGCGGTGGAAGAGTTCCCAGGCGGTATCGCCCAGCCAGAAAAACGGTTCGCCCGTCTCGTTGACGAGGAAGCGGCGGTTTTCAGAGACGCGGATGCGGGGGAGGGGGGACATGGGATGAGTTCCTTTCGGTTTTTTGAGAGCGTTTTTTTGTCATGACCGACCTGTTCTCAAAACACAAGCGGTTTGACAGGATGAAAGAATGTAAGGATAGCGGCTTGCTTTGGAAGGTCAATTTCATCCTTTTATCCTTCCATTCTGTTTGGTATTGTAAGGGGTAAACAATGACGTTTTTTTAGGACACGGAGTGAACGGAGTTTCACGGATTTTTTTGAGCAGATTTAAACCTGGTGGGAGAAACGCGCGGCTACATCGTTAATCTTGAGTTCGAGATGGTAAGTCTTCAGCTTACTGTGCAAATCAGAGATTTGCGCTGCGTTCCAGAATCTCAAAACAGGCGCGGGCGTGATGGTAAGGGCAATCCCAAAAACCGGCTTTCATGTGATTGGGGTTGGGGTTTCCGGCACGGTCGGTTTCTTTGAACCAGTCGCCATAAACCCGGTCTATCATGTGATTTTCGATAAATTTCCAGGCTTCGTCCACCGCGGCGGCAAATTTGGGGTTGCCGGTGAGTTCACAGGCATTTGCAAACCCAACCATCGCTTCAGCCTGGGGCCACCAGTGTTTTTCCTCGACGAGAATTTGCCCGGATAGCCCTTCGTAGAACAGACTGCCGTCTGTATCGCGCCCTTCGCGGTAAACCGATTCCGCCAGCCCCAGCACCGCCGGGCGAATGCGCTCATGCAGGGAGGGGTCGGGGTGCATTTGGGCGGCTTCCCACATCAGCCAACTGGCTTCGATATCGTGACCGTATGAGTCGCGGGCTTCGAGCGCGTTCCAGGCGTTGTCGAAGAACAGGCGCAGGTGTCCGGTTTGGGGGTCGTATACTTTTTCGAGATAGGTTTCGAGCAGGGCGCGGTGCTGCCTCCGCAGGCGCGGGTCATCCCAAATCCTTAAAAGGTTGGTGTAGGCTTCGAGGATGTGCAGCATGGTGTTCATGGATTTGCTGCAATTGATTTCTTTGTCGCTCAGGCGCATGTCTGCCAGCGCGCCCCATACGCGGCTGCTGCCTTCGGTGTAGCCGCCGTAGCGCGGGTCGAAGGCGTGAGTTTCCAGCAGGTCGAAAAGTTGCTCAGCAAGGGTTTTGGCCTGTTCGCTTTGCGTAGCGCGGACATATTCGCTCAGCCCGTAGATGGCAAATGCCTGGGCGTAGTGATGCTTGCGCGGGTCAAGCGGCGTTCCGTCCGGCTTAAGGCTCCAGTACACGCCGCCGAAGTCTGCGTCCCAGAAGAAGCCGGTCAGGGTCTGATAGGCGTAATCGGCCATCTGGCGGTATTCTGGCGCGCCGAAGACGCGGCAGGCGGTCGAAAACGTCCACAGGATGCGAGCGCATAGGATGGCGGAGCGCGGCGCAGCGGGGAAAACTTGCAGCGTGTTTGAAATCGCGCCATGAAAGCCGCCGTGTTCATGGTCGGGGACGTATTTCATCCAGAAGGGCAAGATGTTCTCGGTTAGTTCGGCGCGCAGGCGGGGGGAAAGGTCAGAACGGTAGGTCATAGCGGGTGGTTTCTCTTATCCTTGCCCCTCTCCCATGGGGAGAAGGGCAAGAGAGAGCAAGGAATCAGTTCTCAATACGGTTTTCGAGCAGTAAATCGAGCAGGCGGCGGTCCACATGGCGGTAGCCGCCCACTTTTTCATAGACTGTGCCAGGGCGTCCGTGATGAACAATTCCGAACGCGCCTTCAAAGTTCCACAAACTGTAGCCCCAGCCAAACTCGCGGTACAGGCTGAGTAAATCGGCGAACCAGGCCAGAGCGGTGTCGTTTTCAATGTTGTTGTAGCAGCCGAACTCGCCGATGTGAATCGGACGCCCAGCGGCCTGTACCTCGCGCCAGGGCTGGTAGAAGGCACGCAGGGTTTCGCGGTTCCAGGTTTTGCCGTCCCACTCGGCGCCGGGGTAGGGGGGCGGCGCGGGGCAGACCTGCCAACCTCGCCACCAGTGCGCGCCCCAATGGCTCAAGTTCATCGGCTGGTAGCCGCGCCCGCTGTGAATCACGTCCAGGTCGGCCAGTTCGGGCATGGCGAGATGCCCGCCGCCCAGGCCGTCAATCTGAATCGGGCGGCTTGGGCTGATGGCGCGGATGGCGGCCACCGTCCGGCGCATGAGCGCGGCGTGATTTTCACGCGTCAGTCCATATTGGCCGGGGTTGGGCGGCTCGTTGAGCAGGTCGAAACTCAAATCGGAAGCCGGAACATCCTTGTAGCGGCGGGCGAAGGATTCCCAGAGAAAAACAAAGGCGTCCTGCGCGAGTTCATCCGTCCACAGGTTGTGTTTTTCCAGGTCGTTGCGGTTGATGCAGTAGCCGGGCGTGCGATGAAAGTTCAGGCTCATGTGCAAGCCGCGCGCGCGGCAGGCCGCCAGGTAGGAATCTATCGTTTTCCAAACCGATTCGTCGGGGTGGAAGTAGTCGAAATCGCGCGTCCAGAAGCGGTAATCGGTGGGAATGCGGACGAAGTTGAAGCCAAAGGCGGCCAAAAAGTCGAGGGCGCGCTCATCGGGCGGCTGGGCAGGCCTGCCGCGCCAGGAGGAAAACATCCACAGGAAGTTGAAACCGTAGTAGTTCATGCGGCGCGGTCGAGAATCTGGAACAGGATGCGGATGTGTTTGGCGGCGGTTTCGACCGTCATCAGCGGGCTGGCTTTGCCATCCAGGCAATCGAGGAAGTGACGGATAATCGCCAGGCTGTCGTCTTCCGCGCCGGTCGTGTCCACGGTCAGGGTTTCTTTGCGCGGTTCGCCGTTTTCGACAGAGAAAAACTCAACGTCGTTGCTATCCCAGGAGGGGAATTGGAAGCGCAGCCCGCCCTTGGTGCCGTACAGCCGGGTTTCGTTGACCGTTTCGGCGTGGACTCCGGCGCCGCGCTCGTAGTAATAGGTCAGCCCGCCGCTAAACTCCAGCCAGGCCGCGCCGTGCTGTTCCACGTCGCTAAACGTCACCCATTTGCTCATATCGCGCAGGTCGTTGCGGCTGAAGCGGCGCAGAGAGAGCAGTTCGGGCTGGTCGTCCAGCAAGCCGAGGTGGAAGGAGAGGTCGTACACGCCCCAATCAATGAAGGGGCCGCCGCCCGCCAGGGCTTTGTTCATCGCCCACGCACCCTTCGGATTCCACTCAATGAATGTGTTGCGTATCAGGTGGTTGTGGTGGATATGGTAAACCTGCCCCAGTTTTCCGCTGTCAATCAGACTTTTGATGAACTGGAACTTGCGCGTCAGACGCGTGTGGCGGCAGGACGCTTCCAGCACCACTCGCCCCTCAGCCTGTTTCGCCGCTTCGAGGATTTTTTC
The DNA here is from genome assembly GCA_034432755.1 of Anaerolineales bacterium. Classification (GTDB taxonomy): domain Bacteria; phylum Chloroflexota; class Anaerolineae; order Anaerolineales; family Villigracilaceae; genus UBA5195. The sequence continues at coordinate 42,660 of DAOUBQ010000054.1, forward strand.
CACGCTGGCGGGCGATTCTGCCAGCGGCTTTTCGAGCAGGACGTGCTTCCCAGCCGCCAGCGCGGCGGAGAGTTGTTCGGCGTGCAGATAGGGCGGGGTGGCGATGATGACCGCATCCACTGCGGGGTCGGCCAGTACGTTGCGGTAGTCAAGCGACCATTTTTCCGCGCCCAATTCTTCTGCAGCGGCGCGGGTGGTGGCCGTGCTGGCGCTGTTGACCCAGGTAATGCGGGCGCGTTCGTCCTGTTGCAGGCAGCGACCAAGCACTTTGCCGTACATGCCTGCGCCGATGATGCCAATGTTGTAAGTCATGGGGGGGTTCTCCTTTTGTGCGCAAAATACTATTTTGCACGTCCATTTGTGGTGTGGCGCAAGATATTATCTTGCGCTACTGCCAATTAAACGCAGCGGTAATCAACTCTGTGTTCGGCTCAGCCAGCGCTGCATACGTCTCTGGGGCGGTTTCGGGAGCGCGTTTGCTCTACCACTTGTGGCGGCGCAAGATATTATCTTGCGCTACTGCCAATTACTGCCAATTAAACGCAGCGGTAATCAACTCCGCGCCCGGCTCAGCCAGCGCCGCATACGTCTCTGGGGCGGTTTCGGGGGAGCGGACTTCGCTGATGAGCAGTTCCACGTTCAATTTTTCGCGCGCCATTATCTCAAGCATGGCGCGCAGGTCGCGTGGTTGCACGTCGCGCGGGACGTAAAAAGAGAGTTCTTTCATGAAAACGGGCTGATACGGCAGGCTGAAATCGCCGGCGTAACTGCCCTGAATGACCACCCGCGCGCCCAATTCCGGCGAGTCGTCCCAGGCTTTGTCGCGGGCGACTTCGATGGCTTGCGTCAGCACAGATGGCACGCCAGTCGCGTCTACGACCACATCTGCACCGTTGGGGAAGTACGCCCGGAAGGCTTGGCCCAGGCTGCCCTGCGGCACAAAAGCCTCTAGCCCAGCTTTTTGGGCATTGGCGACGCGATAGGGGGATAAATCCGCCGCAACGACGCGTGCCCCGCTCAGGGCGTGCAACTGCGCCGCAAGCAGACCAATCGCACCCAAGCCGATAACGGCTACCGTTTCGTGGGGGCGCGGGTTGCTCAAACGGACTCCGCGATAGGCAATCGCCGCCAGTTTGGCCGCTGGGGCATGGAGAGGATTTATCCCTTCTGGCAGCGGGTACACTCCCCCGGCGGGCTGAATGGCGTGGGCGGCGTGCCCGCCCCAGGCCAGGTTGACGCTGGCTTTGCTCGTTCCGCCGCAAAAGACAAGCGTTCCTTCGGGAAGCGAGACGCCCGCCCCGTGCCCAATCACGCGCCCGACCATGCTGTAGCCGGGGATAAAGGGAAACACCAGCCCTTCTTGCTTGCCGGCACGGCAGCGCAATTCGGTGCCGGGGCTGATGAGGGTGTACAGGCTTTCAATCAGCACTTCGCCCGCTTCTGGCGCGGGGATTTCGATGTTTTCCAATGCCGCCTGGTTGTGGGCAGTGAACAAAATGGCGCGGGTTTGCATAAGTTTCTCCAGTTTTTGTGGCGTGTGCAAGATAGTATCTTGCGCTACTTGCGCTACGCTTCGGGCGGGGGATTTCGATGTTTTCCAACGCCGCCTGGTTGGGGCCAGTGAACAAAGTGGTGTGGCGCAAGATACTATCTTGCGCCACAAAATTGCTCAATTTCCACGCGCCCTGGCACGGAGGGCTGCGCACCCAGGCGGGTGACGCTGATAGCCGATGCGGCGCAGGCAAAGCGGGCGGCTTCGGGCATGGATTGGCCCTCCACCAGCGCAACCGCCAGCGCGCCACAAAAAACGTCCCCGGCGGCGGTGGTATCCACCGCTTCGACTTGGAAGGCGGGGATGTGCTGGCGCAGGTCGGCGGATGCGAGGTATGCGCCCTGTTCGCCGAGGGTGAGGATGACCGTTCGCGCGCCTTTGGCGAGCAGGGCCTGGGCGGCCTGTTCGATTGCCTGGCGCGTGTTTACTGCAAAACCGCACAGCGCTTGGGCTTCGGTTTCATTGACGGCCAAATAAGTCACTTTGGGCAGATAGGAGATGTCAAAGGGGCGGGCGGGGGCGAGGTTGAAGAGGGTCGGCAGGCCGAGGTCATGCGCCAGGTCAATGCATGCGTAGAGCGTATCGGGGCGGATTTCGTATTGTAGAACGAGTATGGCGGCTTCGCGCAGGAGCGGTTCGAGTGAGCGAATCATTTCAGGCGTCAGGCTGTAATTGGCACCGGGAGCAACGGTGATGTAGTTCATGCCGCCCTCGCCAATCATCACCAGGGCTGCGCCACAGGTTTCGCCTTCGCGGGTGAAGACGTAATCCACATGCACGCCAGCCTCAATGAGGGCCTGTTTGAGCGCCGGAGCGAAGGGGTCGGAGCCGATGCAATTGACGAACCAGGTATCGCCCCCAGCCCGGGCGGCGGCGACGGCCTGGTTCGCGCCTTTGCCGCCAAAGGTCTGGATGAAGGTTGCGTCGGTGGTGCTTTCGCCTTTTTCGGGCAGGCGGGCAACTTTCATGATGAAATCTACATTAGAACTGCCGATGACGACAATTTTTTGGTTCATTTTTGCTCCTTTTGTGTAGCGCAACATACTATCTTGCGCTACTTGGGCTATCTGGCCGACCAGCCCATGACCTGGCGCAGGTGAACAAGGCCGCTGAGAAAACCGCCCGCGTGCGGAATCCAATCTTCGTCGGAGTAGCGACGCGGGATGTCGTTTTCGAGGCTCGGTTCGACTTCCATCTGGAACTGGCGGTTGGTGCATACCCCATTGCCAATGCTGCCGGGCAGGCGCGACCAGGTTTTGACGCTGTTCGCGCCAATGCCTTCGATGAAACTGTAGGGAACAACCCTGCCCTCGGGCAGGGTCTCGCGCCACATCACCGAGCCTTCAAACGAGTCGCTGGTGAGCCCGGCATTGAGACCGGCTATCCATTGCAGGTTGCCGACTGCAATTGGGCGGAAGGCCGGGTCGCCGAATTCTATCTCGAAGCGGATGGCTTGCGCGGCGGCATAGCCGTAGCATACGTTGAATCCGTGCCAGGGGCCGCAAAACGAGAGCAGGCCCTGCCCAGCGTAGTAGCCCTGCGGCAGCAGGTAAAACGGGTTTTTCTGGCAGGCGGGCAGGAAGTAGCCATAGGCAAAATTGCGCACGGCTTGCCGCCAGCGGGGTTGGTCGGGGTGCGTGGGGAGCAGTTTGCACAGGTCGAGCAGGGGGACGAGGTAGTGGCCGAACATCAGGCTGGTATCATGCCCGACGTGGTGGTGGATGAAGGCTTTTTCGGTGAACAGGTGGTCGTCGAAGGTGTAGAAATGCCCGTAAAACTCGCCTTCGGGATATTCGCGCGCCACCTGGCGGCTAAGGATTTGGTCGGCGCGGCGGATGGCTTCTTCGAGGTATTCGGGCCTGCCCGACTTGGCGAGTTCAACCGCGCCCCAGACCATCATCAACAGGTCGGCGGTCATAAAGCCGGTTTCCCTCATCCCCGGCTCCTCTCCCTGTGGGAGAGGGGAGGCTGTTTTCCCTGGCCCCTTGCCTGTGTGGAGATGAGCGGCGTCTAAATGCCCCTCTCCCTGTGGGAGAGGGGTTAGGGGGGAGGGCAAATACCCTTCTGGCGCGCCGTGCAGTTTGGCAGAAAAATGCGGTAGGGCGGAGGGCTGACACTGGCTGGTAAGGAATTCATACGCGGCGGCAGCGCGATTCAGATAGTCCAGGCCGCGCTCACGGTCGAGCTCGTAGATGTGGCGGGAGGCTTTGGCGATGGCAACGACGAATTGCCCCTGGTCTTGCGGGATAAGCACGGGATGGTTGGGGATTTCATGAACGACGCTGCCGGGCGGCCAGCCCAAATCATCTGCGCGCTGCTGGCAGAGGACAAGGTAGTCGCAGCCGTGCATGATTTGTTTTGCCAGGCGCAGGCCGTCTTCGGGTCCCAGCCATTCCAGGCCAATGTTGAGCAGGTCGAGCAGGCCGATGAGCGCGCCGGTGTGACTGCCAACTTCGCGCATATCGGAGCCGCAGTCTTTCCAGCCGTTGCCGAAGCGGGCGAGTTCGGCGCGGCGCTCGAATTGCTCGATGGCGACGGTTTTAACGGTGGAATGCCACAGGTGGTACTCGCCCACGTTAAACGGCGGACAGGTGACGGGTGGCATGTTGCTGGCTTCGAAGGTCAGGGTGAATGCCCCGGCGGTGGTCAACTCCGAAAAATCGGCGATCCACCAGTCGCTTCCCCAGCAATTTCCCCAAAAGGTGAGCGGTTTTTCGAGGATGGTCTCTCCGCTTTCATTTTGCAAGCGGAAACTTGCGCCTTCGGTCAATGCGCCGCGCCAGATGGCACGCATGGGGGCGCGCAGGTCGTAGCCAATTTGGGAGATGAGCAGGCCAGTGGGTGAGGGGGTCATGGGCGGGTGAGGATTTGGATCAGCAATGGGTCGGCGATGCGCCCGGCGGAATTGACCAGGCGGAAGTTCATTTCTTTGTAGGACCAGACGGCGCGCCCGATGCGGTGTTGCTTGAATATATCGAGCAGGTCGGCGTGCCAGTTGCGGCGGCTATCGGTGGGGGCGTGGTCAATGACGCCGTATTCGCCGCAGTAGGGGATTTGGCCGCTTTCCTGAATGAAATCGAGGACTGGGATGAGAAATTCGCGCATGAGGGCGCGGTTGAGGGGGCGGTCTACCAGCCAGGCATAGCCCTTGCGGTGATGCGGGGCGCGGGTCAGGAAGTCGGCCAGGCCGGTGAAGAAGCCGGGGTATTCCAGGGTTTGGTCGAATTCGCGGCTGATTTGCGTCCAATTGGCTTTTTGGTGGGTGAACAGGAAGGGTTCGTAGAAGTGGAAGGTGTAGAGGACGTTTGGGTCGGGCAGTCGGGCGATGTTTTTGAGTTCAGATGCGGCGTTGTAGTGGTTGCCGCCAATCATGATTTTGCAATTGGGTGAAATTTGGCGCAGTGCGGCGACGGTTTTGTGCGCCAGGGTGTTCCAGGGGCTGCTTTCAGGCAGGACGACTTCGTTGAGCAGTTCAAAGATGATGGGGAGGCTTGGGTTGTAGTAACGGCGGACGATGGCTTGCCAAAGGGCAATGAATCGGTTTTGGGCGGCTTCCTGCTCAAACAGGACGTTCAGGTGCATGGTTTCGGGTTGGAGGGTATTGTTGAAGGAGTAGCCGGGGGCGTGATGCAGGTCAAAAACGAACCCCAGCCCGGCGGTGCGGCACCATTCGATGCACGAGTCGATGTACTGAAAGCCATCTTCACGGTATTGACCGGGGGCTTCATCAGATTCGAGAATGGGGTAATCTATTGGCAGGCGGACGTGGTCGAAGCCCCAGGCGGCGATTTGCTCGATATCGGGGCGGGTGATGAAGGTGCGGAAATGCTCATGGTCGTAGCGGGGGTATTGGGAGAGCCAGCCGCCCAGGTTGACGCCGTTGGTGAAGTTTTGCATAGGTTTTTCTGTTGTTGAGTGTCTCAAAGGCTGTTTGGCGAGACGTTTTTTTGCGTAATTGGCCTTTGGGATGTTGTTTAGGGTTTTACGCTGATGCGCAAAAGTGTGACGGAGATGGGCGCGAAGGTGTATTCAAGCGTGCTGCTGTTGGTTGGAGCGATGGGGCGGGAGGGCGCGTCTGCGAGGTCATCGGCGGGGTTGGGGTTGCCGTTGAAGGTGATGGCGGTGGAATCGAGGCTGGGGGCGGCGAGGACATCGGCCAGGCCGCCGGTGATGGTTTTGATGCCCTCGAAGGTGATGGTTGCGTTGGTTTCGGCGCGATTCTTGTTGATGACCAGTAGGGTGAGTGTGCCATCGTCTAGCCGTCCGGCGTAAGCGCTCAGTTCGCTGGCCGGGTTGGCGCTCGATTCAAGCGGCAGGAGTGTGTTGCCAAAACGTGCCCAGAGCGGGTAGATGTAGTATTTGGGTTGGCGGTCGTTGCTGCCATCGGCGCGCATCAGGCCAAATTCGTTGCCATAATCGTCCGATTTTCCGTTCATTATGGCCCATTGTGCGGCCATGTCCACGCCGAGTGAAATCATCAACCCCAGCGAATCAGCCAGGAAGAGCGCGTCAATGTGCTTGTTCATGTAATTGCGCGTGTCCACTTTGCCCCAGGGTGGGACGAGTTCGTATTCGTTCATGAAAATCGGCAGGTCGGTGCCTGGCGCATGGGCTTGCATGGCTTTTTCGATGCCTTTGAAGACGCCCGGCCAGTATTTTTGGGGCATAGAGAGGACGAAGTCTTCATCGGTGCGTGGATTGCCGATGATGGCGTAAGACGGGTAAGCGTGTGTGACGAAGTAGTCGTAATTTTTAGTGTAACTTTTCAAAACCGCCTCACTCCAGACTGATCCGCTCACCACATCGCTGCCGCCCACTGCGCCGACCAGGATGGTGGGGTCTACTTTTAGCATGGCGGCGCGCATTTGAGTTACGCCATCACGTTGGCTGGTGCCGAGGATGTACTCATCGCCCCGGCAGGTCCAGGTTGTTTCCCAGCCGCCAGTGGTGCAGCCAGGATTACCGAATTTGCCGCCATAGACTTCGTTACCGATGTCCCAAAAGCGGATGTTGAGCGGTTCGGGGTTGCCGTTTTGGGCGCGCAGGGCAGCCCACTCTCCGGCGGTTTTCCAGTCGAATCCGTTTCGGTCTAACCCGATGATGGTTGGGTCGCCCACTTTGGCGTTGAAAAAGGCCACAACGGCGGCGGCTTCTTGCGCGGTGGCGTTGACGTTGACGATGAACATCGCTTCGATGCGCCGCCCATTGGCTTCTACGCCGCGAAAGAAGTTGATGAAATCGGTGGGGCGGCGTCCCCAATCATGCTTGCAGGGCAGCGCGCCAGGGACGTTTTGGCCCAGTTCGCAACTCAACCAGCCGTAGTCATCACTGAATGAGCCGCCGGGGATGCGGATGAGCGTCAGACCGGAGGCTGCCACACGTTTGCGGAACTGCTCGCTCTCAAATTGCTCTTTAGAAAGCCAGTTGGGCAGGTTCGAGCCGAGGACGAAGGGGCTGAAGGATTGTCCTTTGGCTTTGGCCTGCAACTTTAAGGTGACGTTTATGGGCCAGGAGGTGGCTGTGGGCGGCGGCGTAAAGGTGGGGCGCGGGGTGCGGGTCGGCGGGCGCGGGGTGTACGTTACCCGCGCAGCGGTGGCGCTTGCTTCGGGCGTGATTGTGGCAGCAGGCGTTTCGGTGCTGGGTGGTGTGATTGCCTGCGCGCAAGCCGAGAGCAGGAGAGAGAGCAGCAAGAGGAAAGTAAAAAGGCGTTTCATGGTTGAGTCCACCGCTTAAATACAAGGAAACGAAGTGCGCAAAGGTTGAAAGCTCAAAAGCAGTTCCTAAAACCCGCGCGCCCTGGCTTCTTCGAGCATGGCTTCGGTGGCGGTGGCGCCGCTGCGGGTGCAGCCCAGTTCGCGCACTTTGAGCAACTGGTCGAGCGTGCGCACGCCGCCTGCCGCTTTGAGTTGCACTTCGGGCGCGCTATGCTGGCGCATGAGGCTGAGGTTGTGTTCGGTTGCGCCCTGGTAGTTATAATCGCCATTCGGCTGTTTGACGAAGCCGTAGCCGGTGGAGGTTTTGACGAAGGCGACTTTGAGTTCGGAGCAAATCTGGCACAATTGGATGATGTGTTCGTCTTTGAGATAGTCGGTCTCGAAGATGACTTTGAGAATTGCGCCGTTGCGCAGGCAAGCCTGGTTCACCGCGTCAATATCGGTGCGGACGAAATCCCAATCGCCGCCTAAGGCTTTGCCGATGTTGATGACCATGTCAATCTCCGTTGCGCCATCGTGGATGGCCTGTTCAGTCTCGGCGACTTTGATGGCGGTGGTGCTGTTGCCGTGCGGAAAGCCGATGACGGAGCAAACGCCCACGTTGGAGCCTTGCAGGGCCTCTTTTGCCATCTTTACGGCGTAGGGTTTGACGCAGACGGTGGCGACATCATATTTACGGGCAATTTCGCAGCCTTTGAGAATTTCGGCGTCGGTCATGGTGGGGTGGAGCAGGGAGTGGTCAATCATTTTGGCGAGGTCGTGAAGAGTGGTCATGGGGGGGGCCTTTCTTGTGAACGCTCATTGTAGGGAAAAGTTTGGGTCTTAAGCGAGAATGTGCAGATTTTGCGCGAAAAAAAGAATTTTATGCATTTTTTGTTCTAAATCAGTGAAGCGTTTGTTTTTTGGCGGGTATATGGGTTGAATTGTATCGTAAAAAGTCGGTTTTGGACGGTGTTTTTTGTGAACGTTCAAAAAATCCGATGGCTTAACGGCTCTGCAGCCTTATCGTTTCCAGTCGTTCTCTTTTTTGATGAATTCGACCAATTCCTCGATTTGTGCGAAAGCCAGCGCCACCACTGTATCGGCTCCGCCATAGTAGATTGCCATGCGCCCGGTATCGCCATCCACCAGCGCGGCGCAGGGGAAGACCACGTTTGGCACGTCGCCTACGCATTCGTACAGGGTTTGCGGCGAGAGCAGGTAGGGCCGGGCGCGGGCGATGATTTTCCAAGGCTGGTCCAGGTCTAGCAGGGCTGCGCCCATGCTGTACACGAAGCCGTTGCAGGAGGTCAGCACACCGTGGAAAATCAAGAGCCAGCCCTGGCTGGTTTCGATGGGGATGGGGCCTGCTCCTACTTTTGTCCAGGCCCAGGGCAGGTCGGAGGTCATCACGTGGCGATGACAGCCCCAATGAGTCATATCGGGGCTTTCGGAGTAGAAAATATCGCCAAAGGGGGTGTGGCCGTTATCGCTGGGGCGGCTGAGCATGGCAAATTTGCCGTTGATTTTGCGTGGGAATAGAACCCCATTGCGGTTGAATGGCAGGAAGGCATTTTCGATTTGAGTAAAGGTTTGAAAATCGAAGGTATAGCCGACGCCAATGGTGGGGCCGTGGTAGCCGTTGCACCAGGTGATGTAGTAGCGGTCTTCCAGCCAGCACAGGCGCGGGTCGTAGCGATATTGCGGGTTGGCAATTTCTGGCTCGGCGCACTGAAAAGCAATTGGCTGGGGCTGGATGTTCCACCGCAAACCGTCTGGGCTTTCGCCAAAGTAGAGGTTCATCTGTCGGCAGGTGTCGTCAATGCGGAAGACACCGACAAATTTGCCCTGATAGGGGATGACCGCGCTGTTGAAGGTGCTGTTGGCGGTGGGGAAGGGGTTGCGCGGAATGACCGGGTTCTGGCGATAGCGCCAGACGACATCTGAACAACCGGCGGGGCGCTCTTGCCAGGGCAGGTTGGGAATGGAGTGGGCGTTGAGAAGTTGGAGAGCCATAGAGTTTCTCGCTTGGTGGCGGTATCACGAAATGACCCCTTGCAACTGAATTGCTTCGGCAAAGTGGCAGGCAACCTGGCGGCTCTTATCCACGGTCCGTAGTTCGGGGGTTTGTTCGCGGCAAACCTGCTGGGCAAATTTACAGCGCGGATGAAAGTAGCAGCCTTTGGGCGGGTTCGAGGGGTCGGCAATTTCACCTTGCAGGTGAATGTGTTTGCGCTGTTCGCGTCCGCGTGGGTTGGCAATTGGCACGGCGGAGAGCAAGGCTTCGGTGTAGGGGTGTCGCGGGCGGGTGTACAGGTCGAGGGCGTCGGCCACTTCGACCACCTTGCCCACGTACATCACCACCACCCGGTTGCAAATGTGGCGGATGACGCTCAGGTCGTGCGAGATGAACAGGTAGGTCAGGTCAAAATCGGCTTGCAACTCTTCTAGCAGGTTGAGAATTTGGGCGCGGATGGAGACATCTAGCGCAGAGACGGCTTCATCGCACACCACCAGGCGCGGGTTGGTGATGAGTGCCCGGGCAACCACGATGCGCTGACGTTCGCCGCCGCTGAAAGCGTGCGGGTAGCGCTGCATATATTCTGGGCGCAACCCCACGCGCTTGAGCAGGGTTTCTACGCGGTCTTTCATTTCGCTTTCGGCGCAGATTTGATTGACGCGCAGTACCTCGCTGACCGCCTCGTAAATGGTCATACGCGGGTTGAGCGAGGAGTAGGGGTCCTGAAAAATCATGCGAATATCGCGCCGGAAAGGGGAGAGTTGCTTTTCTGGCACGGCGGCCAGGTCTATCACGCTTTCATCGCGCATTCGGTACAGCATTTGCCCATCGGTGACGGGGTAGGCGCGTACAATGCAACGCCCGGCGGTGGTTTTACCGCAGCCGCTTTCGCCCACCAGTCCGAGGGTTTCGCCTTTGCGAATGGTGAAACTTACGTCATCTACCGCCCTGACATTACCCTGCGCGGCGGAAAAGACGCCTTTGATAATGGGGAAATGCTTTTTGAGGCCGGTCACTTGCAGCAGATTTTTGGGATTGCTCATTGGCAGCGCAGGTTGTAAGCCAGCTTGTGGAAGGGGGTTTGTCATGACGGCCTCCGGCTACAGGTTTTCGTACAGCAGGCACTGCACGGTATGATTTTGGCCAACGGTGGTAACGCGCGGCTCAATTTTGCTGCATTTTTCCATTGCCTGTGTGCAGCGTGGGTGGAACTGGCAGCCGGTGGGGCGGCGGAAGGGGCTGGGAACCATGCCCTGGATGGGGTCGAGCTCTTCACGTGTGCGGCTGATTTTGGGGATGGAGCGCAGCAACGCCTGGGTGTAGGGGTGCTTGGGGTTGTGGAAAATCGTCTCCACATCGGCTTGCTCGACGATTTTTCCGAGATACATCACGGCGACATCGTCTGCCACCTCGGCAACCACGCCTAAATCGTGGGTGATGTAAAGCACAGCCATGTCTAATTGTTGCTGCAAATTGCGGATTAAGTCCACAATTTGCGCCTGGGTGGTGACATCGAGCGCGGTGGTCGGCTCATCGGCGATGAGCAGGCTGGGGTTGCACGAGAGTGCCATTGCTATCATGGCACGCTGGCGCATCCCGCCGCTCAAGCGGAAGGGGTATTCATCCACAATTCGTTCTGGTTTGGGCATGCCCACGCGGTCGAGCATTTCGATGGCGCGCCGCCGGGCTTCGGCCTTGGTCACCTGGTTGTGTAAGAGAACCGATTCCATAATCTGGTCGCCGATGGTGTGCATCATGCTCAGGGAGGTCATCGGCTCTTGGAAAATCATGGAAATTTCCTTGCCGCGAATTTGGCGAATTTGCTTGCCGCGCGGGTCGAGTTTGGCAATGTCAATCACATCTGCCATGCCGCCATAGGAACGGCGATAGTATTTCATCTCGCCGGTGACGATGCGCCCCGGGCTTCGGATGATGTTCAGGAAAGCGCGGCAGGCTACACTCTTGCCGCAGCCACTTTCTCCTACCAGGCAGAGCGTTCGCCCGCGATAAATCTGCATGTCCACGCCGTTTACGGCCTTAACGACACCCTCATCCGTGAAGAAGAAGATGCGCAAGTCTTTCACATCCAGTAAAAGGTCTTGGGAAGTCATCGGTCACCTCAGGATTGGTAGGGGTCGGCAGCGTCGCGCAGGCCATCGCCCAAAAAGTTCATGCTTAAGACGGTGATGAAGATGGCCGCGGCGGGGGTGAGCAGCCAGGGATAGTTGGCAATCGCTGAAATGCGCTGCGCGTCTTGCAGCATGACGCCCCAACTGACAATCGGCGGGCGCAGACCCAGGCCAAGGAAGCTGAGCGCTGTTTCGCCGATAATCATGCCGGGGATGGAGAGCGTAACCGAGGCGATGATGTGGCTCATGAACGAGGGCAGCATGTGGCTGGTAATCAGCCGCCAATTGGAGCAGCCGTCCAATTTGGCGGCCAGCACGAAGTCTTCATTGCGCAAGGCCAGAAATTTACTGCGCACCACGCGCGCCAAACCCATCCAAGAGAGCAGGGTCAGGATGATGCTAATCATGAAGTAGGTTTGCAGCGAACTCCAGGTAATTGGCACCATCGCGGCCAGCGCGAGCCAAAAGGGTAGGGTGGGGATGGAAATCAGGATTTCAATGACCCGCTGGATGGCGTCATCGAGCCGCCCGCCCACCAGGCCAGAGATGCCGCCGATGAAGATGCCGAGCAAAAAAGTCAGCGCAATCCCAACCAGGCCGACCGTGAGCGAAATGCGCGCGCTATGCACAATGCGGCTAAATACATCGCGCCCGATGCGGTCGGTGCCGAACAGGAAGAACGGGTCCCCCTGATTTTTGGGGCCGATGAGATGCAGGTCGCCGGGAACCAGCCCCCACATCTTGTAGGGTTCTCCTCGTACGAACAGGCTGATTGGGATTCTGTTGGCTGGGTCTACCGTCCAAATGCGTTCCAGTGTGCGCGGGTCGCGCTCCATGGTGTAGCCGTATACATGCAGCCCCAATCCATCTTCAGAGAAGAGATGCAGGGTTTGCGGTGGGGCATGGACAAATTTGGAGTTGGTGGTAATGCCGCCATAAGGGGCAATGAACTCGCCAAAAATCGCCGTCAGATAGAGCAGGATGACAATGACCGCGCTAAACATAGCAAGTTTGTGCTTTCGGAATTTCCACCACGTGAGCTGCCATTGCGAGGCGACCTCGAATTGCAAATCTTCGCCTTCGGCGCGGGGCGTGTCAATCGGTTTGCGCTTGAACATGGCTTTCTCCTATTGCAGGCGGATGCGCGGGTCGAGCAGGGCCAGCAGGATGTCGGAAACGAAGGTGCCGATGACGGTGAGGACGCTCAGCAGGAGCAAGAAACCGGCGGCAACGTACATATCTTGCTGGGCCAGTGCGTTATATAGCACTGGGCCGGAGGTGGGCAGATTGAGAACAATTGCCACGATGACTTCGCCAGAAATCAGGCCAGGCAGCATCCAGCCCAGGGTGCTGACAAAGGGGTTGAGCGCATGGCGGACGGGGTATTTCCAGAGCAGGCGCGCTTCCGAAAGTCCTTTGGCGCGGGCCGTATCTACATAAGGTTTGTTTAGTTCATCGAGCAAGTTGGCGCGCAGGGTGCGAATGAGCCCTGCCGTGCCGCCAATGCCGATGACCACCATTGGAATCCAGACACGTTGGAGCAAATCGGCCACTCGCGCCCAACTCCAGGGGGCGTTGGCAAACTCTTTGGAGTACAGGCCAATGGCTGCAACTCCAAAGTATTTGTAAGAAATATACAAACATACCAACGCCAGCAGGAAACTCGGCACGGCCAGGCCAACAAACCCAATGCCGCTGATGATGTAATCGCCAATGGAATATTTTTTGACGGCTGAGTAAATTCCGATGGGCAGGGAGACGATCCAAACAAACATGAATGAGGAGAGCGAGAGCAGGAAAGTTGCCGGAAGCCGTTCAGAGATGATTTTGATGGCATCCTCGCGGAAAGTAAACGAGTACCCGAATTCGCCACGCAGGATGATTTTGCCTATCCATTTGATATATTGAATCGGAACCGGGTCATTCAGGCCGTATAAATCTTTGAGCTTTTGCACGGTGGCTGGGTCGGGCGATTGCCCGCCCTGCGAAGTCATACGGGTGATCAACTGGTCTACATAATCACCAGGCGGTAGCTGGATGATGATAAAGGCCAGTATCGAGATGATGAAGACCGTAAAAATCATTGTTACGAACCGGCGCAGGAGAAATTGGCGCATGGCTCACCTTATTTTGGGGGGCCTGCCCCAGCCCACGCGGGCCGGGGCAGGCAATGCTGCGGAGGAGAAACCGAAGAGTTTACTGTTTGATGTACCACTGTTCGGGGTAAAGGATTTTGAACACGCCTTCAATCCAGCCCACGTACCACGAGTCGGCAAAGTTGCCAATGCGGACGTTGTAGGGCTGCAGATTCACGCCGCCCTGGAAAGCGCCGATAGTGTAGAACTGCTCTGTAGCGAACTCAATCACCTTCTTCATTGCGGCAATCTGCTGTTCTTGGGTGGGTTTTGAGATGGCATCATTGTACTGCTGGCGGGCATCTAGCGCCCACTGTGGGGGTTCCACTTCGCCTTCAATGCCCGTTCCGCCACGTTGTTTGATAGACCACAAGTTCCAGCCATTGCTGTAGTGACCGAATTGCTCGAAGGGGACGTAGTTGCGCGGGTCGAGCATGGCAGTCAGGCCAGCGCCGCCTTCACCGGTGCTGAGGAAGGCCTCTACCTGGTTGGTTTTCCAAACCGGTTCCCATTGCTGGTCGGGCATGGCGTTCATCTGGGCATCCAGGCCAACCGCGCGCAGGTATTCGATGGTCTTTTCGCCAACCTGGGTATTGTTGGGCGCCCAACTCCAGTTGTTGATGACAACCAGGATAATATTAAAGGGCTTTCCATCGGGGCCAAGTCTCATGCCATTGGCATCTTTGTTGGGAAGAACTTTGTCCAGGTACTCGTTGGCTTTGGCCAGGTCGTATTCCAGGTATTGCTTGTTGCATGTTTCGTTGTAGAGCGGCGAAGACGGTTGCGGGCAAACCTGGGAGGGGTAGCCCTGGCCCTGATTGAACAGGTCAATCAATTCTTCGCGGTTGATGGCATACGAGACGCCGATGCGGAAGTTCTTGTCGGAGAACACTGCACCTTTTTCAGGGTGTGTCCAGTTGAATTGCAAGACGTAGTTGTTCGCGCCATCACCGAGCATTTCGCTCAGGGCCAGTTTGCCGGCATCGGCGGCTTCGATGTATTGGGGGCGGGCATCAGAAGGCGGGTCTTTGATGAGGTCAATATCGCCGTTCAATAGGGCCAGCAGGCGCGCCTGGTCATCTTGGAAGGATGTGCCAACGAGTTTGTCAATGTATGGCAGCTGGTTGCCTTTGTCGTCCACCTTCCAGTAATAGGGGTTGCGTTCCATGATGATGGTCGTGCCTGCGCCAAGCGGCTGAACAACACGCCACGCGTTGATGGTGGGGAGAGCAGGATCGCGGAAGAAGGCTGCATCGGGGTCGCCCCAGTTGGCGGGGGCTTTGGCAAAGAATAGCGACACCCAGCTTTCTTGTCCTTCGGCTTTTACCAGCTCGTCAATGTTTTTATTGTATTTGGAATGGAATTGCTGAAGGTAATGCTTGGGGTACATGGCAAACTGGCGTCCCTGCCATTCGGCCAGAATCATGGGGAAGGTGCCATACGATTTGGGGAAGATGAACTTGACGGTGTAGTCATCTACCTTCTCAAACTTAAAGTCCTTGGCCATGTCGCCTGGGCACCAGTCCGCGCCAAAACCGGAGGGGCTCAGTTCGGGGTCCATCAAAAAGTCTTCCACGTAGAAAGCAATGTCATCGGCAGTGAAGGGTTCGCCATCGCTCCATTTCATGCCTTTGCGCAGGGTAGCGGTCCAGACCGATGAATCGGCGTTGGCTTCGAGGCTTTCGAGGATGTTCGGTTCAACACCAGAAAAATCGGGGCGCCAACTGGTCAGGTGTTCCCAGCCAGCCAGGTAGAGCATACCGCCCCAGGCCGCGCTGCCACCGGTGAATCCAAATTGCATTTCGCCGCCATAAACGCCGGTTTCTTTGAAGGGCGTCACGACGCGCGGATTTTCGGGCAGGCGCTCATCAACGGGCGGGAGTTGGCCTGTCTGAACCAGTTCTGCGGTCATTGGCGATTCGTGGAACTTTGAGGCAGGAGCGGTTGGTTCAGCGGGAGCGGCAGGTTGTTCGGTTGCCGGGGCCGGCGCGGTGGGTTGCTCTTGCTCGGCCACAGGCGCTGGTTGCCCGCAGGCGCTCAGGACGAATGCCAGAACGAGCAAGATGCTGAACAAAACGTGAAACTTACGCATAGTATCCTCCAAATCAGGGTGAGAAAATAGTTAAGTCGGGCGCGATAGGTGATTTCTTCTCTCTCTCGTATAAACGACGTTCACCTCCTTTGGGTTACTTGCTTTCACATGAACATTGCGCAACCGTTTCTCGCAAAATCAGGTCGGTTGCCAGCACGGTGGTAATTTTGGGCTGCAATGGGTTGCGCGCGCGCTCAATCAGGGCCTGCACGCCCAACGATCCCATCCAACTTTTGTGAACATGGACGGTGGTGAGCGCGGGAGTTGTTTCTCCGGCCAGGTCAATGTTATCGAAGCCAATCACGGAAACTTCTTGCGGGACTTTCAGCCCCAACTCATGGATGGCGTTGAGCGCGCCAATGGCAGTTTCGTCGTTGCAACAAAACAAGGCTGTGACCTGTTTTTCGCGTTCGAGCAGGTTCCAGACCGCAACCTGGCCCCCCAGCCGCGAAAGTTCTGTTTCGACAATGAATGGCTGCAACCCATATTCGCTCAACGTTTCCAGGTAGCCGCGTTTTCGCTGGTGAATGCTGGGTGGCGAGAGCGGATTCCAACCTGCCAGCCCGATTCGCGTATGCCCATTCTCTATGAGATGCGTCACCGCCTTGCGCGCGCCACCGATATTGTCGGTCACGATGCTGTCGCATCTCAGATTGGGCGCGTAACTATCCACCAGTACAATCGGCAGGTCTGATTTTCGCTTAATCATTTGCACGGTGTCATCAATAAAAGCGCCTGCCATGATTAATCCATCAATGCGTTGCTGGTTAATCATGGCAGGCCATTGCACGGGATGATTGCTGGAGTCCACCTCGATATTTGCTACCATCAGGCTGATGTTGTGCCGCTGGCAGGTGTTGGTAACGCCCAACTGAATGCGAGAGTAAAACGGGTTAATGTCCCACACCAGTCCCAGGTCGTGCTTGATGAGCAAGCCGATGACCGCAATATCAACTCCTTCGGGCGGGCGCGACTTGAACTTGAGATCGTAGCCCAAAGACACTGCCACATCCATCACCCGCGCGCGCGTCTCTGGCGCAACGGTTGGGCGGTCGTTGAGCGCAGCCGAAACGGTGCCAACTGATACGCCGGCAATATCGGCAATGTTTTTTAGCGTGGGGGATTGATCGGGGGTAGGCATTTTAATCAAAAATTGAAATTTCATTTGAAAATTCAATCATTGATTGAATATTATCATCAAATTAACGAAATTTCAAGAGGGTGACGCTCTTTATGACATTTGTCGTGTTAAAAGGTGACTGGAAGCGCATCGTCCAAACAAAAAACGAGCGATTTCGCTCGTTTTTTGTTAACAAAACATGAATTGGTAAAGTGTCAGGTGCTACCGGCGCGCCGGGGAGGGGCGGTGCTTTCACGTATGACCAATTGCGTTGAAACCAGCGTACTCGTTTTTGGCTTTTCGGGGTGCGCGGCGCGTTCGAGCAGGAAACGCACGCCTAACATGCCCATCCAGTTCTTATGGATGTGAATCGTGGTCAGTGGTGTGGGTAGTTCTCCGGCCAGAGCGATATTATCAAATCCGACGATAGAAATGTCGCGCGGCACATGCAACCCCAACTCTTGCGCGGCAGCCATCGCCCCGGCGGCTGAGTCATCGTTGCAGGCAAACAGGGCGGTAATTTCGGGATGTTCTTTCAGCAAACTTAGCGTTGCCCGATGGACCTCGGCGCGAGAAAGTTTAGAATTAGCGATATATTGTGCATGAAACAGCCCGCGCTCTTTCATGATAGCGATATATGTTTTACGCCGCTCGGCAATGCTTGGCGGACAACTATCCTGTGAGCCGAGCAGGGCAATGTTCAGATGTCCTAACGACAACAAGTGATTTAAGGCCAGTTCCACGCCTTGAACGTTATCGGTGACAATGCTATCAAACGGAAGGTTGACCGCGTAACTATCCACCAGGATGGTAGGCAGGTTCAATTTTTGTTTGGCAGCGTAGGCCGCCGCCTCTAGCTGCGTTCCTAAAAAAATCAGCCCCTCTACCAATTGACTGTCGAGCATGGCTGGCCATTCGACCGGGCGATTCTCCAGGTCAACTTCAATGCTCGACACCATCAAGCCAATGCCCAGTTTGCGGCATTCGGTTTCAATGCCAGAAATAATGTGGCTGTAAAACGGGTTGGCCAGCGCCGGTTCGCCCACGTCATGTTTGGCGAGAACGCCGATAACAGAAATTTCTGGCGTTTTCGGAATGGCGTAGTCGCGGCGTTCTTTGAAAACATATCCGAGCGTGCGCGCCGCGTCGAGCACCCGGCTGCGGGTTTCGTCGGTTACTTTGGGGTTGTTGTTGAGCGCCTGCGAGGCCGTCCCAATCGAAACCCCTGCCAGCTTGGCGACATCCTGCAATGTGATGGACATACCCTGGTTTCCTCTTTTCGATGATAGATGCTCAACAGTTTCAACTGGCATTTTAGGAATGGTGTGTGCGGTGAACAACCTTATTCAAGTGCAAGTGAGCAACATCTATGGCAAGTGTTTGCGCGGTTCAGACAACCAGAAACTGGGAAAACGCACCATTTCGCCTTTGCTGCCAAAGGTCTGGGTGAAGGTTGCCTCGGTCATGCTTTTGCCTTTTTCGGGCAGGCGGGCGACTTTGATGATTAAATTTACATTATAACTGCCGATGACGACGACGTTGGGGGCCATCTTTGTTCCCGCTGATAGAGATTCTCGTAACTCTGGAGGACGTTCTCCAGGCTGTGTTTTTGCGCGCGCTCCAGGCTGGCCTGCCCCATGGCGGGCCAAGAGTCGCGCTCGTCGAGCAGCGCCGCCATCTGACGGGCGGCGTCCGCCGCATCGCCAGAGCGGAAGAGCCGCCCGTTGACGCCGGGCGTCACCAGTTCCGGCAGGGCGACGGCGTCCGCCAGCAGCATGGGCCGGGCGCAGGCCATTGCCTCCAGCGAGGCGATGCTCAAAAGTTCGGCCTCGCCGGGCATGACGAAAATATCAGCGCTGTTCAGCAGGCCGGGCAAATCCTCGTTGGCGACAAAGCCGGGAAAGTGAATCTGCCCGCTCAGCCCCAGCGCGCGCGCCAGCGCCCGCATTTCTTCCAGCACGCCGCCTTTTCCGGCAATCAACAGCTGCACGTCAGCGCGTTTCAGCCGGTGAAAAGCCCGGATGAGCACATCCAGCCTTTTTTCGCTGTCCACCCGCCCGACGAAGAGAAAAAGCGGTTGGGTGGGATGCAGCCCAAAACGCTGACGCAGCGCGGCGCGATTGACCGAAGAATCCGGGTGGAAGCGGGCGGTGTCAATGCCACAGGAGATGGATTCGACCGGCGGACGCAGCCCCGCCGCTTTCAGCAGCCTGCCCGCCGCCGCTGATTGCGTCACAACGACATCCAGCCGGTTGTAGACTTCCAGCGCCCAGCGCCAGCCGAGCCAGCGATAGAGCGGGCGCAGCGCGCGGTTGAAAGGGACATACGCCACCAGATTCTCTGGCATAAAGTGATTTGTGCCAATCAGCCGAATTTTCCGCCGCCGCGCCTCCAGCGCAAAGGCGCGGCTGAGCGGGTAGTGGTCGTGAATGTGAACCACTTCCGGTTGAAATTCTGTCAAAATGCGGCGCACTTCGCCCATTCGTACCGGGCTGAAGCGGCCTTCTTCATGCAGAAAGCGCAGGCTGAGCGAGGCTTGCGCCTCCAGCCTGACGCCGTTGCGCTCGGTCTGGAAGGGCTGGCCTTTTTCGGATGGGTACGCCACGCAGACGGCGTGACCGCGCCGCGCCAGCCCCTCGGCCAGGTTGGTGGTGAAAACTGCCTGCCCGTTCAGGGCGGGGGCGTAGGTGGTGCCAACGATGAGAATTCGCATTTTTTGGGATGTTTTATTCGCTGGTTTCGGCTTGTTCTTCGGCTTTTCCGAGGGTGCGGCGTACCAGCCAGAAGAGAAAAGCGACAAAGAGCGCCGAGGCCAGCAGAATGGCGTATTCCAGCCCGCGCTCGACGCGCTTGATGGCCTCGGTAGTGTAGAAACCAATCAGCACCAGCGCGCCCGTCCAAATCATCTCCGCGCCAAAAACGGCGGGGAACCATTTTTTGAGCGGGGTTTTCATCAACCCGGCGGCGACCAGCGCCGGGATGACCAGGCTGACGGAAAGTTTCGCCATGAAGAGAATTTTCGCGGCGTGTTTTTGCATGGCTTTTTCCATGCGTTCCAGGCGCGCCGGGCTGATGCCGAAGCGCCGCCCCAGGCTGAAGAGCCATTCGGCTTTGCCGAGGTAGCCGAGGCTGTACCAGGTCAAATCGGCGCCGAGGTTGCCCGCCGCCGCCGAGAAAAATACCAGCCAGGGGCGCATCACCCCGGCGGAGGCCGCGCCCGCGCCCAGCAGGGTGGCAATCGGCCCCTCGACGGCTACCGTCCCGGCCAAAATCAGGTAGGACCAGAAGCCCCATTCGGGCAGTTGCCCGCCTTTGAGGGTTTGAAACAGGTTGGTAATCCAGTTGAGTAGTTCCATAGGATGGCTATTATACCCGCCATGCATGGATACCACCTTTGGCCGTTTTCTGCTGTTTGAGCATTGAGCGCATGATCCGCCGCCCAGGCGCTGACCATGTGAATGGCGCGTTTTTCCAGCTTCTGGTCGCCTACTTGCGATTGATGTTGCTCGCTTGCTCCTAGCCTAATAACGCCAGCAGTTCGGTCAGCCGGGCGATTTGGTAAGTGACCGGCAGGTCGGTGGTTTTGTTTGAGGGGTTGTACCAGCAGGTGTTTATGCCATACTCCAGCCCGCCGCGCATGTCAGAGGTGAGGCTGTCGCCAATTAGTAATACGTTTTCTTTGGGCGGGCTGCCAATGCCGCGAAAGACGGCCTCGAAGTAGTCGTATGAAGGCTTGGCCGCGCCGACTTCTTCGGAGATGAAGACCCGCTCAAAACTGTCGCGCAAAACGGAACGCTCCAGCCGGAGACGTTGGACATCTTTCAGCCCGTTCGTGACCAGCGCCAGGTGGAAGCGCCCTCGCAGCGTGCCGATGACTTCTTGCGCGCCGGGCAGCAGGTCGGTGCCGAGGGCGAGATTCTGCAAGTAGAGCGCCGAAACCGTTTGCGGGTCGCTCGTCATACCCACTTCGTGGAAGAACAGCCGAAAGCGTTTGACCCGCAACTCTAGAGAGGTCACTTCGCCGCGCTCGAACTCCTGCCACACTTGCTGGTTACAGCGCGAGTAGATAGCGAAGAATTCGGGGCGAAAGGGCAGGTTGCTTTGTTCTAGCGTTTGGCGCAGGGCGGTGGCTTCGGCGCGGGGGAAGTCGAACAGGGTGTCATCGGCGTCGAACAAGAGCCAGGTGTATTTCACAATGGCTCCTGTGCCAGCACACCGGTCAGGTCGTAGGCCATGCTGCCAGTCACTTTGACCTTGACCATCTGTCCGATTTCGGCTCGGCCTTCGGCAAAAACCAGCCCGTCAATTTCGGGCGCGTCGCGGTACGAGCGGCCAATTGTCAGGCCTTTGTCGTAGCCTTCCACCAGCACATCGAGGGTTTTGCCGACGTAGGATTGGTTGATTTGCAGGGAGATGTTCTGCTGAAGCGCCATCAGCCGTTCCCAGCGTTCTTGTTTGACCTCGGCCGGAACCGGGTCGCCGAGGGGTTCGCTGGAGGTGCCTGGCTCGAAGGAGAACTGGAAGGCGCCTACCCGGTCGAATCGGGTGTGTTCAACGAAATCGAGCAGGGCCTGAAACTCTTCTTCGGTTTCGCCGGGGTAGCCGACGATGAAGGTGGTGCGGATTGCCAGTTCTGGCATGGCGGCGCGCATTTTGGCGAGGGTTTTATGCACCCACGCGATGTTGGAGGGCCGCTTCATGCGGTAGAGCGTTTTGGGGTG
This sequence comes from Anaerolineales bacterium, assembly GCA_034432755.1. GTDB lineage: Bacteria > Chloroflexota > Anaerolineae > Anaerolineales > Villigracilaceae > UBA5195. Next base: position 64,122 of record DAOUBQ010000054.1, read on the forward strand.
GGCGTGCTGCAGGGGAATATCGAGATAGGGCAAAATTTGTTTGTGCGAGGCCATGACCTCAATCATCCGGTCGGTGACATAGCCAGGGTAGGCATACATCACCCGTATCCAATCCATGTCTGGCACGGCGTGGACGAGACTTTCGAGCAGAGTTGCCAGGCCGTCTTTCAGGCCCAGGTCGTGGCCGTAGTCGGTGGTATCTTGCGCAATCAGGATGAGTTCGCGGATACCCATCTCGCGCAGTTGACGCGCTTCAGACAGGATGGTTTGCAGCGGGCGGCTGACGGCTGTGCCTTTAATGAGCGGGATGGCGCAAAAGGCGCATGGACGGCGGCAGCCATCGGCCACTTTGAGATAGGCACTGGCCCCGGCCACGCTGGCGCGGAGGGCCTCCTGTTCGTCGCTGCCAACAGTGGCGGCTTCGGGCAGGTGGTAGAGCGGTTCGGGATGCGGCGAGGCGCGCAACTGCCCGACGACCTGCACAATGTCCATCCAGCGGCGTGTGCCGAGAATGCCGTCTATGCCGGGGACCTGCTTTGCCACTTCTGCGCCGTAGCGCTGGGTGAGACACCCTGCAGCGATGAGCAGTTGGCCGCTTTTTTTCTTGCCTGCCAGGTCTTTCAGGGTGTTGAGCGATTCTTCTTTGGCCGGGCCAATGAAGCCGCAGGTGTTGACGATCAGCACGCCGGCTTTTCGAGCGTTTTCGACGGGTTCGTAGCCGTCGTTGATGAGCAGTTGCGCCATCGAGTCGGAGTCCACTGTGTTTTTGGCGCAGCCGAGCGAGACGAGGTGAAAGGTTTTGAGGGTCATACCGGTAAGTATCCTTTTGGTTGTTTGTGAAGACATGAACGTCCGGGCTATTCATCCAAAGCCGTCTATTCAGTCCGCTTAAGCGGACTTTGTACTGGTAGCCCGGAGATTTATCTCCGGGCGGCGACGGTGTGGCGCGAATTTTTGGATAGGTTCTTAAGCCTTCGGGACGTTTTGCGTTACGGGATTGGCGTGGTGGTCACGGGCAGCGTTATCGTTGGGGAGGGCGTTGGCGATTGGCGCGGCGTGACGGTGGGTGTGGGGCTGGGAGTGGGTGTGGGCGTTTCTATGCCGGTGAGGGTGTAAATGCGGTTGACCACCTCGCCAAAACTGCCCATGACGCCCAGGTTTTGTTGGTTGAAGATAATCTGGATGGCGGCCCCGGAGCCGGTCAGCACTTCGATGCGTGATTTTCCCTCGAACTTGAGCGCTGCGCCGGGGACGACCCGCCCCTCTTGTTTCACTTCGCCGTCAATGATAACTTTCAGGTAAGTGCGTTCCAAAACGAGTGCGGTCACTTGCAGCCCTGGCGCCGGGAGAAATTCGATAAACGGCGTGGCTGTGGGCGGCAGGAATTCGGGCGGGGCGTCGGTGGGGGCGAGGGTTCCCAGTTCGGGGATGCTGGTTGGAGCGGATTCCGCGGTGGGGGTCTCGCCGCCGGGTTGCGGGGCAAGCAGCACTTCTGAAATGGAGGGGCCTTCGGTGGCGGCGGGTTGAGCAGATGTGTTGTTGCGCGGCAGCAGGCGGGTGGCTCCCCAAACGGCCAATCCCAGCAAGAGCAACACCATGCTGCCGCCAAAGATTAAATCGGCGGTGAAGAATCGTTTTAGCCAGAGCGGCAGGTGCGAAGAGGCGCGGCGTTTGGGCGTGGGCGGCTGTGGTTGGCGTTCCCTGCGGCGCGCCTGAAGTGCTTCAGCAAAGCGCAGCAGGATGGCTTCGACGTCCAAATCGACAAAACTGGCATAGGCGTTAAGGAGGCCGCGCGCCTGCACAGGGGAGGGCAGGTCGTCGAAGTCGCCGCTTTCGATTTTTTCCAGGTGATGTTTTCGGACGCGGGTGTGACGCTCGATTTCTTCAAGGGTCAGGCTGAGCAGTTCGCGTCGCTCGCGCAGTTGTTTGCCGATTTCACTGAAGATGCGTTGCGATTCGGGCGGCGGGCCGGGGGCAGGCTCTGATTTAAGGGAGTCTGGTTCGGGTTCGCTGGGGTTGTTGGGGGGGGCGGGTTGTGAGGCTGGTTCTTGCTGATGCGCAGAATCGGTTTCTGGCGTGGTGAGAGAGTCAGGCAGGGTGGGAGGTTGTTCCGCAGCAGGCAGGTCGGAGACCTGTGCCACAGACAAGTTCAATCCCAAGTATTCGGCATACAGCCGCAAGAAACCTCGCGCCTGAACGGGCGAGGGGATGGCCGAAAGGTCGTCCGATTCTAAGGCTTCGAGGTAATAAGAGCGGATGCGGGTTGCCTGGACGGCCTGTTTGAGGGTCAGTTTGCGGGCTTTGCGGGCCTGTTTGAGTTGCTCGCCGATGCTTTGCATGGGATTAAGCAAACATCACCGACCGTCGCCGCTGGGGTGGGGTCGGTGATGCGTGGTTTCATTGGTGTTAGGCCTGTTCGGTAGAGGCTTTTGCTTCGGCAGCCGGTTCAGACGGGGCGGCTTTGAGGGTTGGGTCGGTTTCGCCTTCGCGGAAGACAACGATTTTGAGTTCGGGGATGAGGTCCATCGTCAGGCGGACGTGAACGGTGTGTTCACCGAGGCTTCGGATGGGTTGCATGTCAATTTGTTGGCGTTTGACCTCTACCTGGGTGCGGGTTTTGATGGCGGTGGCGACGTCTTCGGCAGTGATAGAGCCGTAGAGTTTGCCGGTTTCGCCTGCTTTGGCTGCAAAGCCAATGGACAGTTTGCTCAGAACTTGCGCAATGGCGCTCATTTCCTGGTTGAGGGCGGCGCGCTGTTTGATGGCTTCTTCACGAATTTTTTCGGCTTGTTTGAGGGCATTGGGGGTGGCGAGGACCGCCATGCCTTGCGGGAGCAGATAGTTGCGTCCGTAGCCGTCGGCGACTTTTTTAACATCGCCCGCGCGGCCCAGTTTGTAAACATCTTTGAGAAGCAAAATTTTCATGATCTTCAAGCCCTTTCTGGCAGAATTGGATGGGGAGCGAAGGGTACAACGCTCCGGCGCGTGATTGTACCAGAGGGGGGCGGCTGCGTCAACGCGAGATTTCGTTGACCGGGTTGATGCCGTCCCAGGCTTCGATCGTGCGTCCGTTTTGAGTCAGCCAGCCGTCGTATTCTTTGCTGTTCCCGCTCGGAATCCAGCCATCCATCACAAAGGGCAGGCGCGGGTCGTCGGCGGGAATCCAGACGCCGTTGTAGCGGCGGGCGATGTGCAGGTGCGCGGCAATCGTGAATCCGCCCTCGCAGGAGGGATGGCCGATTTTATCCCCGGATTGCACTATCGTTCCGGCGGGGACGCGGTCGCGCGCGGCGATGTGCAAGTAGAGGATGACCCAGCCGGTTTGTTCCAGTCCGTCGTTGTCGAGTTCCTGAATGACCGAGCCGTTTTCGGAGCGCAGGATGCGGCCTGGCGCGATGGCGCGCACCCAGGCGTCGGTTTCGCTGCACCCAATCGGTTCACCGGGCGGGGCAAAGTCGAGCGCGGCCCAGCCTGCGCCGCTGCCCCAGCCGCCATGCGGCCCGCCAGTGAACTGCCAGGTTTCCCCGGCGGCGAAAGGCAGAATGAGCGGGGGTTGCACGAGATCAGCGGGGAGGAGCGGTTCGATGGCCCAGTCGAAGGGGTGGCCGAACATGCGGCTGTAAGTGGCATAGAAGCCGTTTGGCCCGGTGTCAATGTTCCAAGTGGCGAGGTCATCGAACCAGGCGAACAGGTTTTGCACGCCGGCCGTGCCAGGGTTGATGCCTGGCTGTGGGATGACTTGTGAGCCATCAGCCAGGGGAAAGGTCTGAATTTTGCCTTCGCGCCAGCGGTAGAAGCCCTGGTTGAGCCGGTCGGCACTCCAGGCCAGTTGACGGTAGAGGCCAACCCAGTAGTTGTCAATGTAGCCGATGGGATAGTCGAGGGTGGAAGGGGCCGGGTTGGGGTTGCTGACCCACTGTGAGCGGTATTCGAGCAGGGCCAGCAGCAGGCGCGGGTTGACGGAGTAGTTGCGGGCCACCAATTCGACAATTTGTGCGCCAGAGAGGGTTTGCCCATCTATATTTTGTGTGTAGTAATTGAGATAGCCGCCCTGACTGCTGACGTAAGCCCCTACGTTGAGCAGGCTGCTTAAGGGGCCATTGACCAGTTCGGAATCGGGGATGATTTTGAAATAGTTGGCGGTGGCGAGCGAGGGGGAGTTTGCCGCCGGGGGCAGGCCAGGCGTGGGCGTGACCGGGATGAGAATCGAATCGCCAGGATAGATGACGACATCGTAGCCGAAATTGTTGGCCGAGAGCAATTCATCAACCGTGATTCCATACTGCGCGGCAATTGAGCCGGGGTATTCGCCCGGCTGGACAATGTGGGTGAGCGGGCCGGGCGTGGCGGTGGCGGGCGGTGCGAGCGGTTCGCGCGCAGGCGTGAAGGTCGGCAAGATTTGGGGGACGTTAGGGGTGGGCGTGGCGGCCAGGATGCCCGGCATACGGGTGGGCGGCAGGTAGGTCAGGATGGCGGGCGGCGCGCCGGTGGGCAGGGTTAGCCCTTCTACGCCGCTCATGGCCGGGTTAGGGAGTGGCGCGGGCAGGGTGAGGTTGGTGTTGATTGGCGCGGCGCGGGTGCAGGCGCTTAAAACCAGGAACAGGAACCAGGTTAGGGTGAAGGGGGAGCGGCGCATGGGGTGATTGTACCAAGAATAAACGTCCCACAGGCTCTTTACAATTGCTCGGATGAGCGCTTGCGGCGAAGCCTTTGGGACGTTTTGGTAACTGTGACTCTATTGAAAAAAGCCTGTTCAGCACAGGGGAGGTAAAGGCCTCGATTTTACGGGTCGCTTTCCTTTGTGACCTTTGTGTTGAAGTGAAGTTATCGGAGTAATCTGCATATCCTGTGGGTAAAACAGCCTGTTAGCGCAGGATGCTCGTGCCGTGAATGTATTCTTCCAGGTTTTCGATGTAGTTTTTTTGTTCAGAGATAATCGAGTGGACGACATCACCAATCGAGACCAGCCCGGTCAGGTGGCCTTCCTCTACGACGGGCAGGTGGCGGACGTGATATTTGGTCATCAGTTCCATGCACTGCTCGACGGTTGTGGCGGGGGTGACGGTAATCATCTCGCGGGTCATGATTTCTGCAACGGGCGTCTTTTTCGATTCCAGGCCTTTCAGGATAATTTTGCGGGCGTAATCACGTTCTGAAAAGATGCCAACGTAGCGGTCGCCTTCGCTGACGAGAACCGCGCCAATGTTGTGTTTGGCCATCACCTCGAGGGCGTGGAAGACGGTGTCGGTGGACGCAACCGAGATGGGGGTTTTGCTTTCTTTTTTCTTTATCAAATCGCGGACGGTAGGCATGGCTCGATTTCCTTTCGAGGCAAGAGGGATGTAAACAATGATCTATCTTTCCCTATATTTTACGACATTTTGGGTCAGGTTGCCACTTTCTTTGTGTGTTTTTGCGGCGGGTGCGTAGTCGCTTGGCCGACCGGTCTTGGGGCAGGGTGAACGAAAAGGCTATGATCACGATTGCGTGAAGGCGTTGGTGGCCTTCAAAAACTCCCGCGTGGCGGCAACCTGTTCGGCGGGGACCTTGCCGGTCGTTTCCCAGTCATCCAACATCTCACCGATGGTCAGGACGGCGTGCAGGCGCAGGCCGGACTGTTCGAGGGCTTCTTTTGCGCCCGATTGACGGTCTACCAGCACAACCACATCGCGCACCACCAGCCCGGCGGCGGTCAGTTTTTCGATGGCCTCGAATTTGCTCCCGCCGGTGGTGGCGAGGTCGTCAATGATGAGCGCGGTTTCGCCGGGGTGGTATTCGCCCTCGATTTCGGCCTTCGTGCCGTAGGTTTTGATTTCTTTGCGCGGGTAAATCATCGGGTAGTTCCCGGCGAGTGAAACGGCGGTCGCTATCGGGATGGCGGCGTAGGGCAGTCCGGCCAGCCGGTCGAACTGCAAGTCCCGAATCGGCGGCAGGTAGGCCTGCCCGATTTGGGCCAGCAGTGGGGGATATGAGATGACCTGGCGCAGGTCAATGTAAATGGGCGATTTCAAGCCCGATTTGAGAGTAAATTCGCCGAATTTGATGCATCCGGCGGTCAGCAGGCCGTCGGCCAGGGCGATTTGTTGGGTGTTCATCAGGCAAAGTATCCTTTCTCAATATCTTGCCAGGGTTCGGCGGGCAGGCGCATGTTTTTTGACAAAAGCGGATGCACGCGCCGAATCTCCTCGGCCACCCGCTGGGAAATTTTGCGAATGGAAAAATGCGCGTTGGGTGCTGCCCGCAACTGGCAGAAGGCATAGGCTTCGCGCAGGTTGAAGGTCGCCAATACGCGGCGGTTGAATCCGTTGGGGATGATGTATTGCGCCGCCAGGGGGTTGAACGCGTATAATTTTTGCCACAAGGCCCCGGCGGTTTGCATGGCGCGGTGGTATTCGTTCCCAAACCCGGCCTCTACAATGCGGCGCGGGGTGGCGTATCCGAGCGCAGCGGTTTGCAGTTGCGGGGTTTGCGTCATCATGCGGTGACGCTTGAATTCGGCATACGCGCCCTGGTCCATGAGCAGGTCGAAGGTGTAAAAAGTATGTTCGAGTTCGCGCAGGGGCGTGTCGAAGCGTGCCAGGCGCGAGAGCAGGGCATGAGCAAGCGATTCGGTTTCGGCGGAGTGAACGGTCTCTAGCGCCTGGCGATAACTCATGTTTCCAAACCGGTAGAGCGCCGCGGCCAGCACCTTGCGTTCACCGTCGGGGTCGTAATTGACCAACGTGCAAAAGTCATCTGGTTTTCCTGTTTCTCTGTTGCCTTGCTTACTTATTTCTTCCAATGCCTTCCCCGTTTCTGCGAGGTACTCCACCGGTTCGGCGTATTTGACCAGGGTTGGGATTTCGCCCTGGGCCACTGCTTTGACTGTTTTGCCAATTTCGCGCACTTCGGCCAGGCCGTGTGAGCGCCATTTGCGGATGGCGTTTTCTAGCACGCGGGCGTTGGCGGTCATGCCCACATTGGCCAGCGCGGCGGCGGGCAGCAGGAAGCGGCACGAATCGACATATTGTGAGCGAATGCGGCGGTCCCAGGCTTCCTCGCTTTCGTTTTCGCGGCGCGGGGATTGCTTTTCGACGAGATTTCGCACCGGTTCGAGCGATTTCTGGTAGGTCTCGAATAACATGCGACAGGTAGAAACGTATTCCTCGCGCAGGGGGTGTCCATCTAATTCGGCGGGGGTGTGGAAGTTGTCCAGGTCCCATTTTTGGTAGCGGGTTGATTTTTCGGTGTAGGATGCCAGGCGGTTTGATTCGATGGCTTCCATTGCCAGGCGCGAGGCGTTTTCGATGGCAATGTGTAATACGGCATGTTCGGCCACCGAAGCATGGCCGTAGCCGACCACCCATTTTTCGTGAAATTGGGCGCTTTGCTCATCGCTTAATTCGGCGGCAATCTCGCGGAACGATTCGGGCGAGCGGCTGGTTTTGGCAAAGGCGACGGCAATGGTTTCGGGGCTGTGTTGTTTGGGCGATAAGAGATAAATTTCATGTTTGGGCGCGGGCATGAGGAGTCTCCGTCTTTGGCAAACACGTTGCCAAAGAAATGGGGGAATAAAATTGTCGTTCATTCCGACAACGTTTTTGTATTTGGCTGCTTTCGGAAATTCAGATGAGATTGGGCTGTTGGGGGATTTGGGGAATTTCCCTGACTGTGATGAACCCATCGGCAATTTTCTTAACGTGCGGATCCTCGCTGTAAATCACACTGGCCTGGTTGGCTACCGCTTTTCGAACGCCCGAACAATCGCCAGATGTTGCTCGACTGGAATTTTCATCAGGAATTCTGCCAGTATCGGCGCAGGAATGAGGATGCGGTGGCTTTTGTTTTCTATCCACTGCAAAAAATTGATGGTTCTGTCAATCATGTAGCGTTGGGAGGGTGTGGCTTGTTTTAGAGACCAATCAACAGGTTCTCTTTTGTCAGGGTGGGGTGCTGGGCAATGACGACAGCGGAAAGCGAATCTTCGATGGCCTCCAGCAAGGCAGTCAATTCTCCCACCCGAAGGGTATCTGGGGAAAGTTTCTCTCCGGTGATGTGGAAAATGAATGCCGGTTTCATAGCCTTATTGTAGTGATTTTGTTCTATCAAGTCAATGAGAGCAGCAGTTCTCAATTGGACTTAAGAGAACTGGATTACAATAGCCCCATGAGTGAAATCTTGCGTAAAAAGACCTTCCCCAAGGACCGAAAATTCGAGATTGCGCGGGGCGATATTACGCTGGAGCCGCTCGATGCGATTGTGAACGCGGCCAATGCATATTTGCAGCATGGCGGCGGGGTGGCGTGGGCCATCGCGCGGCGCGGCGGCGAAGCCATTCAGCGCGAGAGCGACGAATGGGTCAAGCAATATGGCCCAGTGGCACACGAAAAACCAGCTTATACCAGCGGCGGCCTGCTGATGTGCAAATATGTCATTCACGTTGTTGGCCCGGTGTGGGGCGCGGGGGATGAAGACCGAAAACTGGCGGCGGCGGCGCGCGGGGCGCTGGAATGCGCAGCGGGACTCGGATTATCTTCGCTCGCTCTGCCTGCCATCTCGACCGGCATTTTTGGCTTCCCGAAGGAACATGCGGCACAGATTGTTTTTGCCGAAATTGAGCGCTTTTTGGGGCAAGAGGCCGATTTTTCTCTTAAACTTGTCCGCCTGGTGCTGTTCGACGCGCCGACGGTGGAGGCGTTTTTGAACGTTTGGGATGCCACCTCACTCCCTGAAGACAGCAATACAAAACAAGCATGATAACTTCTCCCCATAACCCCAAACTCAAACAGATTCGCGCGCTGGCCGGGCGGCCCAAAGAACGGCGCGATGCCGGGCTGTTCCTGGCGGAGGGCGCGCGGCTTATCGAGGAAGCCCACGCAGCCCATTGGCCGTTTGTGTATGCGTTGTGGAGCCCCCAAGCCTCTCAGCGCAGCAAAAAACTGGTCGAGCAGTTGCAGGCCGAAGGCCTGGATGTGGAGGAAGTGTTGCCGGAGGTCTTTCGCTCAGTGAGCGAGACAGACACCTCGCAAGGGGTGCTGGCGGTCTTGAAACAACCCGAATCTCCCCTGCTGAATCCAAAATCCCTGAGCTTCGTCCTGATTCCTGATCAAATCCGCGACCCGGGCAACCTGGGGACGCTGATTCGGACGGCGGCAGCAGCGGGGGTGGATGCGGTGTTGATTCCGCCCGAAACGACCGACCCCTGGGCGCCGAAGGTGGTGCGCGCTGGGATGGGGGCGCATTTTCGTTTAACGGTGGCAAGTTACCAGTGGGGAGAAATTCAGTCCATTTTAACGGAATTTAACGTTTTTCTGGCCGATGCCGAGGGTCAGGTTCCCTGTTGGGGCGCAGATTTTAAATCCAAAACTGCTTTAATCGTGGGCGGCGAGGCCGAAGGGGCCAGCAAAGAGGCTCGTAAGTTGGCGAATGTTTTTGTGAATATCCCAATGCCGGGTAAAATAGAGTCACTCAACGCAGGCGTTGCCGGTGCGGTTCTGATGTTCGAGGTCGTCCGGCAGAGAAACGAGGCTTTATGAAAATTCGCTCAATTACTTACTTTATGAACGTCGGCTGGCCGATGAAGGAAGACCGCATTCAGGCAGCGGGGATTTTTCTTTCGACAGCCAAAAAGGCTTTTGAGGAGGCTGGCTATGAAATTCAGACCACGCGGCTTGCCAGCGTGCCGTTTACGCGCTTGCTGGGGGCCGATTCGATTGGGCTGACGACGCGCTTTGCCCAGCGGCTGAGCAAGGCGATTGCTGAAAATGGGATTGATTATGCCTCACTCGGCCCGGCCCTGCCCGATGTGCCGGAGAGTTATGAGATGATTACTGATGCAATTGGGGCATCGAAGAATGTCTTTTTCTCGGGTGTGATGGCCGATGCCGAACATGGGGTGTACCTGCCGGCGGTGCGTTCTTGTGCCGAGGTGATTGTGCGCAATGCGACCCTTGCGCCGGATGGGTTTGCTAACCTGCGTTTTGCGGCGCTGGCCAATGTGCCGCCGGGTGGGCCGTTTTTCCCGGCGGCCTATTACGATACCGAGACGCCAACGTTTGCTCTGGCGATAGAGGCTGCCGACCTGGCGGTGCAGGCCTTTGCCAACGCCAAATCGGTCGAAGAAGGCCGCCAGGCGCTGGTGAGTGAGCTGGAAAATCATGGCCGCAAACTGGCCTATGCCGCTGAGCCGCTCAAGTTCCGCTTCAATGCGCGTTTTGGTGGGATTGATTTTTCTTATGCGCCGTATCCGAATGAGGCTGCTTCGCTGGGAGCTGCTTTTGAGAAGTTGGGCGTGCCAAAAATTGGCCTGCACGGTTCATTGGCGGCGGCTTCAATTTTGACTGACGCGCTTGACCGGGCTGATTTCCACCGCGCCGGTTTCTGCGGATTGATGATGCCCGTTTTGGAAGATTCCGTTCTAGCTGGGCGCGCGGCGGGCGGCTGGTTGACGGTGAAAGACCTGTTGATGTATTCTGCGGTCTGCGGTACGGGGCTAGATACCGTCCCGTTGCCCGGCGATGTGACGGTGGAGCAGGTTTCGGCCCTGTTGCTCGATATTGCTGTGCTGTCGCTGCGCCTGCACAAGCCGTTGACCGCCCGGCTGATGCCGGTTCCTGGCAAAAAAGCAGGCGATGCCACCGATTTCAATTTTGAGTATTTTGTCAATAGTAAGGTGATGGCGCTGGAGGCTGAGCCGCCTGGAAAATTGTTTACCTCGCATGAAATTTTTGCGGTGAAGCCGAAGCAGAAGTAGTTTTCAACGTGATTGGGAGTTTTGATTGGTTCCTGAAATCAGTGTGCAAGAATTGGCAAAAAAACTCGAGCAGGGTGAACGCTTTACCCTGCTCGATGTGCGTGAAGAGTGGGAAGTTCGGCTGGCGGCTATTTGTGATGAGCGTGTGGTGCTGATTCCGATGAGCGTGTTGGCGCGTCAGTTACAGGATGCTTTTCCTGAACCCTTGCGGGACCGCAATGCGCCGATGGTGGTGATGTGTCATCATGGCGTTCGTTCGGCAAACGTTACAGCCTGGATGTTGCAAAATGGCTGGAAGAATGTAACCAGCCTGGCAGGGGGCATTGATGCCTACGCCCGGCAGGTGGATTCTTTGGTGGGGATGTACTAAAGCACGAACTGCCCGTCCCGATAAATGACCTCGCCATCCACAGCAATTTCTGCCTCGTGGCGCATGTCGCAAATCATGTCCCAGTGGATGATGCTCTGGTTCTTGGAGCCGGTCTCAGGGTAGCCTGCGCCGAGCGCCATGTGGAAGGTGCCGCCGATTTTTTCATCGAACAGGATGTTGCCGGTGAAGCGGTTGATTTCGAAATTCGTGCCGATGGCAAATTCGCCCAGGTAGCGCGAACCGGAGTCGGAGGCGAGCATTTCGAGCAGGTAGGGTTCGTTTTTCTCGGCTTTGGCTTTGTCTACGCGGCCGTTGGAGAATGTCAATTCGATGCCCTCGACGGCTACGCCGTTGTGAATGGCCGGGTAGGTGAATTTGACCCAGCCGTTGACCGATTCTTCCACCGGGCCGGTGTAGATTTCACCGTCGGGCATGTTGTGGGTGCCGCAGGAGTTCATGAAGGTGCGGTTTTTGATGGACAGGCTCAAATCCACATTGGGGCCACGCAATGTGACCAGGTTGTGACCTTTCAGGCGCTCAATCATTTTGGCCTGCTCGGCTTCCACGTTTTTCCAGTAAGCGACTGGGTCGGGCTCGTCGGCGTGGCAGGCGCGGAAGACGAAATCCTGGTAGGCGTTCCAGCCCATGCCGGCTTCCACGGCGTAGCCTTCGGTGGGGAAGAGCGTGGTCAGCCAGCGCAGTTCGCCCGTCGCGCCGCGCTGCATTTGAGTTCGCAGAATGGGGGCGAGAGCCTTCTGGCGGTGCCCAAGTTTTTCGGGGGCGATTCCTGAAAGGGCGCGCGGGTTGGTGGAAGAATGGATGCGGATGCGCGATTCAAACGTTTCGTAGGCCAGTTTTTGGAAAGTGGGCGGGTATTCTAGCTGACTTTCGCCGGCTTTCTCGAAGAAGATTTCTTGTTGGTCGGGGAACTCTATCAAAACGTGCGGGTGGGCGCCCACTTCGAGGGCGCGGCTGTATAAGGCGCGGATGAGCGGTTCGGCGGCGGTGCTGCCTTCGATGAGAACCCGGTCGCCGGGGCCAAGATGGGTGGAATAATCTATCAGGATACGCGCAAAACGGTCGATTCGAACATCACTCACGACGAGACTCCTTTGGGGAATAGGCTTCAATTGTATCATGTAACTGCCTGCCCATTTCCTAGCGATTCTAAATCTGACTGCACTGAAAAAACTTTTTTTGCCCCTCTCTCACCGGAAGAGGGCTGGGGGCGAGGGTGGGTTGTTGGGGGGCGACATCAAGGTCGCGTCACAAAAGCCTATTCCTGGAGGGTCGGATTAATTCAGAAAGTCGCAAAAACCTTTGGGACGTTGGGTTTACATGATCGGCAGGCGCGCCCCCGCTTTCAGCGCCGAGCGAATCATCAGATATTCGGTGATATTCTCTGGCGTGATGATGCCGACCAACTGCCCGGCGTGCGTCACTGGCAGGACGGGGATGCCGCTTTCTTGCAAGCGCAACAGCGCGTTTTCAACCATTTCGTAACTATCGAGAACCGGCAGGTTGGCGTGCATGACCTCGGAGACCGGCCAGGATTCGCCGTGCTGGGTGAGCGCCTTCAGGAAGTCATCGCGGGTGAGGATGCCCAACACCCTGCCATCATCTACAACCGGGAAATCGCGCTGTGAACCGGCCAGTACCAACTGCACCACCCGCGAGAGATGATCGCGCGGCGAGAGCGTCGCAAAATCGGTCAACATGGCGCGTGCAACCGGGATTCCGCCTAAGGCGTTTTTCATCTGCACCATGCTGGCTTCTTGTGATGCACCCATCCAGACAAAGAAGGCGATGAACAGCAGGAAAGGGTTGCTGAACAACCCGATGAACCCGAACAAGAAGGCTATGCCCTGACCGACTGTTGCGGCAATTTGCGTGGCGCGGACGTAATCCATATTCATCGCCAGCACGGCTCGCAGTACGCGCCCGCCGTCCATGGGGAAGGCCGGAATCAGGTTGAAGACCACCAGGAAGATGTTCACAATCATCAGCCGCTCGATGAATGAGCCGCTTGCCAGGGTCAATTCGCGCAGCGGTACCAGGCTGTTGGTGAAGACCAGCCATCCGAACAAGATGATTGCAATGACTACGTTGACTGCCGGGCCGGCCAGCGCCACCCACAATTCCTGAATGGGTTTTTCGGGCATACGCTCCAAGCGCGCCACGCCGCCAATGGGGTAGAGGGTGATGTCGCGCGTGCGCACGCCAAATTTGCGCGCCGTCAGCGCGTGTCCGTACTCATGCAGGGTGACAGCCGCGAATAGGAGCAAAATAAAGGCCACACCCTCTAGCGCGCCCAGCAGCGTGCCAGTCTGTTGCCAGTAAATCAATCCATACCATCCCACAATCAATAAAAAGGTGGCGTGGATGAATACGTCAATGCCTGCGAATGTTCCGAGTTTCCATTGCCATTTCATAAGTGCCTCCAAATGTGCGCAATTCGCGCCGATTTTTCTATCTGTTGTCCACATTCTATTGTGAATATGTAAGATAAATATTATAAAAATTGTAAATTGGCGTTAGCGGGCAATCACCCATCGTTCTGTTTCTCTGTGGCAGGTATCTCCCGCATCATTCACGCTTGCTCGCTCAGGGGCGAAGCGTGTTTTTCTGCCAGGACGCCCGGATGACCCGCCACAGGTCGTTTTCGACTTCGCTGAAGTTCTGCGGGTTTGGCCCGAAGGGGTAGTACATCGCCCGGTCGCCCCAGGTGTACCAGGGTTCATAGGTCGGCTCCCACACCCACAGCGCGTGATTGACGCCGTGCGCCTCGAACCAGGCAATTTCATCGCGCAGAAACTCTGCCGCGCCAGGCGCCCAGCGCACCACGCCGAATTCGTTTACCGCCACTGGCGCGCCGGTATGTTGCCGGAACTCTTCCAGCGGGGTCAGGTAGTTTTCGAGCCAGGCATGGTCAAAACGGTCGGGGACGCCATCCCAGGTGACGTCGAACTCGCCGGGGTAAGGCTTGTTTTCATCTGGCCGCTGATGGGTGTAGAGAAACGGCCCATATTGGTGCGCCGCATAGACGATGCGCTCGGCTTCAGTCGGCTGGAGATACGGCAGCCAGGGGACGCTGCCCCAGCCCATGGGGTTGACCAGAATGGGGGTTTCGGCGTCCACCGCGCGGATGGCGCTTACCAGGCGGGGGTAGAGTTGATTCCAGTCGTAGAGCGTGCCGGCGTAGCGGGGGTAAAACTCCGCCGGGGCGTAGATTTGAAGCGCTACTTCATCGGCGTTGGGTTCCACCATCAGGTCGTAACCGACCACCATCGGATACCCGCGGTAGCGTTCGGCGGTGTAGCGCCACATCTCGGCCCAGGCGTCCTGCGCGGCCTGCTCGGTCCAGACGGTCTCGATGAGCAGGGAGGGGTCGAACCAATCTCCGGCGCCATCGCGGTAAAAGGTAAAATCGCTGCGCCCCGGCCCGGTGCGAAAGGAGATGACGGCAAACAGCCCGGCGCGCCCCGCCATCTCCAGCAGCGCATCGAGATTGGCTTGCGCGCCTTCATCCAAAACATAGGGCGGGCGTTCGGTGAACAAGCCGGGGATGGACAGGTTGACGTAGTTGGCGCCGGCAGCCGCCAGCCGGTCGAAATCGCTTTGGGCGTAGGGCGGGCCGATGTACCCCGCGCCGAGCAAGTCGCCATCCAGGTCGGGGACGCGAATCCGCTGCCAGATGTTCGCTCCGCGCAACTGCGTGCCGCGCTCGTCGTTCCACAGCGACCATTTGTCTGGCGCTTCTGGCGTTGGGGTGAGCGTTGGCTCAGCGGGGGAGGCAGAAGCCTGAGCGGTGGAAAGCGGCGTTGGAGAGGGCGGCGCTTCGGCAGGGAGGCTGGGGGTGACGGCCGGCGCTGGGCGCGCCATGCAGGCGGTGAGGGCGAGCAGGGTAAGCAACAAGAGGCGTTTCATGAGCGCATCAGATTTCAGGCCGGTTTCGCGCGTAGCGTTCCAAATCGGGCGCGGGGTGTTCATATTCCTTCAACATCAGCGGCGAAGAAATAATAAAGTCAGCCGTGGCGCGGTTCGATGCAGTGGGGATGTTATACAGCACAGCCAGCCGCAGTAGGGCTTTTATATCGGGGTCGTGGGGCTGCTGCTCCAGGGGGTCCCAGAAAAAAATGAGAAAATCTATCTCGCCCTCGCAAATTTTCGCTCCAATTTGCTGGTCGCCGCCGAGCGGGCCGCTCTTAAACTGCGTGATAGGCAGGTCGAGTTCGCGTTCAAGCAGGCCGCCAGTCGTGCCGGTGCCAAACAGGTGATGCCGCGAGAGCGTGGCGCGGTTGAAATGCGCCCATTCCAGTAAATCTTTCTTTTTGTTGTCATGCGCCACCAGCGCAATCCGTTTTTTTACGCCGATGACAGGTTGCTGTGTCGTCATGGTGACTCCTTTTGTTTCTATAATCCTTCTGTGTAAAAACTACATCAACCGCGAAAATTTTGCAGGGCGATATTCATGTCGCTTTCGGGTTGCGGAATGAATTCTGCGCTACGATTATAGTGGAAATGAACGTGAATCAAACGTCCCGAAGGGCGAATAACCTTCGGGACGAGATGGTAAATCGGGTTCTTGCGCTATGGTTGCGGCGTTCCTTCAGGAGCAACGCCTTGCCACGAAAACACCCGTTGTAGTGAGCTGGCTCCGGCGCTGGCCCAAATTGGCTGACCCTGGTCATCGGTTCCGGTCTGGCGCACCGTGTTGACCCACCAGCGGAAGATGTGCGGGCGGGCATCTTTCGGGCGGAAGGAAACCGGCACAAGGTACTTGGTATCTCTCACATAATCCACCAGGCGGCGGCCCTCGCCCTCGGTTACATCTTCAATCGTGATGATATAGGCTTCATTCTCGCGCAACGAGCCAATCGAAGCCCACTGGAGCGTAATGCTGTCATTGGCCAGGGTGAAGGAAGCGCCGTCTGGCGGCAGGAGCAGGTTGACAGCCGGGTAGGGTGGCGGGATGGTCGCGGTGGGCGTTGGACCGGGTGTGGGCGCGCGCTCGCACAATGGCACAATCAGCCGCATTCCCAAGAAAACCGTATCGGTGCTCAGGCTGTTATACGATTTGATTGCATCGGGCGGCACGTTGTAATTGGTTGAAATGCTCGAAAGCGTATCATTTTGTTGCACTGTGATAATCACTTTTTCGCAGGCCTCAATGGTGGCTCGGGCTGGTTCCAGCGTGGAGGTGGCCGCCGGCGGCGGGGTGGGTGTGGGATAGGGAACTTTGATTTTCTGCCCCACCGACAAAATGCACTGTGTTGAAAGGTTATTCAGGATAAGGATACTGTTAATCGAAACACCAAACTGCACTGCAATTGAGGTGCAGGTATCACCCTGACCCACGGTGTATTCAAACGGCGGCAGCGGCGTGTCGGTTGGCACAGGCGTGTTGGTGAACTCGATGGTAGGCGTGAACGTAATGGTTGGGGTAAGGGTCAGCGTGGCAGTTGGGCCGCTGGCTTGCGCGGCGGGCAGCCGGTCTCCGGCCACCCGCAAGGCTCCAAACACCAACACCGCGCCGATAACCAGGAGCAAAACAACCAGCCCCAGCGCGGCGGGCAGGCTGAGGGTGATTTCGGGCATTCGACTGGCAGAGACCCCAGCAGGTTTCTTTGGTTCGACCGTTGGGCTGAGCTCTGTGCCACACACCAGGCAGCGCGTGGCGTTTTCGGCCAGCCGCGTGCCGCAGGTTGGACAGATTTTGGTAGATGAAGTGTTGGTTTCTGGACTCATACGGAAGGGCATTATACCATCCTGCAAAGAGCGCGGGACTTTTTTCGTGTTTGGGCGGGTTTGATATAATCCCCCCGATGTCTGAAAACTACGCACTCTACCAAACCATGCTCACCATTCGGCGCTTTGAAGAACGCGCCCTGTCCGAATTTTCCACCGGAAAACTGTTCGGCACCACCCATGCCTACATTGGGCAAGAAGCCAACGCCGCCGCCATTTTCTCGCTCACCCACCCCTCCGACATTGTTTGGAGCAATCATCGCTGTCACGGCCACTTTTTGGCTTACGGCGGCGACCCCTATCGCTTGGCCGCCGAGTTGATGGGAAAATCTACCGGCCTGGTTGGTGGGCGCGGCGGAAGTCAGCACATCCAGTGGCGCAACTTCTACTCCAACGGCATTCAGGGCGGCTTTGCGCCCATTGCCGCCGGAATGGCCCTGGCCGAAAAGGCGCAAAAAACCGGCAGCATCGTCCTGGCTTTTATTGGCGATGGTACGCTGGGCGAAGGCGCGCTCTATGAGAGTCTCAACCTGGCCGCGCTCTGGCAACTGCCCGTTCTTTACATCCTCGAAAACAACGGAATCGCCCAAACCACGCCTGTCGAATTGGCCGTCGCCGGTTCTATTCCGGCGCGTTTCAAAGCATTTGGAATCGAAACGTGGGAGGCGGCTTCGAGCGATGTCCTGACCCTTCAGCCGGTGGTCCGCGAAGCGCTGAACCACGCGCGGAACGGCCTCCCCGCGGCTTTGATTCTGCGCACAAACCGATTCTCCGCCCACAGCAAAGGCGACGACACCCGCCCCCGCGAACTGGTTGCTCAACTCCGCGCCGAATGCGACCCGCTTACCATTCACGCCCCGCGACTCTCCGCCGCTGAACTGACACAGGCTGAATCTGAAGTTTCTGCCCTCATCGAAGACGCCTTTACCCGCGCCTCAAGCGACCCTTTTCCTCAACTGCTGACTGATTTCTGATAACTGCTCACTGATCATTAAATGATGCCCACTGTTCTCGACTCCCTTAATACCGGCCTGCACACCGCTCTTGAAAACGACCCGCGCGTTTACGTTTTGGGCGAAGACATTCTCGACCCCTACGGAGGCGCGTTCAAGGTTACGCGCGGCCTTTCGACCCGATTTCCTGACCGCGTGCTGACCACGCCCATCTCTGAAGCGGCCATCGTTGGCATCTCCAGCGGCCTGGCCCTGCGCGGGATGCGCCCGGTGGCCGAAGTGATGTTTGGTGACTTTGTTACGCTTACCGCCGACCAGTTGATTAATCACGCCGCCAAATTCCGCTGGATGTATAACGACAACGTGCGCGTACCGCTTGTCCTGCGCGCCCCCATGGGCGGACGGCGCGGCTACGGGCCGACTCATTCCCAGTCGCTCGAAAAACTGTTCCTGGGTATTCCGGGCCTGAAGGTGGTTGCCCCCAACACCCTCGGCGACCCGGGCGAGCTGCTCCAGGCCGCCATTGCCGATGACGCCCCAGTCTTATTCATTGAGCATAAAATCCTTTACACCCGTAACCTGCTCCAGCCGGGCAGTGGGGATTTGGTTGATTGGGAAGTCAGCCTTTGGGGCGACCCCTACCCCGTCTTTACGCTCCGAATTCCGAATATCGAATCATCGAATATCACCATCGCCACCTACGGCTACAACTTCGACCTCGTCCTCGCCGCCGCGCATGAATTGATATACGAGTATGAAATCTTCCCAGAAATCATCCTGTTCAGTCAATTGAGTCCTTTCCCATCCGCTTCTCCGCTTCCTCCGTTGTCTACCTCCGCTTCTCCGCTTCACCCGTTGTTCGCCTCCGTTTCTCGTACCCGCCGCCTGCTGACGGTGGAGGAGGGGACGCTGACTCTCGGCTGGGGTGCCGAAATTGCCGCTCGAAGCAGTGAGCAGGCTTGTGACCTGAAAATCAGGCGGGTGGCCGCTCTCGATTTGCCAATTGCCAACTCTAAAACACTCGAAGATGCCATTTTGCCGTCGCATCAATCCATCTTGGATGCAGCGCGCGAATTGTCGGCGCGATAACAATAGCCGCCCAGTTACCAACTGGTGACTGGGCGGCTAATTTATACCCGGGCGATTAATCTGTTCCGGCAGAGGCTTCCACCGGTTCTTCGTTCAACTTGCTCCAGCCGAGAGCGTTCTTCATGCTGACTGGCTTGCCATAGATATCGGTGAGAATTTTGGGTGGGTCTATCTTGCCGGTGGCAAGCGAAACTATAATGAAGGCAATGACCGAGATAAAGAAGGCGGGCGTTGAGCCAATGTAGACTGCATCCCAGACGGCATCCTGCACAAAGCCTTCATTGGCAATGATGGTTTCCTGGTAGTAGAACATGGACAGGAAAACCCAGGAAATTGTGCCAGAGAAGAACGAGGTGAGCGCGCCGATGTGGTTGGCCTTTTTCCAATACATGCCAATGATGTATGGCGCGACCATGCCAACCAGGATACAGGTGTTGGCCAGGACCGCCAACTGGTAGATGGTTTCGGCCCACAGCGCAATTGCCAGGCTGAGCAGGCCGCTTGTGACCAGCGCGGCGCGCGTCAGGAACAGTTGCGACTTGTCGCTCAGGTCAGGCTTGAAGACTTTGATGATGTTCTCGGTGAACATGGTCGCCCCGGCCAGCATGGATGAGTCGGAGGTAGACATCAACGCTGAAGCCAGCGCGGCCACGAAGAGCGCCACCAAAACAGGGTGCAGGTATTCCATGGCCATCATAATCAAGACAAACTGGGTGGCTTCCCCTTCAATTTCTGGCCCAAGCGCCGAATAGGCTGCCATACCGATGAAAGGTGAAAGGATGCCAAAGGTGATATACAGAAAGGCCGCAACGTAAGTTGATTTGACGGCTACGTTTTCATTCTTGGCGGCGCAGGTGCGCTGGAGATAATCTTGGGCGGGGATGGAGCCCAGGCCAATTGCCATCCAGGCCGCCAGGTAATAGAACCAGCCCATTGTGCCGCTATAGCCCAGGTAGCCCTCTTGCGCGGTGGGTGCCATGGCAAAGGGATAATCGGTATTTTGCGCTCCGGCCATGCCGATGAAAGCATCCAGGCCGCCGACCGCCCACAGGATGCCGCCGAAGATGACCAGCAGGCCGCCCATCGTCAGGAACATCTGCATAAAATCGAGCGCGGTATCGGCCCACAGGCCGCCCGCCATGGTGTAGATAGTCACCACGCCGGCCACTAAAATCATGCCGACCGACAGGTCCCAGCCGAGCAGGGCCTGCAAAATCGCGCCGCCCGCCACGATTTGGGCCGCTGTCCAGCCGAAATAGCCGATGATTTGGGCAATCGAACCAACGACCGACATGGTCGTGCCGTAACGTTTCTGGAAGAAGTCCATGATGGTCATGTACTGGGCGCGGCGCGCCAGGCGCACAATCAAGAGGCCTGAAAGCGCCAGGCACAGGGTCGCGCCAAATGGGTCAAAAATGACGCCCTGCAAACCATATTTATAGGCTTCAGAACTGGAACCCATCAGTGTTTCAGCGGCGAACCAGGTTGCCATGATGGACGGCGCGGCCATCCAGAGCGGCAGGCGGCGGCCTGCCAGCACATAGTCATTGGTGGTTTCCACTTTTTTTGAGGCCCAATAGCCAATGGCCAGGCGCACCAGCAAGATGACCACAATTCCCCCCACAATCAAACCAGCGTATTCATATTGTTGCATAATCATGCCCTCCCGAGGCAGTTCAAAATATAGCAGTTACTCTCACTACAACTGACAAAAATCCCCCTTCACGGAAGGGCGAAGGGGGACGAATTTCACTAGTTAGTTTCCGGCGTCATTTCTTTGATGCCGTAGGGAAAGCCATATTCGGCCATTTTTTCCATGAACGGCTCAGGAGGGAAGGCTTCAGGGCCGAGAACCCCCACGCCTTTCCATAGGCCGTGTTCAAGCAAATCCATCGCAATCACTGCGCTGAAAGCGGTCTGCGCGACGACCGCCTGGCAGCCCCATTCTTTCATGCAGGCCTCGTTATCGGCCACCTGGTACAGGTAGACTTCGCGCGGCTGGCCGTCTTTGATTCCTTTGACCCACGTCCCGGCGCAAGTCTTGCCCTTCATCTTTTCGCCCAGGTGGGCCGGGTCGGGCAGGCAGGCCGCCACCACGTCGCGCGGGGCAACCATCACGCCTTTAACGTTAATTTTCTCTTTATTATCCAGGCCGAGCATGTGCAAGGTCTTCAAAACATTGATGAATTTGTCGCCCAGCCCATATTTGAAGGTCACACGCTTTGCTTTCACCCAGCGCGGCACGAGCAGGACTTCCTCGTGTTCGACATTGACCACTTCCACCGGGCCAATTCCTTCGGGGAACTCAAATACTTCTGGCTCAGAGAATGGTGCGGTGGTAAACCAGCCTTTGTCTTGTTCCCAAATGATGGGCGGGTTCAGGCACTCTTCAATGGTCGTCCAAATGGAGAAACTCGGTGCAAATTCGTAGCCTTCCACCTCCAGGTTGGCTCCATCACGAATGCCAATTTCTTCGATTTCATCAAAGAGATGCTCCTGGGCGTAGCGCGCAAAGACATCGGCCATGCCTGGCTCGACGCCAATCCCGACTAGTGCCAGCAGGCCTTTTTCTTGCCAGGCTTTGGCGCGCTCAAACTGGTAATCGCCCAGTTTGACGCCCGGCAACTCGTAGGGACGTTCCGGATGCGGCTCGGAGAGCGTCATCGCCATGTCCATATAATTTGCGCCGACGTTGTAGGCGGCGTCGAAAATTTGTTTATTGAAGACCGGGTCAACTGCGTTCATGATGAGATGGACCCCGTGTTTGCGGGCCAGCGCCTCAAGCATTTCTTGCTTGCTGGCATCAATGAACTCAACGGGGAAGCGCGCCTGGTCTCCCAGTTTGGCCTGAACTTCCTCGGCGCGCTTGACGTTGTAGTCGCAAAGCACCATCTGCTCGACCCAGGGGCGGCGCTTTGCCATTTGCGCAATCGCCTCTCCCACACCGCCAACACCAACGAGTAGTACTTTCATCAAAAGGTTCTCCTTGTGGTTTTATACCCAATCCATCGGTATTCGCCGACTTCATCGGTAGATTCCTGTCGAAAACGGAGTCCAGGGTCTCCAGGCTTTGGAGTTTCCAGGCTTCGTCCAAACTTGGGAGTTTTGGAACTCCGCTTGCTTCCTAAAAATACACTTCCTTCTGGATTTTCAAGTGCATAAAGGATTCGGATTCGCGCACGCCGTCCACTTTGTATAGCTTTTCGGTCAGAAAGCGCAACAGGTGGGCGTGGTCGCGGCAAACCACCTCGGCGATGATGTCGTAACGGCCACTGACGACAATCAGGTAGATGACTTCCTCAAAGGTTGACACCTGCTCGGCCACCTGGAGCATTTTCTCACCTGCGGTGCGGATGCCAATCATCGCCATTGTCTTGTAGCCCATGCGCAGGGGGTTGGTAACGGCCACCACTTTGAGAATGCCTAAATCAACCAGGCGGTTATAGCGTACCCGAATCATGCCGGGGGAGACATTCAATTGTTGGGCAATTTGCGCAAAGGCAATTCGGCCATCCTGGCGCATGGCTTCGATGATGTATTGGTCAACGCTATCTAAATCGTCTCGCTGCTGAATGTTGATTGAGTTTTGCATATTGATATTCTATAACTTTTTATTATTAAAGTCAATATTTTATTAATGAAAAAGCACAAAATAAGGCGTTTTGCTGTTTTGTCTTCTGCTTGTGTGGTTTGTGAAAAGACCATTGTTGTGCCTTTCTGCCTGGTTGGGCCGGTGAACTGAACTTTGGGTTACAAAAACCGGCTCCAATATTGGAGCCGGTTGAGAGCAGCGTGATGGGAAAGTTTATTGCCCGCCCTTCACTTCCGTCCAAATTTGGTCATAGAGCGGGAGCGCATCGCCCACGTCTTTAATGCGGTAGCCTTTGTCAAGCACCTCTTGTGGAACATTGGTGATGGTAGAGGCCATGTAGGGGTCATACAAGTCTGGATGATTGGTTTTGGCAAATTCCAGTGCGCCTTTGTTGGGGTTGATATAAGGGAAGTCGCGCAGCATGAGCCAGAACATGTTGGGCTGCATGGTGTAATTTATCCAGGCATAGGCGGCATCGGGGTGGGGAGCGTTGGCCACAATGGCCCAGTTATCTTGCCAGAGGATGGCACCTTCCTCAGGGTAAACATAGACAAAGGCCGGGTTTTCTTGCTGGGCGGTGAAGGCCTCGCCGGTCCAGGTAACGCCCAAATCCACATCGCCGGCAATGAGCGCGGTTTTGGGAGAATCGCTGTCGAATAGTTTGACGTTCGGGACGAGTTCTGCCAGCCTGGCTTTGGCCTCGTTGAGCTGCGCCGGGTCGGTGGTGTTGGGGTCGTAGCCCAGTGAAACGAGAGTCATGCCGATAATCACGCGCGAGTCATCTAAAAAGACCATGCGCCCGGCGTAATCGGGGTTCCACAGGTCGGACCAGCGTTTGGGCGGGTTTTGCACTTTGTCCGCGTTGTAAATCAGCGCGTCTGTGCCGGCCTGGTAGGGCAGGGTGTAATCGTTGTTGGGGTCAAATTCCAGGCCCATGTAGTTGGGGTCGAGGTTTGCCAACACAGTTTGCAGTTTGGATTTATCCAGTTTTTGGATTAATCCTTTGCTCACCATCAGGCTGACGATGTAATCGGTGGGCTGCACCAGGTCATAATTTGTGCCGCCGGCTGAGAGTTTGGCATACATCTCTTCGTTGGCCGAATATTCATCGTGGTTGATTTTGACGCCATAGACCAACGTGAAGCACTCTTTCCATTCGGCGGGAATGTATTCCGTCCAGACGAATAGGTTGAGTTCTTTGGAGGTTACCTCCAGTTGGGGGTCGGGCAAGGGGCAGACAAAGCCCGATGAGGTAACGATTTCTTGCTGCCCGGTATTGCTGTTTGCCCCGCCTGCGCAGGCCGATAGCAACAGACTGAGGAGCGTGGCGATGACCAGCAATTTTGAAACAAGCGATTGGTTCATTTTCTCTCTCCTTTTGTATATTTGGCGACGCGGGTATTTCCGCGTGATACCCATTATTTGGCTTCGCGGTTTTGCAAGCGTTGAAGCAGAAAGACCGCAACGAAAACAGTCAGTATCCAGACCGTTGATAAGGCGTTGACTTGCGGAGTGATGATGCGCCGCAGCAAGCCATAGACGTAGATGGGCAGGGTGGTGGACCCCGGCCCGTTGGTGAAAAAGGTGATGACGAAATCATCGAGGGAAAGCGTAAAGGCCAACAGCGCCCCCGAAAGCACGCCCGGCAGCAGCATGGGTAGTGTCACTCGCCAGAATGTGACCAGTTCGTTGGCGCCCAGGTCCATGGCGGCTTCCTCGAAGGCTTTGTCGAACCCTTGCAAACGTGCCTGGACGACCAGCGTCACAAATGGTACGCTGAAGGCAATATGGGAGATAATCACCGTGCCGATGCCTAAGGTCAGGCGGGCATTGCCGCTGAGCGCAAGTGATTGGTTAATCAGGGTAAATGCCTGGCTGAAAAGCGTGAGGATGCCAATGCCCATCACAATTTCAGGAATGACGATAGGAATGTAAAGCGATAATTGGGAAAAAGGTTTCAGCCGAAAGTCGTAGCGTTGCAGCGCCAGGGCTGCCATGGTGCCGATGATGGTTGAAATGATGGTGGAAGTGATTGCGATGGTCAGGGTATTGCGGGCGGCGTTTATCACTTCCCGGTTTTTTGCCAGTTCGCAAAACCAATGAAAGGGGCCACATGGGCTTTGAACCACCAGGCTCCCCTCCATGCGCAGTGGGCCAAAGTTGCTGATGACACCCTCGAACAGGATGTTGGTGCGCGAGGCGTTGAAGGAGTAGGTAATCAACACCACAATCGGCGCGTATAAGAACAAATAGACCAGAACGGTCATCACCAGGACAAGCGGAGCGCGGCGGTGTGGGTTCATCCGACAACAATCTCCTCTCCAAATCCAAATTTTCGGGTGTAAAAATAGGTCACAATCAGGGTCATTGCCATCAGAATCAGCGAGGCCGCGCTGCCAAAGGTGGGGTCGCGCGCATCTAAAAACTGACGCTGAATGAGGTTGCCAACCAGGATGACCTGTTTGCCGCCTAAAAGGTCAGAGACGACAAATGTTCCCATCACCGGGATAAAGACCAGAATGGTTCCGGCGACCACGCCTGGCATAGAGAGTGGCAGCGTTACCCGCAGGAAGGTCTTGAAGGCATTTGCGCCCAAGTCGGCGGCGGCTTCGTAAAGAGAAGGGTCAATTTTTTCAAGCGACGTGTAAATGGGTAAAATCATGAAGGGCAAAAATTCGTACACCATGCCCACCAGCACTGCGCCAGGGGTATAGAGCATTTCCAACGGCGTAAACGGAATCCCAACCAGCCCGGCCAGCCAGCCCAAAATGCCGTTAATCACGCCCTGGGTGCGCAGGAGCATCATCCAGGCATAGACGCGGATGACAAAATTCGTCCAAAGCGGCACTAACACCATAAACAGGAAGGTGTTGCGCCGGTTGGCCGGGGAACGTGCAATAAAATAGGACAGGGGATAAGCCAACAAAATGACCAGAATGGTGGTTTCGAACGCCAGAGTCAGTGAACGCCACAAAATATCAACATACAGCGGGTCGAAACAACTGAAAGGGTTCAGGCAATCAGGTTTAAGCCCTACCAGCCGGATATAGTTCTCCAGCGTGAAGGTAAAAATAACCCCACCGTCGGCGCTGCGCTTTCCGAAACTTATCACTAACGTCAAAAGCAGCGGAATGATTAACAAGATGACCATCCACAACAAGGTGGGGGCAATCAGCAGCGTGCCTTGCAGGGATTTGTTTTCTCTCAGTTTGCGCAACATACGGGCCTCCTAGGCTGGCAAAACGAGCGCGTTTTCAGGCAGCAGAATCGCCCAGGCTTGATGTTCCTTTTGGTGATATGCGCGTGGGTCGAGCGTGGAAATGTGGTTTTGTTCCCACACCTTCAGCCGCAACCCACCGGCCAGCACTTCTACGCGGGTATCGGAACCGATATAGGCAGAGTTTTGGATGGTGACCGGGAAGCAGTTTTCGGTCATCGGGGATTTATCCATCAGGCGTATTTTCTCTGGACGAATGGAAATGACTGCTTTTTCCCCAGCGCTCAACCTGCGTACTCCGCTCAGGGTGCCAGTCACCTCGGCTTGCAGTACATCCACATAGACCCAAGCCTTATCTCCCTCGATGCGCCGGATGACACCCTCCAGGAAGTTTGTATCGCCGATAAAGTCGGCTACGAACTTGTTCTGCGGGCGCTCATAGATTTCAACCGGCGCGCCAATTTGCATGACTTTGCCCTGGCTCATCACGGCGATGCGGTCGCTCATCGTCAGGGCCTCTTCCTGGTCGTGGGTGACGAAAACAAAGGTGATTCCCACTTCACGCTGAAGGCTTTTTAATTCCAGCTGCATTTCTTTGCGCAGTTTCAAGTCAAGCGCGCCGAGCGGCTCATCGAGCAGGAGCACTTTGGGTCGCTTGACCAGGGCACGCGCCAGGGCCACGCGCTGCTGCTGACCGCCCGACAACTGACGCGGTGAGCGCTTTTCCATGCCGGTGAGTTTGACCATCGCCAGCGCCTCACCCACGCGCCGCTTAATTTCCTCTGGGGAGACTTTATCCATTTCCAGCCCAAAGGCAACATTCTGGAAGACGGTCATGTGCTGAAACAGGGCGTAATTCTGAAAAACGGTGTTAACCTGACGCTGGAAGGGTGGCTTATGCCCTTGTGGCTCGCCTTCGATATACACTTCCCCACTGGTCGGCCACTCAAACCCGGCAATCATGCGCAACGAGGTGGTTTTTCCACAGCCCGAAGAACCCAGCATGGAGAAAAACTCACCGTTCTTGATTTGCATGTCCACATGGTCAACGGCGTTTACCGTGCCTCCTTCGGGCGTGGTAAACGTTTTGACGACGTTACGCAATTCCACTGCAAACTCGTTCATCCTTTTGCCTCCTTCGACTTCTTGCTGGTCACAAAGACCGACAAAACTTTATCTGACAATTTATTATTGCAGGTCCCACACAGCCGATGGTGGTATAGCACGCATGGGTAGTTTAAATATTTTATTATGAATAGAGTAATTTTTGTAATTTTTGTTTGAATAAAAACCCCGGCGCGCACAGAGAACGCCGGGGAACGCTTTGGGGCAGGTTTACAGTGTTTCGGCGACTTCCTCGACCGCTCCCTTGAGCGCATCCAACCCCTGGTTGATTTCATCATACGTGATGACGAGTGGCGGTTCGATGCGGATGGTTTGGGCGCTGGTCAGGGTTCCCGCCACGAGAACGCCGCGCTTGAACAGGGCTGCCGCCACCGCGCCGCCAATTTCGGGAGTCTGGAAGTGCTGACCGATGAGCAGGCCTTTGCCAGTGACCTTTGCATAAACTTTCGGGTATTTCGCGGCTAATTCTTGCACTTTGGGAATAATATAGTTGCCCTTTTCCTCGGCGGCTTCCCACAGCCGGTCACGGATGGTGACGTTGATGGCCGCAATGGCCGCCGAGCAGGCCAGCGCGCCGCCGCCGGTGGTGGTGGTTTGCAGGAAGGGGTTGGGGTACATGAAGGGCTGGAAAATCTCCTCGGTGGTGATGACCGCGCAGATGGGCATGACGCCGCCACCCAGCGATTTCGCCACCGCGATGATGTCGGGGACGACGTTCCAGTGTTCCACGCCCCACAGTTTGCCGGTGCGGCCCAGGCCGGTTTGCACTTCATCGGCGATGAGCAGGGTCCCGTATTTTTTCGTCGCCGCGCGGATTCTCGGCCAGAAGTCATCTGGCGGAACGATTCCGCCCGCCTCGCCCTGAATGGGTTCCATCAGCACAGCCGCTACGCCCACGCCAATTTTGTCGCAAATCTCGAGCTGTTGTTCAACCGCTGCCGCATCGCCATACGGGACGTGATAGACCGGGCCGCCGTACAAAACACCGGGCGGGACGCGGTAATCGGCTTTGCCCATCATCGAGAGCGCACCCATCGTTTTGCCGTGAAAGGCCTTTACGGCCACAATGAAAGCCGGTTTTTGGGTATACACTTTGGCGAGCTTAATGGCTGCTTCAATCGCTTCGGTGCCGCTGGCCGCGAACCAGGCGTATTTCAGGTCGCCGGGGGTGATTTCGGCCAAAAGGCGGGCCAGCACACCGCGCAGCGGGTCAATCAGTTCCTGGCTGGGCATGGGGGTACGCAATAATTGCGCCTGGACAGCGGCCACCACTTCGGGATGACCCCAGCCTAAATCCATCATGCCAAACCCGCCGAGGAAGTCAATATACTTGCGGCCCAGCACATCTTCAAAGGTTGCGCCGCGCCCGGTCCATTCGGTGGCCGCCCACTGCCCGGCCTGGGTCACCGATTTGCGATAATCGAGCCAGCCTTTGTTGAAATGCTCGGCAAAGTTGTGCATCGATTCGGTGATAATCCACTTGCCAAGTTCTTCGGGCGGGCGCTCCGGTTTTTCGATAATTTCCAGCCATTTTTGGGCATATTCCTGTGCTGCGTTCAAATTTTGGGACATAGTTTCTCCTCTTGGAAAATATGGAGCGTGTCGCGCCAGACAGGATGCCTGGCAGAAACGTTCTACCCAAGTTACGGCAACTCATCTGATATGGCGCGACGCGCCTGTTCTGGTTACTGATGACTGCTCGCTGGACCCTGAAATCTAATCGTACTCTTCCGGGCGCAACTTGCGCAGGGCATCTTTGAGGGGGGTTATGCCGATATAGTGGAAGGGATTCGTGTCCATCGGCTGGCCGTCCACATCGGTAATCGGTTTCGGGGCATCCTGTTTCTGGGTTGCCAGCGAGACCACAATCATCGAAGCGATTGAGATGAGGAAAGCCGGCAGGGACGCAATGTAAACCGCATCCCAGAAGGCGCAATCCAACCAGACCGCCCGGTCACTGAGCAGCGAGGGGTCGCCGCCAGAACAGACCGCCGTCGTTGGGTCTCCGCCCAGGCCAAACTGGTAAGCCACCCAGGTTAAAATGGCCCAGGAAACCCATCCGCCCAGCACCGCCGCCGCGCCGCCGTAGCCATTGGCCTTTTTCCAGTACATAACCAAAGGCAAACGGCACGAACAGACCAACCAGGAGCAATGTCCAGGCCACCACGCCCAGTTCATAGATGACCGAGGCGGTAATGGCGATGACAATTCCGATGAAGCCGTTAATCCCAACCATGATGCGCGTCCACTTGACTTCTTCCTTCGCATCCAGGGTTTTGCCAAAGAGCGGGAACAGGTTTTGGGTAACCACCGAGGCCCCCGCCAGCAGAGAACTATCGGAGGTGCTCATCAAGGCCGAGGCCAGCGCCGCCATAAAAATAGCCGTCAAAATAGGCGGTACATAGTTAATGGCCGCATGAACCAGCACGCCATCCGGGTTGGCCAGGTCAGGGCTGAGTTGGAAAACCATAATCCCAATCAACGGCGACATGATGCCAAAGACCAGGTACAAGATGCCCGCCAGGTAAGTGCCCCAAACCGCCGTCGACTCGTTGCGGGCCGACATCGAGCGCTGGAACAGGTCCTGGGTCGGCACCGAGCCGAGGCCAATTGCCAGCCAGGCCGCCCCCCAATACATCCAGCCATTGACGCCAAAATAACCCAGATACCCGGCTTCCCCGGCCATATCGGGCAGCAGGGTGAAAGGTTTCGGGTTGTAGAGCGTGGAAGTGATGCTGGTCAGGCCCTCCCAGCCGCCCACCTGGTTGAGCGTAAAGAAGAAAATCAGGGTCATGCCGCCTGCCGTGAAAAACATCTGGATGAAATCGAGCAGGGTATCAGCCAGCATCCCGCCGAGCATGGTGTAGCCCGTCACCCAGACGGCCACCAAAATCATGCCCGCTTCCACCGGCACGCTGGGGAAGAGCGCGTTGACAATCGTCCCGGCGGCCACCATCTGCGCGCCCGTCCAGACGAAATAGGTCATCAATTGGGCAATCGAAGCCAGCACGGTCGTCCACTTCCCAAAGCGGCGCTCAAAGAAGTCCACCACCGTCAGGTAGCGGGCGCGGCGCATAAGACGGGTGAAAAAGAAGCCCGAAAGGAACAGGCAGGCCGCCGCCCCAAACGGGTCGAAAATCACCCCCTGAAATCCATACTGGTAGCCCATCGAAGACGCCCCCATTAACGTCTCTGCGGCAAACCAGGTCGCCATCACTGACGCGCCGACCATGTAAATCGGCAGACTGCGCCCGGCGACAATGTAATCTGCGGCATCTGAAACTTTGCGCGACGCCCAGATACCGACGCCCATGCGCACGGCGAAAAAGCCGATGATGAACGTCACGATGAGCCAGACATATTGATAGCCTTCAAGGTCCATGTTGCATACTCCTTTGGGTGAAATGTCCCCGCCCCCTCAGGCGGGTTGAATGAGCACACCCTAAAGGCCTTGCAAACCTTTAGGGTGTGTATCTACCTAAAACTTGCGCGTCCACTCTTTGGGCCAGCGTTCCACCACCACCTTCTTCTGGGTGAAGAACTCCACCGCGTCACTGCCCTGGCCGTGCATATCGCCGAAGAACGACTCTTTCCAGCCGCTAAACGGGAAAAACGCCATAGGGGCCGCCACGCCGATGTTGATGCCGATGTTCCCGGCCTCGACCTCGTAGCGGAACTTGCGCGCCGCCGAGCCGCTGCTGGTAAACAGGCTGGCCTGATTGCCATACGCCTGAGCATTCGCCAGCGCAATTGCCTCATCAATGGTGTTGACGTGCATCACGCCCAGTACCGGGCCAAAAATTTCGGTTTTCCAGATTTCGCTCTGGGGTTTCATATCCATCAGGATGGTGGGACGCACGAAACTGCCCTTTTCATAACCGGGGATGACCGCCCCCCGGCCATCCACCGGCACCGAAGCGCCTTCCGACGCGCCCAGGCCGATTAACTGCTCAATGCGCGCTTTACTGGCCTGATTAATCACCGCCCCCATCTGCACGCCGTCATCGAGGCCATAGCCCACCTTGCGGCTGGCTGCCGCGTCACAAATCCCTTCGCAGAACTCGTTGCGGGCCTCGCCCACCGTCACCGCCCACGATACCGCCAAACAGCGCTGACCGGCGCAGCCAAAGGCCGAATCGGCGATGATTTTGACGGCCATCTCCATATCGGCATCGGGCAGAACCACCACCGGATTTTTGGCCCCGCCCTGGGCCTGGACGCGCTTGCCATTGGCGGCGGCGCGGCTGTAAATGTACTTCGCCACGTTGGACGAGCCGACAAATGTAATCGCCCGAATCACCGGATGGTCGAGAATCGCATCCACCGCCTCCTTCGCCCCGTTGACCATGTTAACGACGCCCTTCGGGAAGCCGACCTGCTCGATGAGTTTGAAAATCAATTGCATTGTCATCGGCACTTTTTCGGAGGGCTTGATGATGTAGGTGTTGCCGGTTGCCAGGGCGTAAGGCAGATACCAGAACGGAATCATGCCGGGGAAGTTGAACGGCGCAATGGTGGCGCACACGCCGACGGGTTGGCGAATCATCAATTCGTCAATGCCGGGAGCAATGTCCTCGGCAATTTCGCCCTTCGACATCATCGGGATGCCGCAGGCCACTTCCACGTTTTCGATGGCGCGCACCATTTCGGCTTTCGATTCCTCGAAAGTTTTGCCGCACTCGTTGGTAATCGTCCGGGCGATTTCATCCGTGTTGGCCTTGAGCAGTTCGCGCAGTTTGAACAGGTACTGCACCCGCTCATTGGCTGGCACGCGCCGCCAGGCCGGGAACGCCTGCGCCGCAGCCTGGGCCGCCGCCTCCACATCGGAAGCACGACTCAGCGGGGTACGCGCTATCACCCCGCCCGTCGCCGGGTTTATGACATCGACATAGTCTGAAACGGCTGGTTCAATCCATTCGCCGTTGATGTAGTTTAAGATTTTTTGCATGAATTTTTCCTCGTCAGAACGTAGACACAAGTAGATAAGTAGACAAGTAGATAAGTCCTTGTTTCCCTATCTACTTTCCTACCTGGGCATCCGCAATCTCCAATGCCTTCTCCACAATCGCCAGCCCCTCATCGAGTTGCTCTTGGGTAATGCACAGCGGCGGGACGACAAAGACCATACTCCCCAGGTTGTTTGCCATGATGAACGTAAACAGGCCGTTTTCACGCAAATATTTGCCAACCTGGCCCATCACGGCGGCGGGCATCACGGCTTTGCTCTCGCG
This sequence comes from Anaerolineales bacterium, assembly GCA_034432755.1. Lineage (GTDB taxonomy): Bacteria > Chloroflexota > Anaerolineae > Anaerolineales > Villigracilaceae > UBA5195. The sequence goes on from DAOUBQ010000054.1 coordinate 96,179, forward strand.
GTTTTGCACCAGTTCGAGGGTGGAAAACAGGCCGATATAGCGGACATCGCCCACGCAGGGGTGC
>DAOUBQ010000055.1:0-6328 GCA_034432755.1 Anaerolineales bacterium
CTGACAACTGACAACTGACAACTGACAACTGACAACTGACAACTGATAACTGACAACTGACAACTGACAACTGACAACTGACAACTGACAACTGATAACTGATAACTGACAACTGATAACTGACCACTGATAACTGACAACTGATAACTGACAACTGATAACTGATAACTGATAACTGATAACTGATAACTGACAACTGATAACTGACCACTGATAACTGACCACTGATAACTGACCACTGATAATTCTCATGCAAATCACCCCCATTCCTCACCCCCTTAACGCCACCGTCCGCGTGCCTGGCTCGAAATCGCTCACCAACCGCGCCTTGCTGATAGCCGCTCTCGCCAAAGGCACAACCCGTTTAACCAATGCCCTCTTCAGCGACGACTCGCGCTACTTCGCCCGCGCCCTCCAAACCCTCGGTTTTCACCTGACACTCGACGAAACCAATCACGAGATGACGATTACCGGCCTCGGCGGTCAGATTCCCGCCCAAAAGGCCGAGTTGTTCATTGGCAACGCCGGCACTGCGGCGCGTTTCCTCTCCGCCTTCCTCACGCTCGGCCACGGCGAATACATATTAGACGGCGACTCGCGCATGAGAGAACGCCCCATCGGCGACCTGGTGGTTGCGCTGAAGCAGTTGGGCGCAGATGTTCATCCGGTATTCCAATCACTAAATTACCAAATCGTCAAATCGCAAATTTATCCTCCCGTCAAAATCCTGGCATCCGGTCTTCCCGGCGGCAAAACCACGGTTGCGGGTGACATTTCCAGTCAGTTTCTCTCCGCCCTGCTCATGGTCGCGCCCTATGCCCAAACCCCGGTCGAAATCGAACTCTCTACCGAACTCAATTCCAAACCCTATGTCGAAATGACCCTCGCCATCATGCGCGATTTTGGCGTCACCGTAGAGCGCGACGAATATCGGTTTTTCCGAATTTACCCCCAGCGTTACAGGCCCAGCCCCAATTACCCCATCGAATCCGACGCCTCGGCTGCCTCTTACTTCTTTGCCGCCCCTGCCATCTGCGGTGGAACGGTTCGCGTTGAAAACATTTCCCGCCGCTCGGTTCAGGGAGATATCGCTTTTCTGGACGTTCTGGAGAAACTCGGCTGTCGCGTCACCGAAAGCGATCATTCCATCACAGTTCATTGCCAATCACAAATGACTGGCATTGATATTAATATGCGCGACATCCCCGATACCGCCCAAACCCTGGCTGCCCTTGCGCCTTTTGCTGCTTCACCCACCCGCATTCGCGGCATCGCCTCGGCCCGTGTTAAAGAGACCGACCGCATCGCCGCCACCTGCGCCGAACTGACCCGCTTGGGCGTCAAAGTGGAGGAACATCCCGACGGCATGACCATTTACCCGTGTCAGAACTTTACGCCTGCCACCGTTCAGACCTACAACGACCACCGCATGGCCATGGCCTTCTCGCTCATCGGACTGCGCGTTCCGGGCGTCACCATCGAAAACCCCGGCTGCGTCTCCAAAACCTTTCCTAACTTCTTTGCCGTTCTCGACACACTTCGCTAAACGCCCCCCTTTGCCCATTCTTCATTCTTATGTTTTATCCCCTCGGTCTCATCGGCCACCCCCTCGGCCACTCGCTCTCGCCCAAGATCCACGCCGCCGCTCTCGCCGCCTGTGGATTGACCGGCGATTATTCCCTTTTTCCCATTCCTCCCGATGACCTTCCCGGCCTGCACACCTTGCTTGCCCGCCTGCGTGCCGGAGAAATTCACGGGCTAAACGTCACCATTCCGCACAAGCAGAATGTCATCCCCCTGCTCGATGCCCTGACCGAAACCGCCCAAGCCATTGGCGCGGTAAACACGATTTCGGCGCAGAATGGCCGGTTAATCGGCGACAACACCGACGCGCCGGGCTTTTTCACCGACTTAACTCGTTTTTTGGAAAAATCGAACATCCAAAATCCAAAAACTGCACTTCTCCTCGGCGCTGGCGGCTCGGCCCGCGCAGTTTTTTATGCCTTATGCCAGGCCGGTTGGCAGGTCACTGTGGCTGCCCGCCGCCTGGAGCAGGCCCAAGCCCTTGCGCAATCTCTAAAATTGTCGTGTAGCCACATAGAGTGTATTGAATTGAATGCTGTGGCAGACTGGCAAGGCGACCTGTTGGTGAATACCACGCCCCTGGGCATGGCACCCGCCATTGAAACCTGCCCCTGGCCCGAACATACCCCCCTGCCTGATGGGGCGGTGGTTTACGACCTGGTCTATAACCCCCGCGAGACACGCCTCGTCCGCCAGGCGCGCGCCGCTGGGCTGCCCGCTGCCACCGGACTTGGAATGCTCATCGAACAGGCTGCCCTCGCTTTTGAAATTTGGACTGGCTGCCGCCCGCCGCGCGCTGCCCTCTGGCAGGCCGCCGAACACTGAACACTGCTCACTGCTCCCTGCTCATCCCTCACTGCTCACTGATAACTGCTTACTGCTCACTGATAACTGCTCACTGCTCACTGATAACTGGAGACCGATATGCTACGCTTCCTCACCGCCGGAGAATCACACGGCCCCTCACTCACCGCCATCCTGGATGGCATCCCCGCTGGCTTGCCCCTGACCCCCGAAATCATCAACCGCGAACTCACCCGCCGTCAGCAAGGCTATGGCGCGGGCGGACGTATGAAAATTGAACGAGATACCGTTCAAATTTTGGGCGGTGTGATGGGCGGCGAGACGACCGGCGCCCCGCTTGCGCTGCTGGTGGAAAACGCCGACCATGTCAAGTGGAAGGACAAACCCATTCCGCCGCTCACTACGCCCCGGCCCGGTCACGCCGATTTGACGGGCGCAGTCAAATATGGCTACCGCGACCTGCGCCCCACGCTGGAACGCTCCTCGGCGCGCGAGACCACCATGCGGGTGGCGGTGGGCGCTATCTGCAAGCACCTGCTGGGGCAGTTTGGAATCTTCATCGGCGGGTACGTTAAATCTATCGGCGAGGTGGAAGCCGATTTTAACGGAATGCCGTATCCAGCCCGGTTCGAGGCGGCCGAAAACTCTGACGTGCGCTGTCCCGATTCCATCGCGGCGGAACGCATGAGGCAGAAAATCCATCAAATTATCCAAAACAAAGACACCCTGGGCGGCGTGCTGGAAATTGTCGCGCTGAATGTTCCGGTGGGGCTGGGCAGTTACGCACAATGGGACAGGCGCCTGGAGGCCCGCCTGGCTCAGGCCGTGATGAGCGTGCAGGCTATGAAGGGCGTCGAAATCGGCGAGGCTTTTGAGAACGCACGCCTGCCCGGTACGAAAGCCCATGACGCGATTACCCTGCCCCCTCCCCCCCTCTCCCGCCGGGAGAGGGGGCAGGGGGGTGAGGGATTGTTCCGTCCCACCAACCGCGCCGGCGGCACCGAAGGCGGTATTTCTAACGGCCAGCCGATTGTGATTCGCGCGGCCATGAAACCGATTGCCACCACCCTCACCCCGCAGACGACCGTGGACCTGGCGACCGGGCAGCAGGGGCCGACGAAATATGAGCGCTCTGATTTTTGCCCCGTGCCGCGCGCTGTGCCAATCCTCGAAGCGATGGTGGCCTTTGTGCTGGCCGAGGCGTTACTCGAAAAACTGGGCGGTGACTCGCTCTCTGAAATGAAACCGCGCTTTGACGCCCTGCGCCGCGCTCGCCTGCAAGATTTGCCGATGGACAATGTTGAACATGTTTGGTGGGAATCATGACACCTGGCCCAAAACGTGATAAATTTATGCGCACGACATCACGCAGCAGCGGCAAAGATATGAATCATATTTTTCTCTACGGCCCCCCTGGTTCTGGCAAAAGCAGCGTTGGACGCGTGCTGGCAGCCAACCTCGATATGGAATTTGTTGACCTCGATTCTGAAATTGTTGCCTTTACCGGTCAAACCATCCCACAAATCATGGCAGAATGGGGTGAATCGGGTTTTCGTGATATTGAAAGCACCGCCCTGCGGCGGGTGACCAAAGGCCCGCCGCGCGTCATTGCGTTGGGGGGCGGGGCGTTGTTGCGCGCTCAGAACCGTTCTCATGCCGAAGCCAAGGGGGTGGTGGTCTCGCTCACCGCAGAGTTTGAGACTCTTCAGAATCGAATTGCCCAAGATGCGACTGAGCGCCCCTTATTGGCCGATGACCTGCCCGGGAAACTGGCCCGGCTATTGCAGCGCCGTTCTGACCATTATCGTTCCTATGATTTGCGCGTAGTCACTGACGGACTTGCTCCCGAAGATATTGCCTCGCACATTCAGGTCATGGTGGGGCGGTTTCGGGTACGCGGCATGGGGCAGCCATATGATGTTATCGTCCAACCGGGCGGGTTCGATGGCCTGGGAGATTTACTGCGCCAGCGCGGTTTGACCGGCCCGGCGGTCATTGTCAGCGATGAGAACGTTGCGCCTTTGTACGCCGAGCGAATCAGCAAATTGCTGCGCCGCGCCGGAATTGCTTCTGCGTTGGTCACCATTCCTTCTGGTGAAGCCCATAAAACCATCGAAACCGTGATGATGTTGTGGCGTAAATTTTTGGCGCTTGGGTTAGACCGAAAAAGTACAGTGTTGGCTTTAGGTGGGGGGGTGGTAGGTGACCTGGCCGGGTTTGCAGCCGCAACGTTTATGCGCGGCATGAACTGGGTGGCCTTGCCAAGCACCCTGCTGGCGATGGTGGATGCCTCAATGGGGGGCAAGACCGGTTTTGACCTGCCTGAGGGAAAAAATCTGGTGGGTGCGTTTCACTCGCCCCGCCTGGTGTTTGCCAACCCTTATATGCTCTCCACTCTCGAAGATGCCGAACTACGCTCTGGCCTGGCTGAGGTTGTTAAGCATGGAGTCATCGCCGACCCGGCTTTGTTTACTCTGTGTTCGGGCGGCCTGGAATCTGTGAAAGATGACATGGTGCAGATTGTTCAGCGCGCGATGGCGGTGAAAGTGCAAATTATCGAAGCCGACCCGTATGAAAAAGGCATTCGGGCCGCCTTAAATTTTGGTCATACTGTTGGCCATGCGATTGAAAAAGTATCCAATTACAGCATTCGACATGGTGAAGCGGTGGCTATGGGCATGGTGGCCGAAGCCAAATTGGCCGAGCGGCTGTGGATTTGCTCGAAAGGACTCGCGAACCGTATTGCGGCCACGCTTTTGAGCCTTGGGCTGCCCACCGAAATTCCGGCAGAGTTCTCGCGTGATGCACTGATGGCGGCCATGCGCCACGATAAAAAGCGCCAGTCGGGTGTTGTTTACTTTGCTCTGCCTGAAGAAATCGGCCAAATGCAGGTGGGAGTCAGCGTTGATAACCTGGAGATGGTTTTTGCGGAGGATAAATGACCGCTGTTCTGGTCTTGCATGGTCCGAACTTGAACCTGCTCGGAACGCGCGAGCCGGAGGTGTATGGGAATCTGACACTGGCCGACATCAATGCGCACTGCGTGGCGTTGGGCCAAGAGTTGGGCGTGGAGGTGCGCTGTTTTCAGTCGAACCACGAAGGCGCGCTGATTGACGCCCTGCACGAGGCGCGCTCTTGGGCTGCTGGCGTGGTCTTCAACCCTGGCGGGTATACCCACACTTCGGTCGCCTTGCGTGATGCAATCGCCGCCATTGACCTGCCGGTGGTTGAAGTTCACATTTCCAATGTGTACGCGCGCGAGGAATTTCGACATAAATCGTTCATTTCGGCAGTGTGCAGGGGAAAAATTAGCGGCTTGGGCTGGCGCTCGTATACGCTGGGGTTGCGTTACCTGGCGGAGTTGCTCTGTGATGAGGCGGTGTAATCAAAATGGCGCGAGATGAATCTCGCGCCATTTTGATTCATCACTCCCATTCATCTGGGTTGTATTGCCTGATTCGCTTGATTGCCCCGCGCCACTTTTTGTCGAAAACGCGGGCCGCACTGGCGGCTACGCCGGGTTTCGTCTTTTTAACGTGAGTTCGGGTTAGGCAATCAAAGCGGGCAGAGTACCCAAGCCAAGAGAAGGTTTCTTGGGCTGACGACAATACGCTATCACGCCGCAAAGCAGATTGACCAGAAAGTTGATTGGACTTCGGTGGCGCGAATGCTCAATCTGCGAAATGTTCTTGAGTTGGTCAATGATGGTTTCGACAATCGCCCGTTTCCGAAGCAGGATTTTATCCATCAGCGGCATGAGCACATTTTTCATGTTGGAGCGAACACCGGTGACCCGTTCCACGCTGAACGTGCGGAAGAGTTCGTCACGGAGCGCTTTGGAGAGATAACCCTTATCGCCAAACAACTTGCCAAAGAGTTTGCGCACGAACTTGGGAACGGGCTTGCGGTCGTCCACGTTGCCGGGGGTGAGCATCAGGTT
>DAOUBQ010000056.1:0-73962 GCA_034432755.1 Anaerolineales bacterium
CCGCAAAGACGCCAGGCACGCGAAGCAAAAATAAGGGCGAATCTTTCGTCTTTGCAGTGAAATCATGATTTTTGCAGTGGAGTCAAGGATATTTTCTCCCCGCTTTCTGTGCGGCTCATCTTTAAGTGCTTCCATCCTGTTTGTTTTTTAAGACTTTGAGAAGGCCATATCCGTAATGCGTTCACCCCTTGCGCATTACAAATGAAATATTAAGGAGAAAACCATGCGCGCCCTGGTGCAACGAGTGAAATATGGAAAAGTGAGCGTGCACGGCCAGGTGAACGCTGAAATTGGCCAGGGTCTCGTGATTTTGCTTGGGGTTGGCCACCACGATACCCAAGAACAGGCCGCCTGGCTGGCCGATAAAATTGCCAACCTGCGCATTTTCGAAGACTCAGACGGGAAGATGAATCTTTCCATTAAGGACATCGGCGGGGAGGCGATTGTCGTCAGTCAGTTTACGCTATACGCCGATGCCCAAAAAGGCCGCCGCCCCTCGTTCACCGAGTCCGCCCCACCCAACCTGGCCCGTCCTTTGGTGGAGCGCTTTGCAACCCTCTTACGTGCCCAGCAAATCCCAGTCGGTGAGGGCGTGTTCGGGGCCGAGATGCTGGTTGAAATCCACAACGACGGCCCGGTGACCATCTGGCTGGAACGATAATATTTTCCTGCCATGAAAAAAGAAGCCAGTAGACGGCGGATACAGGTAAAATCTGCCTATGCCGACCTCCACCAACCGACGCCTGGAAACTGCCTACGAGGCGCTCAAGCACTACGAGATAAAACCCACGCTGGTGACATTCCTGCAACACAGCGAAAACGTGACCTTCCGCGTGGACTGTCCTGAGGCATCTTTCTTGCTACGCCTGCACAGCCCACGTACAGAATCCTTTGGTAAGGAAGGACTGGACAGACAGGTCATCAACTCAGAAATGCTGTGGCTGGAGGCGTTGCGCCACCAGGATTTACCCGTCCCAGCGCCGGTGAAGAACCGCATGGGCGGTTACGTCTCACAGGTGGAGGGGGTTAACACCACCCTTTTGGCCTGGCAGGAGGGCAGCCTGCTGACGCGCGACCTGGAAAGCAAGCAGACCGCTGCGCAAATGGGGGAATTGGTGGGCAGAATTCACGCATACGCCAGCCAATGGCAGGTTCCAGCCGGTTTTTTGCGCCCACAACGAGATGCGGCTTATTTCCAAAACGCGCTGCTTTCCCTGCGCCCGGCAATGCAGGATGGGCGTATTTCTTATGCCGACTACAAAACGCTTGAAACTTCGCTTGAATTATTGGAGGAGGAGGCCAGTCGCCTGCCGCGCACGCCCCAAACCTGGGGACTTCTGCACGGCGACTTGCACCGGGGCAACTTCTTGCTTCATGAGGGACAAATTCGCCTGATTGATTTTTCGATGTGCGCCTTTGGGCCTTTTGCCTACGACCTGGCAACTTGCATCTCCAATGTGCGAACGGTATTTCACCCACTCTTTTTGGAGCGGTATACGCAATTTGCTCTGCTCCCCCCACGCTATGAGCGCCTGCTCGAAGGGTATTTTGTGGCAAGTTATATTGTCACGTTCTCGTTATGGATTTCTGACCTTAAATCGCAAGAAACGCTCATCCAGCGCGTCGCTTACATTGCGCGCGAATACGCGGCTCGTTTCAAGTGCGGCGAGCCGTTCTGGTTCAGGTAAAATCTCCCCGCCATAAGGCGGTATCCACCTGCACTGCCAGCGCGCCCGCCGCGAGCATGGCGCTGACGTTTTCTTTGGAATACACCCCGCACCCGCCAATCAATGGAATACCGGCACGGGTTGCCTCACTCACCAACAAAAGAGACTGAGCAAACAGCGCCGGGCCAAACAACCGGCCCGAAACCAACCTGCCATCGCGGGCAGCCAGCGCCCCCCTGGGCGCGGCCAGGCTGACTGCCTCGGCCCCAGCCGCCAACACCTGCGGCCCCAGGCGCAGCACCTGCTCCCAGGGCAGATGAACAATCAACGGCAGTTCCCCGGCTGACATTTCTACGGCCAGAAGAATGATGTCATCAGCCAGTAACGGGGCAAAGCCCAATTCCGCTGCCATCACATTTTCAACATTTTCCAACTGTCGCACCATGCGCTGAGTCTCTTCGGGGCGGTCGGCCATCAGGTGGACAATGACCGGCAGGCCGGCGCGCGCCCATTTGGGGGCAGCCTGTTTGAGCGCTTGCGCAAAGCCGGGGTTGGGCAGCCCGCTATGCAACAAAAACCCGCCAGGGTGTTCGATAAAAGCCGGCTCCACAGCAGGACGGCGCGGGCGCAGGCTTAACGGATTGGTGACAAAGGCCCCAAACTCCCCCCAATTTAACGGAAAACGAGCATCCGGCGCAAAGCCGAGCGCCCCAGCAGCATTCATCAACGGCTTTTGGAAATCCAATCCCCGCTTCGACATCCATCCCCATCCTATGCCCCAGACTGCGCTGAAGATTGGCCGGTTGGCGGGTTGAGCGACGCAGTGCGGGCGCGCAGTTCAGCAACCATCAACATTTGTTTTTTATTGAATACCACCGTCTCAACGCGCATCACCAATTGCGGATTGGGCGCAAAGGTCAGAACGGCCTCTGTCAACGGGATGTAGTCTTCAGGCCGCATGGTGAAACCTTTGCGCGGGTCCATGCGCTCGGTCTGGTGGATGACACCCTGGACTTGAAACTGCGGCACCAGCACCACCACGTCGAAGGCCAGCCGGTTGGCCTTGCGAAAAATGCTCTTGTGCGTCAGGTCGCGCTGGATGGGAATAGCCAGGGTGATAGCGCTCTTTTCTACGCGCATCTTTGCCATGCGGACGGGGGGCGTTTTCCCCAATGTATGTAGACTGGCGACCTGGGCATCAAGCAAAACCAGGCCCTGTTCATTTTTCAGGTTCAGAACATCCGTCAGGCGTTCCCCATCGTTTTCAATCTGACCGCGAATGACATAATCGGCTGTAAATAACTGGACTTCGATTGGCATACCAGGCTCCATACAATCTCATGCGTATAAAATCATCTTACCATTCGCAAATCGGCACGTCAATTACACTTTTGAGTCTGCTCATGGCTTTCTCAAAGTCTGGTTTCAGACTAAAAAACAAACAGGATGAACAAGATTTCAAGATGAGCCGCGCAGAAAACAAGGGAAAACATCTTGTTTATCCTGTTAAAGATGAAAAGCCGTTCCTTGGTGTTTCATTGGTTTTTGCAAACGAGTCGCTTTTCGGGCTGTTTTCAGGCCGATGGTAAAATGTACTGCGATGAATGACTTCACATCCTACCAATCCCCGTTTTCGTGGCGCTACGGCAGTCCGGCCATGCGCCAAACCTGGTCCGAACAGCGTAAACGCTTGCTTTGGCGCAAAATTTGGGTCGCGCTGGCCGAAGTCCAGGCCGAATATGGCCTCGTCCACCCCGAACAGGCTGCCGACCTTTGCGCCCACGTCGAAGAAATCGACATCCCGCGCGCGCTCGAAATCGAAGCCGAAATCCATCACGACCTGATGGCCGAGGTGCGCGTCTTTGCCGAGCAGGCGCCCATTGGCGGCGGCATCATCCACTTTGGCGCGACCTCGATGGATGTGGAAGATAACGCCGACGCCCTGCGGCTGCGCGAAAGCCTCGACCTGACCCTTGCCAGTTTGGGCGAACTGCTCCACACGCTGAATCGGCATCTGGTGGAACAAGCCGATACCCCGCTGATAGCGTTTACCCACATCCAACCCGCCGAACCGTCCACGCTCGGCTACCGGCTGGCGCAATATGCCCAAGATTTGCTTGAAGATTACCGTTCGCTGCAATCTATTCGGGAGAATATTCGCGGCAAGGGCTTCAAAGGCGCGGTTGGAACTTCGGCCAGTTACGCCGAACTGCTCGGCGCGGAAAATATAGCCGGCTTTGAGCAGAAACTTTCTGAAAAACTAAACTTGCCCTTTTACCCGGTGGCCACTCAAACCTACCCACGCAAACAGGATTACACCGTGCTTGCGGCACTGGCCGGGCTGGCGCAATCGCTTTACAAAATGGCCTTCGACTTGCGCCTGCTGCAATCTCCGCCGATTGGTGAATTGAGCGAACCATTTGGCAGCAAACAGGTTGGCTCATCAGCCATGCCCTTCAAGCGCAACCCGATTCGCGCCGAAAAAATCGACTCGCTCGGGCGGTACCTGGCCCAACTGCCGCGCATTGCCTGGGATAACGCCGCCCACAGCCTGCTGGAGCGCACCCTCGACGACTCGGCCAACCGCCGGGTCATCCTGCCCGAAGCATTCCTCGCGGCGGATGAAATGCTCCACACCCTGCGCGGAATCGTGGACAGATTAAGCATCAACGAACAGGCCATCCGGCGCAACCTGGATATCTACGGCCCGTTTGCCGCCACCGAGCGCGTTCTCATGGCCGCCGTGCGGGCCGGGGCCAACCGCCAGGAAATACACGAAACCATCCGCGCGCAATCAATGACCGCCTGGGAAGCGATTCGAAACGGCGAACCCAACCCGCTGGTCGAAAATCTATCGAAAGACGCGGAAATCTTGAAATTCTTATCCTCTGCGCAGGTGCGCGAATTGATGGATTACGCTCATCACGTCGGCAATGCGCCAGAAAGAGCCAGGGAGATGGCGAGAACTATTGCACGCGAGATGGATAAATAACAAAGCAGCAAAAGAGGTGCGGAAAACCCTTTCCACACCTTTTCGTTTTGTGCTACTATTAACAAACGAATGGCTGACCCGCCGCACACCAGAAGCACCCAAACGAGTAATTTGCCGGGTCAAATTCCGGTTGTAGAATGGCCCGGCGGCTGAAAAATGCTTTTTGACGGTTAAAGTAATGAAAAAAGGCATTGGATTGTTCCTGTAAAATTCGATATGCTACTATCAGTCTGTTCAATTTCATTCTCTTCCTAACCCCCTGTTGATTAAGAAAGGAGTTGCCCGACAAAAATTGACCTTGTTTTGCTGAAGACTGTTTCAAACACTTCAAACACTTTCTCAGGAGGAAAGAATGCTTACAAAAACCCTTTGGCGAATGCTCGCTTTGTTTGCGGCACTCTCCATGCTCATCTCAGCCTGCGGACCCGAAAAAGTCGGCGGGTTTGAAATTCCCAACATCGAAAATGGCAAGTTCAATATTGCAATGGTGCTGATTGGCCCGCATGATGACGGCGGCTGGTCGCAAGCACACTACGAGGGACTGCTCTATGTTAAAGAAAACGTCCCGAATACCCATGTGGCCTACGTTGAAAATGTGCCAGAAGGCGCAGATTCAGAGCAGATTTTCCGCAGCTTGGCCCGCAAGGGCTTCAACCTGATTCTTGGCACCTCGTTCGGTTACATGGACCCGATGGAAACCGTTGCCAATGAATACCCCGATGTGTATTTCATTCACCTGACCGGCATCAAATCCAACCAGAAGAACTTCGGCAACCTGATGGGCGCAATGGAAAATATGAAGTACCTGGCAGGCATGATTGCCGGGGCACGCGCCAAAAAAGATGGTCAGACCAAACTCGGTTACATGGCAACCTTCCCCATCCCTGAAGAACTGCGCCTGGGCAATGCCATCGCTCTGGGGATGAGAAAGACCTGCCCCGAATGCACGATGGATGTGCGCTGGATTAACACCTGGCATGACCCCATCATCGAGAAAGAAGCAGCGGCTTCGCTCTTCGATGCCGGCGCGTATGTCGTCTTTACCGGGGCAGATACCCCCGCGGTAGCCGATGTGGCGCAAGAAAAGGGCAAATGGGGTGTGACCTATGACTGGTATGGCTCCTGCAAGGTGGAACGCTGTCTGACCGCCCCTTACTGGGTTTGGGGGCCTGAATATGCTCGCATTACCAAGGGAATCATCGCGGGTACCTATACCCCAGGCTGGGATTACTTCGACGCCAACACTGGCGCGTTGGGTCTGTTCGGGTTCATGGAAGGCCAGGAACTCACCCCAGGCATGAAAGACCTCGACCCGGCCCTCATTCAGGAAATCCGCGACACGCTTGCCGCGATGCAGCGCGGTGAATTTACCCGTTTCGATGTCTTTTCTGGCCCCATTTACGACAACAAAGGCACCTTGATTGTGCCTGAGGGCGAAAAACTGGAGCAGGTTGACCTGGATGCCTTCCCCGAATACGGGTTAGGCTGCAAATACTGCATGAAATGGTGGGCCGAGGGCATCACCGCTGAATTACCCAGCAACTAAGATTCACCTTCCAACGGGGCCAGGATATTAAACTATCCTGGCCTTTTTTCAAACTGGCCTTCTCCCAACCCCCTGGCAAGAACAAGCAGGAGATACAATTTTCAATGCAGTCACAAAGTTTCTTAACAAGGGAGCCATCTGTGGACAAACCCGAAGCCACATCGAACCTTCCACTTGTTGTAACCATGAAAGGCATTGTCAAACGTTTTCCGGGCGTTTTGGCCAATGACCACATTGATTTTGAACTGCGCCAGGGCGAAATCCATGCCCTGCTCGGAGAAAACGGCGCGGGCAAAAGTACACTGATGAACATCTTGGCCGGGCTATACCGGGCCGATGCAGGCGTTATCACCGTCAACGGTCACAAAGTAGAATTTCACTCACCCAAAGATGCCATTCAAGCCGGAATTGGCATGATTCACCAGCATTTCATGCTCGTTCCCTCACAGACCGTCACTGAGAACATCTTGCTCGGCATGGATGAGCCGCCGTTTCGACTGAACTTGAACGATTACGACAAGAAAATGACCGAGTTGGGCGAGCGTTTCGGGATGAAAGTGGACCCGAAAGCCAAAATCTGGCAGTTATCGGTTGGGGAGCAACAACGCGTTGAAATCTTAAAAATGCTTTATCGCGGCGCAAACGTGTTGGTGATGGACGAACCCACCGCCGTGCTGGCTCCACAAGAAACCGAAGTGCTGTTCAATACCCTGCGCGTCATGGTCCAAGAGGGCAAATCGGTCATTTTCATCAGCCACAAATTACAGGAAGTAATGACCATTTCAGACCGGGTGACGGTGCTACGCAAAGGGAGAATCACAGCCGCGGGCGTTCCTGTGGCAGGTACCACCCGTCAGGATTTAGCGCGCCTGATGGTGGGGCGTGAGGTTGTCTTTCAATTGGAGAAAAAGCCTCAAGAAGCCGGGCAGGTCATCCTGAAGGTGGAAAACATCCACACAGAAAATGACAAAGGGCTGCCGGCCGTGCGTGGGGTTTCGTTTGAAATCCGAGCAGGGGAAATTTACGGCCTGGCAGGCGTAGCAGGCAATGGTCAGAGAGAACTCTCTCAGGTTATTTCTGGACTGCGTAAATGCACCCAGGGGCGAATCTTGCTCAACGGGGTTCAGATTAATAATCAGCCAGCCCAATATGTCATCCAACATGGCCTGGCCTATGTGCCGGAGGACCGCACCCACGTTGGGTCAGCCCCCAATTTAAGCGTGACCGATAACGTGATTATGAAGAATTATCGGCACGAGCCCATTTCGCATGGCTGGATGCTCGATATTCCAGCAGCGCAGCATTTTGCAAGCGAACTCAAAGATGCCTATAACATCGTGGTACCGACCATTGAGACTCCGGTTCGCCTGCTTTCAGGCGGTAACCTGCAACGGGTCATTTTGGCGCGCGAAATTTCAGGGCGGCCCGCCCTGCTGGTGGCCGTGCAACCGACGCGCGGGCTGGATGTGGGCGCCATTGAAGGCGTACACCGCTTGCTGCTGGCCCAACGCGAAGCGGGTGCGGCCATTCTGTTAATTTCAGAAGAGTTAGAAGAACTGCTCTCGCTCAGCGACCGGGTAGCGGTGATTTACGAAGGCCGCCTGATGGGTGAACTGTGCGACCCAGACGTGGACACGGTGGGTCTGATGATGACCGGCACGCCACTGGAACAAATTCAAAAACAGGAGCCAACCCATGGCTGAAATGACCGCTTCGCCTCGCAAAAAGACATTTCTATACAAATTGCAGATCGAACCGCGCCTTGAAACACCCCCTCGATGGTTTCCGGCAGCCGTCTCTCTGGCGGCGGTCTTCGTGGCCCTGGTTTTCGGCGGCATCGTCATCGCCGTGGTGGGCGGAAACCCGTTTGCCACATACGCGCATATTGCCAGGGCCTCGTTTGGCAGCCTGGGCGTACTTTCAGATACACTGGTCAAAGCCACGCCCATTTTGTTCACCGCGCTGGCTTGCTCGGTGGCCTTTCGGATGAGGCTGTGGAACATCGGCGCCGAGGGACAGTTCATCATGGGCGCGTTCGGCGCGAGCGTCATTGTGCTGGCCCCGGTGTTGCCCGCCCAAACTCCCGGCTGGATTTTCATCCCGGTCATGATACTGGCGGGAATCTTGGTCGGCGCCCTGTGGGGGTTCATTCCCGGCTATCTCAAAGCCAAATTAAACGTCAATGAAATTATCAGCAGCCTCATGCTCAATTACATTGCCATTTCATGGGTCAACTTCTGGATTTTTGGGGTCTGGTCTGAGGGCGGCTTCCAGATGAGTCCCAAATTCCCCGATGCGGCCCGCCTGCCACGCCTGCTCGACCTGGCCAGCATCCTGCCTGCCACGCGCGGATTAACAACGCACCTGGGGCTGCTGATTGGCATTTTAGCAGCAGTCCTTTTGTGGTTTGCCATCTACCGCAGCAAATGGGGCTACGAAATTCGCCTGATTGGTGATAATGCCCAGGCCGCCAACTATGCGGGCATTGACATCCGTAAAAACATCATCCTGACCATGATGGTTTCAGGCGGGCTGGCCGGGCTAGGCGGGATGTCCGAAATCACCGGCGTGGTGATGCGCTTGCAGACTTCACCCATCGCAGCCGGATACGGCTTCACCGGCATCATCGTGGCCTGGCTGGCAAAACTCAACCCACTAGCGGCCATTGTGGTCTCGATACTCTTCGGGGCGCTGCTGCTGGCCGGGCGCGAAATCCAGCCTTCGGGCATCCCTAAAATGATACAGGGGATTATCCTGGTCTGCCTGATTGCAAGCGACTTTTTCCTGCGCAACCATGTGCGGATTGTCAAAGCCGGTGAGGAGGCCTGATTCATGGACCTCATCATCATCTTACAAGCAGGCGTCACCAGCGGCACAGTGCTGCTATTTGCCACCCTGGGCGAAATCCTGGTAGAACGCTCCGGCGTCATCAACCTGGGCGTCGAAGGCATGATGTTGCTCGGCGCAATGAGCGCTTTCAGTGTGGCGGTCTACACAGGCAATCCCTGGCTGGGATTGCTGGTGGCGATGATTGTGGCCGGGCTCATCAGCCAGATTCATGCCTTCATCACCATCACCCTGCGCGCCGACCAGGTGGTGAGCGGACTTTCGCTAACCTTCTTGGGGACGGGCATTAGCCTGGTCTTTGGCGAAGGTCTCAGCAAAGCCGGAACGGTTTCGCTGTTGCCGAGCCTCTCCATTCCACTGCTCTCGCAAATCCCCTTCTTGGGGCCAATCTTTTTCACCAACCAGAGCATTCTGGTTTATCTTGGATATTTAATCACCCCGGCAGCCTGGTACTACATCAACCGCACCCGCCCCGGCTTGCACCTGCGGGCAGTGGGAGAATACCCCGCCGCAGCAGATGCACTGGGGATCAACGTCTTCAAAACCCGTTATCTGTACGTCTTCATCGGCGGAGTCTTTGCCGGGCTGGCCGGGGCAACCATCAGCCTGGCGATTTCTCCCGGCTGGTTCAGCGAACTGACCACCGCCGGGCAGGGTTGGATTGCGATTGGCCTGGTGATTTTCGCGCAGTGGGACCCCCTGCGTGCCATGCTCGGTTCCTATGCCTTTGGTGCGTTGCGCCGTCTCATTCTCGACATTCAGGGACCAACCATGATTTTTGGGCTGGCCAACCCGTTCTATTACAACCCTTACTGGGGCTTCTTCCTGCAAATGCTGCCGTATGCCTTCACCGTCATCGTACTGATTCTCGGCTCGCGCGAAGCCATGCGAAAACGCCTGGGCGCCCCCGCTGCATTAGGAACACCCTATATACGCGGAGAGCGAGGATTATAAAAAAACATCCCGAAGGCTCACAAACCTTCGGGATGTTTTTTGATTAGAACACCCTTTGCGTTGACTTAACCACCGTGCCATGCTCTGGCAGGCTGCGGCGTTCCTCTCCCGCCGCCAGTGAGACATACGGAGTGGTCCAGCGGAAAATCCATTTAGCATCTTCGGGCCTGACGTTAACGCAGCCATGCGAGCGCGGCTCGCCATAAGCATTATGCCAGTGCGCCCCATGAATGGCAACCCCCCCCTGAATGTAAGTACACCAGGGAACGGCGGGCGTAGAATAACCCGAAGCCTCACTTCCGGCAGTCATATTTTTTGAGATAATCTTCCAGTGAGTCAACAACGTGCCGGTGGGGGTGGCGTAGGTATCAGTAATTTGCCCGGTGGCAGGGTCGAACACCTGCCCGCTCGCAATGCGGCAAAAGAAGACCTCCCGTCCGGCTTCGTAGCACGATAAGGTCTGAAAATCGAGATTGATGGCAATCGTTTTGTCGTTGGGGTCTACATCTGGGCTAATCATTGAAACATCCTCATCAGTCAGCACCTTAAAAGCCGCGCCATCGGCCCAGTAAAACTCGTTATAAGCGCCGTAGCCATAGCCGCGTCCATTGGCATCCTCATTCCAACGGTATTCTACAAAGCCATTGCTGGTGCGTATCTTATCTATCCAAACCACCTGCCCATAATACAGACGCGGAGGGAAGTTATACTTGATATGGTCGAGCAGCCAGGGAGAGACGACATTGCCCTCGTGAGCCAAATCAACATACGGCACAGTCACCTCGGCCCAAAAGCCGTTTTGCCCAGCAGGGATTTCAGTGATGGGTGTGTTGGGCAGGTTGCGGGTCGGCTGCACCATCGAACCATAAATGTAGCCTTCGGGGGTTTGGACATACTTCTGATTAGAAAGGCCGCCCACCACATTGCCGACCACCTCGCGCTCCCAAACCACCAGTTCATCCGCATTCAGTTTGCGGATGGAATTATTCTGAACCGGGGCATTCGTGGGGCTGCTGCGCAGATCAATGTTGGTATCCACCACCCGCCCAATCACAGGACTGTTCGGGAACTGCGGCAAGCGCTTAGGACTGGAAAAGGCTTCCAGGCCGGGCAAGCGATACGGGTTAAACGCCAGCGCGCCCAGCCCCAGCGCAGAGAGTTTCAGAAAATCGCGTCGAGAGAGTTTTCGGTTCATTCATGCACCTTTCAAAACGGACTCCAACGTCTCCCAATGTTGGCTTCCGGTTTTTAGAGAATTTTACCCGACTTTTCAGGCCACTCCCCAGCGGCTACACAGGTTGACGTTGAAATTGCTGCCAGGAAAAAACATTCAAAGGAAGTAAAATACAGCCTGCTTTAATTACCCATGAATCGCCTGCAAACACCAATCAAACCCGAAGGTCTCCAAGAGACACGCGGTGAATTTCTGTCATTTGCAAGGTAGAAAAACAAACAAAAAATCTCTATGCCCAAACGAATCTTACTCGATACAGACCCCGGAATTGATGACGCTCTCGCCATTCTGTTGGCGCTGGCCTCGCCCGAACTCTCGCTCGAAGGCTTGAGCGTGGTACACGGCAACTGCTCGCTCGAACAGGCCGCCACCAATGCCCTCTCCGTGCTGCAACTGGCGGGCGCGAGCCATATCCCCGTGGCGCGCGGCTGCGAAGTGCCGCTCGTCCAGCCCTCGCTGTTGGCCCCCGAAACGCACGGCGAGACCGGCATTGGCTACGCCCGCCCCCCCAGGCCGGTAACGCCGCCGGTTTCCCAACACGCCGTTGATTTCCTGATAGAGAAAATCCTGGCCGCGCCCGGAGAATACACCCTGGCCGCCATCGGCCCGCTGACCAATGTGGCAATAGCAATCCGCAAGGAGCCGCGCATCATCTCCGCCATCAAAGAGATGGTCATCATGGGCGGTGCCATTCGTCACCAGGGCAACACCACCCCGCTGGCCGAGTTCAACACCTACGTGGACCCGCACGCGGCGCACATCGTTTACCATTCCGGCCTCCCCATTACGCTCGTGCCGCTGGATGTCACCTACCAATGCATCCTAACCCCTGCCGATGTGACTCGGCTGCTCAAGATTAACTCACCCATCACCCGCTTCATTGCCGATTCCACCCGCTTTTACATGGAATTTCACGATTCGTATCAAAAAATAGAGGGCTGCGTCATCAACGACCCGCTGGCCCTGGCGTTGACGTTCGCGCCAGAATTATGTGACTATGAAGAACATTTCGTCAATATAGACATCCAGGGCGGGGTTTCGATGGGTAAAACCTTCGCCGATTTCTACCAGATGACCAGCAAGCCCGCCAACATGAAAATTGCGCTCGGCGTACGGGCGCGGGAATTTATTGAATTGTTCCTGCAAAGAATAGAGACCTTCGCAGGCAAGTTGCCCACAAGCGATGGAAGATCGAAAAAATAGGGCGAGATAATATCTCGCCCTCCCAATTCAGCCTGCGTCCTTTTGTAGACCGTCTCAACATTCAGAAACCGAAGGTCTATTTTTTGAAGAAATTCGAGACAAAGAACCAGATATTGGCCGGGCGCTCGGCCAAGCGGCGCATAAAATAGGGATACCAATGTGTGCCAAAGGGGACGTACACCCGCACCGGGTAGCCTTCCTGGGCAAGTTCTTCCTGCAAATCGCGCCGAATGCCATAAAGCATCTGGAATTCCATGCCAGTTTTTGGCAAACCCACTTTATCGGCATACGCCTTCGCAAAGGCAATCCGCTTCTCGTCATGCGTGGCGATGGCCGGAATGGCCGGAATGCGCCCATCGGGGCTGATTTCGGTCTTTCGGGCCAGCGAAGCGTCAATCAAAATGGAGGCCAGGGTGTCGTAATTGGCGTCCACGTCGGCTTTTTTGGGGTAAGCGACCTCGGGCGGTTCTTTATAAGCGCCCTTAATCAGCCGGAAGGTCGTCCCCTTTTCAAGCAAAGCGCGCACATCGCCCTCGGCCCGGTACAAATACGATTGCACGGCCATTCCCACCGTTTTTGGGGTAAAGCCGCTGGCAAGTTGCTCCTGGTAAAACTGAATGGTCTGATCCACCCAGGGGCTATCTTCAATGTCAATACGGATAAAATTACCATATTCCCTGGCCCGCTCCAAAATGCGCGTCAGGTTGGCGCGGCAGACTTCGTCCTCCAACCCCATCCCAATTTGAGACAACTTAATCGAGACGTTGGAACGCACACCCGCCTGATGAACACTGTCTAGCACGGCCAGAATGCCATCGGCAGCGCGATTCGCTTCTTCGGGCGTGGAAGTATGTTCGCCCAACTGGTCAAGCGTGGCATTGATGCCCTTCTCGTTGAGCGCTTTGACAACCCGAATGGCGTCTTCGATGGTAGAACCGGCCACAAAGCGTGAAGCAGCCTTCCACGCAACGCTCCACCCCGTGAACATGTTTTGCGCCCAGGCAGATTTAGAAAGGTAAATCAGAAAACTCCGAAGCATGGCGACCTCGTTTAGCAGATTAGAAATTGCAAAAGCGGACCAAATTCATTGCAAAACCTGTCTGTGTTATACTCTTGAGCGGTTAATAACGCAAGTATAGACTGACATAAACTATGAGTGACAAATGAACCATTTCGATATCGCTTTCACCGGTAATTCGGAGGCCCTGTGAGAGTCGTCCGCGATACATCCTTCGTCCTACGCTGGATTTCCCTTTTATTCATTGCCGCGGCCATCGTGCTGACGATGGTTGAACTGACCACCTATTCCCGCCTGCGCGCTAACTACCCGACCGGGATGACGATTGCCGGGGTAGCCGTTGGCGGCGTGGACCCACAAACCGCCACCCAGCGACTGTTACAGGTATACGACACCCCCATCGAAATCCAGTATGCCGGGGCAATCATTCACATGGACCCCAGCCTGGCCGGTTTCCAAATTGACACCGAGGCGATGCTGGCCGCCGCCGATTTACAACGCACCGGCAGTTCGTTTTGGGGAGGGTTTTGGAATTACCTGTGGAACCAGCAAACCCCGACCACCGATGTCCCGCTGATAGCCACCCTCAACGAAGACCGGTTGCGCGCCTACCTGCGTGATGAAATCGCTCCCCGTTACGACATACCCGCCGTGGCTGCCCAGCCCATCCCCGGCCAGCCGACCTTCACCGCCGGAACAACCGGCCAGGAACTGGATGCCAATCGCGCCGTTATTCTCATTGAGGACGCGCTGCGCTCCCCAACCAACCGTTCCGTTGCGCTCACCTTTCAACGCACCGACCCAGGCCGCCCCCCGCTCCAAAACCTGGAAACGCTGCTCAAACAAATCATCGAACTGAGCAAGTTTGACGGCGTAGTCGGCGTATATATGCTTGACCTGCAAAATGGCGCGGAAATCCACTTCGGCTACAACCGCCTCCAGCCCATCCCGGTTGAGCCAGAGATCGCCTTTACCGCTTCCAGCACCATTAAAATTCCCATTCTCGTCTCAACCTATAAAAACCTTGGGCCGATTCTGGATGAATCCATCACCGCCGATGTGTTAGAAATGGTCACCAAATCAGAAAACCCGGCCTCCGACCGTTTGATGGACCGCATTGCCTCAGGGCGCGGGCCGCTGGTCGTCACCGAAGATATGCGCGCCCTCGGGCTAGAAAACACCTTCATTGCCGGATATTTCTATGACCGCGCGCCCTTGCTCCAGGTATTCAAAACGCCCTCTAATCAACGCACGGATGTGATCACCTCCCCCGATATTTACAACCAGACCACGCCCTCCGAAATGGGCGCGCTGCTTGCCGATATTTACCAATGCGCCCAAAACGGCGGCGGCGCGCTGGTGGCGGCCTTTCCAGGCAAAATTGACCAGGCCGCCTGCCAGCAAATGATAGAGTACCTGAAACGCGACAAAATCGGCGTCCTGCTCGAAGCGGGCATCCCCGATGGAACCCAAATCGCCCACAAACACGGTTGGATTAGCGGCCCATCCGGCATTATCCAGAACATCTCCGACGCAGGCATCGTCTATACCCCTGGCGGCAACTACGTCATTGTCGTCTTCGTCTACCATCCCGTCCAAACGGTGTGGGAACCAGTTTCGGGCATGATTGCCCAAATCTCCCAAGCCGTTTACAACTACTTCAACCTGCCCATGCAGTAAGACGCCAAAAGCATGTGCGCGGCGTAGACATCTTCAAAGTCTGTGACGGTCTCATCAGCGAGAAACTGTCATACGTCAAAGGGTAGTATAGTCCGATTTTCTGGATTAAACTTGCCAGACAGACCTGCCACGAAGGCCCAAGGAGCAAACTATGAATGGAAAATCAATTGTCTTCTTCCTGCTAGTCGTCTTGTTGCTGCTGGCAGGCATAGCCTACCTGGTCAACTCTATCCAACAAACGGCGCAAAGCGGCCTCGAACGCGCCGTTGCGCCCTTCGAGCAAAGCAACGCCGCCCTGCAAACCCAGGTTTCGCAATTGATGAACCCCACCCCCACCATCATCCCCGACCCGGTGACCTACATTCAGGAAGTGCGCGCCCTGGCCCGCCTTGAAACCATTCAATACACGGTCGAAAAAGTCATCACGGCCGAAGTGGGGCAGGGCAACTTCAACTTCCTGTTTGGCGACACGCTCCTGTTCGTGGCGCATGGCATTGCCATTGCAGGCATTGACATGGGCAAAATCCAGCCGCAAGATATGGTGTTGGTCAATGGCGTGCTTAATGTGCGCCTGCCCCCCGCCGAACTATTCGTCGTCACGCTCGACAACAACAAATCCTACGTCTACCGGCGCGATACAGGCATTCTGACCAAACAAACAGTTGACCTGGAGACCCTGGCGCGTCAACGCGCCGAAGAAGAGATTCAAAAAGCCGTCCTCGAGGACGGCATTCTGAACCAGGCCCAAAACAATGCCGAGTTGTTCCTATACAAGTTCTTCCAATCGCTCGGCTACCGGGATGTGGTGTTTATAAAGTAACGCAGGATTCATACCGCGCTACGCCCGCTCCGTCCAACTGGGGTGGGCGTATTTATTTTGGAGAAGGTCTTCCGCATGGGCAACTTCCGCCCCGCTCAATTCTCCGCGCTCTAACCTGATTCCTAGCTCACGCTGAAACGACTCGACCAGTGCCTGGGCCGCCGTTTCCCAATCAATCTCCCAACCCAGAACACCTGTAACAGTCGTGGCGCGTTGGAGCAGTTTTTCGCCCGCCGCCGCCCGCGCTTGCTCATCCGCAAAGAAAAGCACCTGGGTAATGCGCGTCAGGTCACCGGTCAGCGGCAGCGTGCCATGCTGTAACACGCCCTCGCGTTTGCGCGCCTGGGCCGAACCGATGAGTTTCTTCCCATTCACCACAATTTCATACGCCGAAGGGGCTTCAAAACAAACCGGGCCTTTGGCCGCCCCAGTGGCGGGCGCATATTCGGCCATCTCAACCGGGATTCCAAGCGCGCGCACCCCGGCCACCAAGGCCTTTGCCAGGCGCTGGTAACTCTCCAAAATGCTGCCCTGCATGAGCGGGTGGTCGAGCGGCGCCGTCACCGAATAGGTCAACTCCTCGGTGTGCAAAATCGCGCGTCCGCCCGTCGCCCGGCGGACGACCTCCCAGCCGCGCGCAGTCAGGCGGTCCAGGTCCACATCGGCAAAGGGCTGGGCATATCCTAACGAAAGGCAGGGCGGGTTCCAGGCATACAGCCGCAGAGTCGGCAGTGATTGACCGCACCCGGCGGTTCCTAAAATGGCCTCATCAACAGCCATGTTCCAGGCCCCGCGCGCGGGCGGGGTGATGAGCAGTCTCCAAATGTCGGTCATATTCCTCTATGGAGTGCAAGGGCTTGCCCCTGCGATGTATTTTGGAGCGCGGCAGGCAAACCTGCAAACTCCACGTTAGCGCGACGAGCGCATCTCGAAGCGAGAAAATTCGCCCGTTGGGGTTTCTTCTTCGACCTGGCAATCGTCAACCCGCGACATGCGAGGGCCAGATTTTAAGGCTTCGAGAAAGGCCTCCAGCGCGGCGCGCTCACCCTCGGCCACCGCCTCAACCGTATCCCAGCCGACGTTGCGAACCCAGCCGGTCAGCCCCAGCCGTTCGGACGAATCGATGACAAAAGCGCGGAATCCAACCCCCTGCACCCGCCCCCGCGCCCAGGCATGGATGCGACCCCGTTCGTTTTCAGCCATTGCCAGTCCTCCGGTATAAGAAAGCATTCACCAGCGGCACAATCAGAAGAACCGCCAGCAGTATCAGGTAGGGGGCGAAATTCCCCAGCGCCGATACGCCGGGCCAGCCACCAAACACGGCGTTTTGCCATTCGGCCTGCAACTGGCTGAGCGGCTTGCCGGTGGCACGCTGTGCGCCCTGTTCGCAATCCAGGCCGTCACCATACGCATTGATGAGAGCCAGCAAGCTGGCCTGCCCATATTTCTCGATGAAATGACGGATAAAAGCCTCCGACTGAGCATAAGCCAGGAAGGCGCGCCCGCTATCGGGCGGGAAGGAGCCGCACAACTCGCCGAGGGGAATCAACGTCCCGTTTTCAGCAGATAACGAAATCGCCCGCCCATAATCGGGGTTGACCGACAGCTCGGCGCGCGAGGCAATCCCCTCCCGCAGCCAGACCGGCAGTTTGGGGTAGCGTTCGCGCGCCAGGTCATACGTCAGAATGTGGGCCAGTTCGTGCGGAATTTTGCGGTCCATTTCCAATCCCTGTTCGGGGCCGGGGGCAATCGCCACCAGTGCCACGCGCAGGTCGGGGCTGGCATGTCCACCTGCCCAGGCCGGGCCGCCCATTTCAAAGGCTTTCTGCAAATCTACCACAGAGGCATACACATACACATCTATCGGTTCGGCGGGAACAACCTGCAATAAGTCGCGGGCGCGTTTCAGCCCCTGGCGGGCTGCATCGAGCGCGGCCTGGCCGAACGGTTCGCCACCAGCATACCAGTAGATTTTCACGCCATCTGCTTCACGCACCGTCCACGGAAAGCGGTTGTCAATGTAAGAGAAGGAAAACTCGCTGGTTTGCAACTCGCGACCATCGGCGAGTTTGACGATGTACGAATAGCGCACCAGCGCAAAAGGACGGAGCGGGCCTTGCTCGAAGGCGTAGGTAAAGGTGGTTGAACCATCTGCTTCAACCGTTACAGGGAACACACGGCTGGCCGATTCGCCCTCAGCGCGAAAGACGAGGTGGGCTTGAGCGACCGGCCCCGGCAGATTGAGTAAGCGGGCCTGAAAGGTGACCGGTTCGCCAAACAGGTACGAAATCCGCAGGTCGGTCACCTGCAATGGGGTATCTGCTTGCGCTCTGGCAGGTGAGGCGACCAAAAACGATAAAAGCAGGAGCAGGGCAATCAGTCGTCGCATGTTATTTTCCAAGAAGCAAGATGAGCGGAGTGATAGTCAACGGGCTAAGCAGGGTGCTGACCAGGACGGTGGCCGCCACGAGGGAGGTATCCAGTTTATATTCGGCGGCCAGGTTGGTGGTGGCAACCGCCGAAGACATAGAGGCTTCCATCACGGCGGCCTGGCGCGCGCTGCCAGTCAGTCCTAACAGGCCAGCAAAGGCAAATCCCAGCAGAGGCCCAGCCAGCATGCGCACCGAAGCACTCAAACCCAAAGCCCGCAGGCTCTTGGTCCAGCGCACATGGCGCAGTTCCAGCCCCAGCAAGAAAATCATGAGCGGGACGGTTGCGTTGGCCGTCAACTCAATCGTCCGCGCCAATGGCAGGGGCAGGCTGCTTCCAGTTTGGTTAATAACCACCGCCAGCAGCACGGCGTACATGGTGGGGACTTTCAACATGCCAACGATGGCCTGTTTCAGGCTGAGATGTCCGAGCGATGCAATCAGCACGCCCAGGGTGTTGGTGAGCAACGCCGCAAAGACGAAGTAAATGCCAGAATGCGCCAAGGCTTCTTGCCCAAAGGCAAAGGCAATTAAAGGCAGGCCATAATTGCCATTGTTGGCAAACATGGAGGTCAGCATCACCGAAGCCAGCGTGGGCCGGTCGAGCCGGAGAAACAGCCCGCCCAACAAGGCCAACGCGCCTGAAGAGAGCATGACCCCCACCGCCAGGCTGCCAATCCGCAGGACATCGAGGGCTGGGAGTTGGTTGTTAATCAGCAGGTTAAAGACCAGTGCCGGGCTAAAGAAGTAAAACAACGAACGCCCGATGGCCCGCGAATTGATATTTAATGTCCTACCAAGCACAAACCCTGCTGCGCTGATAAGCAAGATGGGCAGGATGTTGTTTGCAAATGTATTGAAGAGTTCGGTGATGGACACAGCAGCTCGGCAAAGGAGGATAGGGCAATTGTAACCCGAAAAAGTCCTCCGCGCTCGCAAAGAACGCGGAGGATGGCAAAATGCAATCGGACGTGCAGGCTTGCTGGGGTGTGGGTACGCTTAGCGTCTTTTCGGCTTGCTTGTTGGCTGCTCTTCATCAAAAGCGAGCAGGCTGAAATCTTCAGCGTCTTCGGTGAATTGCAGGTTTAACATCGCATCTTCCAGAAAATCCAGCATGTCATCGTCATCGGCATCATCCATCAGGGTTTGCAAATACTCGCGCACATCCTCACCGCCGATGAGCGAGAGTGACCAAATAATGGCTTGCAATACCTCGTCATCCTCCTCGTCTTCAATCATGTTGAGTAGCGGCTGGCGGGCCGGTTTAAGTTGCAGTTCCCCGGCGGCGCGGACGGCAGCCAGGCGCACGGCCTGGTCTTCGCTCAGGAAGGCCTCGATGACCTGCTCCTGCCAGATGGAGTCGGCGGAGCGTCCTGCCGCAATCAGGGCCGAGGCCTGCCAGCGCGGGTCGCGGTGCTGAAAGGCCGATTCAATCAGTTTTTTGACCTCGCCCCGGCTGGAGTAACCCAGCGATTGGAGCGCGGCGCGCGCCAGATGACCGTCGGAATCTGCTGCCGCTACGAACAGGCAATCTGTCACCCGCTTGAGATTCGCGGCAGATATCTCTTCGAGTTCACCCATCTCGACGAACTGGCCGAGCAGGGTGGCGGCACCAGAGCGGCAAATCGGCTCCGGGTCACTTGCGACCATTTGCGCCAGGCGCGGGAGCAGGCGCGTATCGCTGGTTTCGGCCAGCAGTTGCAGCGCATACAGCCGCACCTGCCCATCTGGGTCATCTAACAAGCGGACTGCCAGGGCGTCGAAAGATAGCAGGGTGTCGTCATCAAACAATTCGACCATGCGCTTGAGCAGGAGGTGCTTGCGGGCCTGCGGCAGGCGCGGCCAAACCCGCATGACTGACTCGAGGTCAACCGAAGACAAGTCAGAAAAACGGCCAATATATTTGGCCGGGAAGGCGCGCGAGTCATCTTCAAGCGCAGTCAGGACAGTGGAAACGGGGATTTCTTTCATAGCCTATGGGCATCCTGTGGAATACCTTGCGCACTACGGCAGAGTGATATTGGCCGGATTGATAAAATCGAGCAGGTTGACGAAAACCATCAACCCAATCAACAACAGGAAGGCCACGCCGTTGATGATGTTTTCGAGGCGCGGCGGAATGCGGCGGCGAAAGATAATTTCGGGCAGGGTGAACAGAATGCGCCCGCCATCCAGCGCGGGGATGGGCAGCAAGTTCATCACGCCCAGTGAAATACTGAGCATCGCCACCAGCGAGAGAACGTAATTGGTCGGTTGGGAGGCAGCAGATGCAGAAGGCTCGGCCGCCAACTGACGGCTTTCGGCATCGCGTTCTACCGCCTGTCCAAAAAAGTCATAGATACCCTTCAGCCCGACCAGGCGCGCTTCTTCGGGCGCAATCACGCCTTGAATCAGTCCAATCGGGATGTAGAGAATGGTCAACGCCTGGACGCCAGTGTAGGTAAAGCCCCCGCCGATGATTTCAGGCAGGGTCGCTTGGCGGCGCGGATACGCCAGACCCACGCCAAGCGCGCCTTGCTCCGCCGTGCGGCTGGAGAGCGGAGTAGCGGTCAAAGTCACCGATTGACCTTGGCGCTCAAAGGTCATCTCAAGCGGCTGGTCAAGACTGGCGCGAATCATGGTGCGGGCTTCTTCCATGCTCGTCACTGGCCTGCCCGCAATCGAGACAAGCACGTCCTGGGGCTGAATACCAGCCAGCTGGGCCGGGGAATTGGGCGAAACATCTTCAATCAGGACTTTGCCAGGAACAGCCACGCCCATCTGCGCAATGATAATGGCTGTAACGACCACGGCGGTGAGCAAATTCATGGCCGGGCCTGCAAACAAGACCACCAATCGCTTCCAGGGGTTGGCTGCTGCCAGCCCACCCGGCACATTGGGGTCACCTTCGCCTTTGGGGCGCACAAACCCGCCCAGCGGCAGCCAGTTGAGGGTAAATTCAGTTCCCAAACGCAGCTCGCGCACCATGCCGCTCAGGCGCAGGTTTCCGTCAGAATCGGGAGTGAGTGTCGAATGAGCAAGCACGTAGCGGTCTGGCTCGGCGACCGAGAGGGTGATGGCTTTCAAGGTAAGGGTTTCGCCGTTGCGCTGTAACACCAGATCAGCAGGGCGATGCTCCAATTCGGCCACGTCGAATAAAAAATCAAAATTGGCGGGGATTTGGATGGCGTGATTGCCCACTTTGAACCTGCCCGGGGCGCGCCAAAAGCGCCATAGGCGCGGCGGAATGCCAAAGCCAAACTCTTCGACTTCGATTTTGAAGAAACGCGCGGCCAGGTAATGTCCTAACTCGTGCAAAAAAATCATGCCGCCGAAGACCAGTACAACCAGTAACAGGGTCATAGTTTCATCCTTATTTTAAGAAAAATATTCTTGCGCCATGCCGCCCCAACATTCATGTTTGGGCTATCTCATCCAGAGCCATCTGAAGGCGGTTGTTCCGTCTCGTTGGGCAGACTTTGTGCTGGCTGCCTAGAGATAAATCTACGGGCGAAACCAGCGGGGCGCGAATTTTCGGACAGGCCGCAAGCGAATTGCCTAAATGCGCTGGACTGTCACCATACGTAAAGTATGGGATGAATTATATCGCCTTTTGGTTAGCAAAATATTAAAGCAGTCGGGCCGGCCCGCCAACGGTGGCGCTCAAGACGTTGTTGACGCCGGGGATTTGAAGCAGGAGCGATTGAACCATCTTTATTTCACTTTGTGGGCAAAGCACATGCACGTTTGGTCCGGCATCAACGGTATAGGCCGCTTGCAGGCCGTCGGCGCGCCAGGCACGCACGCTTTCCATGACAGCCAGGGTGGCGGGCTTCCAGTAAAACAAGGCGGGCTGGCTGGTCATCATCACGGCGTGCATCATGTCTGAATCGAGTTCGATGATATGTGCCAGTGCGCCAAAGTCGCGCTCTAAAATGGCGCGGCGGCAAATTTCGAGACGGCGGGGTGCATCGGCCACACGGGCGGCCTGCAGGGGGCTGGTGGGGGCCAGAGCGTGGCCTTCTGTGGAACCGGTGGCCTTGTGTCCGGCAGAGACAATCGCCACGCAATCGGCCAGCGCCCAATGTTCGGGCGGGGCAATGCTGACGGCGTAGGAATCCTCGTCGCCGCTGCCCATTTTCCATTCGACAAAGCCGGAGGGGATACTGCGCGAGGCAGAACCTGACCCCAAACGGGCCAGGCGCGAGATGGCGGATTCGGGCCAATCCAACCCGGCAGCCTTTGTCGCCGCCAAAGCGAGTGCGGCAAACGCTGCGGCGGAACTCGCTATCCCGGCCCCTGTGGGGAAGTTGTTTTCTGAAACCACCTCGGCACGGAGAGTGATTCCGGCTGCCTGGCGGACGATATCCAAAATGCCGGATACGCGCTCCAGGCCTTTGCCCGTTACCGGGTTGCCGTTAATCGAGAGTGAATCGCGTTCTTTTTCGCCAAAGCTGACGGTGGTTTTGGTAAACAGCCCATCAAGATTCATCGAAATGGAGCCGTTGACCGGCAGGCGCAGGGCGGAATGGCGGTTGCCCCAGTATTTAATGAATGCGATGTTTGGCGAGCTTTGAGCAGTGGCAGACATGGGTTTCATGGCTTTTTGTACACAAAACTGTGATTTTTACGGCAAAAACAGCACTGTTTTGTGCGATTTTCCCTTCTTTTATGAGTTCACTTGTGCCTACATGATACCTTAGGCAATGTTTGGGGGCAATAAATTCAGAAAGCAGGGCCTGCACAGACGGCACAGGCTGGATACGTTCATTCTATCCCCTCCTGCTCTAATTTCACCCCGCGCTCCAAGATGTGTGCGATAACCTCGCGCACGTCTTTTAATTCGGGGCGGAGGAGCAGTTTTTTCAGGTTGGTTTTGTCGGATGCGGTGAGGGGGCGGGAGCGAGAATAGTTGGCGTCGAGGGTTTCGATGTCCATGCAGTAGGGCTGGATGTCGGCGCGGACCAGGCGGCGGAGTTGGCTGAGGATGTTGAAGCCGCCGTAGTCGAGGTCAGACCAGTGATAAATGGGGGTTGAGTCGGGGAGCAGGCGCAGGAGGCGGCGGGCGGCAGGGGAGGGGTTGCCGAGGGTGCAGAGTGTTGCTTGTTGCGTATTCCGTTGGGTGTTTTGCAAACGGACAAATTCATGAAAAGATGTCAGGTTTTCAATGCAGAGGACGGCGTCGGCGTGAACGGCGACGGTTTGAAGTTGGGCGGTTTGGGCGGCGGGGAAGCCAAGAGAAGGGACAAAGCCGCCGAAAGTCAGGATTTCGCCAGTATCCAGGGTCAGTTGCCAGTTCCCGGCGAGGTAGAGGTAGTTAGGGTTGGGGACGAGGTTGAGTTCGCGAAACACTTCCTCGGCGGGGAGGCGTTTCCATTCGGGGTTGCCGAGGCGGGCCAGGCTGACGAGTTGGTTTTTAATCGCTTCGAGGCGTTTGCTGTCGTTGAAAACGCGCACGCTGAAGACGCGGTAGGGGGTTTCGGCCTGGAGTGCGGGCAAGGCTTCTATAACGGCGAGCAGGTCTGTGTCCAAGGATGTGTCGGTCAGAAAGATTTCGGCGCGCACGCGGCGGGCAACATAGGTATTGGTGATGCGCCGACGGCGATTGGCAGCACGTTCCTTGTCGAGTTCATCAATGCGGGTCAGCGAGTCGATGCGCTGGCGCACATCGGCGGCGAGGTTCTCAAAGTGGGGCAGGGTTTCGAGCTGGGTTTTCAGGGTTTTGACATCCACCAGGTTTTCGTCGAGCAGGTAGGTGTGGACGAAGGAGCGGATGTCGGTGAGGGGGCTGAAGGCCAGGCCTTTGACGATTTTTGCGGGAAACGTGTCTTTGAGTTGGCCGAGGCGGTTGAGCAGGTGGACGCGGTAACCTTCGAGCCGGGTGAAGACCTGGGCGCGGCTGAGCGGAGGCAGGGCGAAGTTTTCGAGGTGGCGTTTGAAGGCGCGGGT
Organism: Anaerolineales bacterium; assembly: GCA_034432755.1. Classification (GTDB taxonomy): domain Bacteria; phylum Chloroflexota; class Anaerolineae; order Anaerolineales; family Villigracilaceae; genus UBA5195. The sequence goes on from DAOUBQ010000056.1 coordinate 24,319, forward strand.
GTCGAAAAGCTGTCCGGGGGCTTTGAAGAACCAGTTGTCGTTTAATCCGGCATGGTGGACTTCGTTGTTCACCAGGCTGTGCGTCCACAGAACACGCTCCACGCAACATGCAATCAGTCGTCATCGCTTTCAGACTCGCCATCGCCTGCCCGGTACTTGCGCAGCCAGGCTTCCATCTCGTCGGCGGTTTGGATGGGGAGAATCATCCGCACCGAGCCGCGCAGGCGCAGTCGGGCATCGGCATCTTTTACATAAATGTTGCGGCCGTCAATCGTATCAACCAGGCCGAGGGAGCGCAGGCGGCGCAAAAGGCCTTCGTATTGTCCCATGGGCAGGTCGCGTTCTTTGCCGGTGATGGTGCGGTATTCTTCACGGACTTCGCCAATTGTCACCACCGGGTCGCTGGCCAGGCTGAGATGTTCGCGCTTTTCCTCGTAGAGTTTGCGCAGGACGAGAATCATCAGGCTTTCGTCCAATTTATAGCGGGCGCGGCTGTAACTATATTCGGAGACAACCTGGAAAATGCGGTGGTAATCATCGTGGAGCAGAAGGAACTCCCTGCTCGTTTCGCAGGGAGTTCCTTCTCTTGCTCTTGGGCTTATTCGTTGCCGGTTTTCAAATCCAGTTCCATCAAGACGTTCAGACCAATGGCTACGCCTTGCATCACCAGGAACAGGGCGATACCGGTAAACAGCGGCGTGCTCAGGTTAGAAACCAGGAAAGAAACCGCGTTTGGTTCTTTGAACAAATCGCTGAAGGCCATGCCTTGTTGGCTAATCATGCTGTTGACGTTGAGATACTGGGCCACAATATCAGCCAGGAAGGCAACCAGCACCACCCATGACAGGATGCTCGACAGGCTGGAAACCAGGCTGAGAGCCTTGGGGTTATACAGCGCGGGGCCGTTTTCGTCAACTTCTTGGGCTTCAACGGTGAGATTTACAGATTCACTTTCCATTTTGAAAAACTCCTTTGATTGTTTATTTACGCGATTGATTGGCTCAGCCGCGCTCTTGCTGATGATAGTGTAAGAGACCCTGAACAATCCGCCCGGCAGCCTGCCCATCTCCATAAGGATTGGCAGCCTGCGCCATGCGGGCGTGTTCGGATGGGTTTTCGAGCAGGTTCCTGGCTTCGTGCAGGATGGTTTCGGTTTCCGTGCCGACCAGTTTGACCGTCCCAGCGGCGATGCCCTCCGGGCGTTCGGTGGCGCCGCGCAAAACCAGCACTGGCACGCCGAAAGCGGGCGCTTCTTCTTGTATCCCGCCTGAGTCGGTGAGAATGAGAGTTGCGCGCTTCATTAAGTGTACCATAGGCAGGTAATCCAGTGGGGGAAGCAGCGTGATGTTCGGGATGCCTGCAAGACGCGGGTAGACGGTGTTTTGCACGTTGGGGTTGAGATGCACCGGGTAGACGATGTGGAGGTCGCCGAAGCCGGTTTCGGCCAGCGATTTTAACGCCGCGCAGATGTTTTCGAGCGGTTTTCCAAAATTTTCGCGGCGGTGGGCGGTCACCAGTATCAAGCGGCGGTTTCCTATCGTTTGCATAAGCGACTCGACTTCGGCGGGGGCCGGTTTTTCGGCCACCTGGCGCAGCGCGTCTATCACCGGGTTGCCGGTGACAAGAATGCGCCCGGCGGGGACATTTTCGTTTAACAGGTTTTGTTTCGCCCATTCGGTCGGGGCGAAATGCAAATCAGCGGCGATTCCGGCTACCATGCGGTTGATTTCTTCGGGGAAGGGCTGGAATTTGTCGCCGGTGCGCAGCCCGGCCTCGACATGCCCAAATTTGACGCGGTGGTAATAAGCCAGCAGAGCGGTCGCCATGACGGTGGTGGTGTCGCCCTGCGAGAGAATCCAATCGGGTTTAACCTGCCGGATGACCGGGTCGAGATATGTAAAAATCGCAGCGGTAATTTCGGCCAGCGATTGATTGGGCTTCATCAGGTCCAGGTCAACATCGGGAACGATGTTGAACAAGTTCAGCACCTGGTCGAGCATTTCGCGGTGCTGAGCGGTGACGCAGACGATGGATTCGAACCCTGGGGTCTGGCGCAGTTTTTGTACCACCGGGGCCATTTTAACGGCCTCGGGGCGGGTGCCGATGACGGAGAGAATGCGGAGGGGGTGAGTCATACAAATTTCAACCGAATCGCCGCAATCGCCACCATGCGAAACAGCAACATTCCGTGCCGCCAGCGGTCAATGTTCGTTTCGCCGTAGGTACGTTCCTGATAGCGGATGGGCAGGTCAATGATTTTTAGGTTTTGTTTGGCCGCGCCAAAAATCAAGTCGTAATCGCCAAACGGGTCGAACTCGCCAAAGTAGGCGCGGTTGGCGGCGATACGCTCGTAATCTTTTTTATAAAGCACTTTCGTGCCGCACAGCGTATCCTTGATGGACTGTCCCAGCAGCCACGAGAAGGCCATGCTGAAAAACTTGTTGCCCAGCAGGTTCAAGAAGCGCATGGCCTGTTCCTGCATGGGGTACACCAGCCGCACGCCGTTGATAAATTCGCCCTTGCCCGAAACCAGGGCCTCGTAAAAGCGCGGCAGGTCCTCCGGGCGCACGGTCAGGTCGGCGTCCAGAATCATCAGCACTTCGCCCGAAGCCCGCTCGAAGCCCAGGCGCACCGCGTCGGCCTTGCCTTTGCCGGTTTGTTTGAACAACTTCGCGTCCCATTCGGGGTGGGCGGCGATGGCTTTTTCGATGGCGGCGTAGGTATCGTCTTTGGAATGCCCCTCGACGAAAATCAATTCGGTGTGGCTGCCCATTTGGGGGATTCTCTGGAAGGCGGATTCGATGTTCCCTGACTCATTCCGCGCCGGAATGATAATACTGACTGTGGGCCGCGCCCCTGTTTCGAGGGGCGTTAACCTGGCTACATGGATGTTCGTCCACGCCAAAGGGCTGAACGGCCAGACCTTGACCAGTCCCTGATTACACAGTTCGCGCACAAACGGAATCGGCAACGGCAGGAGAATTTCGCGCAGGCGGTGAATGACCTCGAACCCGGCCAGGCGCAGCAGGTTTTCGGTATCTTCGGGGGTCAGCCAGTTTTGGGGCAGCAGGCGGGTTGCCAGCCCCAAATGCCCGGCCAGCGAAAGAAGCGGCTGGTGCAGGCGGCTGTAGGTGTTGAGGATGATGCGGGTATCGGGGCGGCAGAGCGGGCGAATCCCCTCCAAGATGGCCTGCACATCGTAGACATCGTTGACCAGGTCGGAGAGGATAACGACATCAAAGGTTTCGTTCAGGCTGAGGGCGTGCGCATCCGCCTCAATAAATGTCAATTGTGGATGGCGCTGGCGGGCGGCTTTGAGCATCTCCGCCGAAAAGTCAATGCCCACGCCCCGGGCGGGGGAGAGGGCCGCCAGCAGGTCGCCGCGCCCGCAGCCGAGTTCCAGCACAGATAATCCTGGCGAAACGAGGTGACGGTAGATTTGCCGCAGGCGACGATGATACTCGCGGTTGAAAAAGGTTTCAGCGGGGCGGGCACGGGCAATTTCGTCCCAATGGGAAATGCGATTTTGCGCATATTTGCTATAAGTTAAAGGCATTTTTCTTCCTCGAACGTTGCAGTAAAACCATTGCAGAAAGCGCCGTCAACAGCGCGAAAACCAGGTTGAGCCACAAGCCCCGGTCAATGCCGAAATAGTCACTGGCAAAGCCAACCAGCCAGGGGCCGAGCATGCCACCCAGCCCGGCGAAGGTGAATAACAGACCGAGGATAGTGCTGGTGTTCTTGCTCAGCCCATCGCTTGCAGCGGCGGTGATGGCCGGGAAGACGATGGACAGGAAAAACCCACTGACGGTCAATGCGAAGGCCGGGCCAGAGAGGCCGAGCGCAATGCAGGCGCTAGCCCCAAGCATGGCTGCCAGGATAGATTTGAGATAGCCGAGCCGTTCGATGACAAAGCTGCCCACGAAACGCCCGGCCATCATTAGCCCGAAATAGAGCGAGAGCGCCCCGGTGCTGGTTTTTACGTCCTGGGCGCGAATCTTTTGCAGGTATTCAACCAGCCACGAGGCGAGGCCGATTTCGGCGGCGACATAAGCCACGATGGCCACATACAGCCAGACCATGCGCGGAGTGAAGGCTATCCGCCCAATGTTGCGGAAGCCAATTTTATCGCTCTTTGCAGTTTGGACGGATGGATACCGGCTGAAAGCCACAACCGCCAGCAGGATGCCAATCGGTAGCAAGTCCCAGCGGTACACCGTTCGCCAGGAGTTGTCTGCATCCAGTAAAAGACCCGCGAAAAATGGCGCAGCCATTGACCCCATGCCATGCATGACCGACATCAGGCTGAGATAGCGGCCTTTGTCGTTGGGGTGCAACTCGACGATGATGGCGTTGCAGCCCAGTTCGAGCGCGCCCAGGCCGTAGCCCAGCACGAACATGGACAGGCCAAGCAGGGGCGGGGTCGAAAAGCTGCTGAATCCGCCCACGCCAAGCGCCAGGCTAACCCCGGCCATCAGAAGCACTGTTCGCTTGCCGAGCGCGTCGGCAACCAGGCCGGTGGTGAGGGTGGCGGCCATGAAGCCGATATACAGGCCTAACAGGATGGAGCCGCCAACGGTGTAATCAATGCGCAAATCCTGAAGCAGGTCGGGAAGGACGGCACCTTTCAGGTTATCGGAAAAGCCGAAGACGAAAAAGGCAAAAAAAGCGGTGGTGGTCCACAGGAGCGTTTTATTCATTGAATGAAGCGCTCGTTGACGAACTTGATTTTTTCGAGATGCTGAACGCTTTGCCCGCCTTCGTGGTTGTTGAAGCGCCAGATGCGGATGTCTTTTTTGCTGGCGTAGTGATTGTAGGCTGCAAAAACGGTGGAGGGCGGGCAGATGGTGTCCATGAGGCCCACCGAGAACAGGGCCTCGGCGTTGGCGCGGGCGGCGAAGTTCATTCCATCGAAGTAAGCCAAAGTCTCGAAGACGGTCTCAATTTTGTCGCGGTGGATTTTGCAGAAGCGGGCAATTTCGTTGTAGGGGTCGCTATCTACCAATTCGGTGGCGCGGCGATAGTGGCAGAGGAACGGCACATCGGGCATGGCAATAGACACATCGGGGACGAGGCCGGCGGCGGCCAGGGTGATGCCGCCGCCCTGCGAGCCGCCGGTGACGGCCACGCGGGAGGCATCAACCAGCGGGTGCGAGCGGGCAGCCTCGATGGCGCGCACGGCGTCGGTGAAGACGCGGCGGTAGTAGTAGGTTTCTGGCTTAAGAATGCCGCGCGTCATGAAGCCGGGGATGTGCGGGTTGCCGCCCTCCAGTTCGGGGTCGGGGGTATCGCCGCGGCTCCAGGAGGAGCCTTGTCCGCGGGTGTCCATGACGAAGTGAGCGTAGCCGGCAGCAGCCCAGCCTAGCCAGTCGTTGGGTAATCCACGCCCGCCGCCGTAGCCGATATATTCGACGATGACCGGGAGCGGGGTCTGGGTATTGCGCGGCAGGAGAAACCAGCCTTTAATGGGCTGGCCGCCGAAGCCGTTGAAGGTCACATCGAAGGCATCTATCAGTTTCAGGCCGCTTTCCACCGGCTCGAAGCGGGCCGCAAGGGGGTGTTGGCGCGCTTCGGAGAGCGTTTTTTGCCAAAAGGCATCGAAATCGGCGGGTTCGGGGCGTTCGGGTCGGTAGGTTTTGAGTTGGTCGAGGGGCAGGTCGAAGAGCATGGGGTTCTCCTGGGGTAGGGTTGTTTCATCAAAAAAGCGCGCTTTGTTGGTTGAAATTTTTTAATCATACCACTGGTTTTTGTACACATCCCAGCCTGGTTGCTGCGCTCCCATGTCATTTTCATTCTCTTGGCGGTCACTTTCTCTCAACAGGATAGACAAGATAACCAGGAGGCTTGCACCTTGCTTTCCTCGCGGCTGATCCTGCAAATCCTGCCCATTCTGTTTCCATCTTTTACGAAATTAACGGGAGAAAGTCCGACCCCGCAAGATGCCAGATTGTTTCGTGCGAAGTGCGCGAGAATCCCTCGCGGTGGGGGGTCAAGCCGCGTAGAAAGTCTTCAAGCCTGAGACGTCGGACTGGGTGACGCTGCTGACCTGCGAAGGCGACCCAAAACGTCCCGAAGACTGAATGTCTTCGGGACGTTTTTTAGGCCATTTGTGCTTTGTGGCATTCAATCAGCATTCGCTATACCCACAGGCATAGCACTTGCGGCAACCCTCTTCGTTCACGACGGCGGCTTCGCCGCATTCGGGGCAAAGGTCGCCAATTTTCATCATCGGCTGGCTGGCAGGCGCTTCGTGATGTCCATTCCCGCCCGTGCTGGCTGGGGTTTTGCCGGTTGGGGGCATGACCAGTTCATGGGCGGGCGGTTCGCCTTTGCGGTTGCGCAGGTACTCATCCAGCACCTGCCCCACGCCATCGGGCAGGGAGCGCACGCGGTGCGGGCCGAAGCCGAGCGAACGCCCGCCGCCGATGCCGCTTAACTGCGTCACCACCTCGCGCAGGCGGTCCACTGGGGCAATGGGCGAGGCCAAGCGCAAGATGTACGAAATCAGGCGTCCGATGGCCTCCGAAACGGCCGCCGTATCGGACCCGGCCTTGGATGTATTGATGAAGACCTCGAAGGGCTGCGTCCCGCCGTTTTCGTTGACGGTGACAAAGGCTTTGCCAAGCGGCGTTTCCACTGTGAAGGTGTAGCCGTTCAGGGCGCGCGGGCGCGGTTTTTTGGTTTCGTGCCAGATGACTTTTTGTTCGGCAGGCACGGGAAGTTGCTTCTGTTCAACAGGCGCTTCCTTCTTGCCAGCGGTGGCGTGCGTCTCCAGCACCACCTTGTCGCGCGAGCCGGTTACGTAGACGGTGATGCCCTTGGCACCCAGTTCCCAGGCCAGCATGTAGGCGGTCGCCACGTCGGCCTCGCTGGCGCCTTCGGGGAAATTGATGGTTTTGCTGATTGAGTTATCTACAAAGGCTTGCAGAGCTGCTGCCATGCGGACGTGTTCCTCGGCGGTCACGTCCCCAGCGGTGACGAAGACCTCGCGGATGTTTTCCGGCACGGCGGCCACGTCCTGGCAGGTGCCGTGCTTCATCACTTCCTCGAAAATCTCCTGGCGCGATTGCGAGTCGATACCGGCATGTTCGAGGGCCTTCTCGAAGGAGGGTGAGCCGTAGGTCAGTTTCAGGTCTTTGCCGTTGTCGTTGACATGCCGGATGTAGGCCAGCGCAAAGACTGGCTCGCACCCGTAGCCTTCGCAACCAGCCACGGTCGCTATCGTCCCGGTTGGGGCAACGGTGGTTTGGGCTGCATTGCGGATGCCGTGCTGTTTAATTCCGCTGACGATGGTTTTCCAATCCACTTTTGGGCGGCCCCAATTGCCCTGGTACGGCGACAAAGGCCGAGGCGGAGCCCAGCGCAGGTTCTTGGGGTCGTAAATTGAGCCTTCGATGGCGGGGAAGGCGCCGCGTTCTTTTGCCATTTCAATCGAGGTCTGCATGGCATGGTAGCGCACGAATTCCATGACCTGAGCGGCGAATTCCTGGCCTTCAGATGAGCCGTAGCGTACCCCAACATGATACATCAGGTCGGCCAGGCCCATGATGCCCAGACCAATGCGGCGGGCGCGATGGGCGGCTTCCTTCAGTTGCGGCACCGCCGGGACGTAGGCGTTGGCCTCCACCACATCATCCAGAAAACGGGTAGAAAGCACGATGCTCTGGCGCAGGGTTTCCCAGTCTACCGTTCCCTCCGGGCCGAGGTGCTGGGCCAGGTTGACCGAGCCGAGGCAGCAGTTTTCATACGGCCCTAACCATTGCTCTCCGCAGGGGTTTGTACTTTCGAGCGGGTACAGGTGCGGCACCGGGTTTTGGCGGTTGGCGGCATCGAGGAACAGGACGCCCGGCTCGCCGTTGTGGTGGGCCTGTTTGACAATTTTGTCGAACAACGCGCGGGCGCGGACGGTTTTATACTTGCGAATCGGGATGCCCTGTTGGCGGGCTTGCTCCAACGTGCCTCGAAAATTGCGGTATTCGGGCGCGGAGATGTCGGGGAAGACCAAATCCCAATCGGCGTCGTCCCTGACGGCCTGCATGAAGGCGTCGGTGATACCGACCGAGATGTTGAAGTTGGTAATGGCGTTTTCGTCGGTTTTGCAGGTGATGAATTCTTCCACATCCGGGTGGTCCACGCGCAATACGCCCATATTGGCGCCACGCCTTGTTCCTCCCTGCGCAATCTCTCCGAAGGCGTGGTCATAGACCCGCAGGAAACCGACCGGGCCGGTGGCCTGCCCGGCAGACGATTTGACCAGGCCGCCTTTGGGGCGCAGGCGCGAGAAGGAGAACCCGTTGCCGCCGCCGGTTTGCTGAATCAGCGCGGCATCGCGCAGCGATTGGAAGATGCCGGCCGGGTCGCGCCCCATGTCGTCGGAAATCGGCAGTACGAAGCAGGCGGCCAGTTGCCCAAGCGGCGTTCCAGCGCCGGTAAACGTGGGAGAGTTGGGGAAGAATTTCTTGCTGGTGAGTAAAATGTAAAATTCACGGGCACGCTGTTCTGCGTCGCCGCCCCAGGCTGTCTCCACTTTGGCGACATGCCAGGCAACGCGCCAGAACATCTCTTCTACCGTTTCAACCGGCTGACCGTCGTCGCCGCGCCGGACGTAGCGGCGAATGAGAACCTGGCGGGCGTTCTCGGTCAGTTCGACTTTCGGCAAGTCCGCCGGGAGAGGTGGGGTGGGCAAAATACCCGTCTTGGATGATACGGAATTGGCTACCATAGGATGGCTCCTGTCTATAAAATTTTGGAGGGAAAATGGCTTTGAAAAAAGGGGGCTAGCTTTCGAGCAGATGGTCAATTTCGGTACGCAGGGCGTGCAGGTCATCCAACCGCAGGTAGACGATTGCGTAGCGGATGTAGGCGATATGGTCGAGATTTTTCAGCCCGTTGATGACCATATCGCCAATCACGCGCGAGGAGACTTCGGCTTTGCCCATCTTTTGCAGTTCTGATTCCACCTGTCCCACCAGGCGTTCAATATCTGCCGCGGAGACGGGCCGCTTGGCGCACGAAATACGGATTCCGCGTGAGAGTTTTTCACGGTCAAATTCTTCGCGGGTTCCATCTTGCTTGACAATGAGCGGTGTCGAGAGGATGGGGCGTTCGTAGGAGCTAAATCGCTGGCCGCACTTCTGGCATTCCCGCCGACGGCGGATACCGCCGTGACTATCGTGGGTGGTATCGACGACTCGAGACTCGTCGTTCTGGCAATACGGACAACGCATAGCTACTCCAATATTAGAACATTTGTTGCCGCCACATCTGGCGACTGGGGATGAAAAACCCCCTACCTGTTGGGGTGTTGCTTGCCATTCTAGCATATTTAGAATATGAGTTCAAGAGGACTGAGGGGTGATTAATCTTAAAATATCCTGCTTGGATGATTGCAAAACCATTGCAGCATGGGAGTCAAAAATCTCCTGATTTTATCCAAAGTCGGGAGACTTCGGACTTTGCATGGGAACTGGCATATACCCGCCAGCTCGATGGCAACCCCCGCCGGGGACTGGTGAATTTTGCTCGACCTCGACCAAGACGCGCAAGCCGGAAGCGAGTGGGACTTGACCGTCGAACACCAAAAACAACATGCCAGGCCAGCAAAGGAATTGAGAAACCAACCCAACACACTGTTGGCACAGTCGTTTTTTATCAACCATTAACTTATGAACAATCAAAATTTAACAATCAAACCGATGAAAGCGCGAATATAATGCTTGCGTTTATTGATATGAAAACGCCTTGTGGCAAACCCTGGCTGTGTGACTGCGAGGCGGCCAAAAAGGCCGCCGAAGCAGTCCCCTTGATGTGCGCGGAGGTTGCTTCGCGGCCTGTTGCGGCTCGCAATGACATCGGAAAGCGAGTTGACCTTGATGATTGCAGCAGAGCAATATGAAAATATCTTTGGAGAGCCTTAATGTCAGCCACGCAGAAAAGCGAACATGCGCAACACAAATATGCCACTTTTTCACTGTCCCGCGTTATAGGTGATTTGCCTTCGCACCACTACGAAGTGGATGTTTCCACCGCTCTCGAAAAAGCCGTTACACGCCTGAAAAATGACCCTGATATACCAGGGGTGATTTTACGCCAGAGCAAAACGTTCGCTGGGGCGCTATCGCGCTGGAAAATCTTTGAATGGCTGGGCCGGCCTTATGGGATTGAGCTGTATTTTCGGAAACCCATCCGCAAACTGGCCGAAGCAATTGGGCAAGACCATGAAATTTACCCCCACACCATGCCTATCCTCCAGGCAGTGCAACGCGCCTTGCAGCGCGCCCCAGAAATGCGCTACGAACCATTGGTGGTCATGCATGGAGAAAGGGATTTACGCCTGCTCGATATGGACGTGCTGCTCTTGGCACAATCTGAACAATTGACCAGCGCCAACGCCATCATCCAAAAACAAGCGGAAATCGGCAAAATTCTCTCCAGTTCACTTGAACTGCCCAAGGTACTTCACCTGATTTTGGAACAGATGGAAGGCGTTATTCCCTACGACCGGGCTTCAATTTTGCTCCATCACAATGGACGCCTGGAATTTGCTGCATCGAGGGGCTATGCACAACATGTTGATATGGAGCAGGCACGCGAATTGGCAAACCGTAACCCTGTGTTCACCAGGATTCTCTCCACGCGCCAGCCTGCCGCGATTGAGGATGTTTCTTCGTACACCGCCTGGCCGCACATTCCAGATACCACGCCTACCCGCTCTTGGCTGGGCCTGCCGCTGGTTCAAAATGATACCGTGCTGGGGATGCTATCCATCTCTCGACTGGCGGTTGCCCGGTTTCATCCAGACGAAGTAGAAGCGGCTTCAATTTTTTCCAGCCAGTCCGCTGCGGCACTGGGCAATGCGCGCCTGTTCGAGCAAATCCAGAAAGTTAACCAGCAACTCGAAGAACAACAAAAAAGCCTGCAAGAGACCGTTGATGAACTCAATCGCGCCAACCTGTCCCTGATGAGGCATAGCCGTCAGCTGGAAACCAGCCAACAAATCGGGCAGCAAATTACCAGCCTTTCGAGCCTGAGGGAACTCTTGCCGCAGGTCATCAATATCATCCGGGTGCAGTTCAATTACTCCCTGGTCAGCATTTGGATGATACACGAAAAAAGCCACTCCCTGACACTGGTAGCCTGCACCAACGCCTCGCTCCAGGGAATGACCATCTCGCTTTCGCACACCGGCCTGGCGGCGCGCGCCTGCCGAAGCGGAACACTCTTGTATGAAAACTTCATCAATAAACAGCCCGACTTCACCCCGACGCCCGGCATGAGAGCCGCTTTTTCTGAATTTGCGCTCCCCTTGAAATTCCACCATGAAGTGATGGGCGTTCTCGACATACAGAGCGAACGCATGCAAGCCTTTTGCGAGGAGGATGTTACCGTCCTGCAATCTACGACAAGCCAAATCGCCGTTGCAATTCGCAACGCGATGACTTATGACAAACTGGTGTATTTATCAGGGCCCCAAGGCCGCCAGAGTCAACCAGTCTCTTTCCCAAGTTTGGGCCAGGGATTTCAAACCCGCCCTGCTGACTCGCCCTGAAAGGAAATATCCAACCTGTTTGGCCTTAAGTTATGAACGATGCTTTTCCTATTTCCACATTTCCCACCAGAAAGTAGAGGTGGCAAATGCCATGACCAGCCCCAAAGCGCGGCGTAGAACCAGACCATTGAAACGGATTGCGCCCCAATAACTGCCCGCCAGCGCGCCCAATAACCCACAGGGAATGAGCGAAAGCGAGAAAGTATCTAAAACCAGCGCGCTGCCTGCAAATCGCCCGACCAGCCCACTAAGCGAATTCAAAAAGATGAAAGCCGCGGCCACTGCGGAGGCCTGTTTCCCGGTTCCCCAGCGAGAGAAGAGAATCACAGGGGAAAGGAAAATCCCACCGCCGATGCCCACCATGCCAGAGAGCAGACCAATACCCAACCCAGTCAGCAGCGCCCAGCCCAACGGGAGCGGACGAAGCGGATGGTCATCATCGCCTTTGCGGCTGAAGAACAACAGGCGCACAGCAACGTAAGTGAGAACAGCATAAAGCAAAACTGAGTACGTTTTATCATCAATCTTGACCCACCCCCCCACGAAGGCCGCCGGTACAGAGGTCATCAGGAACGGAAAAAGCAAATCGCGCCGCAGATGACCAGCCTGATAGAATGAAGAAAAAGAGATTGCCGAAACCAACACGTTGAGAACCAGCGCCGTGCTTGCCATGACCTGTGGCGGAACGCCGAAAAACGTCATCACTGCCAGGTAACCCGTTGCGCCGCCAAAGCCCACGCTAGCGTAGAGAAATGCTATCAACGGAACGGCAAAATAGAGCAACCAGGTCATCGTCCTCACTCTGCAGTGCTAAACTGTATCCGCATCATATCCTCAGCCAGCGTGACCGGGCCAAAAAAGGTCTGACGGGCTTCTTGAACCAGGTCGGTTTGCAAGAACCGGCCAGTGGGGTGATGAACCAGGTACAAAGCCTTCGCCCCGGCTTCGGCAGCCACCTCGCCGGCCTGGGCGGCGGTGGTATGCCCCCTGAACGGGCCGCTCGATTCGTGCAGCAAAGCATCTACCCCCTGCGCCAGGCGGATGACTGATGGGCAAGGTTCGGTATCGCAAGAATAGGCCACTGACTTTTTTTCGTGCGTGAACTCGAATCGCAGGCCAATGTTGGGCAAGAGATGTTCAACCGGGGAAGAAAAAATCCGCAGTTCGGGCCTTTCCAGAAAAAGGCTCATTTCCTGTTCTAAGACACGGTGAAATTCGACCGGGAAGAAGTTCGGCCACTCTTCCCATCCAAAAAGTGCCATCATTTGTTCAGCGCGGTCGAGGGTATAAGGAAGGCCATGAATGACGAGCGGCGCTTTGCGCCCCATCAGCCACATATCCATCAGGAACAGCGGCAGGCCGCCAACGTGGTCGGGGTGGAAATGGGTCAAGATAAGGTCTGAAACAGCGTCAAAGTCCAGCCCGGCGCGTTCCAGCCGCACGAGCGGGTTGGAGCCGCAATCAACCAACGTAATCTGCTGCCCGGCGCAAATCGCAAGGTGGGTATTTTCTGACTCTGGCGTGGAGACGGCATTCGACGCGCCGAGGATAACCAGTTCGATCATATTTCGACAGGCTCAACAACCATCAGGGTTGCAAATTGATGATACGTCCCAACACGGCCTCCAAAATGCGCGGCGTCAGGTTGGCTTCAATCAATCCTGCCAGCAGCAGGAGCGGAACGCAGACCGCCAAAAAGACTTTGAAGACGTCTGCCAGGGTGAAAATCATGGTCTCGCCAATTGATTTGCCCTCCAGCGGAGTCACCAGGCGCACGCCCAGGTAAAGCACAGATGAAGCCGCCAAAATAACCGAAGGCAGTTCCAATATGCCGTGTGGCAGGATGCCCGCCACAAAGACCAGCGATGGAGAAAGCCCAATCAGTTTGGTAACTGCCAACACCCCGCCCACCAGCGAGAAATTCCCCAGGAACAGGAGCAGCCCCAAAACGCCAAAGGAGAAAAACCCTGCCGCAATCATCAACAACTCCGCGCGGACGTTGTGCCAGAACAAGGTTGCAGAAGAATACCCGATACCACCTTCATCAATCAGTATGGCGCGAACGGCGCGCATGGCCTCCCTCACCGTTTCCTCAGGCAAAGCAGTTGTGGTGGGAAGGTTGGCATCAACGTACCAGTAGGCCAGCATCAGGCCCAACACCCCCATCCCAAGAGTCAGCCAGATGGCGGCGCGCATCTCCCGCAAGGCTCCCACGACTTGCAGGCGATACCAGCGCAAAAATCTGGCTAGGTCAAGCCACAGAGCAGCGCGCAGCGAGAGCGGTTCAACCTGCTCGCTGCGCGAACGCTTCGAAGCGGAACGCAGGTAACGGGTGAGCGCGGCAGGCTCGTCGGAGCCGGTAAAGGCGCGGCGAAACGTCGCCCAAACCCACGCCAAATTGAGCATGTCAATTTCACGCCCCAGCAGGTTTTCACGCTTGAAATGCACCAACCCCAGCCGAATCAGGAGCGCGCTCAAAATGGAAACGCCCAATACCGCCCACCATAGCACATCGTTCGTTCCCCAAAACATCAGGGCGCTTTCGCCCTGGATGAGGAGCGCCACCGGAATGACGATGAACGAGGCCAGCAGGTTGGCGGCGCGCACCGAGGTGGACTGGGTGGAGATGACAATGGCCGCGCTGACCATCAAGACCGTCTGGACCACCGTCAGCGAAAGCGTTTGGGCAATGAAATTCCAGGCCGGCCATTTGATGCCCTGCCACCACAGGCCAAACATGTAAATCGAAATCCCGATGTAACTGACGATGAGCGGCACAATCGTCCCGGCCAGCAGTTTGCCGATGTATAAATGCCAGTCTTCAAGCGGGCTGGAAAGCAGCGGCTCAATCGTGCCGCGCTCTTTTTCGCCCACAAAGGCTTCCAGCGCCACCACCAGCGAAACTGTGACGGGGAAGAAGCCCACCACCAGAATCAGGAACGGCAGCAAGCGTTCGGCAATCAGGTCAGCGCCGAACTGGTTGACGTAGTTGATGGTATAGCGGGCAGCCACGTTCATCAAGTATGGGAAAAACAGGGTCAGGATAATCATTGGCAACAGGATGCGCCAGTCGCGCATCTGGTCAATGAGTTCGCGCTTTGCCACCAGCCAGGCCAAGTCAAAACGTTTCATTGCACCCCCTTCCCCAATTGCGCCATCGTCTTGAGATAAAGCATTTCCAGCGTGCGCGGCGTTTCTTTCACCGAAACCACCTGCAAATTTTTTTCGATTAATTGCCGGATGATGAACGGATTCGCTGCCCCAGGATTCTCCACCTGATAACGGATTTCCCCCTCCCCGGCATGGAGCAGGCGCGCTCCATCGGGCCAGCGGAACTCCTCGGGCCGCCAGCCCCCTGAAAATTTGACCTCGTACTCGGCTGGGCCGAGCAACTGACGGCGCAATTCGTCCAGCGTTCCTTGAATGAGAATGCGCCCCTTGTAGATAATTGCAATCTGGTCGGCGAGCATTTCGGCTTCGGCCAGGTTGTGGGTGCAGATGATGATGCTGCGCTGCGAGGAGCGCAAGCGGGCAATTTCATGCCGCACCAGTTGGGCGCTTTCTGGGTCCATGGCCGAGGTCGGCTCATCAAGCAGCAACACCGGCGGCTCGTGGATGAGCGCGCGCGCCAGGGCCAGTTTCTGGCGCATCCCTTTGGAATACTCGCCAGAGCGGCGGTGAGCGGCCTGGGCTAGCCCAAAATATTCCAGCAATTGGTCGGCGCGCTGCTTGCGGCGGGTTGCAGGCAGGTCATAGACCTGCCCAAAGAAATCGAGGTACTCGTGGGCGGTCATGCGGCCATACAAACCGTGCATTTCAGTCAATACCCCCACCGAGGCGCGCACCTCGCTGGGATGCCGTACCACGTCGAAGCCAGCCACCCTGGCCCAGCCACGAGTTGGCGTCAGCACCGAGGTCAACATGCGGACGGTGGTGGTTTTTCCCGCGCCGTTTTGTCCCAACAAAGCCAGCACCTGGCCGGGGCGGACGGCGAGCGTCACCCCTTCCACTGCCTTGAAATGGTCAAAATGTTTGGTCAGGTCTTCAGATTCAATCATCGGATTTTAGATTGACGGTTTTTGATTGGCGGTTTGCAAACTTGTGCCGCCAGAGCAGGGCAGCCGCCGCGCAGAGCATCACAACCAGCATGAAGGTCTGGTTGGCGTTGACCCCGGCAATTTGGGAGGAATCGAGGCGCAGGAATTCGAGCAGGAAGCGCCCCAGCGGGTAAACAACGAGATAGACCAGAAAGACATCGCCGGTTTTCAGCCTGTTGGCCAAGCGCCGCCCCAGCCACAAGAGCAGGAACAGGTTGCCCAGGTTCCAGAGCGACTCGTATAAGAAGAGCGGATGATAATACTCCACATCTAAAAAGCCAGGCAGGCGGTGCTGCGGGTCAATGAAGAGTTTCCAGGGCAGGTTGGTGGGCGCGCCGTAGAGTTCCTGGTTAAAGAAGTTTCCCCAGCGCCCAATGGCCTGCCCCAATGCGAGGGATGGCGCGGCGATATCTGCCCATTCGGCAAAATTCAACTTGCGCTTGCGGGTAAACCAATAAAGCGCAATTGCGCCGCCAATCACGGCGCCGGGGATGCCCAACCCACCCCTGCGCAGGTTAATCAGGTCAAAAGGATGGGTCAGGTAGTACATCGTGTCAATGCCCTGCGCCACCAACGAGGGCGAGGGGGTAAAGACGTGCCACAGGCGCGCCCCAACGATGCCACCTAACACCAGCCAGAGGAGTAAATCCCAAACAACTTCGGAGTGATGGCCGCGCCGGGCGGCTTCACGCGAGGCCAGCCAGCCGCCGGCCAGCGCGCCAGCCATGATAATCACGCCGTAATAATACAGGACAAATTCAAAGCCAAATAAAAAGAGATGAATGCCTTCGAACTCGAAACTCATCTTTTCTGCCCCCTTACCGGCTGCGACGCGCCTGGTTACGCACTTTCCAAATCCGCTGAAGGGCGGTGACGTTTGCCAGCACGGCCACAATCCAGACCGCAATCACCGGCTGGTTCAGCACCAGAAGCGGAGCAATGACAAGGTAACGCTCCAGGCGAGTCAAGACGCCGGTGTTGGCATCAAATTTAAGCGAATCGGCGCGTGCTTTAACGTAAGATACCAGCACTGAGCCGGCGGCGGCAACATAAACCGCTACGGACGAAAGGTGGTCATTAATTTGCAAGAAATGATATAAGAGGCCGCCCAGGATAAACAATTCAGAATAGCGGTCTGTGACCGAATCGACAAATGCGCCAAATTCGCTGGCCTCGCCGCGCAGGCGCGCCATTGTGCCATCGAGCGCGTCGAACGGCGTGCATATCAAGACAAACACGCCACCCAGCACCATATTCCCCTGCGCCAGGAACCAGGCCCCGGCCATGTTACCAAGCAACCCCAGCATCGTCATCATGTTAGGGGTCACGCCCAGCCGGTTCAAAAAACCGCCGATTGGGTCTAGAATGCCTTTGAACAGACCGCGCATAACATCGGTGAATGTTTTCGGCTTGGCAGTTTGTGCAATTTTTTCCATGAAAAAAAATGTTCCTTTCCCTAAATTCTAACCCCGCCAGTTAAGTGCGAGATTACAAACGGACGACAACTTATTCATCATCATCGCCCTCACCCCGTTCCATCAGCACATCCCGCTCGCGTCCGCCGCCCTGCGAGGGGCCAACCACGCCCATCTCTTCCAACTGGTCGAGCAGGCGCGCGGCACGCGGATAGCCAATTTTCAGGCGGCGCTGCAACAGGGAAGCGCTGGCGCGTTGGGTGGAGCGCACAACTTGAATGGCTTGCTCTAGCAGAGCATCTTCGCCATCTTCGGGTTCGGTGAGCAAGGTTTCCCAGGGCGGGGTATCGGTCTTAACAGGCGACATTTTCTGCCAGAAGGCAATCATCCGTTCGATTTCCTGGTCAGTGACAATGGCGCCCTGCGCCCGGACGGGATTGCCCACTTCGGGATTGAGGAACAGCAGATCGCCGCGCCCAAGCAGGGATTCGGCGCCAGGAGTATCAAGGATAACGCGGCTATCCATGCCGGATGCCACTGAAAAGGCCAGCCGGGCCGGGAAGTTTGCTTTAATCAAACCAGTCACCACATCGGTACTGGGGCGCTGGGTGGCAACAACCAGGTGAATGCCCGTGGCGCGCGCCATCTGCGCCAAGCGAACGAGATTGTGTTCGGTCTGGTCGGGAGCCGACATCATCAGGTCGGCCAGTTCATCAATGATGGCGACGATGCGCGGGATGGGGCTTTTGGCTTTGCGGTTGTAGGCGGCAATATCGCGGGCATGAACGCCTTCCAATAGGCGGTAGCGGTGTTCCATCTCAACCACCAGCCAGCGCAAAACGCCCAAAATGCGCTGCACGTCGGTTTCCACTTTGCCCAGCAAATGCGGCAGGCCGTTAAAACGAATCAACTCAACCATTTTGGCGTCAATCATCACCAGGCGCAGGTCTTCGGGGGCATTGTTCATCGCCAGGCAAGTGGCAATCGAGGCAATCGCCACCGATTTACCGGAACCGGTCTGCCCGGCCACCAGCATGTGCGGCATCCGCGCCAGGTCGGCCACGAGCGGCTGGCCGGAGACGTCGCGCCCCAGCGCTATCGCCAGCGACGCGCCGGTTTTGTTGAAGGTGTCACTCTCCAAGATGGGGCGCAGGCGGACAATGCTGGAGCGCTGATTCGGCACTTCGATGCCAACGTAGGCCCGCCCCGGAACCGGGGCTTCGATGCGCAAGCGTTCAGCGGAAAGCGCCAGAGCCAGGTCTTTTTCCAGGGCGGCAATCTGCGCCACCCGGACTTTCATGAGCTGCGCTTCTTCTTCACTCGACGCGCCCGGTTTTTTAATAAATCCCGGCTGGACGGCGAATTGCGTAACGGTCGGGCCAATGCGGAATCCCGTCACTTTGGCGGGGATGCCAAACTCGGAGAGCGTTTTCTCGATGAGCCCGGCGGTCTGATTGATGTGACGCTCGTCGGGACGAGCGGCCTGCTCGCCAAAGAGCAGGTTGAGGGGCGGCAATCGCTCGCCGCGCGACAGGGGCGCGGCAGGTTTTTCATCGTGCTTTTCGGGGATTTTAAAGTTCTTACGAAACTCAGGTGGAAGAGGGGCCTGCTTTTTGGACGGCGAAACAGGCGTCGGCTGGGCTGGCTGCGGTTCCACCACCGAGTGAATCACCTCACCAGGGATGGACTGGAAGTCATCAGGAGGGGTCTCCCCAGCAATCTCCCACAAACGTTTTTCGAGTTTGGGCAGCAGGTTGAAGCCAAAGAACGAGGAGACAAGCAAGGCAAGGAGGACCAGCGGGGCGCGCAGGAAAGTATTGCCAAAGAGGTTGTTCAGAGCGATGCCTACGAATTCCGCCAGCGCCCAGCCGATGTAGCCGCCATCTTCGCCCCTGGCGGCGCGCTCTATAGAAACGCCGCCCAGAATGGCGAACAGGGCCAGGGTGCTAAAGGCGGCAATTTCGAGCGCAATGACTCGCCCCCAGCGAATGCGTACATCACCTTCCACCCGCTTGCGCAACAGGGATAAGCCGGCAATTCCCGAGGCAACCACAACAAAGGCGCTGCCCCACCCCAGCCACTTCCAAAGAACATTCGCCCAGGCAGTGAGCAGCAGGCCACCGGTTAAATCAATCAACGACAACAGCGTCATCAGCGAAAAAGCAAGCAGGATGACGCCCGCCGCGTCGAAGGCGAAACGGCCAAAGTGAGAGTGCGCGCGTTCCAGCCAGTCGAACCAATCGGCGGGGGGCGGCTGTTCGGCGGGATACTGGTCCTGAGCGTGGTCAAAGGAAACGGGCTGGCGTGACATCCGGTTTAGTTTCCGTCCAGTTTCAGGCTGAGGCTCAGTCGCTGGTGGGCAGAGTCGATGTGCAGGATGCGAACGTTGACTTTCTGACCGTCCTTGTAGGCTTCACGCGGCGGTGGCGCATTGGGGGGCATTTGGGAGATATGAACCAGGCCCTCCAATCCTTCCTCCAGCCGGGCAAAGACTCCGTAAGATGCAACGGTGGTGATGGTCGCCTGAACAATGTCATTGATAGAATATCGAAGATGAACTGTTTCCCAGGGATTTGGCTGGAGCCGCTTCAGGCTGAGGGCAATCCGGCATCGTTCAGGCAGGATGTCAATGACCTGCACGTTGACGCGCTGCCCCAACTGGACGATGTGCTCCGGGTGGATGACCCGTCCCCACGAAAGTTCGGAGATGTGGATGAGTCCCTCCACCCCACCCAGGTCAATGAACACGCCAAAGTCAGTGATATTGGTGACTTCGCCGCTGACAATTTCTCCCGGGTGCAGGTGAGAGAACAAATGGGCGCGGCGGCCAGCCCCGGCGCGGGCGGCGCGTTCCGAAAAGACCACCCGGCTTTCATCGGGAACGCACTCGATGACTTTGAGGCTGAGTTGCCTGCCGATGTAACCAGCCAGGAATTTTTCGCGCTGCGCATCGGCCTGGCAGGTCATCTCCACCAGGTGCGAATAGGGAACAAAGCCCGAAAGCTGAGCGCCCTCCACCAGCAAGCCGCCCCGGTTGTAACCAGATACCGTCAACGTGACTACCTGGTCTTGCTTGTAAACCAATTCGGCATAAGCCCAATCCACCGCCAGGGACTCGGATGGCGTGGCTGCCGGTTCGGCCTGTGCAACGACCTGGGGCCGGGGCATAGGTTGGGGCTGCGGGGCGTCTTCCAATTCGAATGACCCCCACCGGGGCCGCTGAGAAGATGAAAAGCGTTCTTCGTCAGACAGGACAGATTCCCACCACCCCTCGTCGCGGGTCTCTTCTGGCAATTCAAGACGGGTTTTGGTTGCAAATACCATTAATTCCTTTTTCAACCTCCTTCTAGGGAGTTTAGCTGAGATTCCATTTCAAGAATGGCCTTTGCCACGATTTCTACGGCTACGCGCTGCTTGCGGTACAGGTCGGCCTCCGACATAGCCAGGCGGCTGGCAACTTCACGTACTTTGCGGCCCTCGATGAATTTCAGGTCAAGGATATTGTATAAAATCCATTCGGTCGTGAAGCGGCGCTCGCCTTCGGGGCGTACCTGTTCGACGGCTTTCTTCAGGATGGCGCGCAGGGCGTTTGGCATGTTGCCGTCGTATTCTTCCCGTGCGGTCTCTTGCACGATGCGCAGGCTCATCAACGGGGACTCGGTCAGTTTGGGGCCGCCCCAGTAGTGGTTAAGGGCTTCGCGCACCCATTCTGCCACATCCGGCGAGGGAGGAAAGTCTTCAGTCAGGGCAGTCGCCGCGTCAAAACGACCCATCGCGCGAATGCGTTGTATGATCTCAACCTGGGGTTCCATCTCTTCAAGCGAGCGGAAGATGCGCTGCTGCAACCGCCGGTCTTCGAGCGCCATCGCCGCCCGGTCAGCCAATAACCAGAGGGCGTGACGCTGGTCGGCTTCGAGGGCTTTCTGTCCTGAGTTGCGCGCCACCCCTAACAAGCCAATCACCGGCGGAGTCTGGTCGAAATCCATGTCGCGGGTGCGGCGGGCGCGCAGGGGCAAAATCCAGTAATCGTTCCACAAAAATTCGTCGCGCCCGGTTTCTTCCTTCACGACTTCTAAAGCCTGAGACAGATTGCCTCTTTCTATCAAAGGCCGCCCGGCGGTAATCAACAGAGAGAGTTCCGCGCCATCCAGGGCCGCGATGAGGGCCGAGGGCGATTGCATGTGGTCACGGACGGCAGCCAGGATGGCCTCCAGGAATTGGCGCAAGTCGCCTTGGGTGAGCAGGCGTTCTTCGATATTTTGCAAGAAACTCAACTCGGCCTTGTCGCCGCCCAAGAACATCGCCCGCTCCCATATCGGAGAAAAAATCGTGATGAAATGCTCCATCAGCAAAATCGTTGCTACAACTGCCACCGGAACAAAGGCGTTGTACGTAAAACCAAACAACTCGCCACCCCGCCGCACCAGCGTCAGGACGGCCAGCGCCAGGGAAGCGGTGACCGGCCCACGCATAATCCACTTAAACAGGCGGCTTTTGACCACCCGGTCGGGCCAAGAAACGCCAAAAAACGCCACCGCGTAGGCCATGACGACAATCAAGACGCCAACGGCGAGGTTAATCAGGGTAGAGATGCTCCAGAAAGCAAGGGGGTATTGTTCGGCCAGACTGTAACCGAACAGCAAGTAGGGATAAGAGCCAAGCGCGGGCGCGGTTGCCCCAGCCATGAGATAGAACATGCGGCGGCGGCCCGAGCGCGTTAACATCCGCTGATAAGCACGGATGAAGTTAATACCCGCCACCAGCATGGCAAGTAGATAGTAAAATGTAAAAATCTCAGTCCAGATTGTGCGGCTGAGGTAGGGGGCTGCGCGGGCCGATTCGACCAAGGGGCCGACCAATTCCCCCATCATCAGTATCCCCAGGAATACGGTCGAGACGAGGTACAACGCGCGCACCGCCAGACGCCGCCGCCCGCGCGAGGGCCGCCCAGCCGTGACCAGGAGGGCATCGGACAAGTGAATATAGGCGGCAGGCAGGAAGACAATCCCCAGCCATTGCAGGCGCAGGAACAACTCCACCAGTTCGGGCGTTTCAACCGCGCTCTGGATTGCTTCAGCAGTGAAGATAACAACCACCGAAAGCAGGATAATGGCAAACGAGCGCGCGACCCGGTCGCGCAGGTTGAACGTCAACGCATAGATAAGTAAAGAAAAAGCGGTGATGGCAATCCCCGCCGTGAGAATCTGGTTAAGTGTTTTGACCCCCGCCAGAAAACCATCCAGCCAACCGCTAAGCATCTCGACCTTCCAAACAATGAGGTTCTACAGCGAACGCGCGAAGAATAATGCTACATCTCTGGAGAAATAGTATTGGTCATTATACCCGCAGAATTCAAATCCGAGTTTATGAACCATGCGAATTGCGGGCGCGTTTTTTGACGGCGCTTCAATAATGACGCGCCGCAGGTCGCGCTGAATTCCCCAGGTTTCTACGGAGGCAATCAATTTGCGCGCCAATCCCTGCCGCCGCAAGGGACGCCCCACCACAATATCGGTAATCCAAACGGCATGTGGCACGAATTCAGCAGTAAAACGGATGTATGCTACTGCCTCCATGCCACTCATAGCACTGAACATGGGTCGGATATGCCAGGTGTCGGGCAATTCCTTCGCCGGGCGTGGGTGGTCGAGCCGGATCGTGCGCGGCAGGCGCACCTCCCGCAAGAACGCATCTACCTGGCCAGGTTCGCGGTGCAAATCTAACTGCCAGACATAGTTGGTTTCGATGGAGTGGTCTAATGCTGCAAGCCGAGGCAGGTCAGTGGATACGGTATTGCGAATTTCAAATTCAGCCATACACTTTTAGGGGGCAAGCACGCGGATCGGAACAATGCAAGGCGGAAGGACTTCACCCAGGTTGTTCGTAACAACCAGACGAATCTGATAGTCTCCAGGGGTTAGAAGCGAA
The DNA here is from genome assembly GCA_034432755.1 of Anaerolineales bacterium. Taxonomy (GTDB): domain Bacteria; phylum Chloroflexota; class Anaerolineae; order Anaerolineales; family Villigracilaceae; genus UBA5195. The sequence continues at coordinate 47,307 of DAOUBQ010000056.1, forward strand.
GTATCCCAGAGGTTCAGTTCTGAATCGGTTTTGTTTTGATTATCTGCGGCAATCGTCATCCAGGCATCGCTGCCGGTTGGCGCATACTCATATTTGAAGAAACCCAGGTCGGGAAAATTGACGGTCGCGCGCAAGGTAATTTTACCCTTCACCTCGTCACCTGGTTGAGGGAAGGTAAACATCAACTGGTCTGCAATGCAGCCAATGCTGCCGGGCGGGGGCGCGGGAGGAGCAGTTTGGCTGACGGAGGGAGTATCCGCCTGCAAAAAAGCGCCCGCAGCCTGAGTTAAACTCACGGTAGGGGTGGCAAGAAGGGCCGAAGCAGGCAAATAGGGCGCCACAAACGTCACCAGGCAAAACTGGGAAAGGCCAATTAGAAGGAAAAGGATAAGAAGTGACCCGGAAATCCGCACACGCTGAAAAATCAGTTCCTTTTCCAGACTAAACACCGCCAAGCGCCACTCTGACCAGGCTACCAGCAAAGCACGCAATGAAATTAAAGCCCCGCCTCCCAATATCAGGTAGATGACGGTCTCATATTCCCTAAAGAATCGAAGCAAGGCTTCCACAGTGCTACCAGGTCATTTCGTCCGAGGCGCGAGGGGCTGTTTCTGTAGAACGCCGCGCAGGATAGATTCCAATTTCGGAACCATGACCTGGCCCGCTTCCAGCACCTCCTCATGCGAAGTGGGGGTATTGCCATCCAGATTGGCTTTGTTGCTGATTCCTGAAATGCCCAATACGCGGATTCCGCCATGCCGCGCGACAATGACTTCTGGAACGGTGGACATGCCAACCGCATCCGCGCCGACAGCGCGCAGGAAACGTAAATCGGCGGGTCCCTCGAAGGAGGGACCACTCAGGCCGACATATACGCCTTCATGGAGCAAAATGCCCCTTTCGCGGGCAGATTGGCGGGCAAGTTCCAACAAAGCCCGGTCATAAGCCTGGCTCATATCCGGGAAACGCACGCCCAGTTCGTCGAGGTTGGGGCCAATCAAGGGATTGAAGCCCATCATGCCAATCAGGTTCAGGTTATCGGTAATCAGCATCAAATCGCCGGGGGCATAAGCGGGGTTGATAGCTCCGGCGGCGTTGGTCACAATCAATATCTCGATTCCCAGGCGTTGAAGGACGCGCACCGGGAAAGTCACCTGAGACATGGAATACCCTTCATAGAAGTGGATACGCCCCTGCATCACCAGCACAACCTGGTCTTCTAACTTGCCAATCACCAGTCGTCCGGCGTGTCCCCAAACAGTGGAAGCCGGCCAATGCGGCAGGTCGTGGTAGGGGATAATATCGGCATTTTGCACGGAATCGGCCAGCCCGCCCAATCCTGAACCGAGGATAAGCGCAATTTTAGGCTGGTATTTTGTGCGGCCGCGAATTGCAGCGGCAGCGGCATCCATTTGTTCAAGCGTCATAAAAGGCTGATTCATCGTGTATTGATCCATTCTGAATTGGGAATATATGAAAAAGCGAAGAATATCGGGCTGCCCGCTTTACGCATGGCAAACATTGCTTAAAAATTATAACCCATCGCGCGAAGAATAATCGTTATTGCCTTGCTCCGGGCATTCTTTGCGCTCTTGGCGGTAAAAAACAACCACACTGGCAGAATTCAGCGGTTCGCGTTTTTTTCAAACCGCCCACGAGTAAGAGCCTATCCGAAAAATATTCTTGCGCCATTCCGCCCGGACATTAATGTCCGGGCTATTCATCCAAAGCCGTCTGAAGACGGCTAAACCCAGACTGTTCAGTCCGCTTAAGCGGACTTTGTACTGGTAGCCCGGAGATTTATCTCCGGGCGCAACCGGCATGGCGCGAATTTTCGGATAGATTCTTGAACTTTGAATAGGGAATGGCCGGAATTTCAGGATAAGCCACGCAGAAAACATTCTTTTATCCTTCTATCCTGTGACATAAATTGGCGATTTCAGATTTCGAATCGCTGAAAGGGGGAAATTTTGGTTGACGCCCGCCAACGCGGATGATAAAATACAGCCCGCTTATTTAAGCCGCCGCTAGCCCCCATCGTCTAGCGGCCCAGGACGGAGCCCTCTCAAGGCTCAAACAGGGGTTCGAGTCCCCTTGGGGGCACTGCCAACCGCCCAAAAGCGGTTTTTTTTATTTTGGCTCTATCGTTTTTGCTGTGAAAACGAACCAAAACTTTTCTAACGATATTTTAGATTTTTACCGCAAAGAACGCCAAGGTTGAAAGGGCATCTTTGCGCTCTTTGTGGGCTTGGCGGTGAATATCTGGCGTTTGCAGGCTTCCACCTGTTCCCGCTGGCGCTTGTGCTGTCAATACGCACGCGCTCCTCGTTCCAGTCGTACACCCACTTCACGCACGCCCAAACAACCTCGGTCAGTTCCGAGCCACCCCATGCACTGTGCATCCAGGCAATCGGCAGCGGAATGTTACCCACGCATTCGGTCGTTACGGTCAGTTCACAGGATGATCGCATTTTTCAAATCTTGTTAAGAAGTGTACGAACCGAGAGTATAATTTTGTTGCCGCAAATCACCACGCGGGAAAAGGATGCCCCCTTATGGCTGAGTTCATCGGCAAATCCATCGGACGCTACCACATCCTCGAACAACTGGGCGAGGGCGGCATGGCGCTGGTCTTCAAAGCCTACGATACCCGCCTCGAGCGCGAAGTGGCCCTCAAGGTCATCCGGCGCGGCGCCTTCGCGCCCGAACTGCTCGAGGAAGTGCTGAAACGCTTCGAGCGCGAGGCCAAATCGCTGGCGCGCATGTCGCACCCCTCCATTGTCAAAGTCCACGATTTCGGCGAACACGAAGGCGCGCCCTACTTGGTGCTGGAATACCTGCCCGGCGGCACCCTCAAACGCCTGCTCGGCAAGCCCCTGCCCTGGCGCGAGGCCGTGCGCCTGCTGCTGCCGGTGGCGCGCGGACTGGCCTATGCCCACGGGCGCGGCATCCTGCACCGCGACATCAAACCCGCCAACATCCTGATTACCGAACACGGCGAACCCATGCTTTCCGACTTCGGGATTGCCAAAATCCTGGAAGGCGAGCAGGCCACCTCGCTCACCAGTTCTGGCATGGCGGTCGGCACGCCCGAATACATGGCCCCCGAACAATGGAAAGGCCAGACCCTCCCGCAATCGGACATTTACTCACTAGGCATCGTCCTCTATGAGATGGTCACGGGGCGCAAACCCTACAGCGCCGACACGCCCGCCGCCATTCTCATCAAACAGGCCACCGAAGCCCTGCCGCGCCCCTCCCAATTTGGCATCGAACTGCCCGAATCGGTCGAATTCCTGCTCATCAAGGCCCTCGAAAAAGACCCCGCCTTCCGCTTCGAGGATATGAACGCTTTTGTGACCGCCCTGGAGGGACTGCTCGAAGTGGACACGCTCTATATCGGCAAGACGGCCTCCGCCCCTGTTGCCCCCCCGCCGAATCCTGCTCCCATTCCCCCAACCGTCTCCTGGCCTGCGGCCTCTTCCGCCGCGCCCCAAACGCCGACCCCGACTTCCCTCCCGGCCCAGGCCCCGTCCAGCCAGCCGCGCCTCTCGCAGACCGGCAGCCTCCCCAAACCGAAAACCGGATTCGGCTGGGTTGCAGGCGGCATGGGCGGCCTGGTCATCCTGTGCCTGGCCGCGCTGGTGGGTGGATTTTTTCTCTGGCGGATGACCTCGCCCCCGCTCGCCAACCGCCCTGCAGCGAACCAGCCTCCCGCCAGCCCTCCGCCGGACGGGTCATTCCCCGCCGAAGTCAGTGATACGCGCGGAGTCCGAATGCGGCTCGTACCGGGCGGCCCGTTCCAGATGGGCAACGGCCGGGACGAGCACACCGTTGAATTGCCGCCGTTCTACATTGACCAATACGAAGTCACCAACCGCCTGTATGCCGACTGCGTGCGTGACGGGGCCTGCCAGCGCCCGCAGCGGGTCAATTCCGCCACCCATCCGCGCTATTACGAAGCCGCCGATTTTGCCGATTCGCCGGTGGTGTGGGTCAACTGGGCAATGGCCTCCGCCTACTGCCAGTGGCGCGGCGCACGCTTGCCGACCGAAGCCGAGTGGGAGAAGGCCGCGCGCGGCAAAGAAGGCCGCATGTATCCCTGGGGCGCGCGCATTGACCGCCGCCTGGCCAATTACGGCCTGCTCGAAGGCGACTTGCGGCCCGTGGGCAGTTACGCCGATGGGCAGAGCGCCTATGGCGTTTATGACCTGGCCGGCAACGCCTGGGAATGGGTCAGCAGCCTGAACCGTCCCTACCCCTACCGCCCCGACGATGGCCGCGAATCGATGACCGAAATCGGCAAGCGCATCCTGCGGGGCGGCTCGTGGCGCAGCGAGCCACAGTTTGTGCGCGCTTTCTTCCGCTACGCAGCCGATCAAACCACCGCCGACCTGGATATCGGCTTCCGCTGCGCTAATCTGGCGCCAAGGCCGTAAGTGAATTGTGCGAAAAACAGCGCCAACACAAACTTTGTTGCAATGGCGCCAGGGAAAGTGAAATCGAACTTGCTGAATCGTCAGGGATACAGGGGGCCCCTGCGCCAATTTGACACAGGGACCCCACGAACCAAGAATGGAAAAACGCGTGAAGCAAATGGGCTACGGTACTAACTTGATTTCGTCAATGTAGAACACTGCTTGCGACCCGCCCGTGTTTTCCTGGAAATTGATACGGGCAATCTTGGAAGGGTTGCCAACCTGACTCAGGTTGATCTTCACCAGCGTCCACTGCCCGGCTGGGGCGCTGACGCTGACCGAAGCGCTTTGACCGCCCGAATCGCTCGTGTTGACATAGAAGTTGAATTTGCGCGTGCCGCCGCTGCCGCCATGGACATAAAAGGTGATTTTGCTGTAACCCGCTGTGCTTTGTCCGCCTGCCTTACGCAGCGAAAGACCGCCCCAACCCGAAGTATAGGTAACGGCGATGGACTTGCTGCCTGCCTGCACCGGGGAAGAGTTATTCAGGTTCACGGTTGTATTCCACGACCAGTTTTCCCAGCTCGTTGAATCTCCATAAATGGTCAGTCCGCCAGTTGGGGTATTGGTAGGGGGAATCGGCGTGTTGGTGTGAGTGGGGGTCGCGGTTGCCGGAACAGGTGTATTGGTAGGGGGAATCGGCGTGTTGGTAGGGCTGCTGCCGCCAACATTTTGAATAGCAAAAGGCGCTTCGACATACCAATTAGCACTGCCGTTCTCAAAGTTGGAATTAGCAACCAGGTTCGTGCCGCCGCTGACTCCCAGGAAGGCGTCATCCAGGTACATATCTTGCCCTGATGTGCCATTGGTCAAGCGCAAGCCAACTTTGGTGTTGCCGCCACTGTTAAAGTTAACCGCGCATTCGCTGTAATGACCGCTGGCTGTGCAACGGGTAGAAGCCAACTCCGTTCCCCAGGCGTCGGCATGGACAATCAGGTCAACCTGGCCGCTGCCTTTAATCCAGATAGCCGCTTTGTAATTGGTATTCGTGGATACCGAAACCTGCTGGTGGACATTCTTCCAGTTACCGGTGGAATTGACCAGCCGCACCGCCCACGAACCGCTGCGGGCATTGCCGTTGCCTGGAACGCTGGTCGCCGTGGGCGCAACCGAAGTAGGGGTGGGCGGAACGGGTGTATTCGTGGGCGGAACCGGAGTGTTTGTAGCCGGGACGGGCGTGTTGGTAGGGCTGCTGCTGCCTGGATAGACCAGGTTTGCATGGTTGTTATAAAAACTGGTTGTGCCGTTGGCAATATCATTGGCCAGCGTGCCACAGCCATCCGAGCCTGCTCCGTTAGATGTCCAAGACATTAAGCCTTGCCAGCCTTTTTGATAGGCGTTTTCATAGGCCTGTGCCATATTAAACAACAAGGTTGAGCCATTCCCGCAAGTGCCGGCGGTTCCGCTGTAAATGCCCAAGCCAGGATTTTCGCCCAGCATGTTCAACTTATCGGTTGCCATGCCATATTCCGCCGGGGTTTTGTGGAAAGGTGATGACCAGTATTGGTACATCCACGAATACCAATGGACGGAATAAAAATCGAGACGAGCATTCGGGTGATTCACCTGCGCTTGCAGGGCACTATCGGACACCATGTTACCAATACACCCTGAACAACCCGTGCCGTTGTATTTGACCATTGCAAGACCAACTGTAACCAGCACATTACTGTTATCGTGAATGTACTTTGATGCTTTGGCAAAATATTGCTGTAAGCGCGCCCAGGTCGCTGGACCGCCCTCTGTTGTGGCAACCCAATCGGGTTCATTAATCAAATCGATAGACCAGAGGTAGGGATTATTCTTGTAGCGATTCAGAAAAGTGGAAAGGTAGTTATTGATATAAGAATCAATGTTGCTATCACTGTTAATCCAGTTACGCCAACGCTGATAGTTTGGATGATAATCTTTGAAATGGTCGAATGAAATCAGTGTGGCCATGACATAAATCCCCTTGCTTTGCGCCAGACTAAAGAAATCATCCAGATGGCTCCAATGTGCAGCTGTTGCACCGGAGACATAACCATTGCTGTTAATGTTGATGCCTACCTCCCCATTACAGGTAATCCAAACGCGAATGGCGTTGATATTGGCGGCTTTCAGAGCATCGAAGTGACTGCTCCACCAGGTTGAGTTATACCCGCCTCCAAAATCATTCCATTGGTCCCAAGGTGTATTCACGCCATTCATCCAAATGCGTTGCCCCCCAGCCATGAATTGACCACCTGAGATGGTAATCCTATCTCCATAAGCGGCCTGCGCCTGATATGGCGGCTGCGTGGCGACAAGAACCGCCGTGATTACCAGAGCGGCGATAAGCAGGTAAGAGAATTTGGTGAAATGAGTTGGAAACATGGGTGAAACTCCTTTTGGAAAACGACATTTTGTTAATTCATTATAAAAACACAACGTCTTACGAAAGACCCAACAGCGTACCATTTTGTACCATCTTCCCGATATGGTATACTGATTGCAATTTTTACGCTGAATTGTATGCACCCGGCCGGTCGGGGGTATCGAGACGCGCTTGCCACGGCGAGCGCGTCTCGATATACTGATAACTCTGTTTTTGCCATCCACAGAAAAGAATCACCCCGCCATGTCTCTCCTTCTCACCTGGGACGAACCCCGTCTGAAAGCGTTGCTGCAACTGCCGCGCGCCTCTCTCAACCTGCTAAACGAAGGCGCTTTGCAGACCTGGCTTAATGAGCGCGGGGGAATGGCGGGCGTTCGGGAATACTTGCGGCAATGTCCATCCCTGACCGAACGCGAACGCGACCTGCTCCAGGTAATTCTCAAACACCCCAATCAGACTGCGGAATACTATGCCAGGCTGCTTTCTATCGGACGAAATACTTACTTTCGCGCGCTTGAACAACTCCTGCCCAAGTTGGCAACGTATCTGAATGCGTGGCAATTGCGTTCTCCCCAAGCCAGTTTTACCCGCCACATCCCTTTGCCGATTACCTCGTTCATTGACCCACATGGCAGTGTGGAAGCGGTTGTTCATCTTCTTGCGGTTCGGCAGGTACGTTTATTGACTATCACCGGGCCGGGCGGGGTGGGCAAAACTCGTCTGGCAGCCCAGTCTGCAAACGCACTCGCCCCCTTCTTCGAGCAAATCGCATTCATTTCGCTCTCTTCGATTAGCGAACCAGAACAATTGCTTAGCCAGGTGGCTCATGCGCTTAAAATCCAGCAAATCTCTGAGCGGTCTGTGTATGATGTGGTCGCCGCGAATTTACAGATTGCAAACACGCTGCTCATTTTAGATAACTTTGAGCATCTGATTGCTGCGGCCACGTTGGTCAGTGACTTGCTGCGCATTGCGCCGCGCCTGACCGTGCTTGTCACCAGCCGTCAACGCTTGAACCTGTACGGCGAGCATGAATATTCTGTTCCGCTGCTCGACCTTCCGCCAGCCGAAACCCTTCTGCCCCAAGAGTTGCTCGCGTATCCTGCCGTGCGCCTGTTTGTAGAACGCGCCCAAGCAGCTCGCCATGACTTCACTTTAACCCCCAAAAACGCTGCTGACGTCGCCAGAATTTGCGCCTGGCTCGATGGCCTGCCGCTGGCTATTGAATTGGCCGCTTCTCAAATCAGGCGCAATTCTGCCCGCCAAATCCTGCAACAACTATCGGTCAGTCCCATCGCGCTGAGCAGCAGCGCGCGCGACATTCCTACCCGTCACCGCACCCTGCGGAATGCCGTTGAGTGGAGTCTAGAGCAACTCGGCCCCGAAGAAGCCGCGGTTTTTCAATGGTTGGGAATGTTTGCCGATGACTTTTCACTTGAAGCTGCCCAGACCATTTGCAAGCGGGATGACATCAATGATATTTTGCAATCGTTGACCGAAAAAAGCCTTCTCCGCCTGGTGCCTGCTGCACAGGAAGATGGCGAATCGCCCCGTTATGGAATGCTGCACATTTTGCGCCAATATGCCCTGGAGAAATTGCGCGCCACTCCAGAGAACCAAACTGCCCACCAGGCTTACGCATCCTACTATCTGCACAAAATAGCCTATTGGGAAACCGAATATTACCGTCCCGGCCCTAATCCTTTCGACCGGCATCGCGCCTGTCTCAACTGGATTCAAAGAGAACATGCCAATATCCAGGCTGCCCTTCAGTGGACGTTAGAAAATGTAAAAACCAACCTTTCGGCGCGTATTTTAGGCAGTTTATGGCGATTTTGGCAGATACTCGGCTACTTGAGTGAGGCCCGCTATTGGCTGGAGCACATTCTGGCGCAACTTAAGCCTGCGCCTGAAGAAACTTACCTGAGAACCCTGTGGGCTGCCGGATGGATATATCGCCTGACTGAAAGCGACGACTTCCCGCAGGCGCATTCTTGTTTTGAGCAAGGACTTGCCTTGGCAGAAAAAGCGGGCAATTCTTTTTATGCTTGCGTAATGAACCAGGGATTGGGTGATGTCGCCAGCCGCAACCGCCAATACAAACAGGCGCAGGCATTCTTCCGCCGCAGCCTGGCGTTGGCCGAAGAACTGCAAAACGAAGAAGAAATTGCCTGGACTTTGGTCGGACTGGGGCGCGTTTTAAGACACCTTCGCCAACTGGATGAAGCACAAGCCTGCCTGACACGCGCCCGGGTCATTTTCGAACGATTATCGCATCATAACGGCTTGTTGAATGCGTTGGGGCATCTCAGCCGGGTACTCTTACTGCGCGGCGATTATCACAACGCCCGCCGCTACATCCAAAATGCGTATGAAATTGCCTGTTCTCTGGTGGGCCAGGCCGCCATCCTGCCAACCCAGTTTCTGGAGGGGCTGATTTACATATCTCTTCAATTGAATGACCTGGACTATGCGATTACCGTCTTAAAGCGGCTATTGCGTCTTGCCAAAACAATTCGCACGACCAGCACCGTCTACGCTCTCGAATGTTGTGGCTGGTTAGCCGCTCAGCGTGGACAGCCGCAAGTTGCAGTTTCCTTCTACGCCGCCGCCAATGCCTTTTACACCCACCCGCACAGCGGTTTTATCCATGGCTCTATGTTTTGGGAACTTCAAGAAAAATATCAAGCCACGCGCGAGACGGTTCTGGAGGCGTTGCAGCAACAACTCTCCGCCGCCGACTTCAAACAAGCCTGGCAACACGGCTATGACCAGCCACATGAGGATATGCTCCAACAGTCCAGCGCGTGGCTCGAAAGCACTTTTAGAGCAACAGGGTGATATCTGCCCTCATTGTGAATTTTGGCGATGGTGACAAATCTCCATATCAGTTCGAGAATTGCTCGGCCCTCGGCGGATGGCGAAGATTGGGGCTGAAGAGACCGCTTTGATGATTTCGACCACCCGTTTCCATAGCATCCCGGCTTCGTCTAAAATCGGGAGATTTTTGACCCCGGTTCACGGAACACCGAATCACTCCCTCGTAATCAACCGCACCGCCCGGTCATAAAAAAAATAATCCCACGCCCAATTAATCAACACAATCAGCCGGTTGCGGAAGCCAATCAGCCCAATCAGGTGGATGACCAGCCAGACGAACCAAGCCGAAAAGCCGCGAAACTGCATTCCGAAAGAGACGGCCACCGCAGCGTTGCGCCCAATCGTCGCCATGCTGCCCAGGTCGGTGTAACGGAACGGTTTGAGCGGCTTCTTTGCCAGGGCCGCCAGAATGTTCTGCGCGGCATGACGCCCCTGCTGCATGGCGACTTGCGCGACCATCGGCAAGGGTCTACCATTTTCTTCGAGATAGGCCGCATCGCCCACCACATACACATTCGAGAAATCGGGCAGCTGCAAGGTTGGGAGAACATGCACCCGCCCCAGGCGGTCTTGCTCTGCTCCCAATTTACTCATCAGGCTGGCAGCACGCACCCCGGCTGACCATAAAACCGTCCGGGTTGGAATGACCTCGCCCCCTTCCAGCGTCAGCCGCTCTCCGTCATAGTTGTTCACTTTGGCCTCCACCCGCACCTCCACCTTTTTCTGCTCCAGCGAACGGCGCGCGGCGGCTTGCAACGCCGGCGGGAAACCGTTCAGGATGGTTGGCGCGGTCTCCATCAAAATCACGCGCACGTTCTCCACGTTAATTTGACGGTAATCCTTGCGCAACACCAGCCGAATGAGCTCCGAGAGCGCCCCGGACGTCTCCACCCCGGTTGGGCCGCCGCCGACCGCCACAAAGGTCAACAGTGCCTGGCGTTTACGCAAATCTGGTTCATGCGCCGCCTGCTCAAACATCCGCAGGACGTGATTGCGCACCGTCACCGCATCGCTCACATCTTTGAGCGGCAGGGCATGTTGTTCGAGCGAGGGGTTGCCAAAGAAATTAACCGAGGCCCCCGCCGCCAGGATGAGATAGTCGTAGCCAATCTCGCCGCTCTCGGTCAGCACGGCATTGCGGGAGAAATCTACCCCGTTTACGCGCGCCATCACAAACTCAAAATTCTTCTGGCGTTGAAAAATTGCCCGCACCGGGTAGGCAATCTCGTGCGGCGAAATGCCAGCCGTCGCCACCTGGTAAAGCAGCGGCTGGAAGAGGTGATAATTGCGTTTATCAATCATCGTCACGCGCACGGGCTGGCCCGCCAGCGCGCGCACTGCGCGCAAACCGCCAAACCCGGCGCCAACAATCACCACATGGGGGAGCGTTTTTGTCATAGTACCTGGTCTTCTGTACCACTCTGTACTGGCTAAATCTGGATATAATTTGTGATAATTATCGCAAATTATTATAAGGCAAACCTCGTAATTTGTGAAGATTTTCGCAATAAAAATCGGTGGTTCACTGCCAGGCGGCCTGGCAAGTGAAACCAATTTTTTTGACGGAGCATTGCAGAGGCAGGTCAATCCAATTTTCATCTGCCCCTGCCAGTTTTACGCAAAACCTGTACAATATTTCAATTCCCTCACCAGATTTGGAGACCCTCAAGGATGTTCCCCTGGATAACCGAAAGTCCCCTCTTCTCTCTCGCCCGGCGCGGAACGCGCCTGACGCACTGGCTGGCCGTCCTGCCGCTCGGCCTGGCCTTTATCTTCTTATCATCGTTTGGCGCAATCCCTGTTGCCCTCGCCATGCTGGCCGTCTATGGCTTCGAGAACGGCATGCCCTCCATGCAGGGGCAGCCGACCCTCGTCTCCGGTTTTTGGATGTCTCTGCAACTCATCTCGTCTTTTGCCGGGGTATTCCTGTTCCTATGGCTGTGGCTCAAATTTTACGAAAAACGCCCCTTCTACACGCTCGGCTTTGAGAAGCCCGGAGCGCTTATGCAATATGGGCGCGGCCTGCTGCTCGGCGTGGCAATGTTCAGCGGCGCGGTTGGGTTAATGGCGCTGTTTGGTTTTGTGGAACTGGCCGAAGGCGACCCGGCCCAAACCGGGCTGGCCGCCCTGGGCGGCGTGCTGCTCATGGCGCTGGGCTGGGTGGTGCAGGGCGCGGGCGAGGAAGTGCTAACACGCGGCTGGATGTTGCCCGCCTTGGGCGCGCGCACCCGGCCTTGGATAGGAATCGCTGTCGTTTCACTCTTTTTTGCCCTGCTGCACGGCCTCAACCCTAACCTGAGCGTTTTGGCAATGCTTAACCTGGCTCTATTTGGCCTGTTTGCAGCCTTCTACGCCCTGCGTGAAGGCTCGCTGTGGGGTATCTGCGCATTACACTCGGTTTGGAACTGGGTTCAGGGCAATCTCTTTGGCTTCGAGGTCAGCGGCGCCAATGTGAGCGGCGGCACGCTGCTCAAACTCGTTGAAACCGGCCCCGATTGGTTTACCGGCGGCGCATTTGGCCCCGAAGGTGGGCTGGCGGTCAGCCTGATGCTCGTGCTGGGCATTGTGGCCCTCTTCGCCTGGCCGCGCTCGGAGATTAAACCAGCCCTATAAGCCCCGCACCGTCATCCCTGCCGCCGCCAGAGCCTGCCGCACCAGACGGGCATTCTCGGCGGCGGTTTCGTTATCTCCATGCAGGCAGAGCGTATCGGGGAGAACAATTTTCTCACCGCAGCGAATCCCCTCGCGCGCCAGGCGGACGGCGTTGGCGGCCACATCTGCCGGGTTATGCAGCACCGCGCCTGACCGGTTGCGCAGCATCAACGTACCATCGGGATGGTACGCGCGGTCGGGGAACGCTTCGCTTGCCACGCTCAGGCCGATTCCGCGCGCGCACTCCACCAGGCTGGAACCTGCCAGCCCCACGAGAATCAGGTCCTGGCTAAAGCGTTTCACCGCCCTGGCAACTGCTTCCGCCAAAGCCGCATTCACCGCCGCCTGGTTGTAGAGCGCCCCGTGTGGCTTAACGTGTCGAAGTTCAGCGCCCTCGGCCCAGGCAATGGCCGCCAACGCCCCCACCTGATACAGTATCAGCGCTTCCACATCCTCCGCGCTGAAAGACATTTCGCGCCGCCCGAAGCCCTCAGCGTCGGGCCAGCCCGGGTGCGCGCCGATGTTAACTCCGTGCCGTTTCGCCAATCGGACAGTGGCCTGCATGACCGATGGATTGCCCGCGTGAAAACCACAGGCAATGTTGGCCGAGGTGATGTAGGGCATGATGGCGGCGTCGCTGCCCGATAATTCGCCCAGGTCGCAATTCAGGTCAATAAACATGATGTCAACAGAAATATTCTTCGCTGGCGGGGTGGAGGATACCCCTTTCTAAAGTGCCCATCATCTCACGGTATGCGCTTTGGGCTTGTTCGATGGTGGCCTCGACAAAACGGATGCGACCCGCGCCGATGGGCGTTTGTGCCAGGAGGGGCTGGTCGGCGGTGATGACGGATGCAATTTTGGGGTAGCCGCCGGTGGTGGGGCAGTCGGCTTGCATGACAATCGGCTGTCCATCCGGCGGGATTTGGATGTTGCCGCGCGCCATGCCTTCTGAGAGCAGTTCGCCAGGGAGGAGACGCTCCAGGGCTGGGCCAAGCAGCCGATAGCCGGTACGGTCAGAGATTGGGGAGATGATGTATTCCGAAGCGTAGAAGGCGTTCAGGGAAAACTGGTTGGCCTGGGGGCCGGGGATGACGCGAATGGTGGGGCTTGGGGAGTAGTTAACGGTACATGCCAGGCTGCGCGCAGCGAGAGAGGCCAGGGGGGCGCGGGCTGCGCCGAGGGTCAGCCGGTCGCCGGGGGCCAGGGGCAGCGGCCCAAGGCGGGCGGGGAGGTAGGAGGAACGGGAGCCAAGAGTCAGTGGAGTGTGTATCCCGCCATGAGCGGCGAGGTAGGCCCAATTGCCGCAATCCTGCTTTTCGAGCCGAATCTGCCTGTTTTTTCTCACAAAGATAGAAACGCCCATCCGCATCGGGCGGTCGTTGATGAAGAGCGCAAAGCCGGGGCCGGTGGCGGCAATCAGGCAGTCGTCGCGGGCCAGGAATTCTGCCGAAGTGTAGCCGATTTCGAGCGCGGCGGCTTGGGGCGGGTTGGAGGCCAGCAGGTTGGCGGCGCAATGTGCGAACCAGTCCATTGGCCCGCTGACCGAAACACCAAAAGCCTGCCAGCCGCGCCGTCCGCTATCTTGGATGGTGGTCAGGACGGAGGGAGTGAGAACTTCAATCATTTCTCAACGCAAAGGTACGCAGCCGCAAAGTCGCTGGCGCTTTTTCGCCCTCGATGGATGGAGCGTATTTTGGTTCAACTTCGCAGGAAGAGCGGCAGGGTTTCGAGCGGGGCTGGGAAATCTTGCAAGACCGTATTGCCCTCGTATACTGCGCCCGTCCAGTAGTCGCGCCATTGGCCGGGGGGCAGGGTGATGGCGCGGCTGCGCTGGCCGGGGCGGACGACGGGGGCAACCAGAATGTCATTGCCGAGTAAGAATTGGTCATCACAGGTGAGGGCGCGCTCATCGTTGGGGTCCAGCCACCAGAGCGGGCGGATGATGGGTGCGCCGGTTTGAGCCGCTTCGTGCGCCAGTTCGAGAATGCGCGGGGCAAATTGCAGGTGCAGGTGAGCGTAGCGGCGGCACAGGCTGTTGCATTGCTCGCCGTAGTCCCAGGGAGCCAGGCTGAATTGCATGGCGGGCAGCAGAGCGTTGAGTTGCGTCCAGCGAATCATCAGTTCGGAGTCAGCCAGTTCATCGTAGGCGTTGCCGCCTATCATATCGGGCAGGATAAAGGGGTAGCCGCACAGCCCCAGAGTGAGGATACCAGTGAGAACCGAGTGCAGGCCGTTATCCAGTCCCCAGGTGGACCATTTGTCCCACTGGCGAAAGAAGATGGGGGCGGGCTGGTTCTTCCAGGCCGAGCGGACTTCGGTGAGACGGAAATTGCGGGCTACGAAATTGACGTAGCGTTGGGTGTATTCGTTGGGATGGATGGGTTCGGCGCTGATGGAATCGGAGGGGAAGAAAGCCGCTTCGCCTGCGTCGAACTTGAATCCATCCAGGCCGGTTTGGCGCTGAAGCCGCTCAAGGCGTTCACGAAACCACTCCAGGGCGGAGGGGTTGCTCACATCGAGCAGCGCGCCCACCCCCTGCCACCACTGCACCGGGTAGGGTTCACCATCGGGTTTGCGCACCAGGTAGCCCAGTGCCTTGCCTTCGGTGAAGGCTTGCGATTGCGGGTCGAGGAAGGGGATGACCCAGGCGGTGACCTGAAAGCCCTTTTGGTGCAGTTCATCAATCATCGCTTTGGGGTTGGGGAAGCGTGCCGGGTCAAAGGCGAGGTCGCCGTAATGGGTTTGCCAGCGGTCGTCAATTTCCAGCACGCCGTAGGGGTAGTCGTTTTGGATGATTTGATGAGCGAAGTGCAGTACTGTTTCTTGGGTGATGAACATTTTGTAGCGCGCCCAGGTGGTCCAGGTGGGCAGGCTGAACAGGCGTTCGGGCGGGGTTTGGGTCGGGTGGTTGAAGTGTCTGGTGAGGTTGTGATAGGCGGTTTGGGCGTTTTCAGTCAGATGGATGGAAAGGTGCAAGCCCTCTCCGCTGAGGGTGAGCAGGCCGTTGCCCTCTCCGCCGGGGTCGGCGAAGGGGCGGTGGCTGAAGGGTCCTTTTTCGGTGCCCAGGCTCCAAGCGTAGCGTGGATAGTGGTCGGGCGGCTGGTTGATTCCTACCAAAACGGGGGTATGTGCCACAATGGAGATGCCTTTGGAGGAAAACCAGGCCGGGTGCGGCTTGCAACTTTGCCCGGCGGGTCCGTTATCGAAGGACTGGAACGGGCTTTCGGGCAGCATGAGACGGTTGAGCGGGTATTGCTGGTGGACGAGTTCGCCGTGTCCGTACCAGTGGCCGGTCATTTCAAAGGAAAGTGAAAAATGGGCGGTTGGGGGCCAAATTTGCAGGTCGCAGCCATGCGCGTTGGGGGTGATAGAGAGGGTGGTCGAGGGGAAGTCTACTTCGACGCCGGTTTGGGTCTGGCGGATGGCGAGGACCGGCTGGGGGTGTGGGGCGGTGCGCAGGCAAATCTCTCCGGCGCGGCAGCCGGTGAGACGGAAGTGTGGCTCAGGCTCAATGGAGAGCAGGCAGTTTTCAATTTTGAGCAGCATGGTTCAGCCGCCCTGGGTGGTTTCGGCCAGTTCGCGCATTTCGGCCAGCAGACGCGCTTCTTGATAGCGGGTGAAGATGATTCCGGCAGAAAAGCACAAGATGAAGCCGACGATTCCGCTCAGGCGAATGCCCAGGTCGTTGCCGGGGTCTTTGCCAAGCGTGAGCAGGACGGCAAAGATGAAGATGCCTAAAGTCTGGCCAAATTTTTGCATGAGGGTGCGGGCGGCGAAGTACATGCCTTCTTTGGCTTCGCCGGTTTTGAGGGCGTCATGCCCGGCGATGTCGGCCAGGATGGCATTGGGCAACACGCCCAAAAAGGCCAGCGGCACAGCATAGAAGAGGACGAGCGCGTAGGCCTGCGCCTGTTCAGACATTGGGAATCGCCCCAGGAAGTACACGCCCACGAAGACTGCGCTCATGGCAAGGAAAGAGACCACCACCAGAATCTTTTTGCCCACTTTGCGCGCCAAAATGTTGACCAGCGGGTAGAACACGAAAGAGCTTAAGACCATGATGGCCAGCAGGCTGCCCACCAGGGCTTCGGGCTGGCCGAGCAGCACGGTGATGTAAAACAAGAGGCCGGTGTTGATGATGGCCAGCCCCATGAAATATGAAAAATCGGCGATGACGTAGTAAATGAAGTGCGGGTTGCGAAAAGTCTGGCGCAGGGCGTCCATAAATGGCACGCTGGTTGGTTTGCTGCGGCAGTAACGGCGCTCGTCAATGAAGAGGACCGGGATGAGCATGAGCAAGAAGGCGAATACCGCCAGCACGCCAATGGCGGCCTGAATGGCCATCATGCGGTTGGAAAGTCCGAATGCTGCTTGAAAGACATCGGCCAACAGCGGGGTTTGGGCGGCAATGATAATGCCCAAGGCGTAGGTGATGGAAATCCAGGTAGAGAGGTTGAGCCGCTGGTTGGAGGTGTGGCCGAGTTCGGGAAGCAAGGCAAAGTAGGGGGTGACGTAAGCTGTCAGAAAGGTGTAAAAGAGGGCCTGCACAACCACCACCCAGACGATGTTCCAGACGCTGATTTGCCCAACCGGCGGGATGAACATGAGCAGGCAGAAGAGCGCTGCTGGGAGAGCGCCCGCCAGCATGAACGGGATACGCCGCCCGCGCGGGTGTTTAGAACGGTCGCTCAGGGAGGCGATCAACGGGTCGGTGATGGCGTCTATCAGGCGGCCTGAAGCGGCAATGAGCGATACGGCATTGAGAACGCCCAGGAAGACGACTTGCGTAATCAGGAAGGGAATGCCGGCCTCTTGGGGCGGGACGTAAAAATAGACCAGCATGAGGCCGATGATGTTGACCAGGGTGGACCAGCCCAATTGGCCGATAGCATACGCCATTTGGCGGCCAAACGAAAGTTCTTCAACGGGATGGGTGGAGGTTGCAGCGGTCATAAATCGCTCCTTGGGGTGGGGTTGTGTAACGACCTGCCCTCACCTGGCGGGGCGAGGGCAGGTGGGCAGTTAAGACAGGTGAGAGACCTGTTTTACGATTTGCGCTCGAATTTTTTGCCGGTGGCGAGCTCCACGCTTTTGTAGGCGCCGTCGTAGAGTCCAATGCTCTTGTTTTTGATTATAAAGTCGCAGTACATCGAGAGCAAGTCATCTTCTTCGGTGAGCAAGTCAATGGCTTGGAGGGTTTGGGGAATGGTGCGGGTTTCAACGGTGGAATCACCAATTTCTGCGCCGCGAATGGCGCCCCACATTTCATGTCCGCCGACGCGGGCATTGAAAATTTTTGGAACGGGGTAGAAGGCCAGTTCGCTGGGTTTGGTAATCATCACATCCACCACGCGCATCAGGTAGTTGGTGGCGTAAACGGCGTGGAAGGTGTTATTGTGCAGGAAGACATGCAGTCCGTGCGCAGGTTGTTCGCGGATGCTATCGGCGAAGGTGCGGGTATCCTCCCAGGTGAAGTGGGTGTTAATCATGTCTTTGTGCTGGGCCAGTTCGCTTTGCAGCCATTCCCAATTGTTTTTGTGGTCGCCCAGGTTGATGAACAGGGCGATTTTGTCTTTTTGCACCATCGGAATGGCGTGTTCGATGATGGCTTTGAAGAGTTCGCGCTGCGCCCCGGCGCCACCCATCGTGACCAGGAAGCGGCGCGGTTCTTTGGCTTTCATGCGGCGCAGGCGGGCGGCGCAATCGTGTTCGATGTTTTCAACCAGTTCATGGTCCACATGATGACCGACATAGTAGAGCGCGTCGGTGGGGACGGGTTTCATCACTTTGCCGCTTTCATCGAAGCCGCGCATGACGCGGAAGCCGTAGTAGCCGGAGGGGGATTGAACGGCGTGCTTGGCGCCTTCGGTCAGTTGGAAGGCCATCGGCCAGTTGTCGAACATCATGTCCACCACGTTGGTCATACCGCCCGCCACCGCGCCCATGCAGTTCCACATGTGCGAGGTGAGTGTGGGCATATCGGAGGGCAAGGCGGCGTACAGCCGGTCGAAGAGCTCGCTCATTTTGTAGTCTTTGACTTCGGTTTTGAGGAAGCGCCAGGGCCAGGTGACAATCCACTGGTTGAAGAGCCAGTTGAGGCCGGGCAGGGTCGGTTCGCCGGTGGTCAGGCTTTCCCAAACGTATTTGTCGAACCAGGGGTAACGCTGTGAGATGCGCGAGTATTTGCTGTAATTGGAATTACACCAGTTGATGACATCGGTCGGCACGCCGGGGATGGAGAGCAGGTCGAGCCAGTAGGGGGTGAAGCCCATGGCTCTGGCTGCCGAAACACCCGCCATGGCGATACGGTAGTGGCCGAACCCCATGCGGATGGTGCTGACGATGATGCCGTTTTCCTTTTTGAGCGGCTCTCCGGGCTGGTCGCGGACAATTTCTTTCAACCCAAAAATTTCCCCGCCGTAGGGGTGTTCGCGCACGCTCAGGTTGTAGGTTTCGTTGGGGTCGTAGTTGAATTGTTTGGCAAGTTTGGCTTTCCAGCCATCGGCGGCGCGGGTTTGCGATGGGCTGATGGGGTTGCCGTACACTTCGTAGCGGCCGTTCACTTTTTTCATAGTGGAGAGGAGTTCCTTTCGGGGGGGTGTGTTGGTTTGTAATGGAGGATGCGTTTGCAGCGTGATTTCTGCCTCAGGCATATCGTTCGAGGAAAGCCAGGGTTTGGGCGGTCACATCGTCCAATTCCACATCGAGCAGGATGGTGTGATGCGATTTTTCCATCCAGTAATGTTCTTTGATTTTTGACGAAACCCCCTGCAAGATGACCTGACCGGTTTGGGGCGCAACAGTGGTATCGAGGCGTGCCTGAAAGACCAGCAGCGGCTGATGAATTTTGGGCAGCAGGGGCAGGGTGGCGGCTTGAAAGCGCAGCAATTGGATGACGCCTTTGAGCGGTAGGGCGGGGTATCCCTGCCAGGTATCGGGGTTATCGAGTTTGCTGCGCCCAATTTGTGAGAGGAAGGGCGCACCCAGGTAGAGTTTGAGTTTATTGAGCCAGTTCATGCTGACGACCAGCGCGGGGGCATAGAGCAGGATGCCTTTGACCTGTGGGTTTCGAGCCGCCAGGTAGAGCGCCAGCACTCCGCCCATCGATTCACCGCCCACCCAAACCGTTTGGCAGGTTTGCAGCAATTGGTTGAGCATGTTCTGACCGGTTTGCGCCCACTCTTGCCAGCGGACGCGGTTCAGGTCGTCGGGATGGGTTCCATGTCCGGGCAGGAGGGGCGCGGCAACGGTGTACCCTGTACTATGCAGTTTTTCGGCCAACAGGCGCACTTCAGCCGCGGTAGCGGTGTAGCCGTGCAAGAGCAG
Organism: Anaerolineales bacterium; assembly: GCA_034432755.1. Taxonomy (GTDB): domain Bacteria; phylum Chloroflexota; class Anaerolineae; order Anaerolineales; family Villigracilaceae; genus UBA5195. The sequence goes on from DAOUBQ010000056.1 coordinate 67,002, forward strand.
GATTCCCGTGGGGCCGTTTTGCCAGAAAAAAGAATCGCCATCGAGGTGAGGGTTGTGCAGGTTCGAGTTTCCGAGGGTGGTCATCTCATCAGCCTTTCACGCCGCTCGAAGTGACACTCTCCACAAAGAAACGCTGCCCCAAGATGAAGACGATGAGCGGCGGCAGGATGGCAATGGCTGCGCCTGCCAAAATCAGGTTGGGCGTGTCGGAGGCGCGTCCGCGCAGCACGTTTAATGCCAGAGTCAAGACATGGTTTTTCTCGTTGCCGACGTTAATCACCACCAGCGGCCACAGGAAGGAGTTCCAGGCGTAGAGAAAGGTGAAGGTGGCCTGGGTTGCCAGGGCTGGCACGCTGGCCGGGATGATGATGTCTTTCAGAATTTGCAGGCGCGAGGCGCCATCGAGCAGGGCCGCTTCTTCAATTTCTTTGGGGAAGGTGATGAAGTGCTGGCGCATGAGGAATGTGCCATAGGCGGTGAAAATCCAGGGGACGATGAGCGCAGCCAGCCGGTCGGTCCAGCCAATCAGCACCATCAACTGATAGAGCGGCACAATCAACATCACAAACGGAATCATGATGGTGCCGAGGTAGAAGACGAAGACCGTATCGCGCCCGGGGAATTTCAGGCGCGCAAAGGCGTACCCGCCGATGACGGAGGTCGCCAGTTGTCCGATGACGACCAAAATGGTGACGAGCGCGGTGTTGGTGAGAGCGCGGTCGAGGCCTTGCAGTTCAATCACCGCCTGGTAGTTTTCAGGATGCCAGGAGATGGCTTCCACTGGCTGGCTCAGGCGCACATTTTGGTAAGCCTTGATAGCGGGATTTTGGGGGTCAATGAACTCGCCGACGGTGGTCTGGCTCAGTTGAATCATGGGGACGGCCTGGCCTTCAACGATGACATCGAAGAGCGGCTCGTCTTTGCCATTGATGGTGACCGTCTGCCCGGTGGGTGTAATCTCGCTCAGGAAGCGTTCGACAACCGCTGAGGGGTTATCGGCGGGGGCAAATGTGCCAATGCGGATGTTGCTGCGGGCGAGGGCAAACTCGCGCCGTTCGCCGTTGATATCCACATAGTAGAGCGGCAGTTTTTCGGCGTATCCTTCGACTTCGATGAAGGCGGGTTCGCGCGGCAACAGGCGCGGGGGGTAGCGGAAGGTGTCGGCGGGCAATTTCAGCGAGGTGGCGAGCATGTAAAAGAACGGGAACAACATGACCAGCGCGAAGAAGGTCAGGATGACGTAGATGGTCAGGTTTTTCACGAAACCGAAGAGACGATAAGATTTGAAATTCATGACCAGCCTCGCTTAGTTTTCGTAAATGCTGCTGCGCCGCTGTTGACGGAATTGGATGAGCGTTAGCCCGAAGATGACGATAAACAAAACCCAGGCCAGGGCCGAGGCATAGCCTTGTTTGAAGTTTTGAAAGCCGCTGCGGTACAGGTACAGAACCAGGGTGATGGTGGAGTTATTGGGTCCTTCGGGCGGGTTCATGAGGATGAAGACCTGCTCGAAAACCTGCATGGCCTGGATGGTGGTGGTGGAGACGACGTAGAAGGTGGAGGGGGCCAGCATGGGCAGGGTAATGCGCCAGAATTTGTCCCACGCGCCCGCGCCATCTACGGTGGCGGCCTCATACAGTTCGCCGGGGATGTTTTGCAGCCCGGCCAGGAACAAGACGGTGTTGAAGCCCATCGTTTGCCAGGCGGCGATGATGATGATTGCCAGCAGGGCGGTACGCTCGTCAGAAACCCAGCGAATTTTGGGGTCAACCAGGCCGGCGTTGAACCAGTTGTTGAGAAATTCTACGCCCAGGGTGATGAAGTAGTTGATGTAGCCGACGGTGGCGTTGTAGAGCCACTGCCATACCAGGGCAATGCCGACGATGGCGGCGATGCTTGGGATGAAATAGACCGCCCGGAAGAACTTCATGCCTGGCAATTTGCTGTTGAGAATGTTCGCCAGCACCAGAGCGGGGATGACGCTGAGGGGAACGGCAAACAGGGCATACGTCAGGGTGTTGCGCAGCGCCAGCCAGAACAATTTATCTTCGGCGCCGAATAATATTCCACCGTTGCCCAGTTTCAGGCGTCCCACTTCATCGTAGATTTTGATGTCCAGCACGTCGCGTGCCAGTTGGTCAGGCGAGTCCAGCGGTTTGATGGTGACATTGAGGATTTTGGCGTAATTGCTCAGGCCAACCCAGTTGGGGGGGTTGAAAGCGTCTGAATCGGTGAACGAAAAATAGAATGAGAGCAGCAGCGGCCCGGCAAAGAAAATCAGGAAGCCGAGCAGGTTGGGGGAGAGGAACAGCCAGCCGCTGAGCATTTGCTCATGGGAGGTTTTGGCATGGAGCGCGGTGGCTGAGGGTTCACGCCACATGCCCCACAGCGCAAGCGCAAAGACAACCAGCCCAGCGATAGCGCCCATTCCTGGCGGGTTGGCGAGGTTTTGGGCCAGGGCCAGCAGGCCTTGCGGCAGATTTGCCATGAACAGGAAGGCCAGCCCGCCGAAAATCATGACCCATTTGCCAGCCTGGCGCAGGGTGGTTTCGGTTTTGGGGTCACGCTGGAAGTAATCACCCGCCGCGCCGATGAGATAGCCGCCCAACGCGAGCAGCAGGAACGGCAGGCTGCGCCCGAAGACCTCGCCCAGCATGTCAATGCCGATGAATACGCCGCCAACTTGCAAAATGATAATCAGGGAGGTTACCAGGCCAAGATAGTCCACGAAGAGCGAAATCGTTCTGCCCCGGTGCCGGCGCAGGAGAATATCGCGCGAGGCGATGAAACTTAAGACTGCCGCCAGTCCCAGGATGGCAGAGAGCAAGATGCCCTGCCATAAGCGCAGACCAGGCAGCCAACCTGCCCAGGGAGCCAGCGCGCCGAACAGGGCCAATAGGCTGAAGATGAATCGCCAGGCGCTTAACAAGCGCAAAATGAGTTCGGTCTGCTGCGCGGGGGCTTTTGATAATCCAGTCATATTCCATTCTCCAAATTAAAGCAGTCAGTGCCTAATTTTGCAAACACGGGCAGGCAACTTGTGCCTGCCCGTGTGCTTTTCCCTTACTGCTTACTTGTTGAAGGCTTTGTTGGCTTCGTCGCAGATGGTGTTGCCAAATTCCTCCACGCTCTTGCCGCCGGTGAGAACAGCCTGAATGGCCGGGCCCATGATTTTATCGTATTCCGGCCAGGAGCCAGCCCACAGCGGGCCTTCGGTGGCGGGGTTATCGGCCAGGCCGTTCAGGAAGGCCTGGTTGTTGGCGGGCGGGGTGAAGGTCAGGAAGGCGTCGAAGGCTTCCTGGCTGACACGACTGGGGATGTTCGCGCCGAGCGCGGCCACCTTGCCCTGGGTTTCGGCGGTGGTCAGAGCCTGGACGAGTTTCCAGGCTTCTTCGGGATGTTGAGTCTTGGCGTTGATGACATACGCGCCCCAGAACAGCCAGTTCCCCTGTGTTCCCTTCGGGCCTTTGGGCAGTTCCACTACGTCCCAGTTGAAAGCCACAGTGCGGACGCCGGGCGTAGCCCAACGGCCATTCTGGAACATGGCAACCTTGCCAGCGCGGAAGGGCGGTTCGGGATCTTCGCCGTAGGGTGTCGCAACATCATATTCCTGATACAGGGCGCGCTGGAATTCCAGACCGGCCAGCGATTCGGGGGTGTTGAGGGCGCAGGCGGTGCGGTCTGCGTTGAAGAAGCCACCGCCAGCGGCGTTCAGCCACACGCCGTAGGGACCCCACCAGGCGCTCGCGCCATAGCCGTAAATATCAGAGCCGAGGGCGCGGGTCTTTTGGGCCACATCGAGGAAGGCGTTCCAATCCCATTTGCCTTGTTTGGCCAGTTCACGCGGGTCGGGCGCGCCGGCTTCGTTAATCAGGTCTAGGTTGAGGTAGAGCGCAAAGGTGGAAACATCCCGCGGCAGGCCCCACAGCGCGCCAGAATTGGCGCCGCTCTGGTTGTTGGCGGGGTTGTAGGTCAGGTGATACATGGGGCCGGGGTAGAAGGCATTGACATCGAAGCCTTCGGTCTTGGCGGCCAGGTCGGCAATGTTAAGAATCAGACCGCGATTGGCAAAGTCCGCCACGTCGGTGCCGGGAATCCAGAACACATCGGGCGCGGTGCCAGCCGCAACTTCGGTGCGCAACTGGTCCTGGTAGTTAGCGCCTTCGGTACCGCCTGGTTCGTAGGTGAGGGTGATTCCGTCCAGTTGAGCGTCGAGTTCTTTGCTGATGGTGCTGTAGACGTTGATTTCTTCCTGGTTATCGGGGCGGGTGCGCCAGCGAATGGAGACCTCGGCAGGTTTTTGTGGTTCAGCAGGCTTATCTGTTGCGGCAGGTTGGGGTTCAGCAGGCTGCGCCGGGGCCGGAGTGGCAGGGCTGCCACAGGCCGCCAGCACCAGGGCGGCCAGGACGAACAAATTAACGAGCATCCAAATCTTGCGGTTCATTCAACTTCTCCTGAAAATGTTTGGGTTTAAGGGTTGAAAGACGAAACGTGCTGACATCCAAACAGGTCAATCTTTGCCGGCAATCACCTCCTTTATGCTTTACAAGTAGACTGCCTGACCACAAGTTCGGCAGGCAATTTGACCTGCAACAGAGCCGCACGCGGGTTCTGGATGCGTTGGAGCAGGACACGGGCGGCCTCGCGCCCAATGTGCGGCATATCCTGGCGCATGGTGGTCAGCGGCGGGTCGAAGTACGAGGCCAGGGGCATATCATCTACGCCAATCACCGCCAGTTCTTCGGGGATGCGCAAGCCCAACTCGCGGGCGGCACGCAGCACCCCTAATGCCATGCGGTCGTTTTGGGCAAAGACCGCTTCGGGCAGGCGGTTTTGCTGCGACATCTTCAGCAAAGCCTCCCGTCCTGAGCTGGCAGACCAGTCTCCTTCATAGACCAGATTTTCGTCTACGGGGATGCCTGCCGTTTCCATTGCCTTCGTAAACCCGGCTCGGCGGTCCACCGAACAATCTTCAACCATCGGGCCGGTGATGAGGGCGATGCGCCGGTGGCCGCGTTCGAGCAGGTGACGGGTGGCAGCGTAGGCTGCGCCTTCATCATCGAGAGATACGCTGGGGATGGGGCCGCCGCGCGAGTGCGCGCCCACAAACACCAAGGGGAAATCGGGTGGGATGAGTTGGTGACGCTCATCGGCATAGGGATTTATAACCAGCAACCCATCTACCCGGCGATGCCCAACCAGTTCATCCACCAGTTCTGCAAATCCTGCCGCATCGCGGGCAGAGGAGGAGAGCAAGAAGTATCCCTGACTGCGGGCTTCCTGCTCGGCTCCTTCGATGATGCTGGCAAAGGTGTAGTCGGTCAGGTTGGGGGAGATGCAGGCCAGGGTGTGCGTTTCACCGCGTGCCATAGAGCGGGCAATGGCGCTGGGGCGGTAGCCTAGTTCGAGGATGGCTGCCTCAACCCGCTCGCGCGTATCGGGCGTGACATCGTTGCTCCGGTTGATAACGCGCGAAACGGTCTGGTGCGAAACACCGGCCAGGCGGGCAACGTCACGAATGGTTGGGCGGGAGGAAGACATGCGCGAAACAGCATTTATTGTATAATGTTACCGGTCACGTGACCGGTAACATTAGTTTACAAGATTGTCAGGCAATTTGTCAAGAGGCAATTTTGCAACCTTCTAATGATCCCATCGTGTTTCGGGCGCTTTTGCGTACAATTGCGCCGGCACTGTTTTCATTCCACGCTTACGAGGTTTGCTATGTTCAACTCCCCTCACCGACGCTTCAACCCGCTGACCGGCGAATGGGTGCTGGTTTCACCGCACCGCGCCAAACGTCCCTGGCAGGGGCAGGTCGAGAAGACCACTGCCGAGGATCTGCCACAGTATGACCCGACCTGTTACCTGTGTCCGCGCAACGAACGGGCGGGGGGCGTGGTCAACCCTGACTATACGGGGACCTTTGTGTTCGACAATGATTTTTCTGCGCTCCTGCCCGATGAATCGACCGACAGCCACGAATCGGGCCACCCGCTGCTGGTTTCAGCTGCCGAGCGGGGCATTTGCCGGGTGGTCTGTTTTTCGCCCCGGCATGACCTGACCCTGCCCGAACTGGAAATTCCCGCCATCGAAAATGTGCTTGCCACCTGGACGCGCGAATCGACCGATTTGGCCGCGCGTGACTTCATTCGCTATGTGCAGGTCTTTGAAAACAAAGGCGCGCTGATGGGCTGCTCAAATCCGCACCCGCACAGTCAGTTATGGTCACAGTCGCAGATTCCGAACGAAGTCGCAAAAGAATTGGCGACGCAGGCTGCCTATTTTAATGAACATGGCCGCCCCCTTCTGGTGGATTACGTCCGCGAGGAACAGCGACGTAACGAACGGATTCTGGTCTCGAATGACCATTTCACCGCGCTGGTGCCGTTTTGGGCGGTTTGGCCCTTTGAGGTGATGGTGGTCGGACACCGCCCCGCCGCCGCGCTCTCCGACCTGACGCCTGCTGAAGTGACCGCGCTGGCAGAAATTTTCAAAGAAGTCACCACCCGCTACGACAATTTGTTTGAAATTTCCTTCCCTTATTCAATGGGGTTTCACCAAGCCCCCGCCGATGGTCAAGCCCATCCTGAATGGGTACTGCACGCCCATTTCTACCCGCCGCTCTTGCGCTCAGCCACCGTGCGCAAATTTATGGTGGGCTATGAGATGCTCGCCATGCCCCAGCGCGACATCACGCCTGAAACAGCAGTTGAGCGTCTGCGCAGCCTGCCATCGGTACATTACAAGCAGCGCCGTTGAATGTGGGCTGCTTTGGAAAAATCAACAGGCAGCCTGGGCGGGCTGGAAGCCCGCGGTCTGTTTCTATGGTGAGAAACGCCGAACGTAGTTATGGCTTTCTCGTGTTTCCTTGCGGCACCTGGTTTAACAGAATCGGCAGGATAAAAGGATGAGTTAGCTGCAAAACGCCCTATTGAACCGCAAAGACGCCAGGCACGCG
>DAOUBQ010000057.1:0-13497 GCA_034432755.1 Anaerolineales bacterium
GTTTCGTCCGCTGTCAACAACGCCCGCCGCGCAATATCCATCCGATACTGCATCCCCTCGAACTCAACTTGCCTCACCGCATCATACGCCAGCCCCAACGCCGACGCCAAATCGGCTGCCTGCGCCGTCACCCCCAGCACCCGCCCACCGGCTGTAACCAAACGCCCCTGCGCATCCGTTTTCGTCCCGGCGTGAAAACAGACCACCTCTTTGGGCAAACCACTCATAATGATAAGTTGACCACTCTCCACGTTTTCGGGATACCCTTTCGCAGCCAGCACCACGCAAACCGCTGCCCCCGCCCTCCAGCGGAGGCCCATTTCGGCCAGTTTACCCTCCACGCAAGCTTCCGCCACTTCGAGCAAATCCGTTGCGAGCAGCGAAAGCACCGCCTGGGTTTCGGGGTCGCCAAAACGACAGTTGAATTCCAATACCCGGATACCATCCGCCGTGAGCATCAGCCCGGCATAGAGAACCCCCACAAAGGGAATCCCCTCCAACCGCAGGCCGCTGACCGCCGGTTTGAGAACAGTTTCCAGGGCTTCCTCCATCAAATCCGCCGTAAAAACCGGCGCGGGAGCATACGCGCCCATCCCGCCAGTATTCGGCCCCTGGTCGTCGTCGAAAATCCGCTTATGGTCTTGCGCTGGCAGCATTGGAACAACCGTTTTTCCATCCGTAAACGCCATCAGCGAAACTTCCGGCCCGCTCATCCGCTCCTCGATGACCACCTGGCTGCCCGCCGCGCCAAACGCGCCGCCTTCGAGCATTTCCCGCAGAACCGATTCGGCCTCCGCTTTGGTTTCCGGCAAAATCACGCCCTTGCCCGCCGCCAGCCCCGAAGCCTTAATCACAATCGGATAATCAATCTGCTCCAGGTGCGCCAGAGCAGCAGATAATTTATCGAACGCCGCATACCGCGCAGTCGGAATCCCATGCCGCGCCATGAAATCTTTGGAAAAGACCTTCGAGGCCTCGATTTGGGCAGCGGCTTTTGACGGCCCAAAACAGCGGATTCCCGCCCCACCCAGCGCATCCGCAATCCCCTCGGCTAGCGGCATTTCTGGCCCAACCATTACCAAATCCACCCGTTTCTCCTGGCAAAAACGGATAACCGCCGCATGGTCGCGGATGTCCAGCGCTACATTCTCGCCGCAATCCGCCGTTCCGGGGTTGCCTGGCGCAATATACAGTTTGCTTAATTTGGGCGACTGCGCCACCTTCCAGGCAATCGCATGTTCCCGCCCGCCAGAACCGATGATTAAAACATTCATCATTTCATCTCCTATTTGGTCCCACGCTCAAAACCGGTTTTCACGCTCGACCAATCCACCGGCACAGGATACTGCCCCGTAAAACAAGCCTGACAATACCCCTCCGCGCTGCCGACGGCCCGCATCATCCCCTCCAGCGAGAGATACGTCAACGAATCCGCGCCCACCGCCCGGCGAATTTCCTCCACCGTGCGGTTATGGGCAATCAAATCCTCATAGCCGCCCATATCCACGCCCATAAAACAGGGGTGCATAATCGGCGGACAAGTAATACAAACATGCACTTCCTTTGCGCCCGCCTGCCGCAACAGCTGAATCAGCGGGCCGGTTGTATTGCCGCGCACAATCGAATCATCAATCACAATCACGCGCTTGCCCAGCACATTCTCGCTAATCACATTGAACTTCATCCCCACCCCGCGCTTGCGCAGCGAATCAGTCGGCTCAATAAACGTCCTCCCGACATAACGATTTTTGACAAACCCATCGTTATACGGAATCCCGCTCACCCGCGAAAAACCAATTGCCGCCGGAATGGACGAATCCGGCACCGGAATTACCACATCTGCCAACCGCCGCGCATCCGTTGCTGTGCTGCCTCTGTTACCAACTCTGTTTCTCTCCGCTTCTCCGCTTCCTCCGTTACCAACTCCGTTTCTCTCCGTTTCTCCGTTTCCTCCGTTGTCCAACTCCGCTTCTCCGTTTCCTCCGTTGTCCAACTCCGTTTCTCCGTTTCCTCCGTTGTCCAACTCCGCTTCTCCGCTTCCTCCGCTGTCAACTCCGCTTCGTCCGTTGACCCACTCCCTCGCCAACTCCTCCCCCAACCGCTGCCGGACCGCATGGACACCCACCCCCTCCCAGGTCTGGTCGGGACGCGCAAAATAAATATGCTCAAACACACACTTCGCCGAAGGCTTAACGGCGGGTAGCGCCTGCGTCACCGTCAGCGCATTGGCCGAGAGCGTCACAATCTCACCCGGCAACACATCACGGATGGCCTCGCACCCCAGCGTCCGCAATGCGCCGGTCTCAGAAGCCACCGCATACCCGCCATTCGGCAGCATCCCCACGCTCAACGGACGGAATCCCCACGGGTCGCGCACCGCGTACACGCAGTCGCGGGTCAGAATAACCAGCGAATACGCCCCCACCCATTTTTTCATCGCTTCTTTAATGCGCGCCTCCCAGGTCGTCCCCGAGTCGCGCGCCAGCATCATCGTCATCACCTCGCTATCTGACGACGACGAAAACCCCACGCCCTGGCGCAGCATCTCCGCCCGCAGCGCCGCCGAATTGACCAGGTTGCCATTATGTCCCAGCGCCAGCGGCCCATACATCGTCTCAATCATAAATGGCTGCGCATTCCGCAGCAGCGATGAGCCAGTCGTAGAGTAGCGGGTATGTCCGATGGCATAATGCCCCTTCAAACCAGAGAGCGTCTCAGGCGTAAACACCTGTCCCACCAGACCCACGTTCTTATAGAGCGAAATCGTCTGCCCGTCGGCCACCGCCATCCCCGCCGCCTCCTGGCCCCGGTGTTGCAGCGCAAACAGCCCAAAAAACGTCATCCGCGCCACATCCTCATTGGGCGCAAACACGCCAATAATGCCGCACTCCTCGCGCGGCGAGTCATCGAAATTGCTCATCCGTCCACCAACTTTTTGATAATTTCGGACTTCTGCATCAATTCCTCGTGGCTGCGCGCCACCAGGTTGACATGTCCCACCTTGCGGCCTGGTCGGGGAGCCTTGTCGTACAAGTGCAGGTGCGCCCCCTCAATTTTTAAGATGGACGCCGCCTCAGGAACTTGACCGATTAAATTGACCATTGCCGTCACCCCAAGCGGCATCGCGCTCCCCAGCGGTAAACCAGCCACCGCACGAACATGGTTCTCAAACTGAGACGTGACCGCACCCTCAAGCGTCCAATGCCCGCTGTTATGCACGCGCGGAGCCATCTCATTGGCAAGAATCTGGTCACCGACCTGAAACAACTCAATCGCCAACACGCCCACATAATTCAGCGCAGTCATCAGAGCAGTGGCATACATCTCCGCCAGCGATTGCGTTGATTGGTGATATTCCAGCAGTTGCGAAGTCTTGGGCCGCCGCGGCGCAGGCGCAACCGACAGCCGCAAAATGCCCTCGCGGTGAGTGTTCTCCACCAGCGGGTAAAAAACCGTCTCCCCATCCAGGCCGCGCGCGCCGAGTATCGAGAGTTCCCGCTCGAACGGCACGAACTGTTCCAGGATGGCGGGCTGCCCCGCGAGCGCGGTAAACGCTTCGGCCAGTTCGTCCCGGTTCCAGACGGTGAACTGCCCTTTGCCATCGTACCCCATTCGGCGCGTTTTCAACACCGCCGGGAAACCGACCAGCCTTTGAGCGTTCTCAAAATCCGCTTCGCTGCTGACCTGCGCAAAATCGGGCGTGGGAATGCCCAGGGCGCGGAAAAAGGTCTTTTCCACCAGCCGGTCCTGCCCCTTTTCCAGCGCCAACGGCGGCGGGTAGACCGGCGCGAACTGCTCTAAAAAGCGCACCGTCTCCACCGGCACATTCTCAAACTCGTAGGTGACCACATCCAGCCCCTCGGCAAAGCGGCGCAGGGCGTCTGTGTCAGCGTAGTCGGCGGTTAAATGGTCAGCCAGCAGTTTGGCAGGGGCGTCGGGGGCCGGGTCAAAGAAGCGAAAACGCATCCCCAGCGGGTATCCCGCCAGGGCCAGCATCCGCCCCAATTGTCCAGCGCCCAAAATTCCAATCGTGGTCATGCTCTTTTGTCCCTGATTAAACAAGTAAAAACTGATAACTGTTCACTGATGACTGTCACGCGGGTCGGGATTCTCCAGAACCGCTTCGGTTTGCCGTTTTCGATACGCCAACAGCGCATCTCGATACTCCGCGTGAGCGTTCGCCACTATCGAAGCCGCCAGCAACGCAGCATTGACCGCGCCCGCCCGCCCAATCGCCAGCGTGCCAACGGGAATTCCGGCGGGCATTTGCACAATCGAGAGCAGCGAATCGAGGCCATTGAGCGCCTTCGATTGCACCGGCACACCCAAAACGGGCAAGTGCGTCTTGGCGGCGGTCATGCCCGGCAAGTGCGCCGCCCCGCCCGCCCCGGCGATGATGACCTCCATCCCGCGCCCGGCGGCGGATTCGGCATACTCAAACAGCAAATCCGGCGTGCGGTGCGCCGAGACGACCTTCACTTCGTAGGGAATGCCCAACCCATCCAGCGTTTCGGCGGCGTGGGTCATCGTTTCCCAGTCTGATTTGCTGCCCATGATAATTCCAACCAGCGCGTTCATCGTTCGGTTTCCTCGCAAGATTTGATTTCAGAAAATACCTGCAAACCTACCCAGCCCCCCACCAGGGAGGCGATGACGACAATCCCAAACGCAGCGGGGCTGCCGAATAAGCCACTCAACCCGCAAAAGGTGGTGAGAATGCCGCCTAAAATGCCAACCGCCAGCCCCGCGCCCAACGACCGGCCTGCTGAAGCCCGACCCAGGCGAAAATCACGCTGAATCCAAAACAGCAACAGATATGTTCCAGCGAGGGCTGGCAAAAGCGCAAAGGCAAACCCAAAAACAATCATCAGCAGCGTAATCCTGAAGTCCGATAGGACCGCGCCAGGCCGAAACAGGCTGTACACATGGGCATACAGGGCAAACAAAACGCTCCCGGCAAACACGCCCAACAGGGCCTTCAGGAGAATTTTTCGTTGAATGTTGCCCGCAGGCAAAGCGCGCGCTGCTGTCATCAGTTCTTGTAACTCAATTCTATTCCGAATGCGGCAGGATGTCCTTCAAATTTTCAATCAACCGCTCGTTCACCGGATACGCTCCTGGAACAAATTCCTGCCCGGTGAGCATCTCATAGATGGTGATGTAGCGTTCGCTCGCCGCCACCCACAGGTCATCGGGCATGGACGGGATTTCGCCCTCGCCGCGATAGCCTTTTTCAGCATAGGCAATGCGGACAAACTCTTTGTCAAAATTCTCCGGCTCCAGCCCGGCGGCGAAGCGGCTTTCGTAACTGCCCGCCTTCCAGAAGCGGGATGAATCGGGGGTGTGAACTTCGTCAATCAGCAAAATCCGGCCACCGCGCCCTGTTGGGTCGGGGGCGCGGCCAAATTCGTATTTGGTGTCTACCAGAATTAACCCGGCTTTTTGGGCAAGTTCCTGCCCGCGTTTGAAAATCGCCAGCGCGGCGGATTGCACCTGCTCCCACGTTTCGGCGTCGAGAATGCCCTTCGAGACCACCTCGGCGCAGGTCAGGCGTTCGTCGTGTCCGCTGGGGCCGCCTTTGGTGGTGGGGGTGATAATCGGTTCGGGCAAACGCTCGTTTTTGCGCAGCCCTTCGGGAAAGCGGTAGCCGTAAATCTCGCGCTCGCCCAGATTGTAGCGATACCACAGGGCAGTGGTCGTCACCCCAGAGATGTAGCCGCGCACGACCACCTCCACCAACAGCGGCTCCACTTCGGTCACGATGGCGGCATTGGGGTCGGGGATAGAAATCAGGTGATTGGGGATGATGGATTGGGTCTGCTCAAACCACCAGGCGGAGAGTTGATTGAGTACCTGCCCCTTATACGGGACTCTGGCAAGAATCCGGTCAAAGGCTGAGAGTCGGTCCGTCGTGACGATGAGCCGCCTGCCGTTTCCAAGCGGATACCACTCCCGCACTTTGCCCGCCACCCGGCCAGAGAGCGGCAAATCGGTTTCGCCACAGGCGAGGGGCAGGGTTTCGAGAATTTTTTGGCGTGAAATCATAAAATCTCCGTTTTTCGGTTGCCTGGTTCTCACGGAAAACCAGAACAACCGGATAACTGCTAAACTTGCGCCGCGTACTGGACCCCATTCTCAAACAACGCCAGCCCGCTGCCGCCGCTCTCGCCGCGCGTATGAAGCGGGTGCTGCCAGGGGTGGATGTGATTCTCCGGGTGGGGCATTAGCCCGAGGACGTTGCCGCGCGGGTTGCAGATTCCGGCAATATCGAGCAGTGAACCGTTGGGGTTGGCGGGGTATTCGCCGTTAGCGGGAGAGCCATCGGGGTGGGTGTATGTGAGGGCGATTTGGTCGAGGGTGGAGAGAGAAGTGAGAAGCGAGGAGTGAGAAGTTTGGAAATTCCCCTCGCCATGCGCAATCGGACAGGTGATGTGTTCCGTCAGGCCTTTTGTCCAGATACACGTTTGCGAGATGGGGGCTAAATCAACCCATCGGCACTCAAAATGCCCCTGGGCGTTAAACGTGAGCGTTGCGCCCTCTCCCCCGGCCCCTCTCCCGGCGGGGGAGGGGGGCAAATTCCCCTCTCCTACCGGGAGAGGAGTTAGGGGTGAGGGATGATTTCCCGGCAAAATGCCCGACTTGACCAGCGCCTGGAAGCCGTTGCAAATGCCGATGACCGGCCTGCCCGCCGCAACAAAGGCGGCGATTTCCTCGGCGAAATAGGAAGTCAGGTCGAGGGCCAGCAGTTTGCCCGCGCCCAGGGCATCGGCATAAGAAAAGCCGCCGGGGACGATGAGCATTTGGTAATCGGAGAAATGTTTTTTGCCAGCGCGCAGTTCGTTGAGCGGGGCAAAAACCGGCTCGGCGCCCGCGAGAGTCAGGGCTTCGGCCACGTCGAGGTCGCGGTTAGTGCCGTGGGCTTGGAGAATGAGGGCGGTTGGTTTCATGTCAGTTACCAGTTATCCGTGTTCAGTAATCAGTTCTGGCCTGTAAAGGCTTTGACCAGGTCGGCGACGGGGATTGACTCATCCGCGAGTTTGAGTACTGGGTCGGCGGTGACGTGGCCGATGCGCGTCAGGGGCAGACTGTCGAACAGGGCGCGGAAAGCGGCTTCAGACGCGGGGGCCACTTCAGCCAGTAAACAGCCGTTCGTCTCGGCGAAACAGGCTTCAGCGGGGATGGAGTCGTCGAGAACCAGGCCCAGGCGGCCTCCAATGCACATTTCCGCCGCCGCAACCGCCAGTCCGCCTTCGCTCAAGTCGTGACAGGAACGAACCAACCCCTGCTGCATGGCGTTGTGAAGCGCGCGATACACTGCCGGCGCCGTTTGCGGCACATCTGGCACAGACTGATTAATGATAACTGATAACTGCTCACGGCCCACCAGGTAAAGCGCGTTCCCGGCTTCTTTCAAATCCATTGTGATGGCCTGGCGGACATCCTCGATGATGCCAATCGCCGAAATGAGCAGGGTCGGCGGGATGGCGTGACGCTGACCATCGGCGCCGAGGTATTCGTTGTTGAGCGAGTCTTTGCCGCTGATGAAGGGTGTGCGAAAGAGCAGCGCACCATCGGAACAGCCGCGCGCCGCTTCGAGGAGCGTCCCCATCGTTTCGGGGCGTTTGGGGTCGCCCCAGCAGAAGTTATCGAGGATGGCAATGCGGGCCGGGTCGGCGCCGACGGCTACGGCGTTGCGGATGGCTTCGTCTATGACCGAGAGCGCCATTTTATAGGCGTCGCGCTTGCCGTATTCGGGGTTGATGCCGTTGGAGAGAACGATTCCGCGCGTTCCTTTTGTGCCAATCGGTTTAAGCACCGCCGCGTCGGAGGGCGCGTCGGCCTGAACGCCGGTGAGGGGCTTGACGACTGTGCCGCCCTGCACTTCGTGGTCGTAGATGCGGATGGTGGCGGCTTTGGAGGCAATATTTGGAGCAGAAAGCAGCGACAGAAGCCTGTCTTTCACAGTCATCAGTGACCAGTTATCAGTCATCAGTGACCAGTTATCAGTCATCAGTGCACTGCTCACGGATGACGGATGACTGATGACTGCACTTAACTGCCGCTGTGGAATGCCCTCGTGCAGGAATTCGTTTTCCAGTTCCAGCACAATTTTGCCGCCGTAGCGCACAACCAGCCGCCCGTCGCCGGTGAAGACGCCGATGTCAGTCAGTTCGGTGTTGAAGGTGTCGCACAATTCTTGCAGGGCTGGCAATTTTTCGGGGGCGACGGCCAGCACCATGCGTTCCTGCGCTTCGGAGAGCCAGATTTCCCAGGGGGCCAGGCCGGGGTATTTCAGGCGGACGTTTTGCAGTTCGATGTCCGCGCCAATTTTGGAGGCCATTTCGCCCGCCGCCGAGGAGAGGCCGCCCGCGCCGCAGTCGGTGATGTCGTTGTAGAGCGCCAGGTCGCGGGCGCGGGTGATGACATCTATCAGCCCTTTTTCGGTGATGGGGTCGCCGATTTGGACACTTGCGCCGGAGACTTCGCCGGTTTGGGCGTCCATCGTCATGGAGGAGAAAGTCGCACCGCGCAGGCCGTCGCGCCCGGTGCGCCCGCCAAGCACAATCACCCGGTCGCCGGGTTGCGGATTTTTGCGGTGTTTGCCCTTGGGGGCAATGCCCACGCAGCCGCAAAAAACGAGCGGGTTGGCGGTGTAGCCTTCATCGTAAAGAATCGCGCCGTTGACGGTGGGAATGCCGATTTTGTTGCCGTAATCCTGCACGCCCGCCACCACCCCGCTCTGAATACGGCGCGGATGCAGCACACCTTCGGGCAGAGCGTTGGGGTCGAGATTTTGCGGCCCAAAGCACAGAATGTCGGTGGCAGCGATGGGTTTGGCGCTGACCCCCAGCACATCGCGGATGACTCCGCCCACGCCGGTATTGGCGCCGCCAAACGGCTCAATGGCCGAGGGGTGGTTGTGGGTTTCGACTTTGAACGAAACTTCAAATTCATCATCAAAATCAATGATTCCGGCGTTATCCACAAAAGCAGAAATGACCCAGGGGGCGTTGATTTTGTCGGTGGCGGATTTTAAGTAGGTTTTTATAATGGAATCGACAACAGTGGGCAGTGGGTCGTGGGTAGTGGGCGGCAAAGAACTGTCCACTGTTACAAGCGCCTTAAACGTCTTATGCACGCAATGCTCGCTCCAGGTTTGGGCGATGGTTTCAAACTCTACATCGGTCGGGTCGCGGTCAATTTTGCGGTAGTAGTTTTGGATGGCCTGCATTTCGGCCAGGTCGAGCGCGGCGCGGCGGTCTTGCGATAAATTCAGTAATTGGTCATTGGTAAGTTCGCGGATGGGCAGGATTTCGACCGCCCCGCTGGATTCGGTTTCTTCGGGGAAGGAGGGGGTAATTTCGCCCAGCGTCCAATGCTGAATGACGTTATTTGCGAGCAGTTGTTTTGCCAGTCTGGAGACTTGCTCTACATCTAAACCTTCCACCTGGAACCTTAAACCGGTTGCCGCGCGTTGGACGCCCTCGAAGCCAAGTTCCTGCGCGGCGCGGACGATTTGCTCCGCCACCGGGTCGGTCACGCCGGGGCGGTAGGCCACTTCGACCACGTTTTCAGAGCGCTCTCCGCCGGCAGCCTGGAACGCAGAACTGGTCACCGTTTGCACCACCGGGTCACTTAAAAGTTTGAGAGCCAACTGCCGACACTCCTCCTGCGACAATTGGCCCTCGATAAAGTATAAATCCTGGCATTCCAGCCTTTGTAGGGTATCAAACCCCAGGGCGCGCGCATCGGCCAGATACCCGGCCGAGCGCGGGTCGGGCTGATTAAAGCGAACAACAAAGCGATAGATGGTCATGTTTCACCTTCGAGAAAGATGGGGCGATTCTACACGGGGAGAGATGTCTAGTCAACGACTACGCGCCAACAGTTCTGTGAAATAATACGCAATGTAAGCATGCCGCGTCACACAACGTGTGACTTTTGTCACATAAGCAAGTGATGTCTTGTACTGATAACGAAAATGCAAAGCGGCCATACTGTTTATAACAATTCCTGGCCTGCCCAGGCACATCCCGCAACGCCAGCGGGATTTTACGGAATCTATCAAGTAACCCAGAGGAGGGGTTATGGCGCCCGCTGAAACTGTTCTCACCAAAGGTGCGGGGCTCAAGAAGCCAGAAGACTTGACGCTCCTGCACGAGGTTTCAGAAGCCACCGCGGGTGTTTCGCACCTGGAAATGTGCATCCAGTGCGGCACTTGTGGCGGCTCTTGTCCATCCGCGGCGGATATGGATCACACGCCGCGCGCCTTATTTGCCATGCTGCGCGCCGGGATGCGCGAAGAAGTCCTTCGCAGCAACACGCCGTGGATTTGCGTGTCATGCTATCACTGCGTCGTGCGCTGTCCACAGGAAGTGCATATTGCCGACGTAATGTACACGCTCAAAGGCATGGCAATCAAAGCCAAAAAATATACCGACTCGAAGCCGCCCGATTTCTCCCAGACCTTCGTTGGAATGGTGGAGACCTTCGGGCGGAGTTTCGAATTGGGATTGGCAACGCGCTTCTACCTCACCCACCAGCCGCTGCGCCTGCCCGGCATGGCTGGCATGGGGATCGGAATGCTCACCTCAAAGCGCATGAACATCCTCCCCACCAAAATCAAAAACATGGAACAACTCACGGCCATTCTTAACAAGGCCAAGACCCTGGAGTTGAGCTCATGAACAAATATATCTTTTACCCTGGTTGTTCAATGGAAGGCAGCGCCAGGGCCTACTATGAATCCATCAAGGCCATTCAAGGCCCCCTGGCAATCGAACTCGAAGAAATAGAAGACTGGAACTGCTGTGGCGCGACCGAATACCTGAGCATCAACCTGATTCCGGCTTACTCGCTCATCGCCCGCAACCTGGCGCTGGCCGCCAGGCAAGTCAACGGCACCAACGCGGTCATGGCGCCCTGCTCGGCCTGTTACCTGAACCTGGAAAAAGCCGACCATTACATGGCCGAACGCCCCGCATTGGGCAGTAAAGTCAATGAAGCCCTGGCCGCTGGTGGTCTACACTATGATCCCGGAACGCTCCAGATTCGCCACCTGGTGGATGCGTTAATCAACGATGTTGGGCTGGAAACAATTAAGTCCAAGGTCGTTCGCCCCCTGACCGGGCTGCGCATTGCTCCGTACCTGGGCTGTATGGTTCCGAGGCCCGATTATGCCAAAAGATGGTCTGACCACGAGCATCCCAGTGAACTTGATGACCTGATGAAGGCCCTCGGCGCGGAAGTCATCGAATTCCCGATGAAAACCTCCTGCTGCGGCGGGCACATGACCCAAATCGGCCCGGAGACAGCTTACGAACTCATCCGCCGCCTGGTCGCTGAAGCCGATGAATTTGGCGCCGACATCATGGTCACGATGTGCCCGATGTGCCAGATGAACCTGGATGCCTACCAGGGCGAAACCAACCGCCATTTCGGCACCAACTTTCACATGCCAATTGTGTTCTTCACCCAGTTGATGGCCGTCGCTTTTGGCATTGACCCCAAACAAGCCGGATTCGGCCTGGAACTGGTCAGCGCCAAAGACGCCCTGGCACGCATTGGACTGAAAGCGCCCGAACCAGAGAAAGTCGCCGCTCCGCGCAAGAAACCGGAAGGGCTGCCCATGCCCAAACCACTGCCCAAAAAGTACGCCAGCGGGCAAGCCGTTGTGGTGGAAGAATAGGAGGCTGACATGAGCGAAAACAAACCCAAAGTCGGTGTCTATGTCTGCCACTGCGGCTCGAACATCGCCGGAATGGTGGATGTGGAAGCCGTGCGCGACTGGGCGCAGGAACATCTCGCCAAAGACGGCGTGGTGGTTTCGCGCGATTACAAGTTCATGTGCTCCAGCCTGGGCCAGGAACTGATTGAAAAGGACATCAAAGAACTCGGGCTGGAGCGCGTGGTGGTCGCCGCCTGTTCGCCACACCTGCACGAGAAAACCTTCCGCACGGCCAGCGAACGAGCCGGATTAAACCCCTACTTGACGGAACTCGTTTCCATCCGCGAACAGGTTTCGTGGGTTCACACCGATAAAGCCATCGCCACCGAAAAATCCAAAGCGCTGGTGGCTGGCACGGTCGAGCGCATCGTCTACAACGAACCGCTTGAAAAAATGAAAGTGCCAATCAACCCGAACACGCTGGTGGTCGGCGGCGGCATCGCGGGCATTCAGGCGGCGCTCGAAATTGCCAATGCCGGTTTCCACGTTTACCTGGTGGAGCGCGAACCGTCCATCGGCGGACACATGGCCCAGTTCGACAAGACCTTCCCGACCCTCGATTGCTCGGCTTGCATTCTGACCCCGCGCATGGTTGAAGCCGGTTACCACCCGAACATCACCCTGCTCACCTGGAGCGAGGTGATGAGCGTCAGTGGATATGTTGGCAACTTCAATGTGACCATCAAGAAAAAAGCCCGCTATGTCAACGAGGAACTCTGTACCGGATGCGGCATCTGCGTCGAAAAATGTCCGCAAAAAGTGGTTGACGATGTTTATGAAGCCGGGCTAGGCTATCGCAAAGTCATCTATACGCCGTTTGCCCAGGCCGTGCCAAAATACCCGGTGCTAGACCGGCCCAACTGCACCTTCTTCAAGAACGGCAAATGCAAGGCCTGCGAAAAATTCTGTCCCACCAATGCCATTGACTTCACCCAAGAAGACGAATACCTGAATGTGGAAGTGGGCAACATCATCCTGGCGACTGGCTACGACCTGTTCGATGCCCGCCGCGTGACCAATTACGGCTACGGACGCCTGCCGAACGTCTTCACCAGCCTGGAATTTGAGCGCATGAGCAACGCCGCCGGGCCGACCGGGGGCGAAATCACCCTGCGCGATGGCAAAACCAAGCCACAAACGGTTGGCATCATCCACTGCGTCGGCTCACGCGACAAGAATTTCAACAACTACTGCTCGAGCATCTGCTGTATGCAGAGTCTAAAATTTGCCCACCTGGTCAAGGAGCGCACCGGCGCGGATGTCTACGAGTTCTACATTGACATGCGCACGCCGATGAAGTCTTACGACGAGTTCTACCAGCGCGTCCTGGAAGAAGGCACGCTCTTTGTGCGCGGCAAAGTGGCCGAAGTGACCAACGCCGCGCATGGCC
Organism: Anaerolineales bacterium; assembly: GCA_034432755.1. Taxonomy (GTDB): domain Bacteria; phylum Chloroflexota; class Anaerolineae; order Anaerolineales; family Villigracilaceae; genus UBA5195. Next base: position 13,119 of record DAOUBQ010000057.1, read on the forward strand.
CACACGAAAAAGGCAAACTCATCATCCAGGTCGAGGACACCCTGGTTGGCAAACAGCGCCGCATCCCGGTGGATATGGTGATTCTCTCAACCGGTATGGAACCACGCGCCGACGCCAAACAGACCGGCCAGTTATTCGGCATCTCCTGCTCGGCCGATGGCTGGTACTTGGAGCGTCACCCCAAGCTGGACCCGGTCACGACCATGACTGAGGGCGTGCTAATTGCGGGCTGCGCCTCCGGGCCAAAAGATATTCCGGCCAGCGTAGCGCAAGGGGCCGCCGCCGCCGCCCGCGTGCTGGACAAGATTCTCCAGAAAGAAGTCGAACTCGAACCCATCCGCGCCACAGTGGATGAGAGCAAATGCTCCGGCTGCCGCAT
>DAOUBQ010000058.1:0-2127 GCA_034432755.1 Anaerolineales bacterium
AGCCGATTTCGCACGCGGAACTGGCGGACTTAACGGAAGAAATCAAACCGGCGGTGGCCGCCATTCCGATGCTGACGACTTTCGAAATCACGACCGCGCTGGGTTTTCTGTATTTTGCACGCAAAAAGGTGGATGCGGCAGTCGTTGAAGTTGGCTTGGGCGGGCGGCTGGATGCGACCAATGTCATCACGCCGCGCGTGGCAGTGATTACTTCGCTTTCGTATGACCATACTGCTGTGCTGGGCAATACGCTGGCAAAAATTGCGGGGGAAAAAGCGGGAATCATCAAGCCGGGCGTTCCGGTCGTGTCATCGCCGCAGAAACAGGAAGCGCTGGATGTGTTGGAGAGGGTTTCAGCAGAGAGAAACGCGCCCTTAACGGTGATTGGCCGAGATGTGGCGTTCGAGCGGGAGGAACACTCTCTGGATGGGCAAATGTTCAGGGTTAAGTTATCAGTCCTCCGTGAGAAGTTATCAGTGAGCAGTGACCAGTTTTCAGTGTTTAGAATCCCACTTTTGGGAGATTACCAGGTGACGAACGCTGTCACTGCTTACGCGGCGCTGAAGCGGAGCGGGTTCGACCTGTCAGACACGGAGATTGCGAAAGGTTTTGCAGAAGTCCGCTGGCCGTGCCGATTCGAGGTTGCCAGCCGGGATAAGCCCACGTTGATTTTTGATTCGGCGCACAATGAGGATTCGTTTGAGAAATTGAACGCCGCGCTGATGGAGTATTTTCCGGGCCGCAAGGTGATTCTCATCTTTGGCGCTTCAGAAGACAAACACATTTTCGACATGCTGAATGCAATGAAGGGTATAATCAGCCGCCTGCTTGTGACCCGCGCCGACCATCCGCGCGCGTTGGAGCCGGAAAAAATTATCAAAACGGCGAGGCAGGTTCCAGTGGCGTGCGAGGCGGCTGCCCCCGTCGAAGCGGCGCTGGCCCGGGGGCTGGAACTGGCCGCCGAAACCAGCGATGTCATCGTATCGGCGGGCAGCATGTTTGTCACGGCAGAAGTGGTCAACGGATGGCTGCGCAAAGTAAATGAACGAATGCAGGAACGGATATAAGGTATGAATAATATGCAAGACGATTGGGATGACGAAGAGGAAGATTTCACGATGGCTATCAGCCAGCGGACAGAGGAACTGTACCGCGTGCCAAATCATGAGACCGACAGCGACGGGGTGTTCGAGGCCCTGGTGTTGCCGATGCGCGACCTGGTGGTCTTCCCGCGCATGGTTTCGCCGGTCTTTGTGGATAACGAGGCCGCGCTGTTGACGCTGCAAACCGCCCAGGAACGCAACCAGACGGTGATTGGCCTGACCCAGAAAGACCCAGAGCAGGATACGCCCAAGGCAGACGATTTCCTGCCAGTGGGCGTAGAAATTGCGGTTGGACGGCTGCTCACCATGCCGGATGGTAACTCGTCTGCGTTGGTGCAGGGCCGGCGGCGCGTACAGGTGCTGGAGTTTACACGACTCGCGCCCTATATCAAGGTGCGGGCGCGGGTCATCAATGAGCCGACCAAGGCCGACAAACAAACCCAGGCCCTGATGCGTTCGGCGCTGAATATGTTCGACCGTGTCGTAGAACTCAACCGTTCTATCCCAGAAGAAGCACACTTGTTTGCGCTCAATATTCAGGAGCCGGGCTGGCTGGCCGATATGATTGCCACCTCCATTTCGGTCTCGTTTGAGGAGCGGCAGAAACTCTTGCTGATGCCCGAACCCAAAGCGCGCCTGGAACGGGTGAACGAATTATTGGCCGAAGAGTTGGATGTGCTAGAACTGGAAGAAGACATCCACAACAAAGTGCAGAGCGAGGTTGATAAAAGCCAGCGCGAGTTTTACCTGCGCGAACAGATGAAAGCCATCCAAACCGAACTGGGCGAGGGCGACATCTGGACGCGCGACGTGAACGAGCTGCGCCAAAAGGTGGAGCAGGCGAAACTGCCCGAAGAAGCCCGCAAAACGGCCTTGAAAGAAATCGAACGCCTGAATCAGATGCCACCGATGGCGCCCGAAGTAGGCATCATTCGCTCGTACATTGAGTGGATTTTGGACCTGCCCTGGTCAGTCTTCTCCGAAGACAACCTGGACGTGGCCAACGCTGCCAAAATCCTCGACC
>DAOUBQ010000059.1:0-42836 GCA_034432755.1 Anaerolineales bacterium
GAACTCACCTACACCGCCTGGGACCTGGCGCCCTTCGCCGCCGACCTCTGGAACGAAGCCGCCCCCTCCCTGCGCGCCGCCATCCAGGAACAATGGCAAGCCAACCACGCCAGCCCTCACCCCTCACCCCTGCCGCCTGCGGCGGCTTCCCCTCTCCCCTCTCCCCTCTCCCCTCTTCTTTCTTCCCTCTCCCCTCTTCCATCCCCCTTCCGCTGGGACGAAACCCGCCGCGCCCTGCTCCGCGCCGAACTGGACGCCTATTACGCCCGCCTCTACGGCCTCACCCGCAAGCAGCTGCGCTACATCCTCGACCCCGCCGACCTCACCGCCCGCGAACTGGAAGACATCCTCGACCCGTGGGAAGAAGTCAACGACCCGCTCGACCCAGCCGGCTATGCCTCCCGCGCCGCCCAGAGCGACTTCCCCGGCGAGACCTTCCGCGTCCTGAAAGAGAAAGAAATCCGCGAACACGGCGAATACCGCACGCGCCGCCTCGTGCTGGAGGCGTGGGAGAAAATGATACAATTACTGCAAAACCCAAAAGGGAAATGACCATGCTCTCTCGCATGCTCGAACGCATTGTTCTCAAAGGCTATAAATCTTTCCGCGAGTTGGATTTAACCTTAAGCCCCATCAACATCCTGATTGGCGCCAATGGTTCCGGCAAATCCAACTTCATCAGCCTGTTTAAAATGCTCAACCGCATGATGAACGAGGAACTGCAAGTATATGTGGCTCAGGCAGGCGGCGCAGACCAGCTCTTGCATTATGGTCGCAAGGTCACCGAACGACTGGAAATTGAACTCTGGTTTCAGCGGGGAATGAATCTTGCCAATGGCTATCTCTGCGATTTGGTGCCGGCGGAAGATACCCTCTTGGTGGCGCAAGAAGCAACCCATTTTCATGACCGCAGCCGGTATTCAAAACCATACCAGGATGCCAGCCATACCTCCCTGGTAAAAGAAAGCCTCCTGCCGTTTTTTGCCAAAAAAACAAGCAAAGTAGCTTCCCATGTATTGGACGCCATGCGCTCCTGGCAACTCTATCACTTTCACGATACCAGCGAATCGGCGCGCGTCAAACAAATGGGCGACCTGGCCGAAAACCGCTACCTGCTGCCAGACGCCGCCAATCTGGCAGCCTATCTCTACCTTTTGCGCGAAAAACACCCCCAACACTACCGCAACATCATCGAGACCATCCGCCTGGCGGCGCCCTTCTTCGGCGATTTTATCCTCCGCCCGCATCCGTTCAACCCGGAGAAAATCCGCCTGGAATGGCGCGAACGCGGCTCCGACCTGACCTTTGGTCCCGGCGCGCTTTCCGACGGAACCCTGCGCTTCATCTGTCTCACCACCCTCTTCCTGCAACCTCCCGAAAAACTGCCCGCCACCATTGTGTTAGATGAACCCGAATTAGGCTTACACCCCTACGCCATTGTCTTGCTCAGCGAGATGATTCACAGCGCAGCCGAACATACTCAGGTTCTTTTGGCAACACAGTCTGTCTCCCTGGTCAATCAATTCACGCCGAAAGAAATCCTGGTGTTGGACCGCATCGAAGGCGTCTCCACCATTCGCCGCCTGGAAGAATCCGAAATCTCACAATGGCTGGACGAATACGGCCTGGGCGACTTGTGGGAAAAAAACATCCTGGGGGGGCGCCCGTCCTTATGAGACGCTTGCTGGTGCTGTGTGAAGGCCAAACCGAAGAGACCTTTGTTCAGCGCATTCTTGCGCCTCACCTGCATCCGTTCGATATTTCACCCATTCCCACTCTTCTGACCACCAAAAAAGTGAAATCGGGGCAGATATTTCGAGGGGGCATTACCTCCTACGAACGCATTCGCCGTGACGTCTTGAATCTGCTGCAGGATACCAGCGCGGTTCGTGTCACCACCCTGCTGGATTACTACGGCCTGCCCGCTGACTTTCCGGGCAAAGCCCAACTTCAAGGGCAAACGCCTTACGAGCGCGTGATTTTCCTGGAAACCCGTTTTGCCAACGACATCCATCATCCGCGCTTTCTTCCTTACCTCTCCCTGCACGAATTCGAAGCCATGCTCTTTGCTCAGGCAGAACGCATTGCCGAAGCATTGGGTCCAGCAAAAGTGAAAAAACCGTTTGAAAATCTTCAAGAATACGCCTCTCCCGAAGAAATCAACGAAGGAGTCAACACACATCCGTCCGCCCGCATCCAGCAGGCATTTCCGGCTTACCGCAAACGGCTGCACGGACCGCTTATCATCGAACGCATCGGCTTGCCAGTCATCCGCGCCCAATGCCCTCATCTCAACCAGTGGCTGCAAAGGTTAGAAACCTTATAACCGGGCATGAGCAAATTACAAAAAGCCAATTTTTGTAATTTGCATCCGAAAAATTCATGATAACGATAATTCATGCCTTACCGCACGCGCCGCCTCGTGCTGGAGGCGTTCATCCAGCAGAGCGGCCTGCCTTTCAAGCCTTATGACCACTTCAAGAAAGCCGACCTGGACGAGCGCCAGCAGGTTTACATTCAACTTGCCGAACGCGTCTGGAGCATCGAGCGGCTCACTGCCATCGCTTCGCAATCCGCGTAGTGCGGAATTTATTCCGCAATCTGAAGCGACATGAATGTCACAAAATCTTCGCGGTTGTGATAGTTTTTCAGGAGCAATTCTATAAAGACCGATTTGTGTGCAAAAAGTCAAACGTTCTTTGACCTTCTGCACACAAAGGAGACGACCTGCACACCGCGAGGATAGGGATACAATTGTAAATTCTTCTTCTCATATTACCAAATCAGTAATTATCGCAGTATAATATACAACATGATTGCCCCTGCCTATGCCCAATCACAAGGCATCCGCCTGCTGGAGGCCGCCGTGCAGGAACACGGCCCACTCTTCACCCGCCGCGACCTGATGCCTTTGGCTGAACAGCAGGGACTTTCTCCAGGTCATCTTTCCAAAATCATCAGTCTGCTCCATTCTTCGGGCTACCTCGAAATCCTCAAGCGCGGTCTCTACCTGGTGCGCTCACCGCTTTTTGGCGCCGAGGTGCATCCCTTTGCCATTGCCGCCGCGCTGATACAACCTTCAGCAGTCAGCCACTGGTCGGCGCTGGCGCATCACGGTTTTACCACCCAATTGCCGCGTATGGTGCAGGTCTCTACGCCCGCCAGCGTGGTCACGCCCGAAATGCGGCGCGGCCAGGCGCTCCATCCGCGCGGGCGCGCCGTCTGGGTGGCGGGAGGGGTCGAAGTGGAATTCATCCATCTCCGCCCGGCAGCCTTTTTCGGCCATCAGCGCATCTGGGTCAGCCGCTGGAATGCGCTGACCATCACCGACCGGGAGCGCACCGCCCTCGACTTGCTGGCGCGTCCTGACCTGTTCGGCGGAACCCGCGCCGCTCTGGAACTGCTCGAATCCGCTTTGCCGCGTGTGCATATCCAAACCCTGGTCGAGTACGCTCTGCGTCTCAATGTCGGCGCCGTCATCAAGCGGCTGGGCTGGGCGCTGGAACAGATGGGCGTTCCTGCCGAAGCGCTCGAACCCTTGCGGGCTTTTCCTGTCCGTACAGATTACCGCCTCGATCCGCAAAACCCGCCTTCCGGGCGGCGTTCAGCACGCTGGCGCATCCTCGAAAACCTGGAGACCGGTCACCATGTCTGATGTCGCCTCCCTGCTCAAACAGCGCGCCCGCGAAAGCGGCACCCGGCTGGATATTCTCGAAAAGGATTACGCGCTCGGCTATCTACTGGCGGGCATTGCCCGCTCACCGCTGGGGCAACGCCTGGTCTTGAAGGGCGGCACGGCTCTCTCCAAGTTTTACTACCCCGGCTATCGTTTCTCGGAAGACCTGGACTATTCGACTCACCCCACTGGCGCTCTTGCCAATCCGGAAAGTGAACTGGAAGCCGCTCTGGCGCAAACCCGCGCCCTGCTGGCGGAACGCGGTCCCTTCGAAGTGCGCTCCGAATTGCTTCGTCTGCGCGAACCGCACCCCTTCGAGCAAGTGGCATTCCTGATCTATTTTCAATTTCCCCATCATCGTCAGCCATTATGCCGGCTCAAAATCGAGATTACGGTTGACGAAAGATTGCTGTTGCCACCCGTTTTGCGTCCTTTGCATCATCCTTACGAGGAACCACTTTCTTGCCAGGCGCAGGTGTATGACTTGGCAGAAATCGCAGCAGAAAAGATGCGGGCGCTCCTGCAAAGCCACCAGCGGTTGCAAAAGCGCGGCTGGGGCGCCAGCCGGGTCTGCCGCGATTACTACGACCTGTGGTGCATTCTGAAACAGGAAAATCTGGCTTCCCGCGCCCTGCCCGACCTGGTGCGCCAAAAATGCGCGCTCCGCAACGTCCCTTTCAATACGCCCGATGAATTGCTCTCCAGTGACCTGCTCGAGGTTACGCGTCGTGAGTGGCAGGCGCAACTTCTCCCCTTTTTGACAAAACCCGTTTCTCATGAACAGGTTCTGGACGAAGTCAGACCTTTGATTCTTGCCCTGTGGCAGTAAATTTTCCGCCTGGAGTTTTGCCATGACCATCTTCGACCTGCACACCGCCGTCCTGAACGAATACCGTGATTTCGTGCGCTCCTTCCTGCACATCGCCGACCCGCGCATTCAGGAATTTGTGGATCGCGCCTTGGAGGACGAATCCCACCTCTGGCCCGATTTTCTTCTCCAAGTCAGCCCCTCCTACCAGCGCGGTCCCAGCGTGGACGACCTGGCGCAAAACGGCGCGCTGCACCCCGAAACCGCCCGCATCTTCCGCACCGCGCGCGGCGCGCCCTACACCCTCTATCGTCACCAGGAAGAAGCGCTCGAAAAAGCCCGCCGCGGGCAAAGTTACGTCGTCACCAGCGGCACCGGCTCCGGCAAAAGCCTCACCTACTTCATCCCCATCGTCGAGTCCATCCTGCGTCAGCCCGCCGCCGGCAAGACCGTGGCGCTCATCGTCTACCCCATGAACGCCCTGGTCAACTCACAACTCCAGGCGCTCGAAAGCCTCAAAACCGGCTACGAAGCCCGCACCGGGCGCCCCTTCCCGGTCACCTTTGCCAAATACACCGGCGAGACCGGCGAAGAAGCCCGCCAGTCCATGCGCCAGAACCCGCCGCACATCCTCCTGACCAACTACATGATGGCGGAACTGATGCTCGTTCGCCCCGAAGACCAGCGCTTCCTGGATGCCGCCGGGGGCGGCTTGCGCTTCCTGGTCTTCGACGAACTGCACACCTACCGCGGGCGGCAGGGCGCCGATGTTGCCATGCTCATCCGCCGCCTGAAAGAACGCGCCGCCGCGCCGGGGCTGATTCACATCGGCACCTCCGCCACCATGCTTTCCGAGAGCAGCGCCGCGCCCGCCCAACGCCGCCAGGTCGTCGCCGATTTCGCCTCCCGCTTCTTTGGTCACCCCTTCGCCGAATCCGACATCATCGAAGAAACCCTCGTCCCCTTCACCCAGGGCGGCTTCCCAACCCCCAAAGAACTCCGCACCGCCCTCTCCCCTCTTCCTTCTTCCCTCTCCCCTCTTCCCTCTTCCCTCTCCCCTCTTCCTTCTTCCCTCTCCCCTCTCCCCTCTTCCCTCACCGACTACCAAACCCACCCCCTCTCCCGCTGGCTCGAACAGACCTTTGGTCTCGAACCCGAACCCGAAGGCGGATACAAACGCCGCGCTCCGCTCACCCTGCCGCAAGCCGCCGCCCAACTCGCCGAACAAACCGCTCTCGACCCGCAGCGCTGCGAACAAACCCTGCGCGCCTGGCTTGCCCTGGGCAGTCAACTCGAACGCGAAGACGGCGGACGCGCCTTTGCCTTCAAACTGCACCAGTTCATCGGTCAGGGACGCGCCCTCTACGCCACAGCCGAACCCGCCGGCCGCCGCGCGTTCACCCTCGAAGGTCAGGTACAGGCGAGCGAAAACCGCATCTTCCTCCCCATCAAATTCTGCCGCCAGTGCGGGCAGGAGTACTACCACGTCTTGCAGTCCGGCGAACGTTTCGCCCCCCATCCGCTCGGAATCTTCGAGGAGATAGACGAAACCTACCAGCCCGGCTATCTGATGCTTGCCCTGCCGGAAAACGACTGGAACGAAGACGCCCTGCCCGAAGAGTGGCGCGAAGCCAACGGGCGGGTCAAGCGGGACTATCGGGAGCGCGTCCCGCGCCCGGTCTGGGTGCGCCCCGACGGAACGTTCTCCGCCTCCCCCCAACCGGAGTCCGTCAAGATGTGGCTTCAGCCCGAACCGTTCAGCCTGTGTCTGAACTGCGGCGAGTTCTACACCCGCCGCGAAGACGAATTCCGCAAACTGGCAACGCTCTCCAGCGAAGCCCGCTCCAGCGCCACCACCGTGCTGGCAGTTTCGCTCCTGCGTCATGCCGCCCGCAGCGGCGCCGCCCGCGACAAACTGCTCACCTTCACCGACAACCGCCAGGACGCCTCGCTCCAGGCCGGTCACTTCAACGATTTCATTCACCTCGCCGTGCTGCGCGCCGCCCTGGTCTCTGCCCTGCAAACGCACACCAGCCTCACCGCCGACCGCGTCGCCCAGGAGACGGTGGCTGCCATGCAGCGCGGCTTCACCCTGCGCGATATCGCCCGCAGCTCCAGCCTCCAGCCGAATATCTCCGCGGCGCGGGACGTGTGGCAGGCATTCACCGACCTCACCGAATACCGTCTCTACGAAGACCTGCGGCGCGGCTGGCGCGTGGTGCAGCCCAACCTGGAGGAACTCGGCTTGCTGCGCATCACCTACCGCGGCCTGGAGGAACTCTGCCAGGATGAGCGCGCCTGGGACTTTCACCCCGCCCTGGCTGCCCTCTCGCCCGAACAGCGCGCCAACCTGCTGCGCCCGCTGCTCGACCAGTTCCGCCGCAAACTGGCGCTCAACGCCCGCCCCCTGCAGGAAGGGGCGCAGGAGCAACTCCGCCGCCGCGTCGAACAAAATCTCAACGACTTTTGGGGTCTCGACCCGGCCGGGGGCGAATTACGAACCGCCAACTGCTTCCTGCTGCAGGGAAATTCTCCGCGCTTTGCCGAAGGATTCAGCCTGGGAGCGCGCAGCGCCATCGGGCGGTATCTGCGCCGTCAACTGGGGCTCACCAGCGATGAATACCGCCCCCTGCTCGAAGCCCTGCTCGACCGCCTGGTAGGTCACGGCTTGCTGGCGCGCCTCGACCCGCTGGACGACCATCAGCGCTTTCAGCTGGATGTGGCTTCGCTCGTGTGGCAGGCGGGCAATGGCAACCCGCCGCCGCTCGATCCGCTCTACACCCGCCGCGCCGCCTCCGAAACGTATGCCGGGCGCAGCCGCCCGGTCAACGCCTTCTTCCAGCGCTTCTATCAGGAAACCGCCGCCGAACTGGCTGGGCTGGAAGCGCGCGAACACACCGCGCAGGTCGTTGCCGCCGGCGAACGCGAGAAGCGTGAGCGCCGCTTCCGTTGGGAGGAAAGCGACGCCCGCAAAGAGAGCGACCTGGGCCGCCGCCTGCCCTACCTGGTCTGCTCGCCCACTATGGAACTGGGCATTGACATCGCCGACCTGGACATGGTGCATTTGCGCAACGTTCCGCCCACGCCGGCCAACTATGCCCAGCGCAGCGGACGCGCCGGGCGGCAAGGTCAGGCCGGGCTGATTTTCACCTACTGCGGCGCGCTCAACCCGCACGACCAGTACTTTTTCCATCATCGGCAGGAAATGGTGGCAGGCAGCGTGCGCGCCCCCAAACTCGACCTGACCAGCGAGAGCCTGCTGCGCGCTCATCTGCATGCCCTCTGGCTGGCAGAAATCCGCCTGCCCTTGCGCCAGTCCATCGAAGAAGTCATTGACACCGCGCAAGACGACCTGCCGCTGCGTGCCGAAGTCCAGGCGTCCATTGCCTTGAGCGAATCGGCGCGCCAGCGTCTGCACGAACGAATGCGCCGCGTCCTGCAAGCCGACCAATCCCTGCTGCGCTCCGTCCGCTGGTTCTCCGACGCCTGGCTCGATCGTGTCCTCGCCGAAGCGCCCCAATCCTTCGATCGCGCCTTCGACCGCTGGCGCGAACTCTACCGCGCCGCCACCCGTCAATTACTCGAAGCCCAATCTGCGCTGCTGCGCGCCCGCCGCGCCGAAGACCAGCAAAACGCCACTCGCCTCCAACAGGAAGCCGTCCGCCAGCGCAACCTGCTGCTGCAAATCGAAACTTCCCGCGAGGAGAGCGATTTCTACCCCTACCGTTACCTGGCAAGCGAAGGCTTTTTGCCCGGCTACAACTTCCCCGCCTTGCCGGTGCGCGCCTGGGTGCCGCGCGGCAATGGCGAGTTCATCCCTCGCCCGCGCTTTCTGGCGCTGCGCGAATTTGCCCCCGGCAACTTCCTCTATCACGAAGGCGCCCGCTGGGAAATCGTAGCCTTCCAAGCCTCGCCCGGCGGCCTGGACGAACGCCGCCATCAACTGCGCTTGTGCTACACCTGCGGCTCCTTCTGCGACCCGGCGCTCGATTTGTGCCCGGCCTGCAATACCCGCTTCCATGCCGAGAACAGCCTGATTGCCCCCCTGCTCGATATGCCCAACGTCAAAGCCCGCCGCCGCGAGCGCATCACCTCCAACGAAGAAGAGCGCCGCCGCCGCGGCTACCACATCGAAACCTTCTACCAGTTCTCATCCGCCATCCCCCTCTCCACCGCTCACGTTCTGCCCTCTTCCCTCTCCCCTCTTCCCTCTTCCCTCTCCCCTCTCCCCTCTTCTTCTCCCCTCTTCTCCCTCACCTACGCCCCCTCCGCCACCCTCCTGCGCATCAATCACGGCTCGCGTCTGGCGCGCACTCCAGGCTTCCAGGTGGATTTTGAAAGCGGCGAAGTCATCACCGAAAAAGAGAACGCCGCTCCGCCGCGCCGTCCGCAGCGCATAGAAACCGTCCGCCTGAGCGTGCAGGATACCCAAAACCTGCTCCTGCTGCGCCCTTCTGACCCACAACTGTTCAGCAGCCGCGCCTTCGAGACCACCTTGCGCATCGCTCTGCAGCGTGGACTGGAACAGGTCTATCAACTGGAAGAAAACGAACTGGCTGCCGAGAGCATTGGGCAGGGCGAACACCGCGCCATCCTGTTCTACGAGACCTCCGAAGGCGGCAGCGGCATCTTGCGCCGCTTGGTCGAAGAACCGAACGCCCTGGCGGAAGTCGCCCGCGCCGCGCTGGAGCGCGCTCACTACGACGAAAATGGTCAGGACCAAAAACCCGACTGCATCGCCGCCTGCTACGAATGCCTGCTCAGTTACAGCAACCAGTTGGAATCCCTGTTCATTGACCGCCGCCTCATCCGCCAGACCCTCTTCGACCTGACCCATAGCCGCGTCCTGCCGAACGTTGGCGGGCGTTCCTACGAAGAACACCTCGCCTGGCTGCGCTCGCTCACCGATTCCCGCTCCGAGCTGGAACGCCGCTTCCTGCAAGCCCTGGCTGAAGGCGGTCACCGTCTGCCCGATGACGCCCAGCGCGGCATCGCAGACCCGCGCTGCAACGTGGACTTTTTCTACGAACCGAACGTCTGCATCTTCTGCGATGGCAGCGTCCACGACCAGCCCGAACAGCGCCGTCAGGATGAAACCCTGCGCGCCGAACTGCGTGCGCGCGGCTGCGAAATAATCGTCATTCGCTACGACCGAGACCTGCGCGAGCAAATCGCCGGGTATCCGCAAATCTTTGGCTGAGAATCAGGCGATGGGATTTTGCGCTGGCTGGGTCGTATGTTGAAAGTTGTGTAAATTCATACTGCGAGACATCGTCTCCGTTGGGGATTAATCTCGCGCCACTTTTACACATAAGATTATGAACTGGCTGAAGAAACTCCTGCCCGAAGACCCCGCCCTCGCCGCCGAAGCCGCGCGGCTGCTGGCATCCGCTGCCCCCGGCGGGAACGTCACTGCCAGCGGCGAGCGCTCCGTCGCCATCGGCGGGGACGCCAGCGGCAGCGTCATCATCACCGGCGATAACAACAAGGCGTAAAAAGCGCTCATCTTGCTCAAGCAGTCGTATAATTTTCCTGTCGAACCACGGAGGGACGCATGACCAGACTGGGTAAATATGAACTGCAAGAAGAAATTGGGCGCGGCGGCTTTGCCACCGTCTATCGCGCCACGCATGTCAGCCTCGGCAGCGAGGCCGCCGTCAAGGTGCTGGATGTCAGCCGCCTGAGCGACCCGCGCGCCCGCGAGCGCATGGAGCGCGAGGCGCGCATCGCCTCAGGTCTCATCCATCCCCACATCGTCACCATCCTGGATTTAATTCATGAGGGCGAGACCCTGGCAATCGCCATGGAATACCTGCGCGAGGGCAACCTGCGTCAGTGGATACAGAAAAATCAGCCCGATACCCCCACCCTGCTCGATTTGCTCAATCAGACGGCGGAAGCCCTCGATTACATCCACAGCCAACGCTACCAGAGCGACCGCCCCCTGCTGCACCGCGACGTTAAACCCGAAAACATCCTGCTCGACCGCGACCCGCTGAGCGGCAAGCCGCTTGCCAAACTGAGCGACTTCGGCCTGGTGCTCGACCCGCAGCCCGCCGCCGGTCTGACCCAGGCGCAGGGCGTGCCGGGTACCGCCTATTACGTCGCCCCCGAAATTGTGGAGGCCCTGCCCGCCGAAAGCCTGGATGGCCGCGCCGACCAGTACTCGCTGGCGGTGATGGCCTATGAACTGCTTTGCGGCCAGCGCCCTTTCGAGGGCAATGACCCCATCGCCGTGATGACCAAACGCCTGGACGAAGAGCCGCCCAAACCCGGCAGCCTCAATCCGCAATTGCCGCGCGAGTTCGACGAACCCCTGCTGAAAGCCCTGCAAAAAGCCCCCGAAAACCGCTACCCCAGCTGCGGCGACTTTGTCCGCAAACTGCGCGAAGCCTGGCAGGCCAGCCTGCTGCGCCGCGTGCGCGAACTGGTCGAAGAAGCCAATCAGGCCGCCGACCAGGGTGACTTCAAAAGCGCCAGCGCCCGTCTCAACGAAGCCGAGCGCCTCGTCCCCGCTGACCCGCGCATTGCCGCGGCGCGCCAGCGCATTGACGTCCAGGCTGAGCGCGCCCAGCGTTACGAGGAAGCCTATCAAAACTGGCAGAACGCCATCCAGAAAGCCCATGCCGTACTCGACCTGATGCCGGATTTTCCCGACCCTGCGGGGCTGCTGGTGACCCTCGGCGCGCGCCCGGCGCCCAAAGCCCCCTTCGACTGGCGCGCCTGGCTGATTCGGATTGGCGCTGGCGTCCTGCTGGCGGCGCCCTTCGCGCTGCTCTTTTACGCGCTGGCAACCTGGTGGATTTTGAAGAAGTAACTCAGCGCAGCCTCCCCCCTCTCCAGATGGGAGAGAGAGAGGAGGGAAAACGCTTTCAGTGTGGAGGCATAGCATGGCAAACGACAAAAAGACCCCGCAGCGCTTTGGCGAATATGAAATCCTCGCCCCGCTTGGGCAGGGACGCTTCGCCGAAGTCTTCCGCGCCCGCAAACGCGACTTGGAGCGCGAAGTGGCCCTCAAGATTCTGCTGCCGGTCTGGAACGACAACCCCGCCGTGCGCGAGCAATTCCAGCAGCAGGCGCGCCTGATTGCCCGCCTGCGCCACCCGCGCATTGTGGAAGTCTTCGACCTGGGCGAGCAGGAGGGCCGTCTCTACATGGCGATGGAATACCTGCCGCGCGGCGATGCGGGCGCCTGGCTGCAAAGCCTGGGCAAGCAGCGCCCCTCCCTGCCGCAGGTCGCAACCCTGATCGAAGACGCCGCCGCCGCCCTCGATTTTATCCATCACCAACCGGGCGCAGACGGGCCCCTGGCGCACGGCGACGTCAAACCCGGCAACCTGCTGCTGAGCGAAGACCGCGAAACGCCCGCTCTGCTGCGCCTCAAATTGGCGGATCTCGGCCTGCTGACCGTCCTGCAGCAAGCCGCCACTCGCAGCGCTTCCGCCGCCTACCCGCAGAGTTCGCCCTTCTACATCTCACCGGAGCAAGCCAACGACCAGCCGCCCAGCCCGCTTTCCGACCAGTATTCGCTGGCAGTCGTGGCTTATGAACTGCTGACCGGCGCGCCGCCCTTCAGCGGCGGCAGCGAAGTCACCCTCTACCTGCAGCACCGCAAAGAGACGCCCGCCCCGCCCAGCGCCCGCAACCCCGAACTGACGCCGGAAATTGACGAAGTCCTGCTCAAAGCCCTGGCAAAAGACCCCGCCGCGCGCTACCTCGATTGCCCGACCTTTGCCCGCGCCCTGCGCCAGGCGGTGGAGACGGCTGGTCAAAAACGCCTGGCAGCCCTGCTGGACGAAGCCCGCGCCGCCCTGCGGCAGGGCGCGCCCGAAGAGGCTCTCCGCGCCCTGGGCGAAGCCGCCCGCCTCAAGCCCGACGACGCCGAAGTGAAGCGCCTGCTGGAGCAGAGCGAAAAAGCCGCCCTGGCAAAGCGCAACTACGAAGAAGCCGCCCAACTGCTGCAAGCCGCCCGCCAGGAAGCCCAGGCGCTGCGCAGCGAAGCCCGCGCCGCCGCCGACCCGCAAAAACTGCTGGCTGCCCTGGCGCCCCTGCCGCCCAGCCCCCTGCAGCGCCTCTGGCAGCGCTGGAAGCCCTCCCTGCTGCTGGCGGGCGCCCTGCTTGCCCTGGCTTTTCTGCTCAATTTGAGTTACGCCGCCGCCACGACCACCCGCGACCCCGGCTTTCAGACCCGCGTCGCCCCCTTCTGGACCGCCTCACCGACCTTCACCCCGACCTTCACCCCGACCTTCACCCCGACCTTCACCCCGACCTTCACCCCGACGCCCTACCGGGTGGACGCCGCCCGCGCCGCGCAGGTCCGCCTGCTCTACAAGCTGGGCGGGCTGGAAGGCTGCGACTGGGTGAACAGCGTCGCCTTCTCGCCGGATGGCAGCCTGCTGGCGGCGGGCTGCGACGATGGCAGCATCCGCCTGTGGGACGTGGCCAGCCGCCAGCCGCTCGGCGAACCGCTGCGCGGGCACAGCGACGATGTGCGCAGCCTCGCCTTCTCGCCGGATGGCAAAACCCTGGCTTCCGCCTCGTCGGACGACACCCTCCGCCTGTGGGATCTTGCCACCCGCCAGCCGCTCGGCGAGCCGCTCAGCGGGCACACTAGCGGGGTGCTCAGCGTCGCCTTCTCGCCGGATGGCAAAACCCTGGCTTCCGCCTCGTATGACAACACCCTCCGCCTGTGGGACGTTGCCACCCGCCAGCCGCTCGGCGAACCCCTGCGCGGGCACAGCGGCCCTGTGAACAGCGTCGCCTTCTCGCCGGATGGCAAAACCCTGGCTTCCGCCTCGTATGACCACACCCTCCGCCTGTGGGACCCTGTCACCCGCCAGCCGCTCGGCGAACCGCTCAGGGGGCATAGCAGAGATGTGTTCAGCGTCGCCTTCTCGCCGGATGGCTGGTGGCTGGCTTCTGCCTCTGAAAATGAAGTCTTCCTGTGGGGCGTGCCGCGCTGGGACGCGCTTACCCCCACCCCGCGCCCGTAGGACATGTCCGCGCAAGCCGCAAGCCTGCGCGAAGCAAACCAAACTTTCGTGTGTAAAAGTGGCGCGAGATTAATCTCGCGCCACGAAGGTACGCAACGTTCGCCGCACAAACAAACTTTCCGCCCATGACCGACCTCCTGCTCTGCCCGCGCTGCGCCTCGCTCCGTCTGCAACCCGACCTGCAACGGGTCAGCGGCTTTTGCCCGCATTGCGGCTGGCGCAGCCTGCCGCGTCAGCGCAGCCGCCTCCCCGCTCCGCCCGCGCCGCCGCAAAAGGGTCTGCTCGCCTGCGGCCTGGGGCAATTGTGGCTGGCGGGCGGCGGCTGGCTGCTCTCCTTTTCCCCCGCCGATGCGCGCTGGCAAGCCTTGCCTCTGCCCGCCGATTGGACGCTCAACGGCCTGGCTTTTGTCGGCGAAACGGCGCTGCTCAGCCCCGGCGAAGCGAACACGCTCGGCGAAGCCAAAGCCCTGCTCGCCCTCGATGCGCGGGACGGCAGCCTGCTCTGGCAGGCGGCCAGCCAGGGCTTTCAGTGGAGCGCCCCCGCCGCCGCCGAAGACCTGGTCTGCGCGGTGGACAGCCTCGGCCAGGTTCTTGTCCGTCACCCGCACAGCGGCGCCCCGCTCTGGCGCAGCGAGCCCTCCCTGGGCGGCTTTCCGCGCCGCGGCCTGCCGCCCGCCCTGAGCGCTTCTTACCTGCTGCTCGTCACCCCGCCAGGCGAATTGCGCTGGTTCTCGCGCGCCAGCGGACGCGCCGCCGGTCACTTTCTGCCCCCTGCGGGCGGCCTGGATTGCGCCCCGCTCTGCCACGAAGATACAGCCTTTTTCTACGCCGGACAAACCCTCTACCGCCTCGATCTGCGCCGCGGGCAGGCGCGGGAACTCTTCCGCGCCCCGCGCCGCTCCAGCCAGGGATGGTTTTTCGCCGCCCCGCAGATGACCCCGCGCGGTCTGCTCGTCCTCTGCGCCGATTGGCAAGAGACTCAGCCCGCCTACGCCCTGCGTCTGCTCGACCCGCACAGCGGCGAAACGCGCTGGAACTTCCCCCTGCCGCGTCACCCCTACTTCGCCCCCGCCCTGGCAGACGATGTGATTGCCCTGCCCGACCGCGCCGGTCACCTGCTACTGATGGACCTGGCGAGCGGCGCCGAAAGCGCCCGCCTGCCGCTGGAAGAAGCCCCCGCCGCCGCGCCGCTCTTTCTGGACGATGAACTATTCATCCTGACGGAAACGGGCGCGCTCTGGCGCTTCAGCCCGCATCTGCGCCCGGAGCATCTGCCCGCCTCCCCCGCCGAATATCTGGCGCGCGGCGATTGGGAATCGGCGGCGCTCAAACATGCTCTGCAGGGCCGCCTGAACGAAGCCGCCGACCTCTACCGCCTGCATCAAGCCCTGCCCGAAGCGCGCGCCCTCTACGACCTGGCTGGGAACGCCGCCGCCCGCGAGCGGCTCACCCGTCAGGGCGCCGATTTTCGCCTGCGCCTGCGCTCCGATTCGCCCCTGCGCGCAGGCGAATACAGCCTGCTGACGCTGCAGGTACAGAATCTGGGCGGCGAAACCGCGCGCGACTTGCGTCTGACCTGCGCCAGCCCGCAGTTGGAACTCTCCCGCAAGAGTCACCGCTTTGGCGACCTGCTCCCCGGCGAAGAACGCGCCTGGGAAAGCCTGCAACTGCGCCCCAAAGACGGTCAGCGCGGCGAATTGCTGCTGCAACTGACGCTCACTTGGCGCGCCGCCGATGGGCAGCGCCGCCGCCTGCGCCTGGAGCAGGGCGTCGCCGTCCTGCGCGAGCAAGCCCCCGCCGCTCGTCAGATTTCCATCTTCATCGGCGGCAGCGTCACCGATAGTGTGATTGTCGCCGGGGATGAAAATACGGTCACGCGGTCATAGGCTGCTTATCGTCTTGTATTGTCTCTTTCGGGAAACTATTGAACAAGAGTAAAATCCCGTCCTGCGGCGATGAAACAGCAGGGGGACAGGCGGTAATGACAATATGCAGGATAGCGCTCCAAAACTTCAGTGCAGAGCGAGGGTCAAATGAAAGCAAAAGTAAAGGCAAAAGGCTATACAAACGTCGTGCTTGTTTTGAACATGAAGCGGTTCGTCGCAGAGAAAGACCGGGAAAGATTCGAACGACTGCGGGGCACAAAGGAATTTGCTGACATTCTGCGTGACGTCTGGCCTTCGCAAGCGCTGGCAAACGGCTGCTTCGAAACAGTTGCCCAGGAAAAACTGCATCGGGACATCAACGACGAAATGAGTACGGAGGAAATTGGCTTTGCAACCGGCATTTTCCGTTCACCCATGCTGGAAGATTTTACCTTTCCCACCTATGCACTCATCAAAGAGAAATATGAATTTCCCAATCACCTTATGGGTAATTACCAATTCAAAAATCTGTTTCTGAAAGCATGGAAAGACTGGCGCGTTTTTGTCCGTCCATCCTTCACAGGGTTGTTTGTCATCCGCCTGACCCGTCCATACGAAAAAGCCACACCCCTGATGGATATCACGCATGATGTCATCCAATTACAGGAATCGCTCGATGTGCAAAGCGCGCGCAGGCGTCCTTCGGGTTCGATAAATGCGCCATTGGCGGTGGCAAAGACCACCCCACTGGTGCCGAGCGTCAGGGCCACAATTCCTTCGGTCACTGCGCCCACACCGACGGCCTGGGCCGCCTGGTCGCCGCCACCGGCCATGACGGGCGTTCGGGGCTTCAGGCCGGTGGCTGCCGCCGCTTCGGGGGTCAAGCGTCCGGTGATTTGCGGCCCTTCGTAGAGGGGTGGCATCCAGGCGCGGGGGATTTCGAGGGCAGCCAGGACTTCCTCGCTCCAGTCGCGCGCTTTCAGATTCATCAGCACGGTTCCGGCGCCGTCGGCTTTGTCCATGCCGAACTCGCCCGTCAACTTGTAGCGGACATAATCCTTTGGCAACAGGACATGCGCGGCCTTGGCATACACATTCGGCTCATTTTCTTTCACCCACAGGATTTTGGGCGCGGTAAAGCCAGTCAGGGCCACGTTTCCGGTGATTTGGATGAAACGTTCACGCCCAATACGGCGGTGGATTTCGTCGCACTGGGCCTGGGTGCGCTGGTCGTTCCACAAAATGGAGGGGCGCAGGACTTCACCCGATTCATCCAGCAAAACCAATCCGTGCATTTGGCCGGTCAGCCCGATGCCACCGACCTGGGCCGGGTCAATGGCCGATTTCGTCAGCACGGCGCGGATGGATTTCTGCGCCGCATCCCACTACAGACGCGGATGCTGTTCGCTCCACAGCGGGCGAGGCGTCTCAAAGGGGTACTCGGTTGCCGAAACGGCAACCACCTGGCCACCGGAGTCAACCAGCAGGGCCTTGGTGGCGGTGGTGGATACGTCAATACCGAGGAAGTAGGTCGGTGTGTTGTGCATGGGGAACTCCAAGGAAGAAACAAAGCGCGTAAGGCCTCGATGAGCGGGGAGTAAATTCAAAACACCGGGCCTGTTATTTTACTTACCGTTCAAGTGATATGTATCCCCAATCACCTCCACCCGCCAATGGTGTGATTGTGGGTTATAGATAAATGTCGAAAGAGAAGTGTTTCCCAGCCGAAAGTGTGCGCCCTGGCGGTTGGGCTGGGGAATGATGCCCAAAATGGAGTAGAGAACCTTGTTCAAAATCGCACCATGCGAAACGACCAGGTAGTGTGCTGGAGGTCGCTGCAACAGTTTGTGGAGAGCCTGTCCGCCGCGCAGGTAGAGTTCCCAGTCGCTTTCGCCCTGTTCGCTCCATGCTTCGTAGGGGTTAAGAAAATCCGGCTGCGGGTAGCGGGCGCGGATTTCTTCGATGGTCATGCCAGAACGCTCGCCCATATCACGCTCCATCCAAAGCGGGTCGGTCTCGAAACTGGGAATCCCCAACGCTTCCGAGATGATTTGGGCGGTTTCGAGCGCGCGGGCGAGTGGGCTGGTTATCGTAACATCGAATTTGATGCCTTCGGCTCTCCAACGCGCGGCCAGTTTACGCGCTTGTTCGCGTCCAGCCTCCGAAAGCGGAAAATCAGCGTGACCTTGCAGGCGGTTCTCGGCGTTTCCGACCGATTCGCCATGTCGGAGGAGGGTGATGTGATGAGCAGCCTGGTTTTCCCTCATGCGCCTCACTCCTGTTTCTTCTGTTTCTTCAACAAATACACTGGCCTGCCCTTCACTTGCTGGAAAATATAGCCCACATAGACGCCAATAAAGCCCAATAAAATCATGATGATGCCGCTGGCAATCAGGAGGATTGCCATCAGCGAACTCCAGCCGGGGGCGATGTAGACATTTTCGGGCTTGGTAATGAAAATGAACAACACATAAATAATTTGGGCTGCCGCCAGCAGCAGGAACAGCCCACCCACACTCAGGCCAATGTAAAGTGGCATGAGCGAGAAGGAGAAAATGGCATCCGAAGCAAGGCGCAGCATCTTGCCAAGCGAATATTTCGACTTTCCGGCCGTCCGTTTTTGTTCGTGATAGGGCAAAACGGCAGATTTGTAACCCATCCAGGCAATCATGCCGCGCAGGAAGCGGTGATATTCGGGCATGGATTTGAGCGCGTCGAGCGCCTGGCGCGAGAGGGCGCGAAAATCTGCCGCGCCCGGCTGGATGCGCGTGCCACTGATTTTGTTGATGAGCCAGTAAAAGCCCTCCGAGGTGATTTTTTTGAACGAAAAACCGCCCTCTTCTTCAATACGCTGTGCCTGGACGATGTCGTAGCCCTGCTCGATGAGTTGAATCATGGCTGGAATCATCTCCGGCGGATGTTGACCGTCGGCATCGAGGGAAATGATGACTTCTCCTTCGGCATGGTCCAGCCCGGCGGTGAGCGCGGCCTGGTGCCCAAAATTGCGGCTCAGGCTGAGAATCTGCACCCGCTCATCCTGCGCGGCGAGACGTTTAAGCGCTTCAGCCGTCCCATCGGTCGAACCGTCATCAACGTAGTAAATCCGAAAACGGTGCGGAAGGGAATCAAGCGTTGCCATAATCTTGGCGTGGGTCGTTTCAATCCCCTCGGATTCGTTGAAAACGGGGATAACGAGAGAGACGAGCAGGGGGGCAGAGGGCTTCATAGCAAGTCCGCGAAACATATCGCGCCACGCTTATCGTTTAGCGTAATTTTTCTCCAGCCAGGCGGCATAGCCATCCTGGCCCAGCACCGATTTAACCCAGTCTGGATTATCCAGGTACCATCGCACGGTGGCGCGCAGGCCGCTTTCGATGTCATGACGCGGCATCCAGCCAAGTTCAGCGCGGATTTTGGTGATGTCCATCGCATAGCGGCGGTCGTGACCGGGACGGTCCTGCACATGGGTCATCAGGCGGGCGTGCGGCGCGCCGGCCGGGCGTATTTCGTCTAAAATGGAGCAGATTTCGCGCACCAGGTCAATGTTATAGGGCTGGTTGCCGCCGCCAACATTGTAGGTTTCACCCAATTTGCCATTCTTAACCACCCGGTAAATCGCCTCGCAATGGTCTTCTACATACAACCAATCGCGGATTTGCTTGCCATCACCATAAATCGGCAGCGGCTTGCCCTGCACGGCGTTCAGCACCATGAGCGGGATAAGTTTTTCGGGGAACTGGAACGGCCCGTAGTTGTTGGAGCAGTTGGTCATGGTGACAGGCAGGCCGTAGGTATGAAAATAGGCGCGGACGAGGTGGTCCGAGGCGGCTTTGCTGGCCGAATAAGGAGAACGCGGGTCGTAGGGCGTGGTTTCGGTAAAAGCCGGTTCTTCTGGGCCAAGCGAGCCAAAGACTTCATCGGTGGAGACGTGGTGAAAGCGACGCCCCTCAAAGCCGCCGCGCTCCATCCAGACCGTCTTGGCGGCATCGAGCAGGGTGAACGTGCCGACGATGTTGGTCTGCACAAAGGCGGCCGGGCCGTGAATCGAGCGGTCAACGTGCGATTCGGCGGCAAAATGCACCACCGTGTCAATGTCGTATTCACGCATCAGGCGTATCACCAGGTCATTGTCGCAAATATCGCCCTGAATAAAGGTGTGGCGCGATTCATCGGGTAGGTTCTTGAGATTTTCGAGCGAACCGGCATACGTTAACGCATCGAGGTTGTAAACCTGCGCTTGCGGTTCGGCCTGAAGCAAGTAGCGAACAAAATTGGCGCCAATGAACCCGGCGCCGCCGGTAACGAGGACATTATTCATTATTCTCTCCGTAAATTCAATTTCCTGTGCAGGTAAGTTCTTGTTTCACCTGCTCAAAAGCAGACTGCAAACCAGCACTCGCGCCCGTTTCGCCTAAAACCCGCTGCCAGGTCTCACAGAGGGTCGGCTTCATGCTGGGCGGATACCTGGCGGCCAGCGCCGAAAGTTGCAGGGCTTGCTGGGGCTGTCCTGCCTGTAGAAAAGCCTCGAGAAAAGGCAGGTATTCAAAACTATCGTTGGGAGCCAGTCCATTTCGCTCGGCTTCTTGCCATAAGCGGATGACCTTTTCCCAGTTGCCATTTTGCCGCGCCAGGTCGGCGCGCTGGTAGAGTACGCACCAATCGTCGGCGGGCTGAATGCCGATTTCGGCGCCCAGGAAACGGCTGAGTCCGTTTTCGGCCTGAATGCGGTCAACGGCAGAAAGGGCGCTGATGCCCCTTAAACGGGACGGGAGCGTCCGGGCGATTCCATCCTGCGGGCGAACAATGTGCAGGCATTGGCGGTTCTCTGGTTCAAAGGTGAATAAGATAATGTTGTGGCTGTCACCCTTGAATACCATCGAACGGTGGCGGGTAAAGAGGGTCATGCCTTGCACAAATTCCTCGTAATCGCGGCTAAAGTTGGTGTTCAGGCCGTAAAACCAGTAGCGCATGCGCCCCTGCTCCTCGGCGCCTGGGCGGGCATAGAGGGTGTTGATGGCATAGGCGGTCGGGTAATCGCCCATCAGCGAAAGAACTTCACCTTCGGCCACCAGCGCTGTGCTGGGGGTCATCTCTGGGATGCGCACCGATAACTGACGATAAAAGTT
The DNA here is from genome assembly GCA_034432755.1 of Anaerolineales bacterium. GTDB lineage: Bacteria > Chloroflexota > Anaerolineae > Anaerolineales > Villigracilaceae > UBA5195. The sequence goes on from DAOUBQ010000059.1 coordinate 20,469, forward strand.
GAGCTGTTTTTGCCAGGCGTAGCGGAAATCGTTGCTGTAACGGAAGTGCCAGCCCGCCGAAAGACCGACGAAAGCCGCTATGAGAATGGTGCGCGCCCGCGCGGATGAAATCAGCAGGTCGAGCAGCGCCACGACCATCATCGAAGCGCCCAGCATGGAGGCCAGGCCGAAGCGGCTGTTCCAGAGCGGGTTTTTAGCGTTCAGGTACAGGCCGCCGACATACGGCGGAATCAGGCCAAAAACGACAATAACAAACCCAAAAAAGAGCGACTGGAGCGGCCAATTGATACGCGGGGCCGGGGATGATTCAGGAAAAGATTGCTGACTCAGGTAGTAAAAAGCGATTCCGCCGGAAAGCAGCGCGAGAATCAGGGCAAACTGGTTAATGCGCACCGTCAAATCGAGCCAGTTTGGCTCAAGCAGTTTGTACCAGGAGGAAATGACAATCAGAACCGTATCGGGCAGCAGGTTGACAAAAATCAGCCACAGGCCCTGCAGCGGGTTGCGGAGCAAGGTCTCGACCAGCACCGGCTGGTTGCGGTTTTCGATTGGCACCTGGTAGACAAAAAATCGCCAGTAGATATAAACGCCCAGGGCCAGCAGGTAGGGCAGCCAAGTACGCAGGGAGGCGAGCAGGCGCTCTTTGGGGCGCAAATCGCGCTCTGATAATGCAAACCAAAGAAGAACCGGGCGGGCAAACTCTAAACCGGCGAAGTATTCGCCCGAAAGAATGTTGACCGACCCGGCCAAAATCGAGAAAAACGTGTAGAGCCAGTAGCGCGAGGGCTGCTGGACGGATAAAATCATCCAGTAGAGCGACAGCCCCAGGAAAAAATAAGCCACCCAAACCTGCGAGAACGTGACCGCCATCGGCTGGAGGGTGAAGAACGGGTGCAGAGCAAAGAGCAGGGCCGAGAAGAAGGCCTCGCGCGGGTGAGCCGGCCACAGGCGGCGCAAAATAAGCCAGAAAATGACTACTGTCAACCAGCGGCTGAGGAGCGAGGCAATGTGCCAGTTGAGCGGGGCATAGCCGAGCAGGGCAAATTGCAGGTTGTTCAGGTAACTGGCAAAGGGCGTGCCATCGTAATACATAAAATCCCAAATGCCTTGCGGCCCCAGGGCGTAGTGATTATAGATGAACAGCCAATCGTCCTGATAAAAGCCCAGGGTGGGGATGAGCAAACCAAACGCCAGCACCAGCGCGGCAAGAAAGGCCAGCGGAATGCTCCATTCGGGGAAACGAATATTGAAAAACCCGGAAAATTTCTCGCGCATTCTCATCCTAAAACTTGAACGCCTGCACCGCCGCTATCACCAGTTCCTGGTCGCTGACGGTCAGGTCGTTGTAGAACGGCAGGCGCACCAGGCGGTCGCTGACCGATTCGGTCACAGGGCAATCGCCGGGGCGTCCGCCAAATTTCATGCCCATCTCCGAAAGGTGCAAGGGCAGGTAGTGAAAGACAGCATACACGCCGCGCTCGCGCAGGTGCTGAATGAAGCGCTGACGGGTTTCGAGGTCGGGCAGAAGCAGGTAGAACATGTGCCAGGCCTGCTTGACGTGCGCGGGGATGACCGGCAGGCTGACTCCGTGCTCCCGCGCCCAATCGGCCAACCCGCTCTGGTAGGTTTCCCACACCCGCCGACGGTGAGTCTGGATTTTCTCGCGCATTTCCAACTGCCCAAACAAGAAGGCCGCCAGCACGTCGGAGGGGAGATAGGAGGAGCCAACATCAACCCAGGTGTATTTATCCACCTGGCCCCTGAAGAAGCGACTGCGGTTGGTGCCTTTTTCGCGCAGGATTTCGGCACGCTCGATGTATTTTTCGTCGTTGATGAGCAGCGCGCCGCCCTCGCCGCACGAGAAATTCTTGGTCTCGTGGAAACTCTGCGCGGCCATCACCCCAAACGTGCCGAGGTAGCGGCCTTTGTATTTGCCAAACAACCCGTGCGCGTTGTCCTCAACAACGGGAATGCCATGCCGCCCCGCAATTTCCAGGATGGTGTCCATTTCACAGCCCACCCCGGCATAATGCACTGAGACGATGGCTCTGGTGCGGGGCGTGATGAGGGCTTCGAGTTTGGTCTCGTCCAGGTTGAGCGTATCGGGGCGAATATCCACAAAAACCGGCTTCGCGCCGCGCAGAACGAAGGCATTGACCGTTGAGACAAACGTAAAATCGGGCAGGATGACTTCGTCACCGGGCTGAATATCAAGCAAGAGCGCCATCATTTCGAGGGCATGCGTGCAGTTGGTGGTGAGCAGGGCTTTCGGCACGCCCAATGCCTGCTCCAGATAGGCATGACATTTTTGGGTGAATGCACCATCGCCAGAAATATGCCCATTGCGAAAGGCTTCGCTGACATATTCCAGTTCGCGGCCCACCAGAACAGGATGGTTGAAGTCAATCGAGCGCTGCGTCATGCGGTTTTCCTGTGAGGTACTCCAGCGCGTTCGGCCCGGTCATGAAAAGCAGGTCGAGAATGCTCACAAACGGGTCGTAAGGCGGGTAGAGTTGCGGATATTCGGGATAATGGTATTCCATATATTCGAGCGAAATGCCAGCCTGGTCGAATTTTTCGGGTTCGATGTACTCACGGGCCGAGGGGCCGCTGATGTAGTGGGTCGCGCCCACCTTTTCGAGGACGGCTATCAGCCGGTCAGTTTTTTCGCCGCTCACGTTCAGTTCGGAGGAGCGCATAAAGCGGGTGTGGTGAATGCCCAATTCACGGGTGAGGGCAATGGTAAAGTCAATGGTGAAATCCGCCAGGAACTCGTCGCGGCGGCGGTAGAACGTTTCCAACAGGGAGCGATAACGCTCGAAAAACGGAGCCTTGCGGTAGTTATGCTGTAACGTCAAAAAATGGTCTTTGCTCCAGTCCGAATCCCACGAAATTCGTATCTGGTTAATCGGAATGCGGTCAATTTGCGCGCCGCGGCTGTGAACGGGGATGGTAAGCCACTTCTTGCCGTTGGGGGTCTTAATCTGGTTACGGTTGCGCCAGCCGCGCTTGTCGTATTGGACATCGTCATAAAAGACGAATAAGTCGGCGCGGTAAACCTGGTCGAAATAACCGCGCCAGGGGATGTAGGAGGGTTGCAAGATGACAACATTCATGGGTCAACAGGTTCAATCACCGGTTATCCTCGGCTGGCGACAATCATCCCGGCGATAATCAGAATCATGCCAATGATTTTGGGCGCGGTAATCGCCTCGCGGAACAGGAGGGCGCTCAACACCAGCACCAGCACATACGAGAGCGTGGTAAACGGGTAGGCGTGGCTCAGGTCGAGGGTGCGCAGGGCCAGCCACCAGAAGAGCGAGGCCAGAAAAGCCGAGCCGTAACTGGCGATGATCCAGGGGTTGAGCGCAACGCGCAGCATGAACCAGAATCGCTCAGCCCAGCCTTCGGGCATAGCCTGGATGACCCCGGCCTGCCATTTGAAGACCACCTGGCCGAAGACGGTCAGCAAGACCATCAGGAGAATGTAGAAGTAAGCGATAAGACACCTCCAACTGCCCTCACCCCTGGCCCTCTCCCGGCGGGAGAGGAATAGAGACGGAGCATTTACATCCGCACCAAAATCGTCCAGTCGTACAGGTTGTAATCGTGCAGCAAGGCCACGTTGCGCGAGAAGTTGCGCTTGCAGTAATCGAAGAAAAAGAGCGAATCGCCGTAATACAGGTCGGGGCGCTGCGCCATGCGGTCCGGGTCGGAGTAACTGGTGAGCATGTTGAATGAGAAGCCTTTTTTGCTCAACCCAGCGATTTTGCCGAGCGTTTCGAGGATGAGCGCCTGCCAGGCCTCGCTATCGGCGGCGAACTTGATGTTGAACACGCCGCAGGCGATGGTGTAATCGGCGGGGGTTAGCTCTGATGCTTTTGTGAAGTATTTCCAACTGGCCTCGGCGGGTTTCTGCTGGAGGGCGTGCTGAATCATGGCTTCGGAAATATCAAAGCCCTGGTACTCAAACTGGTAGCCCTTTTGGAGCAGGTAATGCGCCAGCGCGCCGTAGCCGCAGCCATAGTCAATCAACGAAAACGGCTGCTCGACGGACGGCAGGATTTTCATGAGCTGGTCAAAGCGCACGAACTGCGATTCAGGTGAGTTGTAATCGGCGCCTTGCGGGTTGGGGCCGAGGCGGTTGACTTTATCGCTGAAAAATTTTTCCACGTCGCGCAGCAGGTCGTCACTGGACATTCGGTTTCTCCGATTGGTAGATTCGTCGAACGATGGTATAGGGGCGGTTCTTGGTTTCGGTGAAAATGACCGAAAGATAAATGGCAATCACACCCAGGCTGAAAATGGTCAGCCCGCCCAGGAACCAGATGGACAGGATGATGGTGGTAAACCCATCGGGCGGTTTGCCCACGAACAGGTAAACATATGTGATGTAAAGAAAATACAGGAACGACAGCCCCAAGATAACAACACCCGTTGCGGCGATATACAAGAGCGGGCGGTTGCTAAAAGCGGTAATGGCGCGAATCATCAGGGCAATTTTGCGCCGCAAGTTGTAGGTGGTGGAGGGTTTGCTGTGCTTATGCACCCTCACCGGCACCTGCTCAAAGCCGGTAATCGTCCACAGTCCGCTGATATCGAGTTCGCTCTCGCGGTGGAGCAAAAGCGCGTCCACGTAGCGGCGAGTCATCAGGCGGGCCATCAGCAGGTTGGCCGGAATTTTGTGCGAGGAAAGGGCGTTAAACAGACGGTAATACAGGTCGCCGCTCCAGCGCTCGAACAAGCCGCCTTTGCGAGTATCTTGCACACCGTAAATCACATCGGCGCGCGGGTGCTTTTGCATTTCATTGTAAAAGCCCAGCACCAGTTCTGGCTCTTCTTCCAGGTCAACGTCTATCAGAAATACCAGGTCACCGGTGGCGTGCATCAGCCCGGTCATGGCCGCCTTGTGATGGCCAAAATTGCGCGAAAGGTCCACCACCCTGATGCGCGGGTCGCGTTCAGCCAGGCGCACAGCCACATCGAGCGAGTCGTCGGGCGAGCCGTCGTTAACCAGCACAATTTCCAGGTCATCGGTGATAGAAGCGCAGGCCGCGCAAGTCCGCTCATAAAATTGCTGGATGTAGGGGGAGGAGTAGTAAAGGGTGCTGACAATCGAAAGTTTCATAAGATGACCCTGGCGCGGGGCAATTTTACCCTATATCGCATAAAACCGTCCCGAAGGTTTGAAACCCTTCGGGACGGTTTATTCAAAGGCAAGGCGTGGAATTTATAGCTCGACCCCGTGAAATTCTTTCAGGATACCGAGCGTTCGCTCCACCTCGGCATTCACCTGCTGCGGGCTCCAACCCAGGCTGTCGCCCATGATCGCGGCGATTTCCTCCACGACAGGTTTGGTCACGTTCCCCAGCCAGGCCAGGGTCGAGCGGCGGGTGAGAATATCGTCCACATGCACCGCCTTTTCGCGCTCAACCAGGAAACGCACCTCGCCAACCGTCCAGCCGGGCAGGGATTGAAGTGGTTCGGGGCTGGTCTCTTGGATAAAATGGGCAATTTCCAGCGCACGCGTGCCGTAGCGCTCAAACAGTTTTTTGGGAATCAGGTTATCCAACCCGGTTTCGGCGCCAATCTGCTTGATAAAGTCAATTTGGGCCAGGCTGATGAGCGGATAGTCCCTGCCGCCGCCGATGGGCAGGTGGGTGGTTTCGGCCTGGCGGGCTTTGCCCAGCATGGCAAGCACTTTATCGGTCACCTGCTCGCCGAAGGCGCGGTAACTCGTCCACTTGCCGCCCACCAGCGATAAGACAGGAATGTTCCCAGCCTTGTCTTCCTTAATGCTGTGGTCGCGGGTAATCTGACCGGTGGTTTTGGCCTGCATGTATTCGAGCGGACGCACGCCGGAGAAGCGGAAAACGATATGCTCTGGACCGACTTTGATGGTCGGGAAGACGCGCGAGACCAAATCGAAGAAATAACGTTCCTCTTCGGGGGTACAGCGCGCCTCGTCCGGGTCCTGAATCGGGATGTCGGAGGTACCGATGATGACCTTGTCGTAAAACGGGAAAATCAGGACGATGCGGCCATCTTTATTCTCAAAGAAAAATTCGTTTTTGCCAATCGCCTCGCGCAGTTCGGGATGATTCAGGACGAGGTGCGAGCCTTTCGTCCCGCCGATGTAGCGGTTGGAGACGCCGAAGGTACGGTTGACCAGGTCAATCCACGGCCCGGCGGCATTGATGATGATTTTCGGTTGAATCTCGAAGGTCGAACCGGTCAATTCATCACGCAAGGTGACCGAATCGCCCTGCGCGCGGACAAAGGAGACATAGTTGAGGGCTTTGCCGCCGTCCTTTTCGCCGTCCAACAGCAGTTCAACGGTATAGCGCTCTGGGCTGAGAATCTGACCGTCGTAATAAGTGGCTGTGAATTTAATATCTTGCGCCAATTTGGGGTACTTCTGCAACGATGAAGCACGCCCTTCAAACTGGTGCGGCGGCACAGTGCGCTGTTTTCCGGTGAAGGCGTCGTAAAAAATCAAACCAATTTTGATGACCAGCGCGCCGCGCTCGGCGGGTTTGTCGAGCAGGTTCAAAAATTTCAAGGGCGCGTTGAGCAAGCCAGAGAAAATCTTGAACATCGGCACGACAGTCGGCAGGGGCTTGACCAGATGCGGGGCATTCTGAATCATCAGGTTGCGTTCACGCACCGCCTCGCGCACCAGGCGAAACTCACCGTTTTCAAGATAGCGGATGCCGCCATGCGCCATGTGCGAGGAGGCCGCTGAAGCACCGGAGCAAAAATCGCCCCGGTCAATGATTAACACGTCCGCGCCATTCAGAGCCAGGTCACGGAACGCGCCGACGCCATTAATGCCCGCGCCGACGATGAGGATATTGGGAGATTGAACCTTAAGGGAGGAAAGCAAGTCGAATCGGTTCATAAAAAAGTGTTTTGAGAAAGGGAAATCGTGAATGATGGACTTGCTTCGATTGTAAGCGATAAATGGGTGAACGCAAAGTACAAATGTTACCGGTCACAAATGATATATAGCATAAAAAATGCCCTGGCGGGCATGGTTTCAGTTTTTTGCAAGGGCCAAAAACACATCCTCCAGCGTTGGTTCGCCTTTTTGAATGGAGGAGAGACTGACACCTGCCGCGCGCAAGGCGGCCTGAAGCACGGTTTCATCCGCATCTCTCTCAAGAATCACCCGCAAGTGGTCACCGGCCAAAGCGGCGCGCAACACGCCCAGGGTTTGCTCCAATATCCCCAGCCCAGCCAGCAGGTCTGAGGCATAGATTTCATAAACCTCGCCGGGAACGTACTGCTCCTTGAGTGCGAGCGGCGTATCCATCGCCAGCAATTTGCCATCGCGCATCATCCCCACCCGGTGACAGTATTCGGCTTCGTCCATGAAATGAGTGGTGACAAGGGTGGTGACGCCCTGCGCGGCCAAATCGTAAATCAAATCCCAGAAAGCGCGGCGGGCGTTGGGGTCTACCCCGCTGGTGGGTTCATCGAGAAAGAGCAGTTGTGGGTTGTGAACGAGGGCGATGCCGAGGGCGAGTCGCTGCCGCCAACCGGCAGAGAGGTCTCTGGTGAGCGCCTTTTCGTGACCCGTCAGGCCGACCTGCGCCAGTGTCTCATGAATCCGGGCTGGGTCAGCAATCCCGTACACGCCGCCGTAAAATCGCAGGTTCTCCTCAACCGTCAAATCGTCGTAAATCGCAAATTTCTGCGACATATACCCGGCCCGCGCCCGCACTTCTTCGGTTTGACGGAAGGAATCGAAACCGAGAACCGTTGCGCTGCCCGAAGTGGGCGCCAGCAAGCCAAGCAACATGCGAATGGTGGTCGTCTTGCCGCTGCCGTTGGGGCCGAGGTAGCCGACAATTTCGCCGGGGTTGACCTCGAAGGAAACGTGGTCTACGGCGGTAAAGCTGCCAAATTGGCGGGTCAGTTCATCCACATAGATGACAGGTAAGGGCATGGAATCTCCGGGAGTTCAGAATAATGAATGATGAATGATGAATGGTGAATGGTGAAAAGCAAAGACACATGGCAGATTGGATGATTGCGTCTCTTGCAAAAAAACAATCTAACACCAATGCCACCAAGCGACACAAAGGAAGTGCTTTTCAGCTTTCAACCTGCGCGTACTTCGTGTCCTTTGTGTTTAAAGGTCGGTTTGATTTTCAAGCGCAGCTTTCAAACGCGCCAGGTTAGATTCCATTTCACTCTTGATTCTTCCGGCCAGCATTCCTTCGGCCAGGGCAAATACGCCGCCGGGGTTGCCCTCGGCATGGAGCGCGATTTTCGCGCCAGAGCCAACCGGCTTAAGCGTAACGGTGATGCTCACCCGCATTGGCCCAGATTGGTTGACAAAGCCCACTTTGTGGGGCGGCTCAAAGGCTGTAATTTGCATTTCGCCTGTCAGGCTGCGCCCCATCATTTCAGCCGCAACCTTATATTTTGTGCCAACCGTCGGTTCGCCCGGGGTGACCTGCTCGATGCGGGAAATCATCTTTTGCCACTTGGGCAAGTTGAGCGGGTTGGAGAGAAACGCGAAGATGTCTGAAACAGGGCGGTCTACCAGGGTAGAAAGGTCTATGGTCATCATCGGGCCTCCTTTGGAGAGGATGGAACGAATTCCGCCTTACTGGTCATGCGATAACGCGATAAAAACATCCTCCAGCGTGGGCGGCAGGGGGCGCAGGGAAGCGACAGCGAGACCAAGCGCCTGAAGATGAACGGGCAGACGGCGCGTCAGGTTTTCGGCCTGACCCGATTCAACCCGCAGGTGCAGGCGGTCACCAAAGGCCTGAACATTTTCGACGCCGGGAACTTCGGCTGCATGATGACGAATCTCAGTCAGCGGCGCGCCGCGCAGTTCGAGGATGCGGCCATCGAGCCGGGCACGCAATTGGCCAGGCGTACCTTCGGCCACCAATTGGCCTTTTTTCATGAACCCAACCCGGTGACAGCGGGCGGCTTCGTCCATGTAGGGGGTGGAGATGATGACGGAAACAGCCCCTCTCTGGCTTCCCCCATCTTCTCCGAAAACAGGGGGAGAGTCAGAGAAGGGGGTTGAAACCAGTTTGATAATCAACTGCCAGAAATCCTGCCTGGTTACGGGGTCTACGCCGGTGGTGGGTTCGTCGAGCAGCAAGACGCGCGGGCGGGTGACGAGTGCCGAGGCCAGACCAAGTTTTTGCTTCATGCCACCCGAAAGTTGCCCGGCAAAGCGGTCCTTGAACCCGGCCAGGCCCACAAATTCGAGAATTTCGAGTGAGCGCGGGTACCACTCGTCAGGTTTGAGACCGCGCACTTCGGCAAAAAAGCGGATGTTTTCCAGCACGGTCAGGTCTTCGTAGAGCGAAAAGCGCTGCGAGAGGTAGCCGATTTGTTCGCGGGCTTGTTCGGTTTGGCGGCGAATATCGAAGCCGCACACGCTCACCTGGCCCGAATCGGGTTTCAGCGCGCCGCAAATCAGCCGCATGGTGGTGGTCTTGCCGGCCCCATCCGCGCCGACCAGGCCGTAGATTTCGCCAGGGGCAATGGTCAGGCTCAAATCATTCACAGCCGCCAGGTGGCCGAAGGTTTTTCGTACTTGCTGCACTTCGATTTGTGCCATCATCGCTTGACCTCGCTTACAAACATCTAACAGCCCATTGAACACTGATTACTGATTACTGAACACGACATCGGCTGGCATACCGGGCTTCAACTTGCCTTGTGGGTCTTCAAGGCGCAGTTTGATGGCAAAGACGGTGGTTTTGCGGCCTTCGACGGTTTGGACGTTGCGGGGGGTAAACTCGGCGCGGTCGGAGATATTGACAACGGTGGCGCGGAAGGTTTCGCCGGGGAAGGAATCGACGGTGACGCGGACGGTTTGGCCGAGTGTCACTTCGCCGTAGCGGTCTTCGGGAATGTAAACGGTCAGGGTCAGGTTCGAGAGATTGGCAAGGGTCAGCGCCACCGTGCCGGGGTTGACGACTTCGCCCGGCTGAACGCTGCGGAGCAAGATGACGCCATCGGCGGGGGCGGTGAGGGTGAGTTTGGCGATTTGGGTCTCGATAACTTTCAGGCTGGCTTCGGCCTGTCCAACGGCGGTTTTGGCCTGGGCGAGGGCGGCTTCGGCCTGTTCAACGGCCTTTTGGGCAGCCAGCACTTTGGGCGCGTTGAGGCCGGTTTGCAGGGCGCGCAGGCGGTCGGCGGCGCGGTCGGCGCGCTCTTGGGCCAGGCGCAGGTCGGCGCGGGCCTGGAGGATATCCCTGGCCGCTTCGGTGGTCAGGGCGTCATCGTAGGCTTTTTGGGCGTCTTTGAGTGCAGATTGGGCGTCATCGAAGCGGGTTTGGGCGGAATCGCGCAGAGACTGGTCGGCGCCGGTGGTGGAATCGAGCAGAGATTTTGCCAGGTCGTAGGCGGCGCGTGCGGCAGCCAGGGTGCGCTCGGTTTCGAGGAAATTTTGCGCGGCGGTTTGTTTTTGGTAAGCGGTCAAGCGCTCTTGGGCTTTGGTCAGGGCGGCGCGCGCGGCGGTCAGCTCCGCTTCGGCAGCGGTCAATTGTTCGGCGCGGGTGAAGTACCAGGAAGGTTGGTCGAAGTCGGTCGGTTTGCTCAATTTCCAATCGGCGGCGCGCAGGGCAGATTCTTCGGCGAGGGCGGCCTGCACGGTCAGGTCATATTGGGCCTGGGCGAAGGCGAGAGCGGCCTGGGCGGTGGAAACGGCCGCTTTAACGGAATCCAGATTGGAGGCGGCAAGAGTCCGCTGCGCCTGGAGCAGGGAAGGGTCGAGGCGCAGGAGAACGTCTCCGGCGGAGACCGAATCCCCTTCCTCTACCAGCACCTCCAGCACCTTTCCAGACACTTCGGGTGCAATGGAGGTTTGCACGGTTTCCACCGTGCCGGAGGCAGTCAGGCTGGTTGCGGCGGGGGCCTGGAACTGCGGCCAAAGGAAGTAGGCGGCTGCCCCAAGGATGACGAGCAGGACGATAATGAGGACGGGGATGGGCGGGCGGTTGTGGTTCATGGAAACTCCATTTTGTAATTGCGCGATTTGGTGATTGGTTGATTTGCGCGAGAAGGTCAAACACACTCAATCTCTAAATCAAAAAATGACAAAATTCAGTCGAGTCGTTTGCGAAAGCGCAGGGCGGCGGCGGTCATGATGACCAGGCCAAAGAGGGTCAGGGCGACGAAATCGGGCAGGATGCTCTCAAGGCCGACCCCTTTGAGCAGGAGAACGCGGATGATGCTCAGGTAGTAGCGCAGGGGCATGGCATAGGAAATCCACTGCAACAGGGCGGGCATGGCTTCGAGCGGAAAGAAAAAGCCAGAGAGGAAGATGCTGGGCAGCAGGGTCATCCAGACGGTGAGCATGGCCTCTTGCTGGGTGTTGGCGATGGTGGAGGCAAACAGGCCGATTCCCAGCCCGGAGAGCAGGAAGATGGCCGAAACGCCGATGATGAGCGCCAGTGAGCCGCGAATAGGCACGCCAAACCACCCGTGTCCAACGAACAGGACGGTGAGCGTGTCGAAGAGGGCCAGGAGGGTGTAGGGCATGATTTTGCCGATGACCAGTTCCCACGGGCGGATGGGGGTGACGATTAATTGCTCGATGGTGCCGCGCTCGCGCTCGCGGACGACGGCCGAGGCGGTGAGAATGGCGGTGATGGCGTAGAGAATCATGCCAATGACGCCGGGGATCATGAAGTGGGCGCTGATGAGGTCGGGGTTGTACCAAACCGTCGTGCGCACTTCAACGGTCGGCTGGAGTGTGAGCGCCAGGCCAGAGCGGGCCACTTTTTGGGCCAGGAGGGTGGTGGCGTGGCTCTGACCAATGAGTTGGGCTGCCGAAAGGGCGGTGGAGGCAACGGTTGGGTCGGAGCCATCGAGGATGAACATCACTTGGGCGTCGCCCGCTTTCAGGCGGTTGGCGTAATTGGGCGGGATGATGAGCGCGGCTTTGGCCTGCCCGGTTTCGATGAGTCGCTGGAGTTCGGACTCCGACCCGGCGTCGTAAGCCAGGGCGAAGTAATCGGCGGCGCGGTACGAATCGAGCAAGGCGCGCGATTCGACGCTCTTGCTCTGGTCGAAGACCGCCAGCGGCACGTTACGCACGTCATTGGTGGCGGCGTAGCCGAGCAGGAACAACTGCATGATGGGAATGACCAAAATCAGGGCCAACGTGCGCCGGTCTCGAAAAATCTGGATGAATTCCTTGCGGATGATGGAGGAGAGGCGAGAGTTCATGTTGGTTGCTCGTTATTCGATATTCGGCAGTCGCAATTCATCATTCTGCATTCATCATTCTGCATTCTAAAATACCGTGCAGGTAAATATCCATAAAATCGGCCAATGTTACATGGCGCAATTCGGGGGGGAGAGAGGGGTTGTTCATCAGAAACTCCGTGACGTAAAACGAGACAATCGTCCCCATCAGCGAGCGCAGAATAAGCGGCAAAGGCAAAGGGCGCACGCCGTTTTCAGAGCGGGTGAAGCGTTCGAGAAGCGGCGCAATGAGAGGGAAGACGGTTTCGTAGAGTTTGGGAAAGTGTGCGCCGCCAAATTCCACCACTTCAATCAACATCAGTTTCATGAAATCAGGACGGCGACCCATCTCGGCCTGAATGATTTGCGCGGCGTTGTGCAAGAATTCAGTCACTGTGTCGCCAGGGGCTGATTGAATGAGAGGGATGACCTGCAAATAAGGGTGTTTAACCAAAACGAGTGCCTGAAAAATTTCATCCTTACTGCCGAAATGATTGTAGATTCCTCCCAGGGCAATGCCTGCTTTGGTGGCAATTTGGCGCATGGAGGTGGCCGAGTAGCCCTGAGTCAGGAACAGGTCATAAGCCGAATCGAGGATGGCAGCGCGGGTGCGTTCGCCTTTGCCAGCGGGTTCTTCGGGGGTCATGGGTTCTCCAAAATGAACGAACGTTCGTTTTTATTCTAGGTCAATTGCCCGCCTTTGTCAAGAGTGCGCACAAAAAAACGACTTCTTTGCTATACTGAGTGGGTTTTCGAAATTTGCAAAACACGCCTGTTCTTTTTGCACCGTCGAACCAAAAGAAAGCACCTTCTTATGGCTGCTCTGCAACAGTTCATTCAAAAAAACCTGCGCTTCAACGTCTTTATCGGCCTGGCCGATGCCGCCTTTTTTGGGTTTGGATGGGGTTTCAGTTCGTTTGGAACCATCATTCCGTTGTTTGTGAGTCAGATGACTGATTCGGCCATTCTGATTGGGTTGATACCGGCCATTCACGCCGTTGGGTGGCAACTGCCGCAGTTGTTTACTGCCAATCAGGTAGCACGGCTGCGACAATACAAGCCGATGGTGATGCTGATGACCACCCACGAGCGATTGCCGTTTATGGGGCTGGCCCTGGCCGCCTGGCTGTTGCCGGCTTGGGGAGCGAAGGTCATCCTGCCCCTTACCTTCCTTCTGCTCATCTGGCAAGGAATCGGCTCTGGTTTTACCGCCAACCCCTGGCAGAGTATGATTGCCAAAATCATCCCGGCTGAGGCGCGCGGGTTCTTTTTCGGCGCGCAGGCGGCGGTTGCCAATGTTGTCATCAGCGGGGCAGCGGTGTTGGCCGGATACTTGCTCGACCTGTTAGACAGCCCGCTCGATTACGTGCTGTGTTTCGGAATTGCCTCGCTTGGGTATTGGATATCTATGGCAATCTTGGCCCTCACCCGTGAACCACAGGACGATGAAAAAATCATCCCTGAAAAAGAAATGCCCCTGTTCAAAGGCATGGGCGACATCCTGCGCCGCGACCGAAATTTTGCTGCCTTCATGCTCGTCCGGGTGCTGTACCAATTTGCCACGATGGGCTTTGCGTTTTACATCGTCTATGGCCTGAGACGCTTCGAGATGGGGCCCGTCACTGCCGGATACCTGACCGCCACCCTGACTATTGCCCAAACCATTGCCAATGCCGGCATGGGCTGGCTAGGCGATAGAATAGGGCACCGTGTGATGCTGATTGTTGGCATGGCTTCCGTTGCTATCAGTTCTCTGCTGGCCTGGGTTGGGCCGAGTATTTATTGGTTATACCCGGTTTTCATCTTCACTGCCCTGGCAAACGTGGCCTATTGGACGATTGGCATGGCGATAACCGTAGAATTTGGCTCAGAAGTGGAACGCCCCGTCTATATCGGCATGTCGAACACCCTAGTTGCGCCTTTTACTATCCTCGCGCCCATCTTGGGCGGGTGGATTGCTGATTCGTTCGGCTATCAAACCACCTTCCTGCTCTCCGCAATTGGCGGGGTGGTTGTGACTTTGATGATGATTTTGCTGGTGAAAGACCCGCGTCAGGCAAAAAGAGATTAAAGTCCTCACTTCTGCACGGTTAAATCTCCCAGGGTGGCCTGACCGTGCGTGAGAACATAGTAGCTGCGATGCCATTCGCGCTCGTAGATAAAGTCGGTGATAAGATAGCCTGAGCCAAAGCAGGCCTCAAACACTTGGCGGGTGGTTTCGCGCCAGGCAGCGGCGAGTGACAAATCCGTCTGACGAATCTGCATAAAATCGGAGGGAATTTCGGCCAGCAGCATGGCTTCAGTGGGGATGGAAAAATGTTCAGGCGGGCGCAGCAAAGAATCAGCTCCGCGGGTCACGCGGTAGAGGTGTGGGATTTGAGCGCTGTCATAGTCGCTGATTCCAAGTTCTCCGCGCGGCTTTTTCCCCAACCGCCGCGCCACTCGTTGCGTGTTCACCCACCAATCGACCTGGAATCGGTCCGAAGCCAGCCCCGCGTTCAATCCATCCCGCATTTCCCCATACACTTCGCGCAGGTAGGTATTACAGACTGCGCCCAAACGGGCAATGTTAAGATGGGCGTTGCGGCTCTGGAGCGGGTCATACGTCCAGGTAACGCGGTCAATGCCTTGTTTTCGGACGATTTGCCATTGGGCGCGCTTGAGCGCAAAGCCGATTCCGGAATCACGCAGGCCGGGCAAGACGCCCAGCATGTGCGAGCAATGTTTGAGACGCGGGCCATCGGGAACTTCGTATAAGCCAGGGAAGCCAAACACAAACCCCACCATCTTGCCGCCCTCAAACGCGCCCAAAGCCAGCCCGCCGTTGTGGGCTGCGGTGATGAGCAAATGGAGCGGCACAACCTCCGTTTCGCTGCCCGGCCAAATGATGCGCTGGAGTTCTTCCACTTCAACCATCTCGGAGGGGGTTTCCAGAATGCGAATTTCCATCGTTTTCCTGTTTCCTTAATTTGCTTGCGTACTTGTTTCCCTGTTTCCTTTTCCCCTGTCTACCTGAGACCTTGTTTCCCCAACACAAGCCGCCAGGCCTCGCGCGGCCAGTTGACGCCCTTCAGATGGTCGAGCCGGTAGGTAAAACGCGCCGGAAGAAAACCAAACAACCGCGTGACCGAATCAACCGGGCAAGTGCGATTGTAAGAGAGATAATCAACCCAAAATGTTGAAAACGGAAAAGAAGGGAACATACTCTCCAGAGTGACGGTGAGCCAGCGCAGAGCCGGCAGAGGCAAGGCCAAAAGTGGACGACGCCTGCCGACGGTTTCCATAACAATTTCTACCACCTGTCGAAAGGGAAAATACTCCGCGCCGCCCAGGTCATATATCTGATTGATGGTTTCGGGCATCTCGTTGGCCCATACCAGGCAGGTCACCAAGTCTTCGACCCACAACGGCTGAACAAGAACCTCGCCATCACGGGGCAAAAAAAAGAACGGGAACATCCCTACCAACCGGGCAAGAGAGGTGGTGAAATGGTCTTCGGGGCCATACAATAGCGCAGCGCGGAAAATGGTATGCGGCACGCCGCTGCGCCGGATATGTTCCTCGGCAATTCCCTTAACTTTGAAGAGGGGATAATACGAGGAGCGGTCTGCGCCCAGATGGCTGACGTACAAAAATCGCCGCACGCGCATTTCGGCAGCGGCCTGAGCCAGGTTGAACGTGCCGCGCGCATCCACTGTCAAAACATCACCGCGCGCGCCTTCGTGTTCGGCCCCTGCCAGATGATATATGACATCCACGCCGCGCAGGGCTGCCCGCAGGCCGCGCTCGTCGCCCAAGCTGGTAACAGCCACTTCCACCGGCACGCCGCGCGGCAAGGCCGGGGTGCGCGGCGAGGGGCGAATCAGCGTGCGCACCTGCTGCCCGCTGGCAACCAACTGCCGCACCAAGGCGCGCCCAACGAAACCAGTTCCACCGGTGACGAGAATCATGCAACGGATTATACACGCGACTCCCGTCCTGGCACGCTTCTTGCAACAGACAGAGCAGGTCGAAATTTACCCTTTTGGAAGCAAGAAGATGAACAACCCTCCAGCAAAACCCCATCACAACAACCGTTCCAAACACCACCGGATGGAGACCTTACGTCCTCTGGTGCAAAAGTACCTGTACCGGCAGTTGCCCCTGCCCGAACCGCGCTTGCCTGCAAACCAAGATACCTGCGCGGAACAAACCCTTCTAGATTCAGGGAAAAAGCCATGCCCAGCGCCTTGCCAAGAAAACTCCTGAGCATCTTGTTGATTTTTCTAACGGCATGCAACCCTTCCCAGGCAGCCTCCACTTCCTCAACGGTCATACCCGGTACGCCACAATCGCTAGAGTTCGGGTTTGGCACGCGCCTTGATACAAATAACCCAAACCTGGAGGCCTCCCTACGGCTGGCCGCGCAAAGTGGCCTAGATTGGGTGGCGCTGGATTTCGATTGGGAGGCTGTCCAACCCACCCAAGATACCTGGAAGGAGGATGCGTCGTTCTCAAATGCGATGCAGCAAGCGCATTCGCTGGGGCTGGCAACGCTGGTTTCTTTCAAAAATCCACCTGCCTGGGCAATGACCACCGCTGGACCCGATGCAGAACAAACGGCAAATCTCGTATTGAAACTCAGCCGACACAATGCGCCTCCGACGGCCATCGAACTCTTCCCGGCTGCGAATACCCGCATGGGTTGGAACGCTGCGCCAAACGCAAACGCTTATGCACAGTTATTTCAGTACATCCAAACACGCCTGAAAGCCGAAAGCCTGAACGTTTACCTGACGGCAGGTGGGTTGAGCAACCTGTTTTCTTCTGAAGAAGACGTGAGCGATGTGGATTTTTTAGCGCAACTGTATGCCGCCGGGCTGCAGCCTGACATCATCAGTATTCGGCTCGAAGCGCTAAACGCTGACCCGCTTGCTGCCCCTGCGCACAACGCCCTGCGCCACTATGAGGACATTCGCGCGGTGATGACCGCCAATAATCACAAAGATGGTCTGTTGTGGATAACCGGCTTGAGCCTGCCCACAGGAACGCCAGAAACACCCTGGCTCGAACAGGCTTACCCGATGATGAAATCTCAGCTGTACCTAGGAGCGGTATTCTACTCGAAGACCCACTTAGACGCCCGGCTGCTCAACCTGATTCAACCCAACCATTAACGCTGGTCAGCGGGCAAAAGCCGCTCACAAAGCACGCGCGCTTCTTGAACGAGGTCAACATCGAGGGGGAGTTTGAATTCTTCTGTAACGCGCAGGGTCAAATGAACGACTATCTCACGCAGGTCGGGCGGAACATCTTCTCGTCTGATAAATTCCTGCAGAAGGTCGTAAGCGCTGGGGCTGCGGGCAATGACTCCGTGCCGGGAGAAGTATTCGCGCAGGGCAATTCCCGCCGCGCGCCGAGCGCAAACCCGCGCCTGACCTTCGTTGCCGCGCAGCCGGGCGGCTTCGGCCATCTCAAACTCGTGCTGGAGGGCGGTTTTCCAATCAGTCATCTTTCACTTACAGCAAGGCGCGATTTTGCAAATCCCACATTTTTCGATACAAACCGTCTTGCGCCAACAGTTCGGCCTGCGTGCCACGCTGGACGATTCGTCCGCTCTGCAGCACAAGAATCTCATCCATCGCATTCAGCCCCACCAACCGGTGCGTAATCCACAGTACGGAGCGGTTTTCGATGACGGATTGAAGCGTCTCAACCAGTTTGCGTTCGGTGGCTGCGTCAAGGTTAGCGGTCGGTTCGTCGAAGATAAAAATGGGCGTATTTTTGAGCAGGGCGCGGGCAATTGCCACGCGCTGGCGTTCGCCGCCACTTAACTGCAAGCCGCGCTCACCCACCATCGTCTCGTAGCCATTGGGAAGCGAAACAATGAAATCGTGCAGTTGCGCGGCCCGGCAGGCGGCCTCGAGGTCGTCCTGCGTGGCCCAGGGGCGCGCCAGCAACAGATTCTCGCGCAGGGTGGCGTTGAACAGATAGGTGTTCTGACTCACCAAACTGAACATGCGGCGCGTATCAACCTGCTTGTAGGCGCGGATGTCTTGCCCATCGAGCGTAATACCTTCCGCGTCCCAAAAGCGCATCAGCAAGTTGGCGAGGGTTGATTTGCCCGCGCCGCTGGGACCAACGAGGGCGAGTTTTTTGCCAGGGGGCAGGTCGAAACTGACTTCTTTAATCACGACCTCGGCAGCCGGGTTTTCCTTTGCGTCCTTTTGCGGCAAAGAATCATAGGCAAACGTTAAGTTTTTTACGCGCAAATCCGCTGAGACGGGCTGGGGCAGCGGTTCGGCAGGGTCGGTCACGGCTGGAGATTGGTCAGCAATCTCAAACAGCCGCCGCGCCGATTGGATGTTCGCTTCCAACAGTTGCGCGGCCTGCGGCAGGTTTTGAACCGCCTCGAAACTTGCCATGGAGCCAAGCACAATGACCGCCAGGAAAACCCCGTCAATTTTGCCGCTTGAAACCAGCGGAATGGCGAGGAAAAGCATGACCCAGACTCCGAGACCGGCTAGCAAACTGTTGAGACCAGATTGCAGGCCGTTCCAGCCTGCCATGCGCGTCTGGACTACTGAAAATTCCCGTCCTGAAACCTTGATTTTGTCCAACCAGGTTTTTTCCTGCCCGAAGGCAATCAAATCGGGCAGGCCTTGCACCGCATCCACCAGGTCGGCGCGCAGGATGGAGCGCGATTCTACCAGCCGCCTCCCCAACCTTCGGTTCAGGAGCAGGCTAAAGGCAGTCAATCCCACCCCAATCGCCAGCAGGAAGGTCGTGATGACGAATCCAAGCGCGAGGTCGAAACTGCCCATAAAGACGGCCATCCCCAAAATGATGACAACAGCCACCAGCGGCGGAGCCAGCACGCGAACGAAAATGTTGTCGAGCATCTCGACATCCGCAATGACGCGCGAAAGCAGGTCGCCGCTGCGGGCGGAGGTCAAACGAGCCGGCGCCAGGGGTTCGATGGCTTGATAAAACCAGACACGCAGCCGCGCCAGGATGCGGAAGGTGAGCGAATGCGAGGCCAGCCGCTCGAGGTAACGAAACACAGCGCGAGAAAGGCCAAAGAGACGGGTGGCGACAACCGAAACGCCTAAATCGGCCACCGAACGAGCGATGGCGGCGGTGGAAATCAGCCAGGCCGAGGTGGACATAAGCGCAATGCTGGAGCCAATGGTCAGCGCGCCAAGCAGAACCGAGAGCAATACCTGCGGCCAGAAAGGGTTGAGAAAGGAGGAAAGACGGAAGAGAGATTTCATCAATTTTCGATTTTCGATTTTCGATTTTCGGTGGATGATTGGCCGATTAGTTGCGCGTATACGCCGCTTTTGATGCGTAGTTCCTGATGCCTGCCGACTTCGACCACTTTACCGGCCTCCAGAACGACAATCTGGTCGGCCTGATAGACGGTGACGAGGCGATGGGCAATGACGAGCGTGGTGCGGCCTTGCATCAACTCTTGCACCGAGGCCTGAAGTTGGGCTTCGAGAGCCGGGTCGAGGCTGGAGGTGGGTTCATCGAGCAGCAAGAAAGGCGCATCTTTCAGGAACGCACGCGCCAGGGCCAGCCGTTGGGCCTGCCCGCCGCTCAGACGCGCGCCGCGCTCGCCGACGAGCGTTTCAAGGCCATCGGGCAAAGAGCGGATAAAGTCCAACAGCCCGGCGCGTTCGCAAGCGAGGAGCAGGTCGCTTTCAGGGGCATCGGGCTTCGCCAGGCGCAGGTTGGCGGCAATCGTATCTGAAAACAGGTAAGGATTTTGGGGGACCCACCCAATTTGGGCGCGCCAGTCGGCGGGTGGAATGCTGGCAAGCGGCGTATCTCCAACCATTATCGTTCCGGTTCCGGGTTCGATGAAGCGCATCAGCAGGTTGGCAACCGTTGTCTTTCCAGCGCCGGATGCGCCAACCAAGGCGGTCGTTTGACCGGGGGGGATGTGGAAGGTCACATCCTGAAGGACAGAAATGGCACGTTCTGAATAGGTAAAAGAAACAGCATTGAAGTGAATAGGGGGCAATGGTCTGGCAGTCTGGCTGGCTGGTTGTCCGATTCTATGGTTCTCCAGCCGAATATCTGACTGGTTAACTGGAGAATCGGCAACCCGTTGAGCAGGCAGATCGAGAATCTCAAAAATCCGCTTTGCTGCGCTAACGCCGCTCATCCCGGCGTGGAAACGCAGGCCGAGCAAGCGCAGAGGCAGATAAAAATCGGGGGCGAGGACCAGGATAAAAAAAGCCGGCAGAAACTCCATGTTGCGGTAGAGCAGGCGAAAGCCAATTTCAACCGCGATGATGGCCGTCGAGATGGTCGTCAGCAATTCCAATGCCAGCGCAGAGAGGAAGGTGATGCGCAAGACCTGCATGGTTACATCGCGGTAGCGCTCTGAAACTTCGCCAATCACCCCCGCCTGACTGCGCGACTGATTGAGAGCCTTGAGGGTGGTCAGGCCTTGCAGCACATCGTAAAAATGCGCAGAGAGACGGCGTAAGGTCTCAAACTGGCGGCTGGTGAGGGCCTCACCAGAGCGGCCAATCAAAATCATAAAAAACGGCACAAGCGGGGCGGTAAGGGCGAAGACCAAGCCAGAAAGCGGGTCGAGCGGGAAAACCAGAATCAGCACCGAAAGCGGAATCGAAGCCGCCAGTACCAGTTGTGGTAGATACTGGCTGAAATAGGCTTCCAGGTTTTCGACGCCTTCGATGGCCGAAAGCGCCAATTCCCCGGTGCGTTCCGACTGGGTGTAGGCCGGGCCAAGCGCGGCCAGGTGAGTCACCAGGCGTTCGCGTAAGTCGCTCTTCACACGCTGGGCCACCAAGTTGGCAGCAACTTCAGACCCCCACATCATCCCCGCTTTGAGGACGACCACGCCAACCAGCGCGGCCAGCGAACCCAAAACGGCCTCGCGCGAGAGACCGTTGAAAAAGACATCATTGATGATAAGAGCGAATATCCAGGCCTGGAGAATGGTCAACAGACCGCCCAAGAAGCCTAGCACGATGGTGAGCGTGAGAGCAAGGTTGGATGAACGAGCAAGGGCAATCAGACGCTTGGAGAACATGCCCGAAATTATAAAGGCTCTGGATAAATTAAAACTGAAAAATGACTGGCGATTTTAGGCAATGACGCTATGCTCATCCCAGAACCGTCTTGCGTGCGCCGGGAACGAGTTCACCGATCACAAAAGTCTCTTCGGGAATTTGCTGTTGGAATACAGGCACCGCTTGCTTGTCAACAATTGCCACCATGCCAATGCCCATGTTGAAGACCCGGTACATTTCCTCGGTGGAAATATTCCCTTTCCGCTGAATCAGTTCCCAAAGCGGCGGCACAGGCCAGGAACCCAAACGTATAACGGCATTCAGGTTTTGCGGCAAAACGCGCGGGATGTTCTCGATGAATCCGCCGCCGGTCAGATGCGCAAGGGCTTTCAAATGCGGATGATGGAGCGCAGAATGCAAAATGTTGAGGTAGGAGCGATGGGGCGCGAGGAGGGCATCGGCAAGCGGAATGCCCAATTCGCGAAACACCGTTTCCAGCGGCGTATCTGCGAACACCCGGCGGATGAGAGAATAACCGTTGGTGTGCGGCCCGGAAGAGCGGAGACCAATCAACACATCTCCGGCTTTCAAATCCGATACGCGCGGCAAAATCCGCTCCCGCTCCAACACGCCCACAATCGTCCCGGCCACATCGAACTCGCCGGGCTGATACACGCCCGGCATCTCCGCCGTCTCGCCGCCAAGCAAGGCCATCCCAGCCTGCTGACAGGCCTCCGCCATACCGGTCACCACTTCGGCAGTTTGTTCCGGGTTCAGTTTGGAGGTAGCAAAGTAATCCATAAAAAACAACGGACGCGCGCCCTGCACGAGGATGTCGTCAATACAGTGATTAACAATATCCTGCCCAATCCCGCGATAGCGTCCCGCCGCCGCTGCCAGTTTGACCTTTGTGCCGACGCCATCGGTGGAAGCGACCAGCACCGGGTTTTGCATCTGCTTCAGCGCCGAGGCATCGAACAGGCCGCCAAACGAGCCGATTCCGGCCAACACCGCCGGGGTGTAAGTGGCTCTCACAGCAGATTTCATCAACTCCACCGCGCGGTTGCCCGCATCAATGGAGACGCCGGAAGCAGCGTAAGCAGATTTC
>DAOUBQ010000060.1:0-8377 GCA_034432755.1 Anaerolineales bacterium
AAAGACGCCTTTTAACCCTTGGCGTTCTTCGCGCTCTTGGCGCTAAAAAATTCAAAATGTGCGGTAGAGAATTTCAGATTTGGAATTGCTGTATAGGTTGATTGTATCCCTGCGCGAATCATTGAATTTGGTCATAATAATTATGCCGCAAATTGTCATATTCCAAGACGGTTGTGCGTGGTTATGAGAAAAGGAGTTCGAAGGCGAAAGACATGCGCTTGCTATCACTGCATCACGATAATCCTTTCAGGATTCAACGTTGCACACGCTGGGGGGAGATGACCAAGCATATAAAACAGAGGAAAGACGCCAGTTTGTAGCACCAGATACGCCGGGTTACAGTTTCAAAGGCAACACAAGGACTGTAAAAGGTGGGGTTAACCAGTGGAACTACTATCACTTGACGCGCGGGGATATTGCTACATTGACTATGGTTCTAACTGTGCGTGGCATACATATCCCACTGTGGAACAAGATGTGAATGGCCAGGGCGGTTTTTATGGAAATGCCTGGCAACTGGTGGCGACCATTGTTTTTGCGTCATCCCTGGCGTTGGTGGCGTTGACAATTGTGGTTTTGGGAAAATCTGTGGGATTGATGTTGGTTTGTTTTGGCTGCTACTATCGCCATTTTGGCTGAGTTCTCCCTCTCTCGACCCATTGAGTATGCCTGTACCGTCTGTCATGCCGCCTGAATAATAATTGGCGCATTGCCATCGAACATACTGCCTTCCCAAAGGTCGCAGCCTTTGGGACGGCGCGGTTACGCTTCTTGCTTGCGGTTGGTTGCCTGGGCAATGGCGCTGAACAGGATGCTGAGGAAGTAAAGCACAGCCAGCGGCAACATGGTAATGCCCATTGTGAGGGCGTCGGTGGTGGGGGTAATCATGGCAGAAACAACGGCAATCAGCACCAGCGCCAGCCGCCATTGTTCGAGAAGCATTTTCGGTTTGACAATTCCAATTGCCGAAAGGACGTAGATAACGAGCGGGAACTCGAATGCCAGGCCAATCCAGAACAACAGTCCGGTGACAAATTTGATGTAGCTATCTACCGTCCAATTGGTTGTGACCTGGATGAAGCCCGTTTCGATAAAGGGCAGCGCGACCGGCAGCATGGCATAGTAGGTAAAGGCCATGCCGCTAATGAAGAAAATGGCCGCCAGGGGAATAAAAACCAGGCTAAATTGGCGGGTGCGGGGCATTAAACCGGGAGCGACGAACAGCCAGACCTCGAAGGCGATATAGGGGGATGCGAATACCAGCCCTGAAATGAGCGCCACCCGCATGAACACGCCGACCGTTTCGGTGACGGCTACGGCTTGGAGCCGGGCCAGTCCGCCGACAGGCACGGCCAGGAAGGCCGCCAGGTCGTTTGTGAAGTAAAACGAAAAGGCGGTGGTGATGATGACCGCCAGCAGCATGCGCAGTAAGTGCTTGCGGACGGCATCTAACTCTTCCAGGATGATTTCGGGCTGCTGGAAGGCATCGGAGATGGCATCGAGCGCCGGGCGGTCCTCTGGCACTTCGGTCAGGAAGGTGTAGATTGAATTTTGCTTAAATTTTCGGACGACCGGGTGAAACAGCCAGCCCAGGAATCGAAATGGCAGACGAAGGACCCATGCAATGAGTTTGATGGGCGCGGCGATGAGCCACCATAAGGCGTTGCGGAGGCGTTGCATGATGGTTTATTGTTCAGGCGTGGGGAAGATTGAGGGTAGATTCCTGCTTTTGGGGCGGCGAGGCAGGCGTTGGTGGGCGGGGGCCGGCAAGAATCTGGTTTTCGACGGATTGAATTTCGTCCAGGCTTTTTTGGGTGGCCGTTTGAAGGCCTGCTTGGACGTCTTTCAACTCTGCTTGAATCTCCTCCAGGCCGGCTTCGCGCATTAATTTGGTGGGAATTTGTTGAATTTCCTTACCGGTGGTGCGCATGGCTTGCCAGGTAGGTGACATCACGAAGGCTCGCAAGGTGCGCCCAATGGTGCGCCCTGCTTTAACCATGTCTTTGGGGCCGAGCAGGATGAGCGCCAAAATTACGATAAAGAAGATTTCTGGAAGGCCGATTCCGAGGATATCCATTAATCACCTTTCTTGAATTGTTGGGCAATGATATGTTGGTGGTCGGCCAGGCTGCCCAAAACGCCATTCACGAAACGAGGAGCAGTATCAGAACCGTAGAGTTTTGCCAGCTCAACGGCTTCGTTGATGGCAACCTTGAGCGGGGTGATGCCGGAAATTGAAAATTCCCAAACGGCAATCCGCAGGATGTTGCGGTCAATGGCGGCAATCTGGTCGAAGGGCCATTCGGGGGCGTATTCGGCGATCACGTTGTCCATCTTTTTGGCAAGCGGGTAAACGCCAAAGATGATTTGGTGAGCAAAGGCAACCATTTCCTGGCTGAGGCTTTTCTGTCCATCAGCGTATTCATCTTCTAATCGCTGGGCAAGGACATCGCCGGGGCGGTGGTTGGTCAGGTCTACTTCGTAAAGTACTTGCAGGGCGAGGGCGCGCGCCCTGGTGCGTGATTTCATACGCGCTTATTCGTCTGCCTTGTATTCGATGTCTTCAATGTGGATGTTGACGTGGCCGACTTCCATGCCGACCATTTCGGAGATGGCGCGGGCAACCTGGGCCTGCACGTTTCGGCTGACCTCGCGCACGTTAACGTTGCTTTTTAGCACCAAGTAGAGTTCGATATACACCAGGCCGTCCTCCACCGTCAGGCGCACACCGTCATCGGCGCCGCGCCGAAAAATGCGGTCAAACCCGCCGGGGACGGGCGCCAGCCGGGCAACGCCTTCAACCCCCAGGGCCGACATGCGCGCAATGGTGAGCAACACTTCAGGGGCCAGGGTGGTTTTGCCAGGGGAACGATAGTCTTCAGTCATAATTTATCTCCAAATTGTTTGCACATCTGCTTTGCGGAGCCGCAGGGGGTTACATCATTGCCATGCCGCCATCTACGCCCAGCACCTGACCGGTGATGTAGGCTGCCTGGTCGCTGGCAAGGAATGCCACAGCGTAAGCGATTTCTTCGGGTTGCCCTTTGCGCCCCAGCGGGACGAGTTTGAGCGCGGCTTCGAGCGTTTCGGGAGGCATGGCGAGCAAGATTTCTGTATCCACAAAACCAGGCGCCACCGCGTTGACGGTGATGTTGCGTCCGGCCACCTCGCGCGCCAGGGCTTTGGTGAAGCCAATTTGCCCGGCTTTTGAGGCAGAGTAGTTGGTTTGGCCGGGATTGCCCATTTGCCCGGCCACGGAGGCGATGTTGATGATGCGGCCATAGCGCTTGCGAATCATGTGTTTGACCGCCGCTTTTGAGCAGATGAATGTGGATTTCAGATTGGTCTCCAGCACCGCGTCCCAATCTTCTTCTGTAATCATCATAATTAGTTTGTCACGCGTTATTCCAGCGTTGTTGACTAGGATGTGCAGGTCGCCAAAGGTTTCGATGGCGAATTTAATGAGATTTTGCGCTGCGGCGGGGTCGGCCACATCCGCCTGGAATGCGGCCGCCTGCCCGCCCGAGGCCTGAATTTCGCTCACAACGGATTCGGCTGCATGGGGGGATTTGTGGTAGTTGACGACGACTTTTGCGCCGCGCTGGGCCAGTTCCAGCGCGATGGCGCGCCCGATTCCGCGCGAACCGCCGGTGACGACGGCCACTTTTTCTCGTAACGCTAAATATTCACTCATGGGTCTGCTCCTGTGGGGAAATTATACACGAGGATAGAACACGGTTGGTGAGGATGAGTGACGGCCAGGGTGTGGAAAATCTCTCGATTTTTGCGCAAAATTTCAGTCTGCACGGGGCTGTGGTCAGCGCTTCCGAAACCCAAACCCCAGGGTCAGCCCAGCCAGGATGGCAAAGCCGACGATGTAGATGACGGCATCTTGCCAAAAGCGCAGGGGGAACAGGCGAATCAGGGTATCGTTGTAGCGGAAAATCCACGTATCGCCATCAAAGAACAAACTATGAAACCAGGCAAAGAACTGCCAGAATGAGACCGCCGCAAACGCGCCCAAAGCAATGAGCAGGCCGACCGTTAAGAACCCGCCGTGGCTGAGACCGTCCCGAAAGGCTTCTAACTGCCCGGCGCGCCAGGCCCAAAGGTTGACCAAAACCAGCAACGCCAGGTTGATGAACCACAGATTGAGCAACCGTTGGACAACGTTTTTGACATCCAGCATGTGGCTGAGTTCGCGCTCGTTGTAGAGGGGCGCGCCGTCGTTGAATTGGAGTTCCGCCAGGAAGGACAAGTCCGAGTCGTTGATGAGGTACTCAATGGACGGTTTGGCCCAGCGCAGCCGGTCTTCGAGAGTAAAACCATACGGGTCAGCCGGAAAGCCCGGCATTCGATATTCGATTTCGGGAAAAAGCGGTGTCATCAACAACCGCGCGCCGAGCATGATAAGCGCAAAGGGGATGAGCAGGGCTGTGAGCCAGGGGATGATTTTGGAAGCCATAAGAAACTCCGGAGGGGGTGATTTTACTTCAATTCTTCTACCCCGCCCGTGAGAATGAAGTTTAGCACCAGGCTGTTGGTGACCCACTCGATGGGCGAGCGGTCATCGGTGTAGATGATGCCTCCCGTTGGATCGGGTTGGAGGGAAGTGTATGTGACGGCGGCGGCGGCCCGCAGCAGGCGCGGTACGTTTGGGTCAGCCTGAAGCGCGGCCAGGTTGAAGGCCAGGTTATCACGCGCGGTGGGTTGTTTGGTGGCAAACAGGATGGAGTTGAAGGTGTTGGGGAGGTCCATCACATGGGTAGAGGGCAGTACGGTGCGGATGGTGGCTGCCAGGTCGTTAATCAGCCGCCGGTCATTGGGGGCGCGCCCGATGTTGATTGCCAGTACGCCGTCTTCGGTTAGCCGCTCGGCGCAAATGGCAAAAAATTCCTGCGTGGTGAGGTGTGGGGGGATGTAGGGCGGGCGGTAGGCATCCACCACGATAATATCATACCGGTAGGGGCTGTGTTCTAGCCCCCAGCGGCCATCGGCGGCGTAGGCGTTGAGGTTGGGCAGGGTCATCCCAAAGTATTCTCGCCCAATGTTGATGATTTTGGGGTCAATTTCCCAACCGTCAATGGGAATGGGCCCGTAGATTTCGGTTGCCTGGCGGGCCGCCGTGCCAGCGGCCAGGCCGATGATTGCGATGCGCTGCACCTGGCTGATGCTGAAGGGTGGGTTGTTGAAGAGCGGACCCACCGAAAACTGCTCCCAGGGCCCGCCGTAGAACAGTTCGGTGGGATGGTACTGCGAATGGACGCCCTGACCCTCGTTGAGCCGCAGGTAGCGTGTGCCGTCAATTTCCAAAACTTCGATGTAGTTATAAGCCGATTCGGTCTCAAAAATTTGTCCGGGTGTGGATTTGATGCGGTAATCGTTGGCGAGGGCGAGAACTGTTACAAAGAGTGGCATGAGCAGAAAGGGGGCCACCGTTCTGGTGCCTGCTACCCGCCACAGACCGAGCAACGCCACCAGCAGCATGATTCCGCTAAAGAGCAGGAAGGAAAGTGTTACCCCGATTAATGGAAAGAGTGCCAGCGTGGGCAGGAAGGCCCCGATGACGGAACCCAGCGTGGAGAGTGCGTACACGTCTCCGGCCACGTTTCCGGCATGCGAGGGGGTATCCACCTGCAGGCGGATGACAAAGGGTGATGTCACCGCCAGTAGGGTGATGGGGACGCTGAACAGGATGAGCGTGGCGGCGAACGCGCCGAAGGCTGCATCTAATTTCAGGCTGTCGAAGGCCAGCGCCGCGCCGCGCAGAACTGGCTGGGCGATGAACGGGACAACGCCGAGCGCGAACGCGCCCAATGCCAGGATGGTGAATAACGTGCGCGGATGTGGGGAACGGTCTGCCCAGCGGCCCCCTAGCCGGTAGCCCACTGCAAAATAAATGAGTATCAGCCCGATGACGCTGGCCCAGACCAGGTTGCTGGAGCCGTAGATGGTTTGCAGCAGGCGCGAGGCCCCAAATTCGGCGGCCAGGGTAGACATTCCAGAGAAGAAAACTGTGAAGTACAGGTAGCGGCGCATGGAGGAAGTTTCT
This sequence comes from Anaerolineales bacterium, assembly GCA_034432755.1. Lineage (GTDB taxonomy): Bacteria > Chloroflexota > Anaerolineae > Anaerolineales > Villigracilaceae > UBA5195. The sequence goes on from DAOUBQ010000060.1 coordinate 6,053, forward strand.
TTTGAGGGAACTGAAAGGTTTGAAGATTAATGCGTGAAGTCGAAGTTTTTGATTATAATCGGCTCGCTGTATTATACAAAGAAATATCCGAATGGCTGTTATGGCTTTCTCAAAGTCTTAAAAAAACAAACAGGATGGAAGGACTTAAGGATGAGCCGCACACAAAGCGGGGTGAAAATATCCTTGACTCCGCTGCAAAAATCATGATTTCACTGCAAAGACGAAAGATTCGCCCTTATTTTTGCTTCGCGTGCCTGGCGTCTTTGCGGTTCAATAGGGCGTTTTACAGATAACTCATCCTTTTATCCTGCCGATCCTGTTAAACCAGGTGCCGCAAGCAAACACGAGAAAGCCATAGCATGACGGATGACTTGTTTCCGTGTTTCTTTTTTTCCCTTCCCTCTCACTTCGGCAGCTGGATCGCCTCGCGTACGGCCACCATGGTCTCTTCGGCAATGGCGCGGGCGCGTTTGCCGCCGTCGTGCAGCACATCCCACACGGTATCGGGATTCTTGCCAATCTTGGCGCGTTTCTCGCGGAAGGGTTCCAGGTGTTTGTTCAGGTTCGCGGCGAAGCGTTTTTTACAGTCTACGCAGCCGATGCCCGCCCGGCGGCATTCTACATTAATCATCTCGACTTCTTCCGCCGGGGAAAAGACTTTGTGCATTGAGAACACATTGCAAACATCTGGATTGCCCGGGTCGGTGCGCAGTTTGCGTTGCGGGTCGGTCACCATTTGCATCACGCGCTGGCGAGTTTCGTCGGGGGTGGAGGCCAGTTCAATGTGGTTGTTCAGGCTCTTGCCCATTTTTTGCTGACCGTCGATTCCCAACACTTTGGGAATCTCGGTATTTTTCATTTGCGGCTCTTTGAGAACGGGCGTGCCATAGCGATAGTTGAACGAACGCACGGTCTCGCGCGCAAACTCCAGGTGGGGGGCCTGGTCTACGCCGACTGGCACGATATCCGAGCGATATAGCACGATATCGGCAGTCATCAGGACGGGATAACCGACCAGGCCGTAGTTGACATTATCTGGGTTTTCGCGGATTTTTTCCTTAAAGGTCGGCAGGTCGGTGAGTTTGCCAAGCGGCGTAACCATCGAAAGGTATGTATGCAATTCCATCACCTGGGGAACGTGGCTCTGGACGAAAACAATCGACTCCTCCGGGCGAATACCAGCGGCCAGCCAATCGAGCGCCATGTCGTACGTGTTGCTGACCAGGTCCCTGGTCGTCTCTACGGTGGTGAGCGCGTGAACGTCTACGATGCAGTAAACGCAATCGTATTCATCCTGGAGCGCCACATAGTTTTTCATTGCTCCCAAGTAATTGCCAAGATGTTGCCGCCCGGTGGGTCGGGCGCCCGAAAAAACGCGGCCTTTCTTCGACATTTTGCCTCACGAATGTAAGATTTTTTGAACCAGACCGGTCACTTCGCCTGCTTCGGCGTGACGCCGGGTCTGGAGTTTTGAATAAATCAACTTGTCATTCACGCTGACTTCAAACTTGCCCCCATCAGAAGGAATAAGGGTCAAAGATTCGATTTCAGGTTCGTAGTTTTTGAGCAGTTCGCTTGCCAGGCTCACGGCCCGGTCGGTGTAGTGTCAGACTGCGCAGTATGTCACCTCGATTTTTAGCATGTTTTGCCACTCCTGAATTGAGATTGCGCGCATTATAACATGTCAGGCTTGACGCTTCCCTGAAATCCTGATAGACTCTGCGTCCGTTTGGGTTGGCTCTCAGCCTGATTGGTGTGAATGAATGAAGCCCAGGCTTAGAAATTCGAGCCAAAATCCCTTGTTGTGGCGGGTAGCCTTTGGTATAATTGCCCCGCTTAATGCGGGGCAGCCTGCGCCGACGTAGCTCAATCGGCAGAGCACCCGCCTTGTAAGCGGGCGGTTATGGGTTCGATTCCCATCGTCGGCTCCTTGGTTGTTTGGCGTTTGGGGTCACGCATGACCCCAAACGCGAGCCAGTCAAGGCTCGAACAATTGAATCGTGGGCAGTTACCCAAGTGGCCAAAGGGGGCTGACTGTAAATCAGCTGGCAGACGCCTTCGGAGGTTCGAATCCTTCACTGCCCACCTTCCCGGTTTATCCGGGCAGCACGATACGCCCTCATAGCTCAGTCGGTAGAGCACAGTCTTGGTAAGACTGGGGTCATGGGTTCAAATCCCATTGAGGGCTCAGTTGCTGAATATGCACTCTGTTCATTTTTTTGTCAAGGAGAGTGAAACATGGCGAAGCAGAAATTTGACCGCAGCAAACCGCACCTGAATGTTGGGACGATGGGCCACATCGACCACGGCAAGACGACCCTGACG
>DAOUBQ010000061.1:0-33911 GCA_034432755.1 Anaerolineales bacterium
ATTGTACGCACTGGTGCATAATATTGGGAAAATCTGTGTGTTTGGGACGCTGAATTAGCCCAGAACGAGGGGAAATCCCTCCCCCTCCCCCCGCCGCCCAAGCCGCCCCAGGCAGGCTTCGCTCCGCGAAAAAGGGTTTTTCGACAGTTTCGTTGCCAGGGTTGAGCGGGAAGTTTTCGGTGTTTCGGTCACAGGGTAATCTCCCATAATCCGCGTACAGAATTGAGCAGGAATATCTTATCACATCCGGCCAGGTCTTCCACGCGAATCACAGCCTCGCGCAAGCGACCCTCGGCCAGCCACTGGGCGCGCGCCGTGCCGGGTAGCAGGCCGCATTCCACCGGTGGGGTGATTAATTCGCCGCCGAGCGCCACCACCAAGTTGGCAATGGTGCTTTCGGTCAGTTCGCCGCGCTCATTCCACAGCAAAACATCAGCGTAATTTGGCAGGCGCGCGTCTTCATAAATTTTTCGGAAAGTTGTTTTGTGTTGAAGGAAGGGACTGTTCGAGGCAATGGGCTGTTCGGCCAGCCGAACGCGGTACGAGGCCGGGAGCGGGTTCAGCGCGGAACTCTCCAGGCTGATTCCGCCTTGCGAATCGAGCAGCAGGCGTACCCGCTGAATCTCCCCACCCCCTCTGGCAGAGAGGGCAGAAGCGAGAGTCTCCAGCCTCCCCCGAATTTCCATTTCATCGAGCGGAAAATCGAAATAGGCTGCAGATTCTTTCAATCGTTGCAGGTGTCTTTCGAGCAGCGCAAAGCCGCCTGTGGGTGACCAGTGCAAGGTTTCGAGAAGCGAAAAATTGGGCGGCGTTTCGGTCAGAATTTTGGCTTTGGTGTAGGCTTCCTGCATTTCATCACGCGGCTGCGAATCCCACACAATCCCCCCGCCCAGGCCGTATTCGACCTGACTGGAGCGTTTCTGCAGCAAAAACGTGCGAATCGCCACATTAAACTGCGCCCGCCGCTGGGGTGCGATATACCCCAACGTCCCGGTATAAATTCGGCGCGGCGAATTTTCCAGTTCGCGGATAATGCGCATGGTGTTGGCCTTCGGCGCGCCGGTAATGGAGGCCGCCGGAAAGAGTGCCGCAAAAATCTCGCTCAGGCTGGCGGGCGTTTCGCACTCCACCGTGCTGGTCATCTGCCAGACGGTGCGATACTTCTCCACATCAAACAGTTTTGGCACGCGCACACTTCCAATGCGGGCAATGCGCCCCATATCGTTACGCACCATATCCACAATCATCACATTTTCGGCGCGGTTTTTTTCAGAAGCGCGCAGCCAATCGGCCTGCGCCAGGTCATCGGCCATGCGCAAACCACGCGGAGCGGTGCCTTTCATCGGCTTTGAGACCAGTTTCTCGCCATCGAGCATAAAAAACAACTCTGGCGAGGCCGAGCCAATCACCCACTCGTCCGTCTCGACAAAGACCGGGTATCCGCTGCCCTGGCCGTGAGCGGCGCGGGCAAACAACTCACCGGCATTGCCCTCAAATGGCGCGCGCAGCCGAAACGTGTAATTGACCTGGTACGTCTGCCCGGCGGCAATCCGATTCTTAATTTGCGCAAAGCCGGCGTTGTACTCATCCAGGCGGACGGAAGGCTGCCAATCCAGCGGCGCGCCCTGGGCCACCTGGGGCGGCGCCGAGGCAGGGCGGGGCGAGTGGTACACCCCAAACCACAACAAAGGCAACCCGCTGGTATCGTCGTGCGTTACCAGCGCCGGGTCAAAGGCGGATGCGGCTTCGTAGGTCAGCCAACCCGCCGCCCAGCGTCCGCGCTGTGCTTCGGCCTGCGCCGCTTGCAGCGCAGGCCAAACATCGGCCACCCGGCGGGCCACCAGAACGCTGACCGGGTTGAGAAATTCCAACCAGCACTGAAAAAAATGGTCATACAACAAAACGCGATTACTCACGCGAAAATTATAGCATGTGAGTTATACTCACCTCATGCCCACTCTCATTCTCAAACCCGGACGTGAAAAATCGCTCTTGCGCCGCCATCCCTGGATTTTCTCTGGCGCGGTAGATAAAGTTACCGGCAACCCGCAGCCTGGTCAAACAATCGAAGTGCGCGACGCACAAAGCAACTGGCTGGCGCGGGCGGCCTGGTCACCGGCCTCGCAAATCCGCGCGCGGGTCTGGACGTTCAACCCGGATGAATCGGTGGATGTGGATTTCTTCCGCCGAAAGATACAAACTGCCACCCAAAAGCGCCTGGCGCTGAGGCTGACATCTGAATCAAACGCCATGCGACTGATTCACGCTGAATCAGACGGCTTGCCCGGCCTGGTCGTTGACCGCTATGGAGAGATTCTCGTTCTGCAATCGCTCACCACCGGCTGCGAGTTTTGGCGCGAGACCCTGGCCGACCTGCTGCTCGAACAGACCGGCGCAATGGCCATTTACGAACGCTCCGATGCCGACGTGCGCGAACTGGAGGGGTTATCTCCGCGTACTGGCCTATTGCGCGGCACGCTGCACTCGTCACGCATCACGATTCACGAATACGGCCTGAAATTCCTGGTCAACCTTGAAACCGGCCACAAAACCGGCTTCTACCTCGACCAGCGCGCCAACCGCAAACGGGTGGCCGAACTGGCCCAGGGGCGCGAGGTGCTGAATTGTTTTTGCTACACGGGTGGGTTCAGCATTCATGCCGCAGCAGGGGGCGCAAAATCGGTTTTATCGGTGGATACCAGCGGCGAAGCGCTAGCGCTTGGGCAAGAAAACGCCTTATTAAACGGAATACAAACCGACCGCCTGGACTGGCTCGAAGCAGATGTCTTTACAGCCTTGAGAAAATTCCGTGACCAGAATCGCGCCTGGGACCTTATCATCCTCGACCCGCCCAAATTCGCCCCCACCGCCGCGCAAGCCGAGAAAGCCGCGCGCGGCTATAAAGACATCAACCGCCTGGCCTTCAAACTGCTTCGTCCCGGCGGAATTTTGGTCACGTTTTCGTGTTCCGGCGGCATTGATGCAGCCCTGTTTCAAAAAATCGTCGCCAGCGCCGCGCTCGATGCGGGCGTGGAGGCGCAGATTGTGGAATATCTGGCACAAGGGCCAGACCATCCGGTGTCAATTCACTTCCCCGAAGGGGCCTACCTGAAGGGGTTGGTGCTGGTAAAGAGTTGACGGGAAGATTACAAATCCGTTGTTAATCAGATTTTTACAAAACGTATATTGACTTTGGCACCAAAAACGCGCAAGATAGGAAAAAATACTTCTTCGCAGAGCAACACATTGGACCCTGACCATCTAGCAGCACATTCGCACCGACAAAACCAATTCAGGCAGACCTGCAAAACGGTCTCTTGCGACTTCTCTCAAAAATCGGCAGTCTTTAGGCTGCCGATTGGCATTTAATCCCAACCAAAGGAGCCTTGTATGTTTCGACTGGAATTCGATGGCCTGTTCCGCAACGCCGATGACGAGCATCCCGCTTCGGCGGGGATTATGTGCTACGGCTGGCGCCTCCTACGCGGAAAGCAAGTCATCGCCCAGGGGCATGGGACCTTTGCACGCGGCCGCAACGCCAACTCCAACATCGCCGAATATCTGGCGCTGGTGGAAGGCCTGGAAGCCTTGCTCGATATGGGCGTAACTGGCGAACGGGTGCTGGTGTGTGGCGACGCCAAAAGCGTCATCAACCAGATGGAAGGATTGGCAGGCGTTTCAAGCCCGGCGGTGCGGCCACTCCACGAGCGCGCCCGGCGGCTGGCGGCAGAATTCCCTCACCTGCGCTGGGAATGGCTGCCACGCCGTCATAACCGCGCTGCCGATGCCTTATCACGTCACGCGCTCAAACGGCTGCGCCACGACCCGGCGCTTTATGAATCTATCCTTGAAACCCTGCGCACCAAAACAAAAACGCGCCTGGCCGGGCGGCTGGTGGATGTTGGCGGATTGCGTATTTATCAGCCAGCCTGACCAGAATCGGGTATAATTTGGCGCACGGGCGCATAGCTCAGTTGGTCAGAGCGCCTCGCTTACACCGAGGAGGTCAGGGGTTCGAGTCCCTTTGCGCCCACAAATTTCCCACCGAGGCCCCCCAAGAGAGAAATACCAGGTCAGGGGTTCAAGCCCCTGAGCGAAGCCCCCTATGGGTTGCGCCCACAAAATCCCCGTTGTGGGGATTTTTCTTTTTAGGTTTAATTAACGGATGCTACGCAGTTTTTCCGTAGCGCGGCATTCATGTCGCTTGAAAATGCGAGGGGGGCACTTTTCCAAACAAACTCCAGAAATTCACCGCGAAGCCCGCCAAGAACGCAAAGATGCCCTTGAACCCTTGGCGTTCTTGGCGCTCTTGGCGGTAAAAAATTCAAAATGTGCGGTAGAGAATATCAGATTTGGAATTGCTGAAATTGGCGTAAAATCTTAACGCCAAGGCGCAGAGTCGCAAAGATTTTTGAGAGTTTCAATTGGCCATTGCGCAAAATAATGTTTGTGCCAGGTTTTGTTTGTACGAAGGACCGCAAATCACCGGACGCTTGACCCCCGAAGCGGCAGCGGCCACTTTTCATGCCTGAAAAACCGTCCCGAAGGTTGCTTACGCCTTCGGGACGATACGTTGTTCTGACATCACCAGCCGCTTTGCTGAAAATATTCTTGCAAGAAGGCCTGACGCTCTTCAGGGGTCATGGGGCGCGGTTTGGCATAGTCTTCGAGCATGGCGGTTAGAATCTCGGTGCCAATATATTGCCCATCATAAAACACATGCCGGTCTAAAAACTCGCGGCGGGTGTTGGTGGTGCGCTGACCGCTGGATGGGTTATCGTAGCCCATCTGGTCGAAGAACAGGTTACCCAGCCCGTAGTGGATGAACGATTCGCCGTAAAACTCCATGGCCTGTGAATAATGGGCTTGCGAGCCGCTGATAATGGTGGCTCCGGCCTCGGCCATGCGCCGGAAATCGGTCTGCTGCCAGGGGCGCGGTTCGGGGCTGTAATACTCAAAGTACTGAAAGGTGGCAATCACAATATAGCCTTCGGCCTTCAAGCGGGCAATTTCCTCGGTCATCCACTCGTAGCCATGCCCGCCCTTGGGCTTGCCGGGCCAATCTGAACCACAAGGTGCGGCCCCTGGCCAGCCGTCCTCGCGCGCCCAGGCAAACTGCGGTCCGGCCGGGTTACAGCCGATGAAAGCAAACTTCATACCGCCGCGTTCAATGATAGCCGCTTTTTGGGCATCGGCCAGGTTCGCGCCGCCACCAAAATAGGGCCAACCGCGCTCCTTATACATCTCCAGTGTGTAGAGCGTGGCTTCTTTGCCCCAATCTTGAAAGTGGTTGCCGGTCAGTTCCACCACATCCGTGCCAATGTATTCCAATAGTTCAATATACTTCGGGTCTGAGCAAAAAATCAGCCGCCGCTGGTTGGCATTAGGGTAAGGGCAGCCCACCGCAAAGGGGATTTCGTTGGAGATGTGGGCAATATCGGCCTGCAGCAGCCAGTCACGAATGTCTTGGGCCGGGTATCTGTTGCCCTTCTCTTCCATTTTCACCGCCGTCGCACGCACCAGGGCGGTAACGCCGGTCATCACCAGCGTCACCAGTTTTTCGGGGTCGCGGTTGGTGGCGGGCAAGGGGTACTCTGCGCCGGTGAGCACAAAGGTTACTTTGAGGGGATACGAATCAGGGGAGAACTCTTTGCGGAGAGGGGAGATTCCATCGAGTTCGAGGACTTTCATTTTTGGATTAATCTGCTCGAATGGCACGATCCCCCAGGCAGCGCGCTTCTGCCAAAGGGCCTCTGTCAACCCCTCGGCGGGGACAATTTCTACGCCAGAGCCTTGCTGGCCGTCAAAGAGGAGTTTCACTGCCTCAAACGTGGATTCCGTCATCACCAACCCGCCAGGCTTGCCTGACCAGGCCGCTTTTAACTCCTCGAAAGCAATTCCATCGCGGAGGGTGGGGAAGGCGGCGACGAGGGCGTAAATCCAGACGGATTTTGGAGTTTCGATTTCGGCGTTTGGGTTGGCCTCTAACCAGATGGTCGCTTTGTCTTTGTCTGCAACCTGTTTGATGCCGCCCAACTCTTTGGCTGTGCGCAGTTTTTCGGGCGCAGCGGGTGAAATCCACAGGGCTGGGACGGGAGTTGCCGTCGGCTCGGCGGTTGGCCGAAGGGTGGGTGCGGCAGTTTGAGATGCGGCAACTGTCTCGGTAACGGGGGCCGGCTCGTGCGGGGTCTGAATCGCGGGGGAGCAGGCCGAAAGGAGAGTTAAGAAAATGAGGAGAAAGGAAGGGCGACGAGGCATATATCTCCAAATTATCCACCAGCAAGCCGATGGACTCCCAAAGCGTATTCTTTCACGCGCCTTTCATCAACCGTAATGCCCAGGCCGGGGCCGGTGGGGACGGTGATGGTGCTGTTAGGGTTGAGGCTGAAGGTTTCGAGGGTGACGTCTTGGCGGTAGTAGCGCGCCGAGGCGGAGATGTCGCCAGGCAGCGTGAAGCCAGGCAGGGAGGCCAGGGCCAGGTTGGAGGCGCGCCCGATGTTGGTTTCTAACATGCCGCCGCACCAGACTGGCATGCCAATGGCGCGGCACATCTCATGAATTTGGATGGCCTGGCTGAGACCGCCCACCCGCCCCGGTTTGATGTTGATGATGCGGCAGGCCTGCATTTCGATGGCGTAGCGGGCATGGCGCGGGCTGATGATGCTTTCATCGAGGCAGACCGGGGTTTTTATCTGTTGTTGGAACAGGCGATGGTCCCAGATGTCATCTTCGTAAAGTGGCTGTTCGATGAGCAGCAGGTTGAGGTCATCGAGTGGGTGCAGGGCGGCGGCGGTTTGGAGGGTGTAGGCCGAGTTGGCGTCTACCTGTAATTTGAGGGAGGGGTAGGCGCGGCGGACGGCGGTGGCTTCGCTGACATCGCGTCCGGGTTTGATTTTGAGTTTGACGCGCTGGTAGCCATCGGCGAGGTATTTTTCGACGACGTTGAGCAAATCGGTGGTGGTATCTTGCAGGCCAACGGAAACGCCGACTTGGACTTGCTCTTTAACTCCCCCAAACATTTGTTTGAGTGATTGGCCGTTTCGTTTGCCAAGCAGGTCCCAGAGCGCCATTTCGACCCCGGCTTTGGCCAGGGGATGCCCGCGCACGGGCATGACCCGAAGCTGGAAGTCGGCGGCGTCGGTCACGTCCTGCCCTACCAGCAGCGGCAGGATGAAGTCTTTGAGGATGTGCAGGACCGTGCGGGTGGTTTCGTAACTGTAGCCGGGGTCGCGGTCGGCGGCGCACTCGCCCCAGCCGGTAAGGCCTTCAGATTCGATTTTGACCAGGACGCATTCGCGTTCGTAGATGCGCCCAAAGGAGGTCTCGAAGTGCGAGATGAGCGGCATTTTGAGCGGGTAGAGGGTGATTTGTTCGAGTTTCATGGAGTCTCCAAAGGTAGGACAAGTCTCCGACTTGTGGCGCAAATCTTCGATTGGCGCCATAAGCTCTCATTAAAACACAAAAGGACGCGGGGCTGCGTCCTGTTTGTGTAGCGCCCGAACAGTGCTTTAGTTGAACTTCTGCTTGAGGCGGGTCTTTTTGCCGGTCAGTCCGCGCATGAAGTACAACTGGGCGCGGCGGGTTTTGGAGTGCCGCTCCACCACAACCTTGTCTACGCGCGGGGAGCGCAAGAGGAAGGTGCGTTCAACGCCGATGCCGTTGCTGGCGATGCGGCGGACGGTGAAGTTGGCGTCCTGACCGCCCTTGCGCAGGCGGATGATGGTGCCTTTGAATTCCTGGATACGCTCACGGGTGCCTTCCTTGATGCGGACATGCACAGAAACAACATCACCGGCGCGAAGTTCGGGAATGTTGGGGTTGGCGGGGGCGGCGAGGGATTGAATTAACTGGTCAGTCATTTCGTAATTTCCTTACCAAAAGTAGATGAATACTGCTTCACAGCAGTCAGTTTAGACGCGACTGTGGATTATATCATGAATTTGGCAGGCGGGAAGACTTGGGAGCGGGTTACACATGGTTACAGTGAATGTTTCAATAGAACTTCCGCGTAGCGTACTCTCGGCTCTACGCCAAGATCCAACCACCTTTGGCCGCGAAATGCGGCTGGCAGCGGCGGCGAAATGGTACGAGATGGGGATCGTATCCTAATCAAAGGCAGCAGAAATCGCTGGGGTCTCGCGGGCAGAGTTCATCACTGCAATCGTTATCGTCACGGAACTCTTCAGCAAAACCACAATCCCTTTCAGAGAGAGGATAGAAGTGCATGGGCAAAATTGTACTTCTTGTTGATTGCAGCACCCAAGTAAGCCGACTCCCTGCATCACGACCTGCCACATCTCCCCAAGAGTTGAATAACTCTTGATCCTCAAATAAGCGAACTAGTGCTTCGGCTCTATTCGGATCAGTTTCTTTGATAATTTGTTCCATCCGCAATAAGGCACAAAGATTAGGCTCTGTTTTACGATAAGGATCATTCCCAGATGGGTCTGTGAGGTTTACAGGATTCCCCTCGACGTACCCCCACCGATTAAGCGACCCCGGCCTATTGGAATCCCCTGCCCTCGTATTCCTGAACAGAAAGCGTCCTATCGCAGGCGCGTAATGCCTGGCCCGCAAGTACACCAACTGACTGTAACAGGATAGAAGGATGTTTTGTGCGAGGCCTATCCTGGAATCCCATTTATTCCCTACTCAAAGTTTCTGGCGCTGTCAGGTGTCACGGTTTATGTTTTGTTAAACCATCTACGAATTTGCACGAATGAACGAATGCTGAAACAAAAATTTGAGTATTCGTGACCGATTCGTGGGTGGGTGCGCAAAAGTTCGGTCGCGCTTTGCCAAAGACGCGCTTTTTTACCTCTCGCGGGCTGACAACCTTTGCGCGCGCATCAAGTTTAGATACAATCGAGCGCATGACAAACCTGACCGGCCCCGAAAAATCCCGTTATGTTCAAGACCTGTTTACCCGCATTGCGCATCGCTACGATTTGATGAACCGGCTGATGACAGGCGGACAGGACATCAGATGGCGAAAAGAAGTTATCCGCCGTGCCGCCCTGCACCCACACGTCCGGCTATTAGACCTGGGGGCTGGAACCGGCGACCTGGCCCGCGAAGCCCTGGCCCAGCAACCAACCGCCCAGGTGACCGCCGCCGATTTCACCCTTGAGATGATGCGCGCTGGCAGGCAGGAGGCCGATTCGTTCGCCTGGGTTGCGGCTGACGCCTTGCGCCTGCCCTTGCCATCGGAACACTTCGATGCGGTTGTCTCTGGTTTCTTGATGCGCAACGTGATAGACAATATGGCCGCCCTGCGTGAGCAGTATCGGGTGTTGAAACCGGGTGGTCGCATCGTCATTCTCGACACAACGCGCCCCAAGAGGAACCTGCTCTCGCCTTTGATTTGGATTCACTTACACGTTATCATTCCCACACTTGGAACGTTGCTCTCCGGCCAGCGCGATGCGTACACCTACCTGCCCAATTCGACCGAAGCCTTTCTCACTGCCGAAGATCTGGCCGCGCGCATGGCTGCTGCCGGGTTCAAGCGAATTGGCTACAAGCGTGTGATGCTAGGGACGATTGCCATCCACTGGGGGGAAAAGTAACTACCACCCTGCTGCCAACGAAATTCCCAGCCCAAGCAAGATACACAGCAGTTGTATGCCAAACAGAACGGCAAAGACGTAAGCCACCACTTGGAGGGTGGAAGTACCTGCCGAGGGGCGCAGTTCTTGCCCTTCGGCCAGTTGCCGCACGATATGCGCCGCCGCCGAAACGCCATTGCGCGAGAAGCCACCCGGCCAATACCAGCGCGGGGTTTCAACCGGGACAATGATTTTGTGTCCGCTGTATTCTTTCAGCCACAGGCGCAAGGCTTCGGGCGGGTTGAAGGCCAGGCTGCTGGGCAGTATCACCGCTTGAGCGGCCTCAGCGCCTTCGGGCAGGCCCTCTTCAAGAGGCAGCGCCATGGTCGGCAGTTTGGGCGCAGCCTCTTGAATGGCTGCCTGCATCTGTAGCGCAAATCCGCTGCCCGCCTGCTCAAAGACCAGCACCGGGAACTGCTCCTGCAGGGTGGTTAACGCCTCGGCCTTGCTGCCGCTGTCTCGCCGCAAGACCAGCCAATGGTAAGCGAGGAACACGGTAAACAAAACCAGCAATTGCAATGCGTTCAAGACATCGCGCGTGAAATTTTGTGTTGCTTCTCCAAGCCAAGCATACAGCAAATTGTAGAATAACCCAATCGCCGAGACCATGCCTCCAATGACGAGGGCAAAAATCACCAGGTAGAGATACGAACGGCGCACCACCGAGCGGCGGGCGTTGTCACCGCATTCATCGTTGGCGAGCGCCTCGGCTTGCATCGGGCGCCAGGTCAAAATCCAGAGCGGCAGGCCAACCAGCAGGGTGGCAAGCGCGGCGCTCAAGCGTTCGCGCAGTGTCTCACCCCAGAGGACGGACTGACTGACCAGCGTCTCGACGAGGAACGAGAATAACAGCGCCAGCCCAATGAAGGCGGTTACCAGGCCTATCAGCGAGAGAATGTAAAAGTAGAAGCGGTTTAACCCGGCGCGGCGGCCCGGCGATTCCACGCTGCTGATTTCGCGCCCAAGCCAGGTTCCGTAATAGGCCCAGACCACCCCCAACGGGACGCCAATCGATACCGGCCCGCCCAGCCGCGAGAGCAGTTCGGCCAGCGGAAAGGCCTGTCCCAGCGCCAGGCGCAGCAGGACATCCACCAGCACCCCAGCTGAAGAAAGCACCGTAACTACGCCTGCCAGCGAAAGCAAGTACAAAACGCCCAGGCGCAACAGCGAACCGGTTTCCTGCGGCTCGTCGAGCGCCTGTTGACAAACCTGCCAGGCCCACAACCAAACCGGCGCGCCGACTAAAATGAGCGCCAGGCCGTTTAAGAAGATTTCGCGGCCCGATTCGCCTAAAATGGCGGTCGGAACGTAAAACAGAAAGCGAATGACCTGCTGGGCGCCAAAAATGAGCATCAGCAGGCCATACAACACCCAGATATAGCGGTATAGGCGACGCACATCGCGGAAGTTGTCCACGTTCAGCAAGGTCAGCCAGTCTATTTGCGTTACGCGGTAGAAGTACGCCGCAGCCACCAAGTTGAAGAATATCGCTATCAGGTTATCCACCCAGCCTTGCGAGCCGCCCAACAAGGCGCGGTAACTCTCCAGCCCGGCCAAGGTAATGAGGGAGCGGTTGAGCAGCGCCAGCAGGTTTTGGACAACCGGAATCAGGGTGGCGAGCAAAATTCCATAGAGGAACACCGCCCGCAGGGTGGCGGCATGTTCTTCGCCATCCATCCGGACGGTGCGCTGCGCCCAGCCCCAATGCAACAGGAAAATTGGGACGCCCACCAGAATCAGCGCCAATGCCTGGGCGAGGGTCTCTGCCTGAGGCAGGATAAATCCGGTGGAGAAGGTAGCGCGCAGTAGATGAATCAGCCCCCATAGGACGACTTCGACGCTGATGAAGACAACTGTGAAAAAATATAAACGGCGAATGGTGCGCATGAAATTCCCCTATTTGACGGGCGTGGGCTGAAACCAGTCGTAAGCCCAAAACTGGTAAGGCATTTGCTTGATTTTCCAGTTCCCGGCCTGACGCACCAGCCGGGCCGATTCGAGATAACGCGAACTGCCCCCAAACGGGTCGGACGGATTGTAGATGATAGACAACTCAACTGTTGCCAGGTCGCCGCTGATTTCGGTTTGCAAGATTTCGACCCCTGCGCCCAAAGGCGAAACGGAATTGTTGAAAAACGATTGGCGGAATTGCTGGTCGGTGGGCTTGTTTTCCAGGTCGGCCAGGTAGGTGTAGGCTTTTTCGTAGTCTCGTTTTTGAATGGCGACGATATAGTTTTGCACCACGCCCTGCGGGGTTGCTTCATTCACATAAACCAGGTCGTCGCTGCGGGCGAAGAAGACAACCAGGGCAAGCAAAATGAGGGCGGCAATCCCAAGCAGGATGCCGATGAGAAAACGGTCCTGTTTCATAGGCTGGTTTGTCCTTTCGATGGAGAAGACAGGCTATCCGCCGCTTTTACGAGGCCGCAAGGAGCGTTTCCTCGGCCCAGGGCGGGCAGCGATGACAAAAAACGGGCCAAAGACCGGCACGAGCAGGGCCAGCATCCCCCAAAAGGCAAACTCGGTGCGCGTCAGGCGGCGATGACGCATGTAGGATAGCCCAAGCAGGAACGCGAAAGCAGCGTAGCTTGTCAACAATGCCAGCAATATCGTTTGTGTCATAGTGAAATTGTACAGAGGCATGAGCAAAAAGGCAAGAGAAAGGCGCCCGAAGGTTGGATGGGCGCAAAACAAGCAAGCAGCAGTACCTTCAGGCCGGTCACTCGAAGGTATATAACACGCCATCCGATTCCAGCCAGGGAGGCAAAAGGAGCGGCGGGGGTTCTGCGCTGTTCCAGTTCCACAGGCCGAGCCGGTCGCATTCAGAGAGATAGATGCTCAGCGGCAGGCGAGGCGAACGGCAAAGGAGGGGGCGTTCTTCCCAGCCAATTCGTTCAGTGGCAGCCCGTTCGTTGGGATTTCCGGGCGAGGGCAGGCAGCCAAAGGTCCAATTCGATTGCCCGGCAACAGTGAACTTGCCATCGGGATAGCGGCACCAAGAGCGGTCGAGTTCTTTCAGAATGCCATAGGTGAAGGCGTCGGCAATTTGCCCGTTGGATTTGAACAGGCGCACGCTGTCGCCGCCGTTACTGAGCAGGATGCCGGTCTTAGAAGAGAAAAAGGCGATGCGCGTGCCGGGCTGGAGGGTGACGCCGGTGATGGTGTAGGGGTTTGAGTCGCCCTGCTGGTCATCGAGCTGATAATTGTTGAGGGTGACGGCCACGCTGCCCAGGTTGATGAGTTCGATAAATTCATCGCCGCTGTCAATCACCCCATCGCCGTTGTAGTCTTGGCGAGGGTGCGGCAGGAATTCATTAATCACGATGGGTTCGGGCGTGGCCCGGTTGGGAGTGGGTGTGCGGGTGCGAGTGGGAGTGCGGGCAAGCGTGGCGGTTTTTTGTGGCGTGGGGGTAGGGGTGACATAGTAGGCCCAATTGATATTTTTGGGTGTGCCACAAATATCATTGCCGTTGGCGTCTTTGCCGTTTTTCAACACGCCCGTATTCGTAATCCATGAGAAGTCGCTATCGGGCATGGGGGCGCCGCTCACAGCGCGCCGCTCCATCGTGCAGTAGGAAGGTGAAGCGCCACCCGCCGGCCAGGCACCGCCATTGTTGTTGGCAGTATCAATGACCTGATTGGAGGGGGAAAGCAACTGCAAAATACGGCCCTCGTTCGCAAGCCCACCAGAGTAAATCTGGTCGGCGGGGATATCAGAAACGGCGTTATCGGTGGAGCGCTCAAGCAAAAAGTAGCCTCCTGATGGAATGATACCATTGAGGAGGATGGAGAGGGAATTATCGGTTGCCACCAACCGCCAGCCAGTGAGGTTGATGTTGGTTGCGCCAGGGTTGTACAATTCAATCCATTCATGGTTAGCGTTGGCCGCCGTGCCACCCCAGGCCACCTCGTTGATGACAATCGCCATGCTGATGCCAGGGGTGGGAGTGATGGTGCGGGTGGGTGTAATCGTATTAGTGGGGGTGAGAGTGACTGTAAGCGTAGGGGAAGGGGTAACAGTGGGTGTGCTGGTTGCGCCCAAAGAGTTTGCGCCGCCTGGCGATCCGTTGATGGGGTTACCAAGACGGTCGGTGGCTGTCGTTGGCCCTGCAAAATTGAGCCAGGTCAGGTCACTCTCTGCGCTGTAAGGAGAAGCGCGCTCCATGCTGCGATAATCGTAAAAGCGGCTGCCAGCCGGCCAGGGTCCGCCGTCGGCGTTGGCAGAGTCAATTAAAATATCGCCTGGCGCATAGAGCAACAACCGGTCTCCGGCGGGGTCTAAAAAGGGAAAGGCCACCACCAGGCTGGCAGGCGCGCTGGTATCGGTTTCGTTACGCTCAATGAGGAAATACTGATTGGAGGGTAAAGTGACCAGCGGCAGAGGAATATCGCCCTTGCCAGGGATGCGAAGATAGAGGCCGCTCAAGTCGAGGTCGGTGCCGGGGTTGTAGAGTTCAATCCATTGCGCCAGGGTGTCATCGGCGCGCGTGCCGCCCCAGGCCACTTCGTTGATGATGAGGCGCAATTGCCATTCGGGGGTATGGGTGGGAGAAGGCGTGAAGGTGGGAGTGACGAATTGTGCATTGGGGGCTTTGGGCGAGCCGCAAATATTGTTTGCGCTGGCATCTTGGGCAATGGTGTTGGCTGGCGAGGTGGCCCACGAGGCGGGTTCATCGAACAATGGCCCAATGCGCTCCATGCTGCATTTGGTGGTATTATCGCCAGCCGGCCACGGATTGCCGGCTGGATAATTGGCGGTGTCAATTAAAACTGGCGTAGGGCTTGCGTTATCGAACAGTTGCAAGGTTTCGCCCGGCGGCCCATTGCCAAGCGCGCCCGAAAAAATCTGGTCTGAAGGAACGCTGGTTGCCAGTTCATTCCTTTCCAGTAAAAAATACCCCCCTGCGGGAATAATTCCAGCGAGAGGAATATCTGGCGTTCCGTCTGCGGCTTGCAGCCGCCAACCCGTTAAATTGACATCGCTTGTGCTGGGGTTGTATAGCTCAATCCATTCATGGTTTGCATTACTGAGCGTTCCCATCCACGCCACTTCGTTGATAATCACCGTCTGAGTTCCTAACCTGGCTGGCCTGGCCCCAACGGGAAGAACGAGCAGCGCAATCAGTCCACACAAGGCAAAACCGACCAACGCTAGCCCGGTCGTCAAACGAAAGAGCGAAACCTTGCGGTCTTGGAGCGACGGCATGGAGGAGATAGAGGGTAACGTCATCAGGCTTCCATGAAGAAAAACCGGGAGTGACATCCCGGCCAGAGCAAGGCGGGCAACGTAATCACTTTAGCGCGGTTCGACAACCAGTTTGATGGCGGTGCGCACTTTCCCGTCAATATCTACGTCCACAAACTCAGGAACGCAGACAACCTGGATACCGTCGCCTTCCAGGTATCCCTTGGCAAGCACAAGCGCCTTAACGGCCTGGTTAACCGCGCCCGCGCCAATCGCCTGCACTTCGGCGCGCTTATGTTCGCGAACCACGCCTGCAATTGCGCCGGCCACGGCGGAAGTACGGGAGTTGGCAGAGACTTTAATCATATCCATAGTGATGCTCCCTTCTGGGTTGAAAGAGGGGCCAGCCTTGCTTTTTACAAAATTGTACAGGATTCTGGCGGCGAATACAAGCGTTCCGAAGGCCTGCCCACGGCTTTCTCAAGGTCTGGTTTCGGGCTAAAAAACAAACAAAATGAACAAGATTTCAGGATGAGCCGCGCAGAAAACAGGGTGAAAACATCTTGGTTATCCTGCCTATCCTGTTAAGCAAAGCGGCGCAAGCGATAATGAGAACGCCATGAAGACCTGCAGCGATTACAAATCTGACTATGCTGAGAAAGCCTTTTCTTACCACAAAGGTCACGAAGTTTGCCGAATTTCAAGATTTTTCATTGCACTTATTGGAATTTCTTTGTATCCTTCGGGTCCTTTGTGCTTAAAAGTCTTTTTGCAGTGGAGTTACGAATGCTGAAACTAAAACTGGAGCATTCCGCACCTGTTCGTGCAGGATTGGCCACACAAATCGCCTGAATTAGATACATTCTTGCCATTGTGGTAGAAGTTTTTGAAAACCGACCGAAATTTGGTCTTATCAAGCCAGTAAAAAACACGTTAAGGGTCAAACCCACTTAACCTTTTTGCCCAATTCGCGTATATAATTCAACTATGGAATTGCTCTTGGGAGTTTTCTCTGCCTTCGGTCTCTCGGCCAGCGCCGGGCTGAACGCCTACATTCCCCTCTTCACCATCGGCATCATCGCACATTTCTTCCCGCAGGCCTTCAAACTGGCCGCGCCTTTCGACCTGCTCGCTCATCCCTGGATACTCATTGTTCTGGGCGTGTTGATTATCATCGAGTTCCTGGCCGACAAAGTCCCCGCCGTCAACCACATCAACGACATCATCCAGACCTTTATCCGCCCCACAGCCGGGGCCATTGCCTTTGCCGCCGCCGCCCGCGTGCTGACCGACGTCAGCCCGTTCGTCTCGCTGGTCTGCGGACTACTGGTGGCCGGGAGCGTTCACGCCGCCAAAGCCGGCATGGTGCGCCCGGCGGTTACTGCCACCACCGGCGGCGCGGGCAACGTGCCGGTCAGCATCGCTGAAGACATTGTTTCGAGCATTACCTCGATTATCGCAATCGTCCTGCCTGTCATCATCGCCTGCGTCCTGGTACTATCTACCGCCTTGTTTATCTACTGGCTGTGGCGGCGCGCTAGAGCCAGCACTCAAACCAACTCATAGAGGAGCAATCGTAAAAAATGGAACCTACTTCCGCCCCCCTGACCCCTGAAGCGCCCAAGAATAACAGCAAAACAATCATCATTGCCGTTGTTGCCCTCTTGCTCATCTTGTGTTGCTGCTGTGTGGTGATTGGTCTTTTGGGCTGGAATTACGGCGACCAAATCATCGAATCGCTCGGCCTGTAAGAATCACATTACTTGAAACAACCTCCGGTCACGCCGGAGGTTGTTTCGCTTTGAACAACGCCGCCAACTCATAGAGAGCATCGCGCACCCGCGCCCGCGTCGCGGCATCCAGCCGCAGGCGGGCGTATTCGTCCCAGTCCAGAAACGCCTGCCAGCCCACCGCTGAAACCCACAGGTCGAGTGCCAAATCAACGTAGGAAATCGTATCCGCTGCCTCCCACACCGCCGGGCGGCCTACATTGCAGTACCAGCCCTTAATGCGGTCATCGTCGCAGTCGTGAATCTCGAAGATGTTGTACCAGCGGTCAGTGTAGAACGTCTCCACGAATCGGTCACCCACCCGCAAGACGGTATCTTGAAACGGGTAATCCTCGTCCCGGTTGAAGCGCGCTTCCAGCCGCACAAACGAATCGCCGCGCTCCAAAATCTCGCCCGCATAGCGCCACGTCTCGCGGCCTTCCACATCACGTTTGATTACGGTGATGGCAGGCATTCGCCCCTCGCTTTTAACCGGACCCTCTCACCCACCTGCGGCGCGGCGGAGAGGTAAAAATACCAGCCGTTTTCTAACTCGACCCGAAAGTCATCGCCGCGAAAAACCACATCGGTTACGCAGCCTGCGACCTCGCCAGAATCCGATACTTCAGCCTGGGGGCGAATCAGCAGCGAAACGCGCCCCCCATCGGGTTGGTCTGTTTTGATGGAAAACCTGCCAAAAGGCGTTTCCACCGCCCCGGCGCGAACCTGCCCCTCGACCACGTTGCCAAGTCCCAGGAAGGATGCGACCCAGGCTGAGGCCGGTTTTGCAAACACTTCGGGCGGAGTGCCAGCCTGGACAATCTGCCCCTCGCGCAGGAGCAGGATTCGGTCAGCAACCGTGAAGGCTTCTTGCTGGTCGTGGGTGACGTAAATGGCAGGGATGCCGGTCTGACGCAGAATATGGCGTAATTCTTCAAGCAGTGATTCCTTCAGGGCGCGGTCGAGCGCGCCGAGCGGCTCATCGAGCATGAGCAGGCGCGGCTGTGGGGCCAGGGCACGCGCCATTGCCACCCGCTGCTGCTCACCGCCCGAAAGTTCCGTCACGCGCCGATGGGCGAACTTTTCCATCTTGACCAGTGCGAGGGCGGCAGTGACGCGCTGGTGAAGTAAATCGGCGTTTTTTGCCCCATTGGGTGGGGGTTCAAGCCACTGCAAGCCGGTCTCGCCGCCGCTCTGGCGCGTTCCAACCGCACTTTTTAATCTGGCTACACGCCCTTTATCGAGCATTCGCAAACCAAAAGCCACGTTCTCGAACACCGAGAGGTGCGGGAAAAGGGCATAATCTTGAAACATCAGCCCGAAACGGCGCCGATGGGCTGGCACACCGGACAGAGATTGCCCCCCCCAGCGTACTTCACCCGTTTCGGGTTCTTCTAACCCGGCAATGATGCGCAAAATGGTTGATTTTCCTGACCCCGATGCGCCCAACAGGCAAATCGTCTCGCCTGCCGCCACCGAAAAGGAGATTCCGCGCAGCAGGGGCTGGTTTTGATAAGTTTTGGTGATGTTAATCAGTTCGAGCATTCAGCGTTTCTTCCCCACCAACAAAAAGACCGGGTAGGAACGGCCATTTTTCTGTATCTGATATGCGGTTGCGATGTGTATCTCTTCAAACCCGGCAGATTCGACCTGCGTTTGCAGCGCGGCGCGCTCGAAGCCGAGATGCACATCGGTCGAGCCGTCGGTGTGGAAGGTGCCATCCTCCGCGTCGAGGTCGGCAATTGCCAGCCAGCCGCCAGGCTTGAGCAGGGTATGAAACTGCCGCAAGATGTGGTCGGTGTTGGGGATGTGGTGCAAAACCATCAGCGAGTAGATGACATCGAAACGGGAGGCCGGTTGTCGAGATTGTCGAGACACGGGCAGCGGGTCGGTGGTCAAATCCAGCCGGAGCGGGGTCATGTTGCGGAGGCCGGAATCGGCAATTTTGGCGGCCAGCACGTTCAGCATTCCCTGCGAAGTATCGGCCAGGGTGATGTGGGCAAAATCAGTGCGGAGAGAAAAACTGAGCAGGCCGGTGCCGCAGCCATATTCCAGCGCGGTCATGCCCGAATGCAGCGGGAGGGCGGCGCGGATGGCCTCGGCCACCCTTGCGGCGCGCTCCACTTTCATTGGGTCAGAATCCCAGGTTTGGGCGCGAGAGTCGAAGTCGGTCATAAATGGAAGAGGTGGATGACGCCGGGTAAGGCAACATGGTCGCGTGAAACGAGGAAGGTGTTTTTTATTCCAATTTCGTTTCCTAAGGCCTGGGCTTTGCGAACATCATCCTTGTGCGAGTGAAGTTTGACTTCGTACCCCTGGTGTTCGAGGATAAAGTCAATTTCCAGGCCATTTTTACGCTGGTAATATTGGACGCGGCCTTTCGGGTGGAGGTTGACGTAAACAGCGTTCTCAAACAGCGCGCCTTCGTCCACCTGGGCAAATTGCCGCGCCAGGCCAGGGTCGCAGATGTAAACTTTGGGGGCCTTGCGAATTTCGACATCCCGATTGGTGCTGAAAGGCGGGACGAGATGGATGAAATATGTGCCTTGCAGGAAGGCTAGGTAATCGCTGACCGTTTCACGCGCCAGACCAAGCAGACTGGAAAGTTTTGAGATTTCGAGTTTGGCGCCGGTGCGCGAGAGCAGGAGCATGAGCAAGTCGCGGATTTTGTGGCTTTTACGGAAATCGCTCCATTGCAAGACTTCAAGTTGGTAATACGAGGTGAAAATATCCTCGAGCGCGGCTCGTTTTTCGACTTGGCTGTTTTTTTGCACCACGCCGGGGAAGCCGCCAAATTGCAGGTATTCTTCCATGCTGGCTTTGTAGGTTTCATACAACGCCAGGGGAACAGGCGTAGCGATGGAAGGAGGAGGGGGAAGCCCTTTGGCCTGCAAAAACTCGGAAAAACTGAGCGGGTAGAGTTCAAAGATGTATTTTCGCCCGGCCAGCGATTCGGTAAACTGGTTTTTGAGGTAATAACTGGAAGAGCCGCTCAGGATGAACTTAATTCCGTATGTATCGAGCAAGTATTTGACTACCGACGGAATATTTTTGACACGCTGGATTTCATCGAGAAAAACAAACATGCGCTCGTTCTTATTGAGACCGAGCAATTGCAGGTGGGTAAAAATAGCGTCGTAATCGGTTTGCTCGAAATACAGTTGGTTACGCGGGTTTTCCAGGTCGAGATAAATTTTGTTGGAGGAGGGCAGGCGTTCCAGGATGGTTTTGAGCAGGGTGGTCTTCCCAACCCGGCGCATCCCGGTAATCACAACCGCTTCAGGAGCAGTCAGTACGCTTTGGACCGCAGGGTAGATATTTCTCTCGATAAGCACAAGTATATTCTACAAAAAGTAATACTTTTTGTCAATCATAATAAACAAAACGCTCAACCGCACTCAGCCCCATTTTTCCAGCGTTTCTTTGACTTTCGCCAAGAACCAATCTGCCGAGGCGCCATCCAGAATGCGGTGGTCGAACACGAAGGAGAGGTAAACCATCGGGCGGATGGCGATGAAATCGCGCCCCAGTTCGTCCGTCTCGACCACGACCCGCTTTTGCATGGCTCCCACGCCCAGGATGCCGCACTGCGGCTGATTGATGACCGGGAAGGCAAACAGCGACCCGCTAATGCCGTGATTGGTGAGGGTGAACGTGCCGCTTTTGACCTCGTCAGGGGTCAATTTGCGGGCGCGGGCGCGGTTGGCGAGGTCGTTGACGGCGCGCGCCATGCCAAGCAGCGATAGTCCATCGGCGTTTTTGATGACCGGGACGATGAGGCCTTCCTCGCCAAGCGAGGTTGCCATGCCCAGGTTGATGGATTTGCGCAAAATAATGCCCTGCTCGCTCCACGAGGAGTTGACCAATGGGTAGGCTTTCAGCCCGGCCACAATGGCGGTCATAAAGTAGGCGGTAAAGGTCAGGTTGACGCCATCGCGGGCGAAAGCGTCTTTGTTGGCAGCGCGGTGGGCGATGACGCGGCTCATATCGGCTTCCATCACCGTTAACACATGCGGCGAGGTGTGTTTCGATTCGACCATGTGGGCGGCGATGGATTTGCGGATGGGGGTGAGGGGCAGAAGGGTATCCGCCGGGGAGATGTCAGGGGACACGGTGGGCGATGGGGCGCGAGCGCTGAGGGGTGTTTCGACGTTTTGCGGCTGACGGTCTGCGGTCTGCTGGCGGTTTTCGATGAATTTCAGCACATCGTCTTTGGTAATGCGGCCATTCAGGCCGGTGCCGGTCACTTGCTGCAAATTCACGCCATGCTCGGCGGCAATTTTGGCAACCACCGGGGAGATGAAACCAAGACTTGGGCGGGGAACAGGCAACGACTCACTGACCGCTGATAGCCGCTCACTGTTCACTGGCAATTGTTCACTGCTCACTGATAACTGCTCACTGGTCACTGATGACTGGTCACTGAGAACAGACTCTCCTGCGGCCCCAATCACCGCCAATAACTCTCCCACTCGCGCCGGTTGGCCTTCGGGCTTGTGGATGGATAGCACGACGCCCGACGCCGGGGATGGGATTTCCGTATCCACCTTATCGGTGTTCACTTCCAAAAGCGGCTCCAACTCGTTGACCGAATCGCCCACGTTTTTGAGCCACTTCGTAATCGTTACTTCTTCAACGCCTTCGCCAAGCAGGGGGACAAGGACATTTGTAGGCATGGGTTGCTCCAGTAGTCAGTAATCAGTTATCAGTTATCAGTTATCAGTGAGCAGTGAGCAGTGAACAGTGAGCAGTGAACAGTGAACAGTGAACAGTGAACAGTGAGCAGTGAACAGTGAACAGTGAACAGTGAGCAGTGAGCAGTGAGCAGTTATCAAAGGTCGGAGGCGATGAAATATTCGGCGGCTGGCTCGTGGATGGCAGCAGGCAGTTGACCACAAAAAAGCTCTGATTTGGACATCATGCCGCCCAACATCCGGCCAATTTCCAGGCATTTTTCTACCAGTTCCCGGCCCTGACTTTCGCTCATGTAACCACAATCGAAAGCAACGCCAATCCAGTGTTGTGTCTCTTGTTGCTCGCCATCGGCGTCTGTGAGTTTGCTGACAAAATGCTTTTCGTAACGCCGTTTGGCCCAGGCTTCGGCAATGTTTGCGCCAATGGAACGCGATGAACGCCGAATCTGGTCAATCAGCGAGTAGGTTTCATCTTTTGGGAATGTCTTTGTCAGGGCAAATATCTCACGCGAAAGATGCCGCGCCTTTTTATACACCAACAAATCGCGGAAACTTTCGGCATGTTCCAACTCGCTCATTGGGGCTCCTTTCGGTCATCAGTAATCAGTAATCAGTAATCAGTGAACAGTAATCAGTGAACAGTAATCAGTGAACAGTGAACAGTGAACAATTATATTAGATGACTGATAACTGATAACTGATAACTGATGACTGATAACTGATGACTGATAACTGATAACTGATTACTTAAATCTCGGATACTCACTCGGTGAAACCTCGTGCATCATCTCATACACCGCGTCAAAAATCGCCTCGGCATTGGGTTTGCTCCAGTAATCGCCATCGTTGCCGTAGGCCGGGCGATGTTCGGCGCCGGGCAAGGTGCGGGGCGCGGAATCGAGATAGTAATACCCGCCCTGTTCCTCAATGACCTTCTGCAGCATGTAGGCTGTTGTGCCACCCGGCACGTCTTCATCTACGAACAAAATCCGGCTGGTTTTCTTGAGCGACTCGACAATTTTGCCGTGAATATCAAAGGGGAGAAGGCTCTGAACATCTATCACTTCGGCCTCAATGCCCACTTTGGCGAGTTTCTCTGCCGCGTCGAGCGCAATCCGGCAGCACGCGCCGTAGGTCACGACCGTTGCGTCCGTCCCCTCGCGCAACACTTCCGGCACGCCGGGCAATACGGTAAACGCGCCGATGTTGCGAGGCAGGCGTTCTTTGATGCGGTAGCCGTTCAGCACCTCCACCACAATCGCCGGTTCATCGGCGCGCAACAGGGTGTTATAAAAACCGGCGGCGCGGGTCATATCGCGCGGGACGAGAACGTACATCCCACGCACCAGGTTGATGATTCCGGCCATCGGCGAGCCGCTGTGCCAGATTCCCTCCAGCCGATGACCGCGCGTGCGGACGATGACCGGGGCTTTCTGCCCCCCCACCGTGCGCCAGTGCAGAGTCGCCAGGTCATCCGACATCAGTTGCAAAGCGTAGAGCAGATAATCGAGATACTGAATTTCACAAATGGGACGCAGGCCGCGCATCGCCAGACCAATCGCCTGCCCCAAAATGGTCGCCTCGCGGATGCCGGTGTCGGTCACACGCAGCGCGCCGTATTTTTCCTGCATTCCGCGAAAGCCCTGGTTTACGTCGCCCAGTTTGCCCACGTCCTCGCCAAAGGCAATCACGCGCGGGTCGCGGGCAAAGGCGGCGTCGAAACAAGCGTTGATGACCTCGAAGCCCATCAGAGTCGGAGAATCCGAATCATACACCGGGGGCGCGGCGGGAACTTTCAGCGCCGAACCGGTGTAGAGCAGCGCGCCAAGCCGTTCGGCGTTGGCAGCCTCGTCTGCTTGTTTCCAGGCGCGCAGTTTTTGCAAAACAGGCTCCGGTTCAGAGCGCGCCAGGCGCAAAGCCTCGTGAACGGCCACATGCAAATCGCGCCGCGTAAAGCTGGGGAGGGCAAAAATCCCATTCCGAATGCGGGTCAGTTCGCCTGCAAATTGGCTTTGGGGGATGATTTCATCGAAAATTTGGAGGAGGCCCTGGCGCTCGGCCTGTAAAGGGGCCTGATACGCCTCCCAGGCGGCCTTGCGCAAGCCTTCCACCCGGTCACGTGCTTCCGTTTCGAGGGCGGTCAATTCTGCTTCGGTCGCTACGCCGTTAAAAATCACCCACTCGCGCATTTTCTTGAGACAATCGAACTCGGCCTCCCACTCCAGCCGCTCCCGCGACTTGTAGCGCTCATGCGACCCGGAGGTGCTATGCCCCTGCGGCTGGGTGACTTCGGTGACATGCACCAGGGCCGGGATGTGATATTCGCGGGCGATTTCGGCGGCGGCGGCATAGGTTTCGAGCAGGGCGGGGTAATCCCAGGCGCGGACGGTGTACAGGTCGTAGCCGCGTTCGATTTCAGCGGGTGGGGCATTTGGGTCACGCTCAAAGCCCTTCAAAATGGCGCCAATGTTTTCTTTGACCATTTGAAACTGATTGGGGACCGAGATGCCATAGCCGTCATCGTAGATGGTGATGATGGCGGGGGCCTTCAGCACGCCAATGGCGTTAACCGCCTCCCAAAACAGCCCTTCGGCGGTGGAAGCATTGCCGATGGTGGCCCAGGTCACCTCGTTGCCATGATGCGAGAATTGCGAAAAATGGGCCAGTTCGGGGAGGTTGCGGTACAAGACCGAAGCATAGGCCAGCCCTACAGCGCGCGGCATTTGCGCGGCGGTCGGCGAAACGTCGGCAGCGATGTTGTAGAGTTCGGTCTGGTTTTTCCACGAACCATCGGGGTTGATGTAGCGCGAGACAAAATGGCCGACCATCGAGCGCCCCCCGGTGGCGGGTTCGGCGTTCAGGTCGGCATGGGCGTAGAGTTGGGCAAAAAAGGCCTGGAAATCGAGCACCCCCAGGGCATTCACCCACGTCTGGTCGCGGTAGTAGCCAGAGCGCCAGTCTCCTTTGCGAAAGGCGCGGGCAATGGCGAGTTGGGCCACTTCTTTGCCATCCCCAAAAATTCCGAATTTGGCTTTGCCGCTCAACACTTCGCGGCGTCCGATGAGCGAAACCTGGCGGCTCTGAAAGGCCAGGCGGTAATCATGCAAAATTTCCTCAGGCGAAAGGGGAAGGCTTACAGCACTTGCGGCACCTTTCTTTTTGGGCATGGCTTCTCCTTTGGATATTGGACGGTTGTGGTCTGATTATAACATTCGCGGGGAGGGCAGGGGATACCCGCCCTTTTCATTGTTGCCCGAAGGCAAGGCGCGGGGACCACGCCCTTGCGGTTCGTCTGTTTTGGCTTTGCAAAAAACATTATTTGAACCGCGAAGGGCGCCAAGAGCGCGAAGAAAATCTTTTAAACTTGGCATTCTTAGCCGTCTTGGCGGTTCGTTTGTTCTTTACGCGCCAAAAACAGCCCGGAGTCTTTGGTGATGTGGATGGCGCCCTGGGCTTGCAATTCGGCGGTGAGTTCTTGTTCCAGTTGGGCAAAGACGGCTTCGGGGGCCTCGCCAGCGCGGAAGGTTGAGCGCAGATAGGCCATCAGCGGCGGGATTGCGGTGATGCGCAGGCTGTCGGGGTAGCGGCGGATTTCGATAGGGCTGAAAAAGGGCTGCAATTGCTCCAGGCCGTTTTCCAGCGTGAACGGATTGCGAAAGGCGGCCATTTCGCCAGTGGGGTCGAGCCGTGCGAACCAATCGTCCATCTCCTTCAGGTGGTTGATACCCGCCGTAGCAGCGACCAGTTGTCCCCCCGCGCGCAGCACCCGCCAGATTTCCGCCAGCGCCCTGGGCCGGTCGGGGACGTGATAGAGCATGAAGTTGGCGATGACGATATCGAACGACTCAGCGGGATAGGGGATGGCTTGGGCGTCAATTTGCTCGAATTGGAAGCCGCGCCCCAGCGTAACCAGGTTTCTCCAGGCCGCGTCCAGCATCCCAGGGGAGAAGTCGCTGATGGTGATGCTCCACCCGGCGGGAATCCGCTCCGGGCAGGCCATCCACAGCGCGCCGGAGCCGCTGCCGAGTTCCAGCACTCTGGCCTGCGCGGGCAGCTCTGCCAGCGTATTCCACAGCCAGGCAAACCAGCCTTGCGGGTTGACGCTAAAACGCTCATGGAGCGCAATCCGCGTGTTTAAGTTATCTGCGCTGCGATACTGGTCACTCTGGAGGTCGTTGGGGTCGGTCAATGATGCCATGGCACAAGGGCTTCTATTTTACACCCGACACACGCCTTGTAACGCGGGCTTTTGCTGCCACCGCTTGTGGCTTTTGCGGTGTTTAACCTGATGAATCGTTATCAGGTTGATATTCTTTTCCCGCCGAAGGGTGCTAACATGCTCAAATGGAGAAAAATATGCCTGCCAAAGTTATCTTGAACCCATATTCCAACCGCTGGAATGCCCAAAAACGCTGGCCCAAAGCGGAGGCTGCCTTGCGCGCCGCCGGGGTGGACTTTGAACTGGCGGTTTCCGAGCATCCAAAGGGCGCAGTGGAACTGGCCGCCCAGGCAGTTCGTGACGGATTTTCTCCCATCATCGCGGTAGGTGGCGATGGGACGATCGGCGATGTAGTCAATGGCCTGGCCCGCGTTCGCCCCGAAACGGATTTGGGTACGATGGGCATTCTGCCCCTGGGGACGGCCAACGACCTGGCGGCGAATCTCGGCCTGCCGCTTGATTTAGGGCAGGTCGCGCGGGTGATTGCTGCCGGCAAAACGCGGCTGATTGATGTCGGTCACGTCAACGGCCAGTATTTTGTCAACAACTCCGCCATTGGGCTGGAGCCATATGTCACCCAGAAGCAAGCCGCCATCACCTGGATTAAGGGCGTTCCTCGCTATCTGGTGGCTGCCGTGCAGGGGATTTTGGACCACCCAACCTGGAAGGGAGTGATTGAATGGGATGAGGGTCGCTACGAAGGCCCGCTGACGCTGGTTTCGGTTGGCAACGGCCCACGCACGGGCGGGTTATTTTACATGGCCCCGCACGCCGAGTTGTCGGATGGCAAATTGACCTTTGTTTATGGCTACCGCCCCACCCGCCTGAACACCTTCTCCATCCTGCCCAAGACGATGAACCCGAAGGGAGATTTCGTCCATGAACAGGGAATCTGGGAAGTTCACTCCACCTGGATTAAAATTCGCCTCGACCATCCCTCCCCGGCCCACACCGATGGCGAATTGTTCTCGCAGCCGGTGACGGAAGCGGCCTATCGAATCATTCCGGGCTGCCTGCGCGTACTGGCCTGATAGGCTTGCTTTAAGGGGTTGGGGTGGTGAGAGAGCGTTCCAATCGCTGCCAAAAGAAGCGCCAAACCACCATCCCCAGCCCGGCGGAGCCGCTCAAGACCACCGCAAAGATGGGAATGACCACTGTGTTGAGCAGGAAGGCCCGCAAGAGCGCGGCCAGCGGCCCGGCCAAGACCAGCGCCACGAAGGGCCGCCACAACTGGCGTAGGTTGGCCGTGATTTTGGGCTGGAACAAGCCCAGGAACGGCGCGACCAGGAACCAGGCCAGTGCCAACGGCCCAAAGGTGGTCAACATGCGCGGCAGCAAGGATAAATCCGTTTCACCGTGGGTGGCAAAGCCTATCACGGTGACGAGGGCAATGGCGAGCAGGTCGCCCAAAATCAGCCAATAGGTGTTTTTCATCATTTCATTTGCAGCCCCAACTCTCGATTTTGGATTTTACTCAACATTAAGAACCGTTGCGCGCCGCGAGTTTGACCAGCTGCCCGCTTTTGGCCGATTGGAGCAGGGCCACAATCGCCGCCACATTGGCGCGGCTGTCGGCCAGGGTGACGCGCGGGATTTTGCCGGTCAAGATGCAGTCGGCCATATCTTCCACCTCGCCAATGTACAATTCCTGGCGCGCGATGGGGATGCGCTCGGCCCTGTCCTCGCGGTAGAGCGTGATGCTCTCATCCAGCCCCGGTTTGAATGGTGACGGGACGGTAATCGTCCCTTCCGAACCGACCACTTCGAGGTGGGCGCGATACGGCGTGCGGAATCCGCTATCAAACTGGGCATAGACTGCCCCGGGGAATTTCATTTGCCCGATGAAAGAATCGTCAACACCGGTTGCGCCTGTCACCTGCCAGCCAAAGACCTCCACCGGCTCCGCGCCGATGATGAAGCGGGCGTAACTGATGGGGTAACAGCCCACGTCCCATATACTTCCGCCGCCCATCTCCGGGTTCAGGCGGATGTTGACCTCCGTTTTCATGCGGAAGGTGAACGAACCGCGAATCAGTTGTAGTTTGCCAATTGCGCCGCTCTCCACCAATTCCTTTACTTTGAGAGTTTGCGGATGGTGACGGTACATGAAGGCTTCGGCCACCACTTTGCCGTGTTTCTGCGCCGCGGCGGCCATTTCGTCCACTTCGGCGGGCGTCAGGCCGATTGGTTTTTCACACAGGACGTGCTTCCCGGCTTCAACCGCTTTAATCGTCCACTCCTTGTGCAGGTGATTGGGCAGGGAGTTATAGATGACATCAATTTCCGGGTCGGCCAGCAGGGCTTCGTAAGAGCCGTGCGCGCGTGGAATGTTCCACTCTTTGGCATAGGCTTCGGCAGAAGCCTGTGACCGGCTGCCAACGGCCAGCAGATGGTTGCGCGGCGAAACCCGTAGCGGCGGAATCAGGGCGCCGTTGATGTTGGCGGTGGAGAGCAAGCCCCAGTGGAAAATTTTTTGAGTCATACGATACCCTTTCTACCAATAGTGATGCACCTGCGGCCGGATGTAGGCCTCATAAATCGCGCGGATGCGATGCAGGCTGGCTTTGTTCAGTTCCGGTAGGTCGGCGGCGCGGGCGTTGTCTTCGGCCTGGGCTGGGTTTTTCGCGCCGGGGATGGCGCAGGTGACGGCTTCGTGCATCAAAATCCAGCGCAGGGCAAACTGTGGCATCGTCCAACCTTCGGGGACGAGCGCGCGCAGTTCCTCAACCGCTTTCAGCCCGGTTTCGTAATCCACGCCAGAGAAGGTTTCGCCGCGGTCGAAGGCCTCGCCATGCCGGTTGAAGGCGCGATGGTCGTCGGCCTCGAATTTCGATTGGGCGGTTAGTTTACCGGTCAACAGGCCGCTCGCCAGCGGAACGCGCGCCAAAATGCCGACTTTGCGATGCCGGGCTTCCCTGAAAAACAATTCTGCCGGGCGCTGCCGAAAGATGTTGAAGATGATTTGCACGCTTTGGACGTTGGGATACTCAATGGCCTTGAGCGCTTCCTCCACTTTCTCAACGCTGACGCCGTAGTAGCGCAGTTTGCCAGCCTTGACCAAGTCGTCCAGCACGCCGAAGGTTTCGGGCATGTAATAGACCTCGGTCGGCGGGCAGTGCAGTTGGAGCAGGTCAATGGCCTCGGTGTCGAGATTTTTCAGGCTGCGCTCTACGAAAGCGGTCAGGTTGGCGCGGTTGTAGCGCCGCCGTGTGCGGGTTCAGCCGCCGCCCCGCCTTGGTGGCGACATAAATCGTTTCGGAACGTTCCTTGCGAAGTTGCGCCACCAGCCGCTCACTGCGCCCATCGCCATAGACATCGGCGGTATCAATGAAGTTGAAGCCCAGGTCAATGGCGCGGTGCAGGGCGGCCAGCGAATCCCTGTCATCCACCGCGCCCCACGAGCCGCCAATCGCCCAGGCGCCAAATGAGACGGTTGAGACCTTCCAGCCGGTGCGGCCAAGTTCACGGTATTGCATAAGCGCTCCTTTTCTAACGCAATCTGCTCGTACTATAGCACAAACTGTATCGAATCTCTAATCATTTCGTTAAGCCAAAACGGATAATTTATGTATACAATAAAATGTCATGACCGACATCAAATCCCTGCCGCAGATTTTGTATGTGGAAGATAACGCCGACTCGCGCGCTCTGGTGCGCCGCCTGCTGGCCGGGCAATTCATTGTGCTGGAATCATCTGACCCATTGAGCGGAATCGAACTGGCCCGCGACACCCAGCCCGACCTGGTGCTGCTCGATATCAACCTGCCGGGCATGACCGGGGTGGATGTTGCCATCCGTTTAAGGAGCATTTTACCGGCTGGCACACCCATCGTGGCCGTCACCGCCGATATTACCGACCAAACCCGCTCGCGCGCCCTGGCGGCGGGCTTCACCGGCCTGCTGAACAAGCCGATTGATATCGACACCTTTGAGGAGCAGGTGCGCGCCTTTTTGGGCGGCAAACGCGAGGTGTTAAAAGACGCCGAAACCCACCTGCGCGCCTATCAGAGCGAGGTGGTGGAGCGGCTCGAAACCCGCGTCCGCGAACTGACCAACTCGTTGACCCGCAACACCCACCTGCAAAAACAAAACCAACTCATCATCGACGCGCTCCGCCGCCGCCAGAAGCTGCTGGAGGCCGGGGCGCGCGTCAGCCACGAAATTACCTCCATTTTGGATTTGGAGGAACTGCTCCGCTCAACCGTTGGGATTATTTGCACAGAATTTGGCGTTCATTATTCAGGGATTTTCCTGCTCTCCGAGGATGGTCAGCGCCTGGAATTGCACGCCGGACACGGCCCGGCTGGCGCCGCCATGCTGCAAAACAAGTTCTGGCTTCCGGCGGATGGCAATTCGATGTCGGGACGCGCCATCCTGGAGCAAAAGGCGCAAATTGCGCTCGATACGGCAGAAGAGGCTGTCCGTTTCAAGAATCCCTACCTGCCCGAAACCCGCTCAGAGGTGGCCCTGCCACTGATTTTCAAGGGTCAGGTGCTGGGCGCGTTGAGCGTCCAGAGCGTGGAGTTGAACGCCTTCGCCGAAGAAGACATCACCGCCCTGCAATCGCTGGCTGACCAGATTGCGAATGCCATTCACAATGCGCAACTCTTGCGGCGGCTCGAGGCGGCCAACCAGGAACTCGTCCGCAGTAAGACTTTCGAGGCGATTGCGACCGCCACTGGCGAGGCCATTCACTGGGTGGGCAACAAGGCCGCGCCCGTGCCGGGCAGCGTGCGGCGGGTGCGCGAGGACCTGTTGAATCTCCTGGCGGCGTTTCAGGCTATTTTAACGGCGACAAAGGAATCAGTGGAGGAAAATCCACTCCTGGGGGTGGCCGAAAACGTCTTTGAAGAGGCTCAATCTTCAGGCGTCGATTTAAGCGCCCTGGCAGACATCTTAAAAACAAAATCACCGAAACAATTAATGGCGCTGGTGAGCCTGGAATCGATTCTCGAAGATTTGCAAATCATCGAAAACAGCGCCCAGACGATTCTGTCCATCAAGGAAGACCTGATTGGCCCGGCGCGCCAGCGTAACCCCAAGGTTTTCTCGCTGACTGACGAGCTGGAGCGCATGGTGAGCAATATGGCCCTGCCAAAGGGTGTGGTGACGACCGAGTTCGCACCCGGCCTGCCAAACGTGTTCGGCGACCCGCGCCAACTGGAGCAGGTTTTCAATAATCTGGTCAAGAATGCCTGGGAGGCGATGGATGGGCGGCCCGACGCGCGCATTCACGTCTCGGTGAAGCGCGACTCGAACCCGGACTTCCTGCTGGCCTGTGTGCGCGATAACGGCCCCGGCATTCCGCCGGAAATCCAGGAGAAAATCTGGATGACCTTTTTCACCACCAAGAGCGGCAAGGGCGGCACCGGGCTGGGACTTTCGGCCTGCATGGAAATGGTGCGCCAGAATGAGGGTAAAATTTGGCTGGAGAGCCAGCCTGGCCAGGGCGCGGCGTTTTTTGTGTTGCTGCCGGCGGCAAGATGATTGGATTGAGCAGGACGGTCGTCGAACAGCGCTTTCGTATCGAGACGCACCGCCCGATGACCTCGGCAAAATTTACTATCCATTGAACCCAGCAATTCTGGGTCTCGATACGCAGCAAAGAACGCTGCTACTCGACCTTCAATGAGCGAGAATGAATTTATTCAAGGAGACCAACCACGTATGACCACCATCTTGCTTGTCGATGATGAAAAACTTGTCCAGCGCAGCCTGGAAAAGACCCTGCTGCGCGCCGGGTACGAGGTGCTGACCGCCGCCGATTGCCGCAGCGGCCTGGAGACCTTTCAGGCCAATGCCGAAGTGATAGACCTGGCTGTCTTCGACTTGAATATGCCCGATTTCACCGGCCTGCACAAGCCCGGCGCGGGGTTAGATTTACTCCAAAAGGTCATTGAAACCAAACCGGGCATTCCAACCGTGGTGCTGACCGCCTACGATGAAGTGGGCAAAGCCAAAGACGCGATGAGCATTGGCGCGCGGGCCTATTTTGTCAAAGGGCGCGAGCAGGGTCTGGTCGAACTCATTCAGGGCATCTTGGGCAAGACGGACTGATAGAAAATAAACGAGGAGAACTTATGAAAGCATCCAATTCCACTGGCGCGGAGCGCCAGGCCGCGCTGCTACAGGCTTCGGCGCGGGTTTCACGCAGCATTGCCTCCATATTAGACCTGAACCTGCTGTTCAATCGCACGGTTGACATCATCTGCGATGAATTTGGCTTTTACTACGCGGGGATTTTCCTCATTGACGAGAGCGGCGAGTGGGCCGTTCTCAAGGCGGGACGCGGCGAGGCGGGGCGCGCCATGCTGGCCGAACGGCACAAGCTCAAAATTGGCGGCAACTCGATGGTTGGCGCGGCCATCCAAAGCCGCAGCGGGCGAATTGCGCTCGATGTGGGCAAGGAAGCGGTCTTTTTCCGCAACCCCTTCCTGCCCCAAACCCGCTCAGAGATGGCCCTGCCGCTCATCGCTGGGGACACGGTTATCGGCGCACTGACCGTGCAGAGCGAAATCGAAGCCGCCTTTAGCGATGACGACATCGCCGCCCTGCAAACGATGGCTGACCAGTTGGGCGTCGCCATTGCCAATGCCAACCTCCACCGCCAGAACCAGGACTTGCTGCGCCAGGCTGAACGCCGCACCCGCCTGTTGCAGGCCGCCAATAAGGTCGGCAAGGAAGTCACTTCCGTTTTGAGTCTCGATGAGTTGCTGCCCAAAATGGTCAACACCATCGTTGATGCCTATGGCTTCTACTACGCGGGTATTTTCCTGACCGATGAAAGCGGCCAGTGGGCGCACCTGCGCGCCGGGTATGGCGAGGCCGGGAAAGCGATGTTGGCCGAGGGGCATAAACTGCAAGTCGGCGGCAACTCGATGATTGGAACCTGCATCCATCTGAACGAAGCCCGCATCGCGCTGGATGTCGGCGAGGAGCGCGTCCATTTCAAGAATCCGTACCTGCCGCACACCCGTTCCGAAATGGCGCTGCCCTTGCCGTTTGGCGAAAAAGTTTTGGGGGCGGTGACCATTCAAAGCGTGGAGGAGCGTGCCTTCAGCCAGGATGACATCACCAGCCTGCAAACGATGGCCGACCACCTGGCGGTCGCCATCAACAATGCTTACAACCTCGAGGCGCTCAAAGCCGCCCATGCCGAAATCTTGCGCAACAAAGTCTACGAAGCCCTGACGGTTGCCACCACCGAGGCCATCCACTGGATTGGCAACAAGGCCCTGCCGATTAGCATGACCATCGCCCGCCTGAAAGAAGACCTGGCAAGCGGCCAGCCCGACCTCGAATCGCTGGGTGAAGACTTGGACCTGATTGCCGAAGCCGCCGAGATGATTGTGCAGGTCAAGGAACAACTCATTGGGCAGGCGCGCGAACAAAAACCGCGCCCCGTGCTGTTGGCCGATGTGCTGCAAGCCGCCATTCATGCACGCGGAATTGCGGGAGTGGAAGCACAGATTGCGCCTGAAGCCGCCTATGTGATGGCCGACAGCACCCAACTGGCGCGCGCGCTTGGCAACCTGCTCAAAAATTCCGCCGAAGCCGGGGCCGATTCCATCCGGTTCAATGCCAGCGCCGATTCAAAAGGCCAGGTCTACATCACCCTCACCGACAATGGCGATGGTATTCCCGCCGAAGTGCTGGAAAAGGCCTGGACGCCGTTTTATTCGACCAAACCCGACCATCACGGACTGGGACTGCCCGCTGCGCTGCACGTCATCACCCAACTGCAAGGGCAAATCCAGATTCACAGCGAAGAGGGAGCCGGCACAACCGTTCACATCACTCTACCCGCTGCGCAGCCCATCAGCGCTGAAATCTCCGGGCAGCCGGGCATCCTGCTGCTCGACGATGACGATGCCTGGGCGCAATCCTTCCTGGCCGCCGTCCCCAGTGCGAAGCGGAGCGAGAAAGTGTCTGACGCCGACCTGCTGCTCATCGACCAGAATCTGGCAAAAGCGGATTTCGACGCGCTGGTTGCCCAAATTCAGGCGGCTGGGCTGGCCGCCAAAACCATCGTCCTGACCGCCGCGATGGATGTCGATAAAATGACCCGCCTGCTGCGCTCTGGCATCCGCGATGTGCGTCTCAAGCCCTACAGCCCGGCGGAAATCCCGGCGCTGTGGCAGGAATAACACGGGCTACAGCCCAGCCCAAGAACAGCCCTGCAAAACTGGCAGGGCTGTTCGCTTTTCATCTCATCAACGCCATAAAAACAACCTTTTCTCCCGTGAAATAAAGCGCTCCAAGTAAACACAAGATCGCCATCAATCGCAGAGCCAACTGCGCCGCTTTGTTTAACAGGATAGACAGGATAAACAGGAGGTTTTGGCCCTGCTTTGCGCGCGGCTTATCCCGAAATCCTGTCTATCCTGTTTGTTTTTTAGCCTGAAACCAGACTGTGAGAAAGCAATGTGACTGAGT
>DAOUBQ010000062.1:0-43695 GCA_034432755.1 Anaerolineales bacterium
GCGTTGGAGCAAGGCTCGAAGTTTGCCATCCGCGAAGGCGGCCTGACCGTCGGCGCGGGCGTCATCACCAAGATTATCGAATAGGTTGAAAAATGACCAAGCAGAAAATCCGTATCCGCCTGAAGGCGTATGACCACCGCGTTTTGGACCAGTCGGCCAAGCGCATTGTCGAGACTGCTGAACGCTCTGGCGCTCGTGTT
This sequence comes from Anaerolineales bacterium, assembly GCA_034432755.1. Taxonomy (GTDB): domain Bacteria; phylum Chloroflexota; class Anaerolineae; order Anaerolineales; family Villigracilaceae; genus UBA5195. The sequence goes on from DAOUBQ010000062.1 coordinate 201, forward strand.
GTTGGGCCTGTACCCTTGCCAAGCAAGAAAGAACGGTTTACAATACGACGCTCCACTTTCATTGACAAGGATTCACACGAGCACTTCGAAATTCGCACCCACAATCGTCTCATTGATGTTCTTGACCCTGATTCTAAGACGATTGACATGCTGATGCGTCTGAACCTGCCTGCGGGCGTTGATATCGAAATCAAAATCTAGTTTGTTCGTCAATGCGTCTAACTGGTCTGGCGGTCAAGTATAGTCAGGCCAGTTAGATTGAATGAATACGGTAGGGCAAGAACGACTCTGTGCGTAGGCCAACAAATCGAACGGCCGCGGCAAGTCGGTTGACTGCCCAACTGGGAGATGATGCAGCCATAGCCCGGCTGACAGTCTCAAAAAATCTTTGTAAAGGAGAAAACCGAGGATGTTGAAAGGGCTGATTGGAAAGAAGATCGGCATGACCCAGATCTTCGATGAGAGCGGTGTTGCTTATCCCGTTACTCTTATCGAAGCTGGGCCTTGCTATGTTACCCAGATCCGACGTCCGGAGACGGAAGGATACTCCGCAGTGCAGTTGGGTTTTGGCGAGACTCACCCCAAGCGTTTGACCGGTGGCGAATTGGGCCATCTAAAAGCCGCGAGTCTGCCGCCCCTGCGCGTGTTGCGTGAGTTCCGTACAAAGACTCCGGACGTTTCTGTTGGTGACGTGTTGAAAGTTGATGTATTCGCTCCGGGTGAACGGGTTGATGTGATTGGCACCAGCAAAGGGAAAGGTTTTGCTGGTGGCGTCAAGCGCTACCACTTTAGTGGCGGCCCCAAAACGCACGGTCAGTCTGACCGACATCGCGCTCCCGGGTCAAACTCGTCAGGCACGACGCCAGGTCGTGTTTACAGAGGCTCGCGCCGCCCTGGTCACATGGGCAGTGACCGCGTTACCGTGCAAAGCCTGAAGGTTGTTTTGGTGGATGCCGAGCGCAACCTGATTGGTGTTCATGGCGCCGTTCCGGGCCCCAAAGGCGGCCTGGTGGTCATCAACGAGGCGCGCAAGCAATAGTGCGCGATGAATGGAGAAAGACGCTATGAAAGTTGACGTTTTCAACATGGAAGGCCAGAAGGTGAAGCAGGTGGAACTTCCTGCCGCAATCTTTGAAGCTCCCATTAACATTGATTTGATGCACCAGGCTTATGTGCGCCAGATGGCAAACGCCCGCCTGGGTACGCACGACACCAAGCTGCGCGGTGAAGTTGCTGGCGGCGGCAAGAAACCCTGGAAGCAGAAAGGCACCGGGCGCGCTCGCCAGGGTTCGACCCGCGCGGCCCAGTGGGTTGGCGGTGGCCGTATTTTTACCCCGCATCCCCGCAAGTATACCCAGCGTATGCCGCTCAAAATGCGCCGCGCTGCGTTGCGCTCTGCGCTCTCGGCCAAAGCCGCTGAAGCAAGCATTGTCGTCGTCGAAGACCTGTCGCTGGCCGAGCCGAAGACCCGCTTGATGGCCCAAGCGCTCAATCGCCTGGTTGGCGGGTCCAGCGCTCTGGTGGTTATTCCCGAAAAATCAGATTCTTATGATGTTGTTGCCCGTTCGGCAAACAACATCGAAGGCACCAAGGTCCTGCTGGCAGGGTACCTTAATATCCGCGACTTACTCACGTTTGAGAAAGTTGTGTTGCCCTTGCAATCGCTGGACGTTTTGAATTCTAACCTGTCATCCCCGCTTAAATCGCGCGGGGCTTAGGAGGAGGCGAGAATGATAACCCTTTACGAAGTTCTTCGCCGCCCGCTCGTCACCGAAAAATCGAGCTATCAGTCGCGTAAACTGAACCAATATGCCTTTGAGGTTGCTTCTGAAGCCACGCGTACGATGGTCAAGGATGCAATCGAAACCTTGTTTGATGTCAAAGTGGAACGCGTGAACATTATCAATGCTGCGGCCAAACGCGGCCGCCGCGCCCGCAGCCGCCGCTTGTTGGTCCGTAAGGCCAGCTACAAAAAGGCGATTGTCACCCTGCAGGCGGGCCAGACTCTCCAGATTTTTGAAGGGGTGCAGTAATGGCTGTCAAGAAATATAAACCGGTCACGCCGGGGCAACGCGGCATGACAGGTTACTCTTTTGAAGAAATTACCAAGAGTGAACCAGAACGTTCCCTGGTTGTGTCTTTGCGTAAAAAAGGCGGCCGTAACGCCTATGGCCGCGTGACTGTCCGACATCAGGGCGGTGGGAGCAAGCGCTACCTGCGCCTGGTTGATTTCAAGCGCGACAAACTGGGCATTCCCGCCAAAGTGGCCGCGATTGAGTATGACCCGAACCGTACCGCCCGCCTGGCGCTGTTGCATTACGCCGATGGCGAAAAGCGCTACATTCTTGCCCCGCTTGGGCTGAAGGTTGGCGATGTGTTGCTCTCTGGCGCGGGCGCAGAAATTCGTCCTGGCAACTGTCTGCCGATTTCTAGCATCCCGGTTGGGACGATGGTTCACAATATCGAAGTCAAAGAAGGCAAAGGCGGTCAGTTGGTGCGCTCTGCGGGCGCCGCTGCCCAGTTGTTGGCCAAGGAAGGCGATTACGCCCAAATTCGTATGCCTTCAGGCGAAGTGCGCCTGATCCGCCAGAAGTGCTTTGCAACGATTGGACAGGTTGGCAACCTTGACCACAGCAACATCAAACTTGGAAAAGCGGGCCGCAAACGTCACCTTGGTATTCGCCCGACCGTACGTGGTTCTGCCATGACCCCGCGCGACCACCCGCATGGCGGCGGCGAAGGTCGCCAGCCGATTGGCAAACCCGGTCCGCGCAGCCCGTGGGGCAAACCCACCCTGGGTTATAAAACCCGCAAGAATAAGCAGACGGATAAGTATATAGTGCGCCGTCGCAGCAAGACCAGCCGCTAAGGCGTGATAGGTAACGAGGTACGAGACTATGTCTAGATCTCTGAAGAAGGGGCCGTTCATTGCCCCAAAATTGCTTACAAAAATTGAATTGATGAACCAGCGCGGTGACAAAAAGGTCATCCGAACCTGGAGCCGCGCCAGCGTCATCTTCCCGCAAATGGTGGGGCATACGATTGCTGTGCATGATGGCCGCCGCCATGTGCCTATCTACATCACCGAGAATATGGTCGGTCATCGCCTGGGTGAATTTGCTCCCACGCGTACCTTCCGAGGCCATCTCTCGGAGAAATCAACGAAGAGGAAATAAGCCATGACGGACATTCGTGCTTATTTGCGCTTCCTGCCCATCTCGGCCCAGAAAGTGCGCCTGATTGTTGACCTGGTGCGAGGCAAGAATGCCAACGAAGCGCTTGACCTGCTTCGCTTTGTGCCGAATCGCGCTGCCCAGCCTGTGTTGAAACTGCTGAAGTCGGCGGTGGCAAACGCTGAAGAGAACTTTGGTGTCAGCCGTGACGACCTGTACGTGGCGACCATTGTTGCCGACGAGGCTTCTACCCGCAAGTGGCGTCGCTTTGGCGCCCGCGGACGTTTCAAGCCGATATTGCGCCGCTCGTCGCATGTGACCGTTGTTTTGCGAGAACGCGAAGCCTAGGAGTAAGGAGAAGATATGGGTCGTAAAGTTCATCCAATTGGTTTTCGCCTGGCTGTCAGCCGTGGCTGGCAGGGTCGCTGGTTTGCCGAGGGCACTCAGTATCGTGAACAGCTCCAGCAGGATTTTGCCATCCGCGATTTGGTGCAGCAAATTTCGCCCAAGGCGGGCGTCTCGCGCGTGGAAGTGGAGCGCTATTCTAACAAGGTCAAAGTCACCGTTCACACAGCCAAACCCGGTATTTTGATTGGCCGCAAGGGCGAAGGCGCTCAAAAAGTTCGCAAGGGTTTGCAAGACCTTGTGGGCAAGAAGATAGACCTGGACATTAAAGAATTGACCGCCCCCGATACGGATGCCTACCTGATTGCCCACAATATTGCCGACCAACTCCAGCGGCGTATCGCCTACCGCCGCGCGATGAAGAAGGCCATGCAATCTGCCATGCGACAGGGTGCCCAAGGAATCAAAATTGAGGTGGCTGGCCGTCTGGCAGGTGCTGAAATGGCCCGCAGCGTGTGGTTGCGTGAAGGCCGTGTGCCGCTTCAAACCCTGCGTGCCGACATTGATTTTTCCCGCGCTGAAGCATTGACCACTTATGGCCGAATCGGTATCAAAGTTTGGGTCTATAAGGGCGAAATGAAGCAGGAAGTGGAAGAAAAAATTGAATCCACCGAGGGCGTATACGTCAGCGAGTAAAATCGCCCGTGCCTGAAGAGAGGTTGTTGCTATGTTAATGCCGAAACGTGTTAAGTGGCGCAAGCAGATGCGCGGCCGCATGAAGGGCAAAGCCCTGCGCGGCGCAGAAGTAAGTTTTGGGGAGTGGGGTCTGCAGGCCCTCGAACCCGGCTGGGTAACCGCCCGTCAGATTGAAGCCGCTCGCCGCGCCATTGTGCGCGAAATGAAACGCCGTGGTAAAGTCTGGATTCGGATTTTCCCCGCCAAACCTTACACCCACCGGGCGGCCGAAACCCGCATGGGTAACGGCAAAGGCGCCGTGGAGTACTATGTGGCCGTTGTTAAGCCGGGCCGCATGATGATTGAAATTGGTGGCCTTTCCCATGAGGAAGCCTTGCGCGCCCTCAAAATGGCCCAGTATAAGTTTGCTATCAAAACAAAAATCGTTACCCGCCATGCGGCGGGGGCAGGAGAGTAAGGAATGAAAGTGAAACAAATCCGCGCCCTATCTGCCGATGAAATCAAGGTCAAAATTGCTGATACCCGTGAAGAGTTGATGAAGCTCCGTTTTCAGCAGGTAACCGGCCAGTTGACTGATACCAGTCGTTTGCGCGCGCTTCGACGCGACATTGCCCGGATGGAAACTGTTCTGGCTGAAACGCAGAAGGCGACTGAATAGGAAGGTCTCGCATGAATACTCGTCGTCGTATGACTGGTGTTGTCACCAGCAATAAAATGCAAAAAACCGTTGTGGTGCAAATTTCACGCAGTTACCGCCACCCGGTCTACAAAAAAGTTGTTCACCGCTCCATGCGTGTGAAAGCCCACGATGAAATCGGTTGCCAGGTTGGCGATGCCGTTCAAATCGTGGAAAGCCGTCCGATTTCGGCCGAAAAGCGCTGGGTGGTTGAATCCATCGTCAAGCGCGAGACCAAGACCGCCGACAGCGGGGTGGAGGTGTAATCATGATTCAGCAAGAGACTCGCGTTAAAGTTGCTGATAACTCCGGGGCCCGCGAATTGCTCGTCATCCACGTTTTGGGTGGCTCGACGCGCAGGTATGGCAGCATTGGTGATATTGTGATTGCCACGGTGAAGTCTGCAGCTCCGCAAGGCGCCGTTAAAAAGAGCGAGATTGTGAAGGCGGTGATTGTGCGCGTGGCCAAGGAATGGCGTCGTGAAGACGGTTCCTATATTCGTTTCGATGATAATGCCGCAGTGATTCTGGATAATGACGGTCAGAATCCCAAGGGCAGCCGTATCTTCGGCCCGGTGGCGCGCGAATTGCGCGAAAAGGGCTTCATGAAGATAGTTTCATTGGCCCCGGAAGTTCTCTAGGCCAGTGTGGAGTGAAGCCATGAATGTAAAAATTCGCAAAGGCGATACTGTCGAAATCATCAGTGGTGGCCTCGAAGACAAGGGCAAACGCGGCGAGGTCATCCGAGTTGACCCGGATGAGCGCCGGGTGGTTGTGCAGGGTGTTAACATTCGGACCAAGCACCAGAAACAAACCCAAACACGCCAGGGCCGCAATATCCAACCTGGCCGTATCAAATTTGAAGCCCCGATTGATATTTCCAACGTCATGTTGGTTTGCCCGAAGTGTGATCAGCCAACCCGTGTGGGCGTTCAACGCACGCTAGATGGTGAAAAAATCATCTCTCACCGTATTTGCAAACGCTGCCAGGCTTTGATTGATTAGCATTGCCTGGACAGGAGCAAAAAATGATCAATAGATTGCAAGAACGTTATCAAAATGAAGTTGTACCCGCCTTGCAAAAGGCCTTCAACTACCGGAATGTGATGGAAGTCCCGCGCATTCAAAAAGTGGTTGTGAATATCGGTTTGGGCGAAGCGCTTGCCAACCCCAAAGCCATTGAGGCTGCAGTGACCGACCTGACCACCATCACCGGCCAAAAGCCCATCTTAAATAAAGCGCGCAAGAGCATTTCTAACTTTAAGCTGCGCGCTGGGGTAACCATTGGCGCAAAAGTCACTCTGCGTGGCTACCGAATGTGGGCTTTTCTTGACCGCCTGATGAATATTGCCTTGCCGCGCGTGCGCGACTTTCGCGGCGTTTCGCCCGATGCGTTCGATGGGCGCGGCAACTATACCCTGGGCTTGCGCGACCAGTTGATTTTTCCCGAAATTGAATACGATAAGATTGACAAGTTGCGCGGCATGGAAATTACGATTGTGACAACGGCCCGGAACGATGAGCATTCCCGTGAAATGCTTCGTTCCCTGGGAATGCCTTTCAGGAAGGAAGCGTAAGTTATGGCAAAGAAGTGCATGACCTATCGTGAGCAGCGCCGGAAGTACCCAACGCGCGTGCGTAACCGCTGTAATCGTTGCGGGCGGCCGCGTGGTTACATTCGTCGTTTTGGACTGTGCCGGATTTGCTTCCGCGAGTTGGCCCTGGAAGGCAAAATCCCCGGTGTAGTAAAGTCATCGTGGTAAACCGGGTGGAGGTGCTTAAATGAGCGTTACAGATCCGATTGCTGATATGCTGACACGCATACGAAATGCCGTGGCGATTGGTCAGCCGTTGGTGGCGATGCCGCATTCTAAAATCAAAGCGGAAATCGCCAAAATAATGAAAGAAGAAGGCTATCTCGACGGATTCGAGGTGGTCGACGGTGAAACCCCGGGGCAGAAAGTATTGCGCGTCAAAATCAAGTATGTTGGCGAACGCCGCGAACGGAAGCCTGTCTTGAGTGGCATTGTGCGCGTGAGCCGCCCTGGTCGCCGTGTGTATACCAAGAAGCAAGATATTCCCTGGGTTTTGTCGGGCATGGGCGTCGCCATTCTCTCGACCCCCAAGGGAGTGATGACCGGCCATCGCGCGCGTCAACTCAATGTTGGCGGTGAGATTTTGTGCAAGGTTTGGTAAGGAGGAGTGCCGTGTCTCGTATTGGACGATTACCGATTACCGTCCCTGCCGGTGTGCAGGTGAATGTGAGCGGCAATTCGGTGAAGGTGAAAGGCCCCAAGGGAGAAATGCAGCGCACGTTTTCTCCGCTGGTTGAAATTGCCCTGGAAAACGGCCAGATTTCCGTCACCCGCCGCTCCGATAACCCTGCTGAACGCGCTTTGCATGGGACAACCCGCGCTGTATTGAACAATATGGTGGTTGGCGTAAGCAATGGCTTTGAGCGTATTTTAGAGTGGGATGGGGTGGGCTACCGCGCTGAAATGAGCGGCAGCAGCCTGATGCTTTACATGGGCTACTCTCACCCTGTAAAATTTGACCCTCCCAAGGGCATCTCTTTTGATGTGGATGCCAAATCACGCCAGATTAAAGTGATGGGCTACGACAAGGAAGTGGTTGGTCAGACTGCCTCTGAGATTCGTGAAATTCGCCCGGTAGAACCCTACTTGGGCAAAGGCTTACACTACCTGGGCGAAAAAATCCGCCGCAAAGCTGGTAAGTCTGGGAAAGGGAAGAAGTAAACTATGGCGAAGAATACTCGTTCTGCTGCCCGCGAAAAACGTCACTTGCGGGTTCGCAAGAAAGTTTTTGGTACCCCTGATTGTCCTCGCCTGAGCGTTTTTCGCAGCATCAGTGAAGTATATGCTCAGATTATTGATGATGTGGAAGGCACTACCCTGGTTTCTGCCTCCAGCATCGACAAAGAGTTGCGTGCCAAATTAGAGGGCTTGAAAAAGTCGGAACAAGCGACCCTGGTTGGCAAGACCGTTGCCGAACGCGCCAAAGCCAAAGGAATCGAAGCGGTGGTTTTCGACCGTGGCGGTTTCCGCTATATGGGTCGTGTCAAGGCCCTGGCTGATGGCGCGCGTGAAGGCGGGCTGAAATTCTAAGGCTCATCCCGCACGAATGTGGGATTTTTGGAGAACGCTATGTCGGAATATGAAATGCAGGAAATAGAATCACAGGAACCGCTTGACGAGCGCGTCATTGAGATTGCCCGCGTTGCTAAAGTGGTCAAAGGCGGCCGCCGCTTCCAGTTCCGTGTCACGGTTGTGATTGGCGATGGACACGGTAAAGTTGGGATGGGCGTGGGCAAGGCGAATGCCGTGCCAGATGCTATGCGCAAGGCAACCGAACGCGCCCGCAAAGATATGCGTCAGGTATTCACTTTTGGAACGACCATCCCCCACGAAGTTGTTGGTCGGGTAGCTGGCTCAAGAGTGTTGCTCAAGCCGGCTTCTCCCGGTACGGGCGTTATCGCGGCGGGCGGCGTTCGCGCCGTACTGGAAGCCGCTGGCGTCCGCGACATTTTGACCAAATCCCTGGGGTCAGCCAACGTCTTGAACGGCGTGATGGCAACTTTCCAGGCGCTTGATTCCCTCAAATCACCTGCCCAAGAGGCTGCCCGCCGTGGTAAGCCCGTCGAAGAACTCATGCCCTTCTGGGAACGGAGGAAGCATGGCTAAGAAAACCGAGAAAAAACTTTTGCGCGTGACGCTGGTGAAAAGCCCGATTGGTTTTCCTGAACCCCAAAAACGCACTGTTAAGGCGCTTGGATTGCGCCGCATGAACCAGACCGTTGAGCATCAGGATACTCCTGCCTTGCGGGGGATGCTCAACGCCGTCATTCATCTTGTAAAGATTGAAGAGTAGGAGATAGGATGAAACTCCACGATTTAACCCCCAATCCGGGCGCGAAGAAGGAACGCAAACGCGTGGGGCGTGGTATTTCGGCTGGGCAGGGTAAAACCGCCGGTCGTGGTACCAAAGGCGCGGGTGCGCGTTCTGGCGAAGAAGGCAACCTGTATCGCCAGGGCGGTAACCTGCCCTTTTTCCGACGCTTGCCCTTCATGCGCGGTGAAGGTTTTACCCCGCCTTTTCAGGTGGAATACAATGAAGTCAATCTCGACCAATTGGCCGCCTTTCAGGCGGGCGCGAGTGTGACCCCTGAAGCGCTGGCCGGTGTGAATTTGCTGCGCAAGCCGCAGAATCCGGTTGTTGTGCTGGGGCGCGGTGAGATTAACATCCCGCTCAACGTGCGCGTTCACCGTATTTCGGCTGGCGCAAAGAGCAAAATTGAGGCCGCCGGCGGTTCGGTCGAACTCATCGAAGGCTAATCCTGTTCTGGAGACCTGACCCATGAAAAATACCTGGTCGGCCTGGCGTTACCTGTGGAAATCGGAAGATATTCGCCGCATGTTGCTGGTGACCATACTCTTGCTGGTCATTTACCGCCTTGCGGCGCATGTCCCGGTTCCTGGCATTAACGTGGAGGCATTGGATGCCCTCCGGCTGCGCTTAAATCAGACCGGCGGCAACTTCTTCAGTTTCCTCGACTTGCTTTCGGGCGGCACGGTTTCGCGTTTCTCACTCCTTTCGATGGGTGTGTATCCCTACATCACTGCCCAAATCATCATTCAATTGCTGATTCCCATCATCCCCTCCTTGCAAAAGCGGATGGAAGACAACCCAACTGAAGGCCGTAAGTGGATGGAACGGTGGACCTACTACCTGGCCGTTCCAATGGCTGCGCTTTCAGCCATTGGGCAAATTAACATCTTCAACTCGATTGGCTTGCAATACCAAATTGGCACCATTCTGGACTTCGGTTTTTCTGGCGACCAGATTTTGCGCTCATCAGCAGCCCTGCTGGCGATGATGGCTGGTACCATGTTTGCCATCTGGCTGGGTGAATTGATTTCGGAATACGGTATTCGCGGACAGGGTTTGTCGCTCATCATTTTCGCCGGTATCGTGTCCCAAATGCCCACCAACCTGGGCGGTATCCTGGCCGATGAGCAATATCGCTGGATTATGCTTGCCCTGATGGTGGTCATCATTGTCTTGACCATTTTTGCAATTGTCTACGTTCAGCAAGGACGCCGCAACGTGCCGGTCATGTATCCGGGCCGTCGGGTGGGCAACCGCATGTCTATGCCCGTCAAAGCCTCGCTGCCGTTGATGGTCAACATGGCGGGCATGATTCCGCTCATCTTTGCCAGCGCTATTTTGCAATTCCCCTCCATTCTTGCCAGTTACTTTGCAACTGACCCAACTGCACCCTACTACAATTTTGCGGTGAGCGTTCAGCAAAACTTTGGCGGAAATTCAACAACCTATTGGGTACTCTATTTCTTCATGGTGGTGATTTTCACCTTCTTCTACACCGATGTCTTGTTCACGCAACAAAACTATGGTGAGAACCTGAAGCGGGTTGGCGCGCAAATCCCCGGCGTCAGCCGCGGGGCGCCCACCCAGAAATATCTCACCAAAGTGCAACGCCGCATCACTTTACCTGGCGCACTTTTCTTGGGCTTGATTGCGGTTTTGCCTTTCTTGTTGAGCCTGATTTTACAATCGTTCAACATCGGCACGGCTTCTTCTAATGCGGGCTTGTTCCTCGTTTCATCTTCGGGCCTGCTCATCGTAGTTGGTGTAGTTCGTGAGACCTTTGCCACCATTGACGCTGAATTGAAACTGCACGGCTATCAAGATTCCATCTTGGTTCGCTAATCTGGTAGAAAAGGTGAATAGATGCCCACATACATCGTTCTGCTGGGCCCCCCTGGGGCGGGAAAGGGAACGCAGGCAAAGGTGCTGGCAGAGAACTTCAACCTGCCGCATATTTCTTCGGGAGACATCTTCCGCGAGAACATTAAAAACGATACCGAGCTGGGTCAATTGGCAAAGACCTACATCAGCAAAGGCGAACTCGTGCCAGATGATGTGACCATCGCCATGATCCGAGAACGCTTTTCGCGTTCAGATTGCATCCATGGAGCCATCCTGGATGGCTTCCCGCGCACCCCGGCTCAGGCCGATGCGCTCTGCGAAATGCTGAAAGAGTTTGATGGCAAAGTCAACCTGGTACCCTTCATCACCGCCCCTGTTGATGTCTTGATTGAGCGCCTAGCCGGACGTTGGACCTGCCGCATCTGTGGGCGAGTCTATCACGAGCGTTTCAACCCTCCGAAACAGGCCGGCTTTTGCGATGCAGATGATGGCGAGTTGTACCAACGCGAAGATGACAAAGCCGAAACCGTTGTCCATCGCATTGAGGTATACCAGAGCCAGACTGCCCCTCTGATTAATTACTACAAAGAGCGCGGCGTTTTGGCTGAAATTAATGGCTTTGCACCCATTGAAGAGGTTTCAGCGCAGTTGATGACAGCGTTGAAACATTAATCTGTTACGAATGTAGTGAATTTATGGATTGGGCCCGTCAAATCAACCTGAAAAGCCCGGCAGAAATTGCAATAATGCGTGAAGCCGGTCGCATTAATGCGTTGGTTTTGGAAACCATCCGTCAAATGTTAAAGCCGGGCGTTTCGACAGCAGACCTCGACGCGGCTGCCGAGGAAGTGCTGAACAAACACGGCGCTGTATCACCCTTTAAGGGCTATGGCTACCCACCGTTCCCCAATTCTATCACCGTCAGCATCAACGAAGAACTGGTGCATGGAATTCCAACGGCCAGCCGAAAACTCAAAGAAGGAGATATCGTCTCCGTTGATTGCGGCACGGTGTTCGAAGGGTATGTGGCCGATTCGGCATTTTCTGCCGGGGTCGGAGAGATTTCTCCCAAGGCCAGGAAATTGCTTGAAGTCACCGAGCAGGCCCTTCAGGTCGGCATTTCCAAAATGCGGCCTGGTAACCGGACTGGCGATATTTCAGCGGCGATACAGCAGTATGTCGAGAGCCATGGTTTTCATGTCGTGCGCGAATATACCGGCCATGGCGTTGGGCGTCAAATGCACGAAGGGCCACAGGTCCCAAATTATGGGAAGACTGGCACCGGGGTACTTTTGCGCTCTGGAATGGTCATCGCGCTGGAACCAATGGTACTGGTAGGTACGCACAAAACCAAAGTATTGAAGGATAAATGGACTGTGGTGTCTGCAGACGGTTCGCTGACGGCGCACTTTGAGCATAGTGTTGCCGTAACCGAAGGAGAACCCCTCCTCCTGACTGTCCTGTGACCAGGCTGCAGCACCAAATTCTGGACGGAACGTAACGAAACGAGTATAATTATAACTTCGGCTGCGCAAAGCGCAGCAGTGTGTCCCTGAAGGAGAAAGGCACTTATGAAAGTTTCACCATCCATTCGCAAACGCTGTGCAAAGTGCAAAATTGTTAAGCGCAGCGGCAGGCTCTACGTCATCTGCGAAAACCCCAAGCATAAGCAGCGACAAGGGTAAAGACTATGGCACGTATTGAAGGCATTGACCTCCCTCGCAATAAGCGCGTCGAGATTGGCTTGTCCTACCTGTATGGAATTGGACTGACCCGCTCGCGCCAGATTTTGGCAGATACCAAAATCAACCCCGATACCCGTATCAAGGACTTATCGGAAGCAGAAGTTTCCGCCTTGCGTGAATATATTTCCAAGAACTTCGTGGTTGAAGGCGACTTGCGCCGCGAACAGCAATTGAACATCAAACGCCTCATTGAAATTGGCTGTTATCGTGGGATGCGCCATCGCCGCAACCTGCCGGTTCATGGACAGCGCACCCGCACCAACGCGCGCACCCGCAAGGGGCCAAAGAAGACCGTTGCCGGGCGTGGACGCCGCCGCGGCGCGAAGAAGTAATCTTGGAGGAAGTAAACAATTATGGCACAGAATGTACGCCAGGCGCGCCGTTCTACCGGCGCAAAGAAAGCCAAGCGCTCGTTATCTTCGGGCCAGGTGCATGTTTTTGCATCTTTCAATAATACGATTGTGACTGTGACCGATGCCACCGGCAACACGGTTGCCTGGGGCAGCGCCGGGTCGGCTGGCTTCAAAGGCTCTCGCAAGAGCACGCCATTTGCCGCCCGCCTGGCTGCTGAACAGGCCATTAAGGCCGCCCAGCAGATGGGTTTGCAAGAAGCAGATTTGATTGTCAAGGGCCCCGGCCCAGGCCGTGAATCTGCCATTCGTGCCGTCCAGTCCATGGGGATTAAGGTCCGCTCGATTTCCGACAAGACCCCGGTGCCGCACAACGGCTGCCGCCCCCCGAAGAAGCGCCGCGTGTAGTTTGGAGAGGTAGTCAATATGGCGAAATATCTTGGCCCGGCTTGTAAACTTTGCCGGCGTGAAGGCGAAAAATTATTCTTGAAGGGCGAACGCTGCTTTACTGCCAAGTGCGCATTCGAGCGCCGCAGCTTTGCCCCTGGTCAGCATGGGAAGGCGGGTGGCCGCTCGCGCAGCGCCACTGGCCGCGCATCCGACTACGCTCGGCAGTTGCGCGCTAAACAGAAGGCCCGCCGCGTTTATGGAATGATGGAACGGCAATTCCGCCGCTACTATGAAGTGGCACTCAAACGTCGCGGCCTGACGGGTTTGAACCTACTTCAAATCCTCGAATCGCGTCTCGACAACGTCGTTTTTCGATTGGGCTTTGCCTCTAGCCGTGCCCAGGCGCGTTTACTGGTGACACATGGTCACTTTACCGTCAATGGCCGCCGCACCGATGTCCCTTCCATGCTGCTGGAAAGTGGCGATATTATCGAAGTGCGCGAAGGCTCTCGTGATGCCACTTACTTCAAGGAATTGAAGGACATTGCCGAGAAACGCACCTTCCCGGCTTGGCTTAATCGTGATTTGAAGAATTTGACCGGTACTGTTCAACGCTTGCCGGAACGCGCTGAAATCGACGGAAATCTCGAAGAACAGCTCATCGTCGAATTCTACTCGCGCTAATGGCTCCCGGTATGTCCCTGAAATATACCCCACCAAGAGCAAGGGACTTTATCGTGCCTGTTTTTCAATATAGGGAGAGGTGAACCGTGACCGGCTTATCGAACATGGTTATGCCAAAAATCGAGCGTGAGGCCGAGGCTCGAAATTACGGAAAATTTGTTATCAGCCCGCTGGAACGCGGCTATGGCGTTACAGTAGGTAACGCTCTTCGGCGGGTTCTGCTTTCTTCGCTTGAAGGCGCGGCGGTAACGTCTGTACGAATTTCGGACGTGCTGCACGAGTTTAGCGACATCCCCGGCGTGCGGGAAGATGTTATCCAGGTCATGTTGCAAATCAAGCAGCTGCGCCTGAAATTAAATGGCGTAGATTCCACCCGTATGCACCTCGAAGTGCGCGGGGAAGGAATGGTCACGGCGGCGGATATCCTCGCTCCGTCGGAAGTGGATGTCATCAACCCCGACCTGTACCTGTTCACCGTGGACAGCCCCGGAACCCGCCTCGATCTCGAATTCACCGTCGAACGCGGGCGAGGCTATTCTCCTGCCAACGACCGCGCCGGGCACCTACCCATCGGCGAACTGCCGGTAGATGCCATCTTCAGCCCCATCAAGCGCGTCAACTGGGAAGTGAGCAATGCCCGCGTTGGGCAAAGCACCAACTACGACCGCCTGACGCTCGAAATCTGGACCGATGGCACTATTTCGCCTGAGCGCGCCATCAGCACCGCCGCAAAAATGCTCATTGAACACCTGCGCTTCATTGCCGGTGTGAGTGAAGAAACCCTGACCATCACGATGGAGAAGGAAGTCTCCAGTTCGCGCTTAAGCAGCGAAGTGGCCGAAACCCCGGTGGAAGCCCTCGACCTTTCGGTGCGGGTCTTCAATTCGCTCAAGCGCACCGGTATTACGACCGTGGGCGACGTTCTCGACCTTCTGGAAAAGGGCGAACAGGCCGTCATGTCCATCCGTAATTTCGGCGAAAAGAGCCTGGACGAATTGCGCCAGAAGATGGTCGAAAAAGGCTTCATGAAAGACCAACCGACTAACGCGGAGTAATCGAAAATGCGACATCAAGTAGCAGGATACAAACTTGGGCGCAGCAAGGGCGCGCGTATTGCCCTGCGGCGCAACTTAATCAAACAATTGTTTACGCACGAACGCATCACCACCACCCGCGCCAAAGCGGAAGCGGTGCGCGGCGAAGCCGAACGCATCATCACCATTGCGCGCCGCTCCTCTCAAGCGCAAGACGCGGCCAAGGTCCATGCCCGTCGTTTGGTCGCGTCCAAACTGGGTGGTGGCAATGAAGTCGTCAAGAAACTGTTCGACGACATCGCCCCCCGCTTTGCCTCCCGCAACGGCGGCTATACCCGCATGTTGAAACTTGGCCTGCGTCAGGGCGACGCCGCCGAAATGGTGATGCTCGAACTCGTCGAAGAGTAACCAATTATCAGTAATCAGTGACCAGTTTTCTCTACTTACTGATGACTGAACACTGATTACCGATAACTAAACACTGAACGTGGCACGTTACCAGATTATTCTTGCCTATGACGGCACCGATCTATTAGGCAGTCAGCGGCAACCCAAAAGCCGGACAGCGCAAAGCGAACTCGAAAACGCGTTGCGCCGCCTGGGCTGGCAGGGACGCTCTGTCCTCATGGCCGGACGCACCGACACGGGCGTTCACGCTTCAGGACAAGTGGCCGCCTTCGATCTGGATTGGACTCACCCCCTCGATGAACTGGCGAAGGCCCTCAACAGCCACCTGCCTGCCGACCTTGCTGTTCGGGCCGTGAAAATCGTTCGAGACGATTTTCACCCACGCTTTCACGCCCTTGCCCGCCGCTATCTTTACCGATTGTATTGCCAGCCCGCGCGCGACCCCCTGCGGGAGCGCTACGCCTGGCGGCTGTGGCCCGCCCCCCATGCTACAGCCTTGCAAGACGCCGCGCAACTTCTCATCGGCAGGCACGACTTTGCCGCTTTCGGCACCCCGCCCCGGCCCGAAAGCAGCACTCTCCGTACCGTGATGAAGGCCGAATGGCAACAGCAAGGTGACGAATGGATGTTTGAAATCCAGGCCGATGCCTTCCTGTACCGCATGGTGCGCCGCGTAGTCTACCTCCAGGCAATGGTTGGGCAGGCAAAACTCCCCGCCCAAGCGATGGCTGATTTGCTCGAAAGCAGGCCCAGGGTCGTTCCGGCAGGCCTTGCTCCCGCCCACGGCCTGACGCTCGTCGAGGTCATCTATCCTGAATAATCTTGTTCCTTTTTCGAAATGTCTGTAAGTGGAGAGACAACCGTGTATAAATCGTATTACCCAAAAGCCAGTGAAATCCAGAACGACTGGGTGGTGGTGGATGCCGCCGGCCAGAACTTGGGTCGCCTGACGGCTAAAATTGCCGCGCTCTTGCTTGGCAAGCACAAACCCACCTTTACCCCCGGCGTCCCAATGGGCGATTATGTGGTCGTCATCAACGCATCGCATATCACCTATACCGGGACCAAGGAAACCGAAAAAATTTATTACAAGCATTCCGGCTACCCCGGCGGGCTGAAATCGGTCTCCCTGCGCGACCAGTTGAACAAGCATCCCGACCGCGTCATCCGCGATGCCGTGTGGGGCATGTTGCCCAAGAACAAGTTCAGCCGCCAGATTATTAAGCGGCTCAAGGTGTACGGCGGGGCTGAACACCCGCATGCCGCCCAGGTTGAGAAATAAGGAGTAAGACACGTATGGCGCAGTATTTTGAAGGAATTGGACGCCGCAAAGAAAGCACCGCCCGCGTGCGCGTTTCGGCTGGCTCGGGCAAATTTATCGTCAACGACAAGGAAGCCGCGGCTTTCTTCACCCGCCCTGGCGATATGCACGCGATTCTCTCGCCGCTCTCTGCCATTGGGCAGGAAAACAACGCCTATGACATCACCGTCCTTGTCAACGGCGGCGGCGTGACCGGGCAAACCGATGCGGTGACGCTGGGCCTGGCGCGCGCGCTGGTCAAAATGAACGCCGAATGGAACTCTGCCATGCGCAAGGCTGGCCTGCTGACCCGCGATGCCCGCGTTAAAGAAAGCAAGAAACCCGGCCTCAAGCGCGCCCGCAAGGCTCCCACCTACACCAAACGTTAAGTCAACGCTCTTTTTGGGCTGCTCTTCCAGTGCGTAATACGTAATCCGTAAATTTCTCACGGATTACGTATTACGCATTCCGCTTTTACGGAGTTGATATGCTCTCTGCCGAAAATTTTGCCCTTCTCTCTGCCTGTTTAGGATTAGATTCGATTCAGTCCCTTTCAATGGTGGATGGAAAGACATTTTCCACCCGACACGCGTTGCCGTTTCCGCCCGACGCACCGGCGCTTGTCACCGCGATTGAGACCGAATCCCAACTCGAACAGGTTGCCCGCGTCCTGCGCGCCGTCTATCCCCCCCAGCATGTGATTCGGCTGGTGCGTTTTCCCGCTGCGGAAGTGACCGAAACCACCCTGGGCGCGCTTCCGGCTGAGATATTTACCCAGCCTGAGACATGGTTTGCGCTCTACCTGCCGCCGCTGCCCCCTGGGAACTCCTTCGAGTCTTTCCAAGAAATCATCGCCCACCTGCGCGCGCCCGATGGCTGCCCCTGGGACCGCGAACAGACTCACCAAACCCTGCGCAAGCACCTACTAGAGGAGAGTTACGAGACCCTGGCCGCCATGGACGAGAACGACCCCTCTAAAATGCGCGAGGAATTTGGTGATTTGCTCCTGCAAGTCATTTTGAATGCCCAAATTGGCTACGAATATGGCGAATTTACCATGAGCGAAGTGCTGAAAGGCATTTATGACAAAATCATTCGCCGCCACCCGCACGTCTTTGGGCAGACGCAGGTGGACGGGGTGGGGCAGGTTTTAACCAATTGGGAAAATATCAAAAAAGAAGAGCGGCGCAAAAAGGGCGATGGAGAAAAATCACTCCTGGATGGCGTGCCAGCCGCGCTGCCTGCCTTGGGGCAAGCTCAAGAATACCAGCAGCGTGCTGCCCGCGTGGGGTTCGACTGGCCCGAAATTGACGGCGTGCTGGAGAAAATCCGCGAGGAAATTGAAGAAGTTCGCCACGCGGCCAACCCCGAACAACTCGCCGCCGAACTGGGCGACCTGTTCTTCGCGCTGGTCAACCTGGCGCGTTGGAAGGAAGTTGATGCCGAGGCCGCCCTGCGCGCCACCAATCTGAAATTCAAGAAACGCTTTATCTACATCGAACAACGCGCTAACCAGCAGGGCCGTGCGCTGAAAGAGATGAGTTTGCAAGAGTTGGATGACCTTTGGAACGAAGCGAAAGAAAAGCAAGAACCAGGAGGGTGAGTCTCCAATCATGCACCCTCCTGGGCCCATGGGTGGTGCCTATTTTGTGCTGCTAATCCACCGTCAGCGTCTTGCTCAAATTTCGCGGAAAGTCGGGGTCGTAGCCGCGCAGCACGCTCATGTGATACGAAATGAGTTGCAGCGGCAAAACCGCCAGCAGCGGGGCGATTTCGGGCGTGGAAGCGGGAATCACAATCACCTGGCTGGCGTTGGCGTGCAGGCGCGGGTCATCTTGCCCGATGGCAATGGCGCGCGCGCCGCGGCAGGTCACTTCGTTCAGGCCGCTGACAATCAGTGGGATGTCATTTGGCCCGGCGGCAAAGAGAATCGGGTAATCTTTCGTCACCGCCGAGAGCGGGCCGTGCTTGAACTCGGTTGAGAGCATTCCCTCACAGTGGGCGTAAGTGATTTCCTTTAGTTTCAACGCGCCCTCCAGCGCAATCGGGTAGGTCGCGCCATAGCCCAGGCAGTACAGGTCGTTCCAGGCGTTGATTTCGGCGGCGATTTTTTCGGTTTGGGCGGCGGTCATCTCCAGTGTTTTGTCCATCAGCGCGGGGATACGCCCCAATTCGGCCGTATCGCGCCCGGCCAGGCGGTAGGCCAGGTGTAAGAAAGAAACGACCTGGTTGGTGAAGGTCTTCGTGGCCGGGACGCTGATTTCGTAACCGCAGCACAGCGGCAGCGAGCAGGCAGTCGCCTTCGTCAGCGTGGAGCCAATCACATTCGCCAGGCCAAAACAGGTCATGCCGCCCGTTTCAGCCAGCGAGAGGGCATTCAGCACGTCTTTGGTCTCACCGCTCTGGCTGACGAACAGCCCCACATCTTGCGCGTTTACTGTTGGCGCGTACTGCGGCCCAAACTGCGGCGCAAGCACCGGGATGACGGGGCGTCTGGCCAGTTGGGCGAAGTAAACCGCCCCCAGCAGGCAGGCGTGATAACTCGTCCCGCAGCCGATGAAGTACAGATTGCGGGCCGATTTCATTTTCTCGATAACGCCTGCCACATCCGGCGAGCCATCCAGCATGTGAAGCACCTCGCGCGCCACCTGGGATTGCTCGTGAATTTCCTTGAGCATAAAGTGGGCGTAGCCGCCCTTCTGCACCGATTCCATCGTCTCGGTCACGCGTTCTGGCTCGCGGGCGATGACTTCGCCGGTAACCACTGAGCGCAGTTCGACCTGGTCATGCCAGAGCGTGACGATTTCGCCGTCGTTCAGGCGCACGATGGTGCGGGTGAGCGGCAAAATCGAGGGTAAATCCGACGAGACGCAGGTGAAGCCCTCGCCAATCCCCACCACCAGGCCAGAGCCTTTCTTGATGGCGTAGAGTTTGTCATCGTTGACCTGCCCGATGACAAAGGAATAATCGCCTTGCAGGTCGGCGTAGGCGCGGCGGATGGACTCGATGAAGTCGAATCCGCGATTGACGTAGCGTTCCACCGCGTGGACGCAGGATTCGCCATCGTTCATCGAGCGCACGGTCAGGCCCTCGTCCATGAACAGTTTCCGCAACTCGACATTGTTGACCACGTTGCCGTTGTGCGCTCCCACGATGTCGCCATCTGAATCGAGATGCGGTTGGGCGTTGACCTGCGAGGGTTCGCCAAAGGTGGCCCAGCGCAGTTGGGTGATGCCGCGCGAGCCGGTCATCTCGGCGAAGTTGTATTTGACCGCTACATCTTTTACCCGGCCGACATCCTTGCGTAAATCTACTTTGTTCCCGCTGATGGTGGCCGCCCCAACTGAATCATAGCCGCGATACGTTAGCCGCTGCGCCGCCTCGGCCAGGATGTTACCTAAAGGTTGTTCTTTTTCTGTGACAATGCCAAAAACACCGCACATAGGGGTTCCTTTCAGGAGTTTGAGTTTTGTTTGAAGTGTATCACGCCTCAATCCGAACACACAGGAGCATTGCTGGCTGCTTACCCAAAACCCATTCTAAACTTGGCGAAATTCATTCTTAATCACTCATCATTCATCATTCCAAATGCCCTTCCTCACCAATCTCCCCTCGACCTCACCATCGCCCCGGTTCTCCTGGGTCAGGGCGCTGACCCGCAAGTTATCCGCGCCCGGCGGCGGCTGAAGCCCTCAGCACCGCCGCTTGTCGCTGCTTTGGAGAACAATCTGCCCGGCAGGGACTTCTACCACTGTCCCGCTCAGTCCTGGACTGCGGGGCTGGCCAGTTGAACGCGGTCAGCCAGAAGTGTTCTGCATTCTCGAGGTCGCAGCAATCGGCGTAGAACTCTTGCCATCCTTCCTCATGCGTCCCGTCAAATCGGCCTTGCTGGTCGTGGGCATTGGCAAAAACTTTGATTCCTTGGCGCGCATGTGCGCCTTTTGTTCCAGGCGTTACACCTGCGCGTTCCAGGAGCCGTGCAGAGAATAAGCCACCACGTTCAATTCGCGCAGGTGGGGAGGTTTGAATAAGTTGACAGGGTGTCAAAATGGTAGTATAAAAAAGATACCGACTGGTCGGTATCTTTTTTATGAAAGAAGGTAAACGATGCAGCCTCGCAGCGAAGAAACCCGCGCCCATATCTTGCAGGCTGCCCTGCGGCGCTTTGCCAGCGTGGGCTACAGCGCCGCCAGTGTGGATGATATCTGCGCCGCGGCGGGCGTCAGCAAAGGCGCGTTTTATCACCACTTCCCCAGCAAACAGGCTTTGTTTTTGGAACTGCTCAACGAATGGCTGGATACCATTGATGCCGGGTTGGCGATGGCCCGTAAGGAAACCATCCCCGAAACCCTGCTGGCGTTTACCGAGATGCTCCCTGCTATTTTTGCCGCCGCCGATGGCCGACTGCCGATGTTTCTGGAGTTTTGGCTGCAAGCCAGCCGAGACGAAGCCGTTTGGCAGGCGACCATTGCCCCTTACGAGCGCTACCAGCAGTATTTTACCTTGTTGGTTGAGCAGGGTCAGGCTGAAGGCTCCTTTCGTGCCGATCTGGATGCCCCCTCTGTAGCAAAGGCCATCGTAGGCCTGGCGGTGGGGCTGCTGTTGCAGGGCCTGTTGACTTCTGAGACCGACTGGCAAAAAACCGCGCAAGTTAGCATGGACGCTTTATTGAATGGCTTGAGGAAAAAAAGTCCGCTTGAGCGGGCTTGGTAACGGCAGCCCGGAGATTTATCTCCGGGCGGGGCTGGGATGGCGCGAATTTTTGGATAGGCAGGATTCCATCTCCGGGGCTGTTGAAGTAAGAATTTGCCGCTCGCTTTTCAAAAACATCAACTTACGAAGCCCTTAAGCACGAAACCATCTGCGCATGGGAGAATCGCTATGACCGACAAACCCATTCTCGTCACCGGCGCGACCGGGCATATCGGCAATGTCCTCGTCCGCAAGTTGCTCGAACGCGGGGAAAAAGTCCGGGCGTTGATTCTTCCTGGGGAAGACACTTCTGCGCTGGAGGGCGTGCCAACGGAAACTGTCGAGAGCGATGTCCTCGACTCCTCGTCGCTGTGGCAGGCTTTCAGCGGAGTGAAAGGGGTGTTCCATCTCGCCGGGGTGATTTCCATCATGCCAGGAGAAATTCCCATCGTCCGCAGGGTCAACGTCGAAGGCACAATTAATGTGTTAAAAGCCGCCATGCAGGCCGGGGTGGAGCGGCTGGTGTACACCAGTTCCATTCATGCCCTGGCGCGTATTCCGCACGGGCAGGTTGTGGATGAAAACACGCCTTTCGACCCGTGCACTCCCTATGGCGTGTATGACCAGTCGAAGGCGCAGGCCACGCTCGAAGTGCAGAAGGCCGCCCAAGCCGGGCTGAATGTCGTCATTGCCTGCCCGACCGGGGTCATTGGGCCGTTTGACTTTCGCGGCTCGATGATGGGCAGCGTTATCCGTTCGGCGGCGGAACGCAGGCTGACGCCTTATGTAGATGGGGCCTACGATTTTGTGGATGTACGCGATGTGGCCGACGGGTTGATTGCGGCATCTGAAAAGGGTCGCGCGGGCGAGGCCTACATCCTGTCGGGGCAACGGATTTCTGTGCGCTACTTGCTCGAAACGGTGCGCGAGATTACCGGGAAGGGTTTTCCGCGCTTCAAGGTGCCGCTGTTCCTGGCCGAGTTGGCCGCCCATTTCACCCCAACCTATTATCGGCTGACCCATGCCAGCCCGCGCTTTACACCTTACTCGCTGAAAGTGTTGCAGAGCAATGCACACATCAGCCACGAGAAAGCCAGCCGTGAATTAGGCTACCATCCGCGCCCACTCTATGAGAGTATCCGCGATGCCGTGCAGTGGTTTCTGGAACACACCCGCCCGCGTAAACTGACCGCTCGCTAAATGTGGAATCTTGGAATCTATTCAGCCATCAGCCTCCGCCCTTTTTTGGTGGGAAGGGGCTTGCAAAACGACGGGTGTGAAGCTCTTGTTCCGAAGGGTGAGGGGTTGGGGTGGGGAACATAGCGCAATGTTTCTCCAGGCTGAATAGATACCCTGGCTGAAACTAAAGCGGTTTGCTAGTCTTTCTCCCCAAAGGTTGCTACAATGATATGCTGGTTCAGGAACTGCGGATGCTCCTCCTGCTCGCCTGCCGGGATAATCTGTCCTAGCGTATAGCCTCCCGCAATTGGCACATGTTCCCCTATCACGCTCTGGATAGCTTTGATCTGGACATCTACGCGCGCTTGCATCAACATGTGCCAGGCAATGTCCACAAGCACCAGAGCAAAGGCAGGCTTGGACTTTCCTAGCATGTCAAGGGATTGCCGGGCAGCCTCCAGCGCGGCTTTGTGACATTCTGCCGGACTGCCAATCAACAGGTACGCATCACTGCCGTCGCGCAGCGAGGCGTTCATGCGAAAACTGCCGTCGGCCTCCACCCGCAGGGGCGAACGCACCACCAGTTGATGGCTGTTCTCTTGCTCAAAACCGAGCGGATAGATGCGGGTGAGGTAGTTTAAGGGCGGGAAGGCCCATTCGCGGGGCGGTTTGCCAAACATGTGTGAATAGGTTTCGGAGGCTGGCCGGCCATCGAGCGTGCGCAGCCAGAAGCCGCGTGAACGGGTCACCCGAAAATGGCTGCCGACTGGCATCCAGCCATGCCTGTATCCGACACCTACTTTGATATCGCCGCGCAGGAAAGCAGCGCCCATCGCTCCGCGCCCCGATTGCATACTCGCAATCTGGAATCCGTTGGCGCTTTGCAGGTCGCCGCTTGAGAGGCCGCCCACGAGGGGAATGTTGGCCGGGAGGCCTGCGCAGAAATCCTCGGCATTGCCGTTCAGCCCGTCTGCGAAGACCAGGATGCTGTCTGCTGGGTGCTGTTCGTAGCCCAATAGCTGCATGATGCGCGCTGCCATCTCGCCGCTGGACTGACTGTAAGCAGCGAACCAGTGTGTTTCTGCGCGCAGGTTCTCGCCCGCCAGCAATACCACGACCACCGTGTGGAAGCGCGTCCCCTTTTCGGAGATTCCTGCAAAGGAACTGAATCCGAGCAATGGCACGTTGGTCAACAGGCTCGAAACGCCGCTCAGCACCATCTGCGGGTCGTAGCGGTGTGGGGCAATGACAATCCCAAAGGCTGGGAGGATGTTGCCGAGGCGGTTGAGCGCGTGATGGGTGGCCTGCAAGCCTGCCTCGCGCGGGTCAAGCGCGTGTGCTTCTCCAACAGCGGCGAAAATAGCCATATCAGGTTCCTCAGTTCTCAGAAACTGGCACGGTAAAGTGGAAACTGGTTCCTTTGCGGAATTCGCTTTCGAACCAAATTTTCCCGCCCTGCATTTCGACCAGGCTTTTGGTGATGTTCAAACCAAGACCGGTACCGGGTGACTTGCGCGCCTGGTCATCATCGGAGCGAAAAAACTTCTGGAAAATCTTACGCTGGTCTTCGGGCGTCATTCCAATCCCATTATCTTGAACGTAGAGATGAACGACTTCTGCGGCGCCCTGCGTGTCCCATTGATTGGTTGTTTTTTCTGCTTTGACCAGGATATGACCGCCTTCAGGGGTATATTTATGCGCATTGCTTACCAGGTTAACCAGGATTTGTTCGATGCGGGTGCGGTCGGCCCAAATCTTTGGCAGGTCTTGCGGCACTTCGACAGCGATGGTTTGTTTCTTCTCCTCAATTTGGCGCTTGGTGGAACGAATGACATTTTCCACCACGTCTGGCACATTCACTGCCTTGAAATCGAGACGCAGGCGTCCCGCTTCAATTTTGGAATTATCGTTCAGGTCTTCAACGATGGTTTTCATGCGCTCAATATTGGCGCGGATGGTGCCCAGAAAGTTGGCCTGCATTTCGCTGATTTGACCCACTGCACCTGCCGCAAGCAGTTCAGCATATCCTTTGATGGAAGTCATTGGGTTCTTGAGTTCATGTGCAACAAAGGATACAAATTCACTCTTGGCAATATTGGCCTGTTGCACTTCGGTATAGAGCTGGGCATTTGAGATGGCAATCGCGGCATGGTCGGCCAGGCGGGTGATGAAACTGGCCGTATCATCGAGGAAGGCGTCGGGTCGGGTGCTTTCGAGCAATAGGATAGCGATGGTTTTCGATTCGCGCCGAATCGGCAGGACCATCTGACTATGCCCGTTTTTCAGGAAGATGCGCAACGGGTCGGCGTGTTCGAGAACGATTTGTGTCAGCTGGCCGGTTTCAATCGGTTCACGCAGCGCCAAATGGTCAAGGCGAATGTAATCTTCCTTGAAGGCGTCCAATTCATCTTTGTATCCCTGGTTGGCCATGACCCGCACACCCTCTTCTTCAACAAAGCCAATGAAGCCGGCTTCGACATTCGACTGGCGCAAGGCCCATTCGAGGGTAATGCGCATGGTGCGGCTCACCTCGAGGCTGGCGTTCAACTCCCGGTCAATGCGCTGCATTACCGAGAGTTCCTCCACGCGGGCTGAAAGTTCCTGGTCCGTCAGGGTGAACAAGCGCGCATTCTCAAAAGCAACCGAGGCTTGCCCGCTAAAGGCCGCCAACAGATTTTGGTCATCTACGGTAAAGGGGCTGCCGTCTTTTTTGTTGATGACTTCGATAACGCCAATGACCCGGTCTTTCACTTCCATGGGGATGGCGAGAATGGAACGGGTGACAAAGCCGGTCTGTTTATCGGTAGAAGGGTTCCAGGTTGTGGTTGCAGCGACGTTGTTGACGATGACCGGCTGCCGGGTTTGAACTGCCTGGCCCACAAAACCGGTCCCAGCTGGAAGGCGCTGCCCCACCAGGTTCTTGGCAACCGGTCCTACCGTCACCTTGAAGACCAGTTCGTCGGTCTGTTGATCGACCAGAAACAGGCTGCCTGCCTCGGCATTTAAAATGTCCACGGCGCTATCGAGAATGTTGCGAGAGAGGGTCTCGATTTCCATGGTGGAAGTCAGTTGACGGGTGATGACGTTGAGGATGGCAAGTTGTTGCGCGCGGCGTTCGGTCTCTTGCAGCAGGCGCGATTTAACAATCGCCCCGGCAGCCTGGTCGGCAATTGCCTGGAGCAGCCCCATCTGTGTTTCAGTGTAGGATATGGATGGGTCGCGCGAGGCAATGCTGAAGGCGCCGATGGTTTCTGCGCCCGTGTTGAGCGGCACGCCCATCCACGAGTAGAGGCCCTTAACTGGCGAGGTGACGCCCATCACCTGGCATTGGGTAAGAAAGTCATGCGCCAGGATGGGGCGGCGGGTGGAGATAACCTCCTGCTCGAGCGAGGTCTTGGGCAACAGGGGAATGTTCTCATTCGACGGGATGCGCTCATCTTCTTCGATGTAGAAGGCATGGTAGTAATACTGGCCTATTTGATTGTAGAGGGTCAGGCGCGCATCATTGCTCTGGATGATTTGGGAGGTTTGGGCGTAAATCAGCTCGAGGATGTCATCGAAATTCAGTGTAATGTTGATACCCTGAGCCACGCGGGCGAGTGCGTTCATCTCGGTGACGCGCCGTTCCATATTGGCCAACACCTGGGCGCGCTCCAATGCAACTGCTGCCTGCCTCGCAAGGGCTTCGAGGAAGGCAACATCGTGGGCGGCATAGCTTTCTCCCGAGAGTCGTTCTCCGAGCGCCAGCCAGCCAATCAGCTGGTCGCGTCCTGGCAGCGGGATGAATAATTGGCACCCCAGCAATGCCACTCGTCCGCGTTCGGAAACAATCGGTTCGGGGATGTGGGTTGCATCAACAAAAATCGGCATCAACTCGCGGCGCATGGCGCGGGGCAGGGCGCTGTTTGCGTCGAACTGGATATCACTGGTGTTTTGCCCGGTCTCGTCAGGCGTTGCAACATACTGGTTGTTGAGTGAGTTATAGGTAAAAATGTGAAGTTGGCTCGGCAGCAGGCTGACGGAGATTTGCTCGCGCAGGATGCGCAGGATGTCATTCAGCCCAACAGCGCGGGTGAGTTCGCGCGTGAATGTATTGAGTCGGTCTTGGTGGATGGCTTCGCCCCGAAAGAAAATCGCATCAATGCGTTCTTGCAAGCGGGAGCGCAGGGGGTTCAAAATCAGAGTGAACAGGAAGACGGTGGCGGCTATCAGCACAGGATTGTCTGGAGCGATAGCGACGTTTAAGAACCAGGCGGAAAAAACGCCAATGCCAATTGCCACAAAGGTGTATCCCACCATTGCCAAAACAGTCAGCGACGAGTAAAGCACGCTGCGGCTAAACAGGTAATCGGCCCGTAAAAGCCGATAGCGCAGAACCGTATAGCCGGTGACGAGCGGGAAAATCGTCAAAGGAACGAACCCGATGGGGTTAAAGTTCATGGTAGAAATCGAAGCCAGCAGCATCCAAGCCGTTAGATAACCGAAACTGGCAACTGATCCAAGCAAAATATCGCGCGCCTGTTTGCGCACCACCGGCGAAGGGGACCTCAACCAGCGATAGGCGGTGGAGGCAATGAAGAACAAGGCAGCCAACCCAGCAAAAGCATAACTGAGCTTCCATGTTTCGCCATAGTAAGTGGGGCGGTTAAAATCGAACAGGGTTGTAAATTGGAAAATGGTCAGACCAAGCGCAAACACGTATCCTGCCAGGCGCAGGAACGGGTAACGCATTTCCAGCCGGGCCTCCTGAGGAAAGACCAGCGCCAGATGGAGCAACGATGCTCCAACCAGCGAGACGGCCATTAACCAAATGTATATCAGGTAGTGGGTGGTATATAAATCGAGTAATCCGGCGGTAACAACTGCCACCGAACTTGCCAAAATCGAAAAAGCACGACCAGCGGTTTCAGAGCGGCGCAGCCCAAAAATCCACAGGCTGGCGGCCAGGTATACAAGGCCAATTAAATAGGGCAGGTAAAAGAAACGAATCTGGTCGGTTGGCGGGAATTGCGAGAGCGTGATGGTAAAAGTGACCGTTTCGCCTTTTTGGGCGCCATCGTTTTCATTGCGAAACGTCACCTGCGCCTGGTCGCCAGGCCGGTAACGCGCCAAAAAGGCTTCCACGTCCCGGAAACTTTGGGGGATGACGGGATTACTGCCATCAGCAGAGGCGAGGGCAACAAGTTGGTAGCCAAACCCGGTTGAGTCTGGGTTGAGGGCTTCGATTTTCTGGTACAAGTCCCACTCAATGCCAGGATTATTCGGGCCTACGCCGTTTGTAACGAGGGTATGTTCGACAAAAATACCCAGGAAAGGCTGTTGGAAAAACTTGGCAGCCCAAAAAGGAGCAGCGAGCATGGCCAATATCACAATAGATTGGTAAGCCCATACGAAATATTGCATCAGGCGGTTGGTTAATTCTATGGGCCTGGCAGTTTTTTCCATAAACTCGCTCTCCGACAGGGTCTTAAATATCGAGGTTGCGCACCTTCTTGGCGTGAGTTTGGATGAATTTTCGACGCGGGTCCACTGCGTCGCCCATCAGCATATCGAATGTGCGGTCTGCTTCGGCAGCATCTTCGATGGTGACTTGCAGCAGGGTGCGGTTTTCGGGATTCATGGTTGTTTCCCACAGTTGGGATGGGTTCATTTCACCCAAACCTTTGTATCGCTGGACAGTGACTCGCTCGCTATCCTTGCCCAACTCGGTCAGGTAAGTGTCTTTTTCTGCGTCCGAATACAGGTAACGCACTTGCTTTTTCTGTTCGATTCGATACAGCGGCGGCTGCGCGATGTAGAGGTGGCCATCTTCAATCAACTTTGGCATGTAGCGGAAGAAGAAGGTCAACAACAGGGTTCGGATGTGACTTCCATCAACGTCCGCGTCGGTCATGATGATGACGCGCCCGTAACGAAGGCCTTCAATATCGAGATTGTCGCCAATGCCCGTGCCAAGGGCAGAGATGAGCGCTTTGACTTCGTTGTTACCCAGGATTTTATCTAGCCGGGCGCGTTCGGTGTTCAGGATTTTGCCGCGCAAGGGTAAGATGGCCTGGAAGTGCCGGTCGCGGCCCTGCTTGGCCGAGCCGCCTGCCGAATCCCCTTCCACAATGTACAGTTCGGTTTTGCGCGAGTCGCGTTCGGAACAGTCGGCCAGTTTGCCGGGCAGGGTCAGGCTCTCGAGGGCCGATTTGCGGATGACCAGGTCGCGGGCTTTGCGGGCGGCATCGCGAGCGCGAGATGATGTGAGACACTTGGCGATAATCGCCTTGGCTGCCTGCGGATTCTCCTCCAGGAAGGTGCTGAAGGCCTCGCCCACCACCTGGGTGACGTAGGTTTGCACCTCGGGGTTCATCAACTTCACTTTGGTCTGCGACTCGAACTGCGGGTCAGGGTGTTTGATGCTGACGATGGCGGTCAGGCCTTCACGCGTGTCATCTCCGGTGAAGTTCGGGTCTGAGTCCTTTAATAACCCATTTTTGCGCGCATAATCATTAATAACTCGTGTCAAAGCCGAGCGCAGGCCGGTCATGTGCGTGCCGCCATCAATGGTGTTGATGGTGTTGGCAAACGAATAGACCGATTCGGTAAAAGCGTCGGTATACTGAACCGCTGCTTCGATGCCAATCCCTTCCACCTGTTTTTCGACAAACATGACCGGGTGCAGGGTCTGGCGGTTGCGGTTGAGATATCGAACGAACGAGGTGATACCGCCCTCGAAATAGAAGGTCATCTCGCGGTTGGCGCGCTCGTCTGAAAAATGGATGGTCACGCCTCGGGTCACAAATGCCATTTCACGAAAGCGCTGCATCAGGGTGTCGAAACGAAAATCGAGGTTGTCCTTGAAAATCGTGGGGTCGAATTTGAAGGTGGTTTTCGTTCCAGTTTCGGTTTCTTTGGCCTTTCCAATGACTTTGACTGCTTCGAGGGGATAGCCGCGCTCGAAACGCTGGAAGTGAACCTTACCTTCGCGCCGTACCTCCACCTCGCACCATTCTGAGAGCGCGTTTACAGCGGAAACGCCCACGCCGTGCAAGCCGCCCGAAACCTTGTAGCCGCCGCCGCCGAATTTGCCGCCCGCATGCAGGGTGGTCATCACTACCGTTAGGGCCGAGATTTTCTTCTCCGGGTGAATATCAACCGGGATGCCGCGCCCATTATCTTGCACCGTCACCGTGCTATCAGGGTGGATGGTGATTTCGATATGGTCGCAAGCGCCGGCCAGTGCCTCATCAATGGAGTTATCAACCACTTCATATACCAGGTGGTGCAGAGCTTTTGAGTCTGTGCCGCCTACATACATACCAGGGCGGCGGCGGACGGCTTCCAGGCCTTCTAAGACCTGGATACTGGTTGCATCATAGTTCAAGGGTTGTGCCACGAAATGTACCTCCAATAAAAATCAGGCTCGTGCCGAAGATGGATTGTTCGCTTTGAGCCATTTTAAGGCCGATTCTATCCAAACGTTGATGTCTCGGTAATAGAAAAAGCTGGCTGCCAGCAGGCTGGTTGCAACAAAGGCGTGTGCCAGGATGCCGACCGCTGTCATCCACGAACTGGCCGGGGGAATCCGCCAGAGCAGGTTCATGCCCTCACTGAGGACGACCGCCATTATCGAAAACCAGCCGATGTTTGGCAGGCTGTAGCGCACCATGCGAAAACTGCTCCAGGCCGAGTGAAAGGCATTCTGACGGTTGGCGTAGATTCCATGCGCGGAATAGAATACCCCAATCAGGAACCAAGACAAGGGAATGCTCAACAGAATCAGGAGAATGGCGCGAAGAGTTGCGTTCAACATGCCCAAGACGCCCAAAAGGATAAGAGCCGGGATGTTGAAGAAGAGGAAAAAGACCATCCAAAAACCAGAGAGCAGGAGAGTGTGCAACAGGGAGCGAAAGATAGATGGGGTGTTTTCCTTAAACACTGCGCCTGCCACCATCCGATAATACATCCCCCCGCCCAGCCACCCGGCAATCGTTAGGGCCAATACCAGGAATGCCGAAACTGCTATTTTCTCTGGGTCAATCTGAAATCGTTCAGCGAGGGGCGTTTGCAGCGAAAGGTTGGTCGTCATCAGGCTGTAAATTCCAAATGGATAAGTGCGCAGGATGGCAAACAGATTAAAACCGTTGGCAAACTCGTTCAAGGCTGCCATCAGCGACTGAGATTGCACGGAATCGGGCATTTGCCCGGCCATCTCCACGAAAGGGGTAACGAGTGCTTTTGCCTTGAGTTGCGGCCCAAGCCACAAGAAAAAATCGAACAGAACAGGAAGCATGGTAACGCCCAAGTTGTTGGCAACTGTGTTGAAACCATGAACCAGCGCATTGACCGCGCTCGGCGGCGGGGGGAGGTGATAATTCCGATTTTCCATAAACTATCCACTGATTCTACCACAGGCACGATTGACCCCATTGCCGAAACGAACCCGCCATAGGCCCACCTCATCTCACAACCGCACATTGGGGGTGCTTGACGCTTTAGAAAGGTTGTGCTAGTATCAAGCAACCCACCCACTCTCCCGCGTATATCCCTTCCTTACTTCGTAGAGGAGAAGTTATGAGCAAGCGAATCGCCCTAATCCTTTTTGCCGTGTTGGCAATAGCGCTTACCGCCTGCCAGCGCACGGCATCTACGCCCGTGCCAACGCAATCACTGGACTTTCCCAGCGCCCCCACGGCTGAAAATATTCAGTCGGGTTTGATTTTTGCTGGGACACAAACGGCCATTGCGCTTTATGGGACGCCGGAGGGTGGTCTGGAACAGCCCCAAACTCCCGCCCCCAATGCTACCGAAACGCCGCTCGTTATTTCTGGCGACACCCCGGTTGCGGGAGTGGAGAATCCCACACCATTACCACCCGTCACTCCCATTCCGGCCACGACTGGCAAGCCTTCCACTTACACCTTGCAAAAAGGGGAATTTCCCTTCTGCATTGCCCGCCGCTTCGATATTGACCCCGACGAGTTACTGGCGCTCAACGGTCTCAACCGCTCACAAAGCTACTTTACGCCCGGCACGGTCTTGAAAATCCCGCAGACGGGCAAGGGCTTTCCAGGCGCCCGCGCTCTCCTGGCCCACCCTACCCAATATACTGTCCTTTCTGGCGAGAGCATCTACAGTATTGCTTGCAAGTTTGGGGATGTTGACCCGCTTGCCATTGCTGCCCAAAATGGGTTGCAGCCACCCTATACCCTCACTGTCGGCTCACAAATTAGCATTCCTTAACGCAGCACTGTTTCCCCCACGCCCGGGCAGAGCCTGCCCGGGTGTTTCTTTGCCAAAGGACAACCAATGAAATTTGAATTAATACACGCCGAAACAGTTTACCAGGGCCGCGCTTTTGAGGTCCGCCGCGACCATCTGCGCACGCCCGATGGACGAACGGTTAAATACGACATCATCGAACATACCGGTTCGGTCATCCTCATCCCGGTTGATGCCGATGGACAAATGTATTTTGTTCGTCAGTATCGCCATGCCGCCCAACTCGAACTTCTTGAACTCCCCGCCGGGACGCTGGAGCGGGGTGAACCGCCTGCCGAAGCCGCCGCGCGCGAAATTCGCGAGGAAACTGGCATGGAAGCCGGAACATTGGTCGAAATTGGCGCATTTTACCTGGCCCCGGGCTATTCCACCGAATTAATGCATGTCTTTTTAGCCACAGATCTGAAGCATAACCCGCTCGAAGCCGATGCCGATGAATTCCTGAGCGTGGAAAAAATCCCTGTGGCCGAGGCTCTGCGCCAGGCTGAACGCGGCGAAATGCAGGACGCTAAATCGCTGGCCGCGTTGCTACTGGCCAGGCGATACCTTTAGAAAAAAAGATAGTCACTTCCAAAATGACTGCCTTTTTTCTCACGCACCCATTTCTTCCCACGTTCTTTTCATCAACAGCGCATCTTCCTCCATGACGGGGCTTTCGCACAAGATGCGCCCGCCCGCGCCGACATCTTTCAGCGCGCGGAATAATTCTGCCAATTTCAAATCTGATTCGGCCACTTTCAGGTGGTTTTTCTCGCCTTTGGGGCCATATTCAATGCCCGAAAGGTGAATGTGCAGGTTTTGGAGGGCTGCTGCGCCCAGGGATTTGGTGTACAGTTCCAGCAGCGACATCCACTCCTCGTAGGTGTTGACCGACCCATCGCCGGGGCGGGCGTGCAGGTGGGCAAAGTCGAGACAAGGCAGCACACCAGGAATAGATTTTGACATTTCGAGGGTATCTTCCAGCGAGCCGAGCATGGCGCTCTTCCCCATCGTTTCCGGGCGCAGCGTGACTGGGTTGCCGGCGGCGCGCAATTCGTCCACGCACCTGGCCAGGCGCGGAATGGCGACGTTTAATACTTCGGCAGCCGGCCGCTCAAAATACGAGCCGGGATGGAAAATAATGTCGGTGGCCCCGGCCAGGTTGCCGTAGTGGGCGGCATCCATCAGGCGCTGGCGGCTCTTGGGCCATTCCTCCTCATTGGCATTCAGGTTGATAAAGTAGGGCGCATGAACGCTGAGGGACACATCGGCCTGAGCGGCTGCCGTGCGGATGGCGGCGCAGGTTTCAACCGAAACCCGCACCGATTGCACCCAGCCCAACTCCATTGCATCTAACCCCATTGATTTGCTGAATTGAATGGCTCCAACCGAGCCGCCAGGCTTTTTGGGCGTGCCAATGGGCGAACCCACCGTGCCAAAACGAAACGATAAGGACATGGAATCTCCTCATGATGCTGAATTGATTGCACAACATGACGCGAAATCGAACCAGTTTTTCACGTTCTGTGCGGCGATATAAAAACAAACACAGAATGCAACACGCTCTTTTGGGCTATCGCCAGGATAAAATTTTCTCCCACAGGGGCGGGCCTAAAATGAGAAGGCCCACTAACACCGCCGCGCCGGCTGCAATCAACACTGCTGCCGCGCCCACATCTTTGCCTACTTTGGCAAGCGGATGGTGGCTGGGGCTGGCTAAATCTACAACGGCTTCAATGGATGTGTTGAAGAACTCGGCCGACCAGACCAGGGCAATTGTCAGTACCAACACGGCCCAATCGCGGGCCGGGAGCGCGATCCACAAGCCGAGAATCAGGACGCAGACAGAGGCCAGGGCGTGAACCCACGCGTTCTTTTGTGTGCGTATGACGTACCACCAGCCATGGATGGCGTAGCGAAAAGATGCGATGCGTGCCTGGATGAACTCACTCATTCTTGGCGTTTCCCAACAAAGGAGACGGATTGAAAATCCGTCCTACTCGCGCACCTGGATGTGTCCCAAGCCCAGGGTTTCCAGAATTTCAGCCTGGGCCGCCCACATGCGGGCTTTTTCTTGCTCTTCGGCATGGTCATGCCCCAGCAGGTGCAAGATTCCATGCACGGTGAGCAGCTGCACTTCGGCTTCTACCGAATGCCCGGCGCGGGCGGCCTGCCGGGCAGCAGTTTCAACCGAGATGAGGATGTCGCCCAAATATCGGGAACCGGTTTCCGGGTCATTTTCGTCGGCAGGGAAGGAAAGCACATCGGTCGGCGCATTGATTCCCATCCACTGGAGGTTGAGTTCCCGCAACTGGATATCGTTGGAAAGAACGATGGTCAATTCGACCTCGGTGGGGGCAGATTGGTGTTTCAGAGCGGCCAGCGC
This sequence comes from Anaerolineales bacterium, assembly GCA_034432755.1. Classification (GTDB taxonomy): domain Bacteria; phylum Chloroflexota; class Anaerolineae; order Anaerolineales; family Villigracilaceae; genus UBA5195. Next base: position 34,252 of record DAOUBQ010000062.1, read on the forward strand.
GGCATTTTCCACCCGTTCAAGGGGGATGACAGGCGATAGGTTGGGGATTGACTCGATATTTATCATGTTTTTTGAATGGGATTGGTTGGGGTTTCAGCCAGGGCGGGCGTTTCGGTGGCAGGATATTGAATACGGGGATGATACTGACCCAACAGGGTGGTGACAAATGCTTCGGTGATGACCGCCAGGTCTCGAAACGTCAGTTGCGTATCTTCCAATTGGCCTTCTTTTTGGCAAAATTCGATGGATTTGCGCACCAACTCTCGGATTTGCTCTTCGGAACGGGGCCGCTCGGAGCGGGCGCGGGCTTCTACGTTATCGGCCAGCATCAGCAGGGCGGTTTCGCGGCTGCGCGGAGGCGGGCCAGGATAACGAAATTTTGATGCGTCCACTTTCGATTTGTCACCGCCAACGGCCTGCACGGCCAGGTTGTAGTGATAGCGCGCCAGGAGCGTGCCGTGATGTTCGAGCATAAAGTCCACGATGCGGCGCGGCAGACGGAATTTTCGGGCGAGTTGCACTCCGTCGGTGACATGCCGGACGACAAAGCCGGCAGCAGATTCTGGGTCAAGGTCATGATGAGGATTCAGGTTGTCGGGTAGTTGGTTTTCGATGAAAAACGGCGCGTTGGTGGCTTTGCCTACGTCGTGATAGAGCGCGCCGACCCGCACGAGCAGGGTGTCTAGCCCCAGCCGTTCGGCGGCCTGCTCGGCCAGGTTAGAGACCATCAGGCTGTGCTGGTAGGTGCCAGGGGCGCTGCGCAGAAAATATTGCAAGAGAGGTGTATCGGGCCGGGAGATTTCGAGCAGCCGCAGTGTGGTGGTGAGACCGAGGAATTCGGCCAACAAGTATTGGAGCATCAGCGCAATACTGGCGGAGGCAATCCCGTTCAACATGCAAGCGCCGAGTAATTGAAAATACCCCAACCAGTCAATTGCCGCTTTGGGAACACGATAGGCCACAATTATGGCGATACCCGTCAGACCAATGACGAGCGCAGCCCAAATAAACGTGCTGATGCGATGTGCCTTGCCCAGCGAAAGCACGCCCAACAGAGAAGCAAGCAGGTAGAAGAGGGTCAGTTCCAGGGCATTCACCTGTCCGAAGGCCGCCAAAACGCTGAGTGGAACCGAAAGGACCAATCCACCGCCGGGGCTAAACAGCGTGGCAATCAGTAATCCAAACGCAGGGATAGGGAAGGCATAAGGCAACAGGGTTCGGTCGGGGATGACCAGGCGCGCGGCAGCCAGGAACAATAGGAACAGGATGGCGATCAGGACGATGCTGCGACCATCGCTGTAATAGGCTGGACGGCGGCGCTGAAAGTAAAACGCGCTAAAGGTCATCAACACGCTGATAATGGCAACGCCGCCCAGATATTCCATGCTGGTATTTCGGGGCCGAATCAGGCCAAGTTTTTCGAGCGCTTCGATATCTGTTTCGGTCAGGGCTTTACCGCGCCGCACGACCACCTCCCCGGCCACATAAGTCTGCGTGACCGGTTCCACAGACTGACGGGCTTTTTGCCTGGCGGCATTGGTTAATTCGGGGCTGTAAAAACTGTTGGGGACCACAAACGGGGTCACAATTTCAACGACAATGGCAGCCTGTTCCTCGCTCAATGAAAAGCTGACCACAGACGAGATGTTTCCCTGAATCGCGGCGATATTTTCTTCACGAACTGCGCTGCGCATCACCGATTCGAGGACGCGCAAGGCATCTTGTTCGGTGATGTTCCAGCGGAGTTCGGGCAAGCGCAGGATACTATCGATGGTGTCGGGCTGGAGAGTCAGGTCATCGATGGCCGCCATTTGTTCGCGCTTGCTTTCGATTGGCATGGCTTCATCGGCGCGGATGGCTTCGATTCGGTCGAGCGCGGCGCGCAGGCGGGCAATCTGACGGCGAGCAATGGCAGGGTCGGGGGAGGTGTAAATGGGCGCAACGGCGCGTTCGGCAGAATCGCGCGCCAATGAGGTGCGCACATCGCTGATGTATTCCCCGTTGGATGGCGCGGTGTAATCCTGCGGTGCGACCTGTCCTACTTTGACGGGCAGGGTTGGCCCGCTGACCGACACCGGCAAGACAAGAATGGCATAGGCGGCCAGCCCGGTGAGAATCAAGAGAACAAGGGCAAGCAGGTCGTGACGGTCAACTTGCTGCCACCAGCGGGGAGGTTGGTTCATATCAATTTTGTAGGAGTTCGCGCACAATGGCACTGACCTGGTCGCCGGGAGCGCGCCCGGCCACTTTGGACATCATCACTTTCATCACTTTCCCCATGTCGGCAGGGGCCGATGCGCCGGTTTCGGCAATGGTCTGGCGGGCCAGTTCGCACAGTTCGTCGGCGCTCAGTCCTTTGGGGAGAAAGGCGTTGAGAACCTCAATTTCTGCCTGGGCGTCGGCGGCCAGGTCGGCGCGGCTGGCTTTTTGGGCTTCTTCAAGCGATTCCTTGCGCATTTTGATTTCTTTTTGCAGGATTGCCAGCATGGCGGATTCGTCGAGCGTAACGCGTCGGTCAACTTCGGCTTGTTTGAGGGCGGCCAGCGCCATGCGCAGAGTGCGTTTGCGCAGTTCATCGCCCGATTTCATGGCCTGTTTGAGGGCTTCGTTTAGTTGGGTTTTGGTATCCATAGTCTTATTATCGCTCTTTGGAATGGGGTGTTGGGGTCATTGGTGGGTTTCGTGTTCTTTGTGTTTAAGGGTCTTTTTAGCGGACACTCACTTGCTTTCTTGAAAAACTGCAAATTGCTGCGGGGTGAGGGCGCGGCGGATTTGCTGGAGTTCGTCTTCCGTGCGTTTGACGGCGGCGGCATAAGCGTAGTTGAAATCGGGGCGGGAGGGGTCGTCTTTGTTCATCCAGGCGTGCGAGTCGTGAGGCAGGAAGGGAACGATGAGGGGTGCAAGCAGCGGCAAAAACGAGAAATATTCCAGCGGCGGGTAGATGCGCCCGGATTTTAGACGGGAGTCGCTCACCACCTCAGCAAGATACGGGTCGATGGTCTCCGGCGCCGCCCCGGGATGCCTCTCACGCCAGAGCGCGGTGTAATTGCTGTGGGCGTAGAAATCCTGAGCGGTGTGAGTCAACCGCCCAAAGGCAGCCCGGGCAAGCGAGGCCGGCCCGCCACCTCGCAGCGTTTCGAGAATGACCCTGCGCTGTTCCTCGATATAGGCGTCTCCCGCGGCAAATGCGTTGTTGTCATAGTGGAAATGGTCGTGACCGAACTGGTAACGGATGACATCCTGTCCCAGGTTGGCGCGAACGATTTCTTCGAGCGCGGCAGGGTCAAAATGCGTGCGTAGGGCCTGTTCTGTAATGGCGCGGTGGTATTTTTCCTTCATGTATCCGATTATAACAGCAGGGCAATAGGACTTTCTGGCGGTTTTTTGCACTAAAAATATCTTGTTTGCTAGTTGCTTTTTGTACCCTTTGGTTGTACAATTTTCGCAATCACATTCAGAGGAGGCTAAGTCTTATGTCTAATTTCAGTTCTGAAGTCACCAGCGATGATAAGTTATGGGCGCTGCTTGCTTACATTTTTTCGCCGTTGGTTCCCATCATCCTTATGCTCATGGAAGACAAGAAAAACCGCCCATTTATTAAGGCGCATAATGCCCAGGCACTTATCTTGGGAATCATTACTGTGCTCACATCTGGTTTCTGCATTGGCCTTTTGGTATGGGTTTATCAACTTTACCTGGGTTTCCAGGCCTACCAGGGCAAGATGGTGGAAGTGCCGGTGATCACCAACTTCGTCAAAGGCCAAGGCTGGGCTTAACCTAATTTTGCCGAACAAATACCCGCGCCCGAAAGCGCGGGTATTTGTGTGCAACCTTTCACAGCAGGGCGCGTAAGTAGGGGTATGAACACCCTCTTACGCGCCCTGCTTTTGTTTTTCCAACCCGTCTACCGGCCTGCTTTTGCGCTGGTTCGCATTGACCGTTCCCAACGGCGTTATTTTGCCCACCCGGGCATGAAATCGAGGTAAAAATGACTGTCGAAACCAACCCTCCCGTTTCTGTTCCCGACCCGGTGCCGCTTTCTCCCTCCGATGAGCGCACTTGGGCCATGCTGGCGCATCTGAGCGTGTTGGTCAACCTGTTTACTGGCGTGCTTGGTCCGCTGGTGGCCTTGCTGATTTACCTGATGTTTTACAATCGCTCGAAATATGTGTCCTACCATGCCATGCAATCGTTTCTGTTCCAATTGCTGTGGTGGTATGGTTTGGGCATCGTCTGGGCAATGACCGGCCTGCTCTCAGCGGTCGTCGTTGGAATCATTCTTATCCCGGCGGCCTGTGTACTTACCCCGGTCTTCCTGGTCGGGATGGCGGTTGCGCCCATCGTGGGAATCATCGGCGCGGTGCGCACGGCCCAGGGCCAGGACTTCCGCTACTGGTGGGTTGGTGACTGGGTACGTGGCGTGCTGGCATAACCTGGTCATCCCAAACGTCCCGAAGGTGATAAAAACCTTCGGGACGTTTTCTATTTTGTTAGATGACATCCATCAGGATTGACCTGTGCGCTAATTTAGATTATTATCGAAGTGTTAGATAATTGTCTAAAAAAGAGAGACGTTGTGAGCAATATCATTCAAACCTACATCCGCCGGGTGGGCGCTTTCAGCCGCAATGCCCGGCTGTATCTCACCAGCGCCGTGTTGACTGGGGCCGCGCTGGGCGTGTACCGGCTGTTATTCAACTTTTATGTATTGAGCCTGGGATACGATGAGAGTTTGCTTGGGCAACTGATTACGGTCACCAGCATCACCGCTCTGCTGACCGCCGTCCCCATGGGTTACCTGGCCGACCGGTTGGGGCGCAAAAATGCGCTTGTGCTGGGCGGTTTTGGCGTCAGCGCGGCGATTGGTGGGATGATACTCCTCCCCACCGCTGCGATGTTCTACCTGATGAATGTGCTTATGGGGCTGGCGCAAAGCCTTTCGATGGTGACGATGGCGCCTTTCCTGTTGGAAAACTCTGGCGAGGAGGAGCGCACCTACCTGTTCAGCCTGGGTTCCGGGCTGCAAATGGCTGCCGCTTTCGTGGGCAACTCTATCGGCGGATACCTGCCAACTTGGATTGGGCAGGCGCAGGGCGTCTCGGCGACGAGCAGCACGGCTTACGCTGGGGCATTGCTCATCATCACAATCAGCTCGGTGCTGGGCCTGGCTCCCCTGTTGTGGCTGCGCACGCCCATCATCAGGAAAGCCGATACGGCTTTTTTTGACCCCTTTGCTTATGCACGCAGGCACCCGGTGATGCTCGCCAAACTGGTTGTGCCAATGCTGGTGGTTTCAATTGGTGCGGGATTATTCATGCCTTTTATGAACGTCTTCTTCCGCGTGCAATATCATCAGCCCGACCCGGTGATTGGTAACGTGTTGGCCTGGGGCGCGCTGGCAATGGGATTCGGCTTGCTGATTGCCCCTCCACTCGCTGACCGCTACGGCAAAGCGCACCTGGTTATCATCACCCAAGGCCTTTCCATCCCCTTCCTGGTGCTGCTTGGCTTCGCGCCTGTCTTTTGGATGTCGGCCCTGGCGCATTATGTTCGCCTGGCGCTGATGAACATGTCTGGCCCGGTCTACCAGACTTTTGTGATGGAGCATGTCGAACCCGAATCGCGCGCCACAGTCGCCAGCCTGGTTTCTATGGCGAACAACTTCGGCTGGGCCTTTAGCCCCACTATCAGCGGTTGGATGCAGGTTAACTATGGCTTTGGGCCGGTCTATGCCTTGGTCATCGCCCTGTACTCGCTGGCGGTATTCATGTACTGGAAATTTTTCTGGAATACTCGCACCGAATCGGAACTGCGGCTGGCCCTGGCTCATGGGGATTGACCGTCAGGCAGATTTCCAACCCGCACCAGGATCAAAAACGGGCGGACATGTGTCCGCCCGTTTTCGATTTCAAAGACTACCAGGAGCGTCCGCCCCGGTCATTGCCGCCGCGCCGGTCACGATTGCCACCGCCCGGGCGGCCACCGCCCCGTCCATAGCCGCCGCCACCGCCACGGTTGCCGCCATAGCCGCCGCCAAACCCACTGCGCTCTTCGCGCGGACGAGCGATATTGACCGTTAACGCGCGGTCGCGGTACGGTTTGCCGTTCAACTGGCTGATGGCCGCTTGCGCTTCAGATTGGTTGGACATTTCGATGAATGCGAAGCCCTTCGAGCGGCCAGTTTCGCGGTCTTTAATGATTGCCACAGACTGAACCACGCCTGCCTGTGAAAACAGGTCTTTGAGTTCTTGTTCAGTGGCGTCATACGACAGATTGCCGACGTACAGTTTGGTTTCCATATTTCTCCATAAGGAATGGTGGGTGAAAGTTCTCGTCTGTATTGCTGTGCGAAAGATGGGAAACCATTCTGCGCCTCAGCCTGACAAGTCAATTTATTTTAGCACAAATGGGCAAAATTAAGCCACAGATGCCCAAATTCAGGCAATTCCAAATCTGAAATTCTCTACGGCACATTTTGACCAACAAGAGCGCGAAGAACGCCAAGGGTTAAAGGGCGTCTTTGCGTTCTTGGCGGGCTGCGCGGTGAATTTTTGGCGTTTGTATGGCAGCAAATTCCACATTTCAGTTCTTTTTTGACGATTGGAGCCCTGTTTGTGGGAGAAATCGGTCAAAATTTTGCTGAAAATCAGCCTTGGGTGAGAAGAAAAATACTCATGCACCAAAGCCGACGGTTTGAGAAAACATGAACCGTAACGTCTGACAGCGTCAGAAACTTTGAATAGGGAGTGGCTGGAATTTCAAGATAAGCCACACAAAAAGCACCCTTTTATCCTTCTATCCTGTTACACAAATTGGCGATTTCAGATTTGGAATCGCTGAAATTGTTACGACTCTCTTGCGTAAAGGCAGTTAAAATCGAGGCTGAATTTGTCATTGATGCCGCGCCGGTGGGAAAGGTGCGATTGAAAAGACGCCGGATTCGCCCGGCGTCTTTTTTTATGTTACATTTGCAAATTTACAGCCGCTCAAATCTGGCCTGGAAGAAGCGCAGGTATTTCGGTTCGTACACCATCTTCAATCCGCGCGTGGTTTCGCGGGCATCGTAAACGGCTTTGACGGCCTCGGCCACCACGTCCATGTGGGCCTGGGTGTAGACTCGGCGCGGGATGGTCAGGCGGGTCAGTTCCAGCTTGGGGTAGTAGTGGTCGCCGGTCTTCGGGTCGCGCCCGGCGGAGGCAATGCCACGCTCCATCGAGCGGATGCCCGAATCAAGGTACAGCTCAGCCGCCAGGGTCTGGGCGGGGAACTCGATTTGCTTTAAGTGCGGGTAGAAGGCTTTGGCGTCCAGGAAGATGGCGTGTCCACCCACCGGCAAGACAATCGGGATGCCCCAGTCTTTGAGCAGTTCGCCCAGGTAAAGTACCTGCCCAATGCGCGAGCGGATGTGTTGGTCGTTGACCGATTCTTCGATGCCGATGGCGAGTGCTTCCATATCGCGCCCCGCCAGGCCGCCGTAGGTGTGTAAACCCTCATAGACGACGACCAGGTTACGCAATTCCTCAAACAGCGCCCAGTCGTTGACCGCCAGCCAGCCGCCAATGTTGACCAGGTTGTCTTTTTTGGCGCTCATCCAGGCCGCATCGGTGTAACTGCAAAATTCTTTGAGGATTTCGGCAATGCTTTTATCGGCGTAGCCTGCCTCGCGCTCTTGGATGAAATAGGCGTTTTCCATCATACGAGTTGCATCGAGGTAGATTTTAATGCCGTGTTGATCGCACAGTGCGCGCAAGGCCTTGATATTCGCCATGCTCACCGGCTGTCCGCCTGCCATATTGACCGTGCCAGCCACGCTGATATAGGCGATGTTTTCTGCGCCGTGTTTGTCAATGATGGCCTGCACTTTATCAAGGTCAATGTTGCCCTTGAAGGGATGCAGGTTGGCCGGGTCATGGGCTTCGTCAATGATGACATCCTGGAAGGTGCCTCCCGCCAGTTCCTGGTGCAGGCGGGTGGTTGTGAAGTACATGTTGCCCGGCACAATTTGGCCTTTTTTGATGACCGCCTGGCTGATGAGGTGTTCTGCGCCGCGCCCCTGGTGGGTGGGGACGATGTATTTGTAGCCATACACGTTTTGGATGGCGGCTTCGAGGCGGTAGAAATTGCGGCTGCCGGCATACGCCTCGTCGCCGAGCATCATCCCGGCCCACTGGCGGTCGCTCATCGCGCTGGTGCCGCTGTCGGTCAGCAAGTCAATATACACATCTTCTGATTTGAGCAAGAAGGTATTATACCCGGCCTCTTCGAGGGCTTTCTGACGATGCTCGCGGGTGGTGACGGTCAGCGGTTCGACCATCTTGATTTTCCACGGCTCGGCCCACGAGCGGCGGCCAAATTGCTGGCCCATGGTTTTGGGGGTGGTTTCTGGCATGGTTTACTCTCCTTTGGTTTTGGATTGATAGAAAAGCCGAGGGTTGGGCAGCCGGTGGTTTTCTGGCGTATCGAGCCCCAAATGTTATCAAGGGGTTTCCACGCTCGCGCTCCAATCATTCGCGTGAAATCACTACTCCAACGGCAGTGCCATCGTCGCTTTGACCTCGGTCAGAACCAAACTGGTATGAATGCGTGCGACGCCGGGAATGGGCGTCAGGCGGTCTACCAGGAATCGTTCCAGGTCTTTGCGGTTGCGCAGCGCCACCTTAAGCAGATAATCGTATTCGCCGGTGATGTGATGGCATTCCAGCACTTCGGGCATCTGGCGGGTGGCCTGGCGGAACTTTTCAACCTGCTCTAACTGGTGCATTTGCAGGCTGACATGGATGAAACACAGCAGGTCATAGCCGGTTTTTTCGCGGCTAATGACAGCTGCATATTGGCGGATGTAGCCTTCTTTCTCCAGCCGCCGCAGACGGGCATGGGTGGCAGGCGGGGAGAGGTGAACCGCGCGCGCCAGCTCGACATTGCTCAGGCGTCCATTCAGTTGCAGGGCGCGTAGCAGGCCTTTATCCACATCATCGAGGATGGTTTCCTGGGTTTCTTTTATCATAAAAAAGGCCCTTCGTTTTGTTTTGTTTTTTCATATCCGGGAAAGTTGGAATTAAAGCATGGTTTGGGATGAGTTAAACGAATTATATTCTGCAAAGATGATTTTTGCCCCTACGCAGCAGAAGAAGATGAATCCCCGCGAATTTTTTGTAATGAACCCACGCAAAAAAGCAGGCAAGTCTTACCCCAACAAAAAATCCCCTTCCGGGGATTTTTTGTGAGCGTGGAGGGGATCGAACCCTCAACAAACGGCTTAAAAGGCCGCTGCTCTGCCATTGAGCTACACGCCCGCTTGCGAATGCGAATTTTATCACGCACAACCGCTTCAGTCAACAAATTTTTAACTTTTGCAGCAATTCCAAATTCAAAGTTTTTGGCGCTGCCAGACCTCATGGTTCATGTTTTCTCAAACCGTCGGCTTTGGTGCATGAATATTTTTCT
>DAOUBQ010000063.1:0-86559 GCA_034432755.1 Anaerolineales bacterium
GTCTTGATGGATTTGCTCATGCCCGTCATGGATGGCGTGACCGCCATTGCGCGCATCCGCCGCGATTTTCCCGATACCGAAGTCATCGCACTGACCAGCGTGTTGGAAGACGAAGCCGTGATGAAAGCCATGCGCGCGGGCGCGATGGGCTATTTACTCAAAGATACGCAGGCGGAAGAACTGCGCCGCGCCATCAAAGCCGCCGCCGCGGGGCAGGTGCAACTCTCGCCGCAAGCCGCCGCGCGGCTGATGCGCGAAGTGCGCGCCCCCGAAAGCCCCGAAAAACTGACCGAGCGCGAAACGGACGTGCTGCGCCTGCTGGCGCTGGGGCGCGCCAACAAGGAAATTGCGCTCGAACTCAACATCGGCGAGAAGACCGTCAAAACGCACGTCAGCGCCATTCTGCGGAAGTTGGGCGTGCCGAGCCGCACGCAAGCCGCTTTATACGCCGTGCGGATTGGGCTGGTCGCCAGCGCAGGGGAGAAATAAATTCATGGTCAGGTTCAACCGCATCAGCGCCAAAATTGCCGCGGGGGTGATGGGGTTGGTCATTTTGCTGGCAGGCGTGACCAGCGCGCTGGTCTGGCGCGGCTTTCATCAAGCCGAGCAAGCCGCCGTGCAGCGCAGCGCCGACAGTTTGCAAACGCAAAGCCGCAGCACGCTGATTCAACTCACCGCGCAGGAAGCCCAACTCTACGACCTGGAATTGCAGCAAGCCGCGCGCGCCACCAAAATCGCCGCCGATTTCATGACGCAGGCGCACGCTTCGGGCAAGATGGCGGATGGGTCTGCCGCGCCCAACGTGGTGTATCAGGCGTCGCAATTGACCTTGAGCGAGAACGGTCTGCTCTACTACGACGCCAACCCCAAGCGCCGCACCGAAATTCTGCACATCGGCAGCATCCCGCCCGATGAAGTCACCGACCGCAGCCTGCGCGACTCGGCGATTTTGGAAGACCTGTTCCCGTCCCTGCTGCAACAAACGCAAACGGGCGTGGGCATTTACTTTCAGGGACCGCAACTGACCTTCCGCTACTACCCCGTGCGCGGGCTGCCCGAACTGGAACTGCAAAACGGCGCGGCAGAAGCGGCGCAGACCGCGCGCATCGAAGATTTTCTCGTCGCGCCCAACAACAACCCGCAGCGCAAAACCGTCTGGCTGCCGCCCTATCTCGACGACGCGGGACAGGGCTTGCTGGTCAGCGCCGACACGCCCATCTACTACGGCGACGAGTTTCAGGGCTTCATCGGCATTGACGTTTCGCTCACGCGACTCATCGAACGGCTGAGTCAACTCAGACCCACGCCAGGCAGTTTCGCCTTTATCATGGATTTGGAGGGGCGGCTGGTTGCCGTCCCAGACGGGCGCGCCGCGGCGCTCGCCAGTCGTCCGCTCAGCGCACAGGAGCAAGCCCCGAACGGTCTGCTCGGCGCGGCGCTGACCGACCTGAACCCAGAACTGGCTTTGGCGCTGGAATCCGCTCAACGGTCCGCGCCCGACGCGCTGGAAATCGCTCTCAACGGGCAGCCTGTCATCGTCACGCGCGCTTCGCTCCCCAACCTGGGCTGGACTCTGTCCATCGTCGTTCCCCTCCCTGAAGTCACCGCCGAATCGCAAAGCGTGGCGCGTTCCATCGAAGCCGACGCCGTCACCACCGTGCGGAACACCCTGCTCATCATGGCGCTCTTTTTCATCGGCGCGGCGGCGGTCACGCTCTGGCTCAGTCAGCGGTTTCTGGCGCGCCCTGTTACAGACATGCTGGGCGGCGTGCGTGCCATCACGGCGGGCAATCTGGATGTCTCGGTGCCTGTAACGTCAAATGACGAACTCGGCGAACTGGCGGCTTCGTTCAACCTGATGACCGATGAATTGAATCGCCGCACGCGCGAACTTGCCGAAACCAGCGCCGAACTGCAACTCAAAGAGACGCAGGTCAAAGTGGCGGCGCTGGAGGAACGTCAGCGGCTGGCGCGCGAACTGCACGATTCCGTCTCGCAGGCTTTATATGGGATTGCGCTTGGCGCGCGCACGGCTCAGGCGCAACTGGAACGCGACCCCGCCAAACTGGCGGAGCCGCTCGATTACATTCTCTCGCTCGCCGAAGCGGGACTCTCCGAAATGCGCGCCCTTATCTTTGAACTGCGCCCCGAATCGCTCCAGAACGAAGGCTTGGTCGCCGCGCTGACGAAACAATCGGACGCCCTGCGCGCCCGCTACAAACTGGACGTGGTCACGCGCTTCGACCCCGAACCTGAGATTCCGCTCGAAGCGAAGGAAGCCCTGTACCGCATCGCGCAGGAAGCCATGCACAACGTCGCCAGGCATGCCCATGCCACACGGGTGGAATTGAGTTTGCAGGAAAAGGACGGCAAATTAACGCTCGAAATCCGCGATAACGGCAAAGGCTTCGACCCCGCGCAGCCATACCCTGGTCATCTGGGACTCAAATCCATGCCTGAGCGCGCGGCGCAAATCGGCGGGACGTTTCACATCGAAAGCCAGCCCAACGCGGGGACGGTAATCACGGTCACCGTGCCAAAAGGTTGAACCCTGCGGAGCGCGCCTCAGCCCAAGGCAGGGCTATTCTCTCCGCCTTAAGACCGATGATGAAAACCCTGGCGCTGGCTAGAATGACCTCACGATTTCAAATTCTTATTGGAGGTCTCCATGCAAAACCAGGTTCGCGTTTCTGTATCATCGTCAAACCAGGGCGGGCGCGCCGCCATCCTATCGTTTTTTGAAAACCGCCCCGTTCTTTCGGCGGTGATTTTGTTTGTGGCGTTTGTCGTTCTTTCCACCCTGTTTGGTCTCGCTGCCAAAGCGCTGCTGCCCCAATTTCAACCCGAATTCATCGCCCTGATTGCGCTTTCTGTTCTGGTAGCGGCTGGGCTTTCTGCGCTGGGCTGGTGGAAGGCGGCGGGCTTCAACTTCCCCGCTGAATGGCGCGATTCGCGCCTGATGGTCATTCCCTTTCTCATCGTGCTGGGGCTGCCCTTTCTGCTGGGCGTCCAAACCACTGACGCGGGGACGTTCCTTTATCTCGCCGTCGCCTACGCCCTGACGGGCTTCATGGAAGAAGGTCTCATGCGCGGAATCGTCCTGCGCGCGCTCAAGCCCACAGGCACGACCCGCAGCGTGGTCATTTCATCCCTGCTGTTTGGTCTCATGCACATCGGCAACCTGCTCTACCGCAACCCCGCCATCGTCTTTGCCCAAATGCTCGGCGCTTTCGTGCATGGAATTGGTCTCAGCGCCATCCGCCTGCGCACGAACACCATCTGGTTCCCCGTCATTCTGCACGCGCTGCACGACCTGGCGTTAAAATACACCAACTTCCCCGTCATCCCGCTGGATGTGGTGCAGGTCACGCTGCTGATGGTGTATGGAGTCTACCTGCTGCGGGGGTGGAAAGAAGAAGCCAGCGAATAAAAAAATGGGGCCGCTTCCTGGTATAGCTACTTGCGAAGCGAGAGAATTCTTTTTCTAATTTCTCCACCGTACATTTTGGATTTTTTACCGCCAAGAGCGCGAAGAACGCCAAGGCTTAAAGGGCCTGTTTGAGTTCTTTGCAGGCTTCACGCTGAATTTCTGGCGTTTGTACGGGAGCAAGTTTCCAATCGCTTTTTGAGCCGCAGACGGGCGTCGTGCATCATCTTGTAGAGCGCGTTGCGATTTGTATTGTTTGGCAACCCGCTGTTTATTTTAGCGCCAGGCGATAGCCCTCTAGCAAAGCCAGGAAGTAGGCTACGCCAGAGAGAATACCCAGAAGAAGCCAGGCCGCCCCTGAAGCGGCTTTGACCAGGAAAAACACCCCCGCGCCCAGGGCCGCTCCACCCAAAAATGCCACCTGGAGCGCCATGAGGAAGCCGACGCTGGTGAATTTGAATCGGTTGGGCATAGATTCGGATTGGCTGCGCCACTTAATTGCCTCCGAAAGGTCGGGATGCCGGGCAATGTAATACTCCTTGATGGTGTTCATCGCCTGTATGCTCTCGAACCAGGCCGCGCGCAGGCGTGCCAATTCCAGCACCGTGACCAGGCCCATCAGAGCCAGCGCCGCGAACAGGCCTGAAAAGCCCCAATCGAGCCAGGATTCCTGACCGGGCGCCAGGTCGAGCTGCGTCGAGAGCAACGCAGCGATGAAACTGCCGAATGTTACCAGGTAAAACGAAGTAGCCCGCGCCCGGTCCTCGTTGGCCTGGAAGGCCGTATTCGCAATATATTTGAATTCCGACGTCAAAATCTCATCGGGCGCGCTGGTGGGGGATGGTTTTCGGGGCATGGCATGTACGAGGAAGGGTGTTGGGACGACAGCATGACTGCCGTCCCAACGTTTGCCGCCTCACCGGTTCAATTTAGCGGCGATTTCTCAAAAAAGTGGGAATATCCAGGTCCTCCTGGAAAGATGGCTGGGGCTTGAAGTCGGGCTGCTTAACCACCGGCGGGGGCGGCGTGACGGGAGCGGTGTTGATGCTGACGGTTTCGGATGGCCGCTCAACCGGGATGCCCGGCTGGATGACAGGACGCTGAGGCTCGGCGCGATGTTCCAGGCGCGACTCGCCCCGCGTTTGCTGGGCAGGCCGCTCGATGATGCGGCGCGGGATACCAGCGCGTTCGAACCCAGTGGCAATGACCGTGATGCGAATCTCGTCGCCCATGTTCGGGTCAATGACCGCTCCGAAAATCATGTTTACATCGGGATGCGCCGTCTCGCGGATGATAGCCGCCGCCTGGTTGACCTCGAACAGGGTCATGTTCGGGCCGCCGGTGACGTTGAACAGAACACCGCGCGCGCCGTCTATGGTGATATCAAGCAGTTGGCTGGAAATAGCCTGCTCGGCAGCCAGGCGGGCGCGGTCTTCGCCTGCCGCGTGGCCGACCGCCATGAGGGCCGCACCGCCTTCGGACATAATCGCCTTCACGTCGGCAAAATCGAGATTGATGAGACCGGGGACGGTAATCAGTTCCGAAATGCCCTGAATGCCCTGGCGCAACACGTCATCGGCCATGCGGAAGGCATCTTGCAGGCTGGACTTTTTATCAACAATTTGCAGCAGCCGGTCATTGGGGATGACAATCAGGGTATCGGCATGGTCTTTGAGTTGGTCCATACCGGCTTCGGCAGATTGCATCCGCTTGGCGCCCTCGAAGGTGAACGGACGAGTGACGACCCCAATCGTCAACGCGCCGCATTCTTTAGCAATTTGGGCCACAATCGGGGCGGCGCCGGTGCCAGTTCCGCCGCCCAGGCCAGCGGTGACGAAGACCATATCGGCGCCTTTAAGCACAGAATACAGGTCATCTGCCGTTTCCTCGGCTGATTTGCGGCCAATTTCGGGGTTGCCGCCCGCCCCCAGGCCGCGCGTCAGCTTGTCGCCAATTTGCACTTTAGTGGGGGCTTTCGACAGGAGGAGCGCCTGGGCGTCGGTGTTGACGGCGACGAAATCGACACCCTGGATGCCCTCCTGAATCATGCGGTTGACGGCATTGGTGCCGCCGCCGCCCACCCCAACCACTTTGATGCGGGCAAAGGTTTCAGCGTTTTTATTGGGTTCCATCGTTACTCCTCCTGAAAATGATACCGAATTATTAGTAAACCACTGGCTCCAAAGTTAGAGACTTTGAACTCCAAAATTACGGAAGCAGGCGTTTGAGCAGGTTCGTCAGGGTATTCCAATTTTGACCGGTTCCTTTCTGCCCTCCACGCCCCTTCCGCGAGTAGTCGGAGAGAGGCAGAGCCTGTAAAGCGGCGGCCCAGGTGAGCAGGCCCACGCTGGTTGAATACGCCGGGGAGTTGAGTTTATCGGCCAGGCCGAGCAATTTTTCGGGCTGGGCAGTACGCACTGGCATCCCCAATACTTTCGTCGCCAGTTGGCGGATGCCTGGCAGCAGGCTGGTGCCGCCCGTCAGCACCATGCCAGCCGGAAGCAGGCTGTCGTAGCCCGAACGTTTGATTTCTTGAAGCGTCAGGTCGAACATCTCGGCCACGCGCGCCTCGATGATGTGGGCCAGGTCGCGGCGGCTCATCTTAACCGGCTGCGTTTCTCCAAAAGGCTGGAGGGTAAAGGTTTCCTCCAGGCCGACTTCAGACTGAAGCGCAAAACCGAAAGATTTCTTGATTTCCTCTGCTTGCGGCAACGGCAGGCGCAGGCCATGCGCAATGTCCTGGGTAATGTGGTTGCCGCCCACGGCCAGCACCATCGTGTGCCAGACATCGCCGTTGACGTAAATCGCCATGTCGGTCGTACCGCCGCCGATGTCACAGACCACCGCGCCCATGTTGCGCTCGCTTTCGGTCAGTACCACCTCGGCGGAGGCCAGCGGGTTGAGGACGAACTGCACCGTCTCAACCCCGGCAGCGGCCACCGCCTGGCGGATATTCTCGACGGTGGCCGAAGCTGCCGTGATGACATGCGCTTCCACTTCCAGGCGGTAACCGTGCATCCCAATCGGATGGTGGATGCCATCTTCGCCGTCCAGGCTAAATCCGCGCTGGATAACGTGAATAATCTCGCGGCTGGATGGGATAGCCACGCTGCGGGCGGCATCCATCGCGCGCTCCACGTCTAAATCATTGACGTTATGCCCGGCGACGGCCACCACGCCGCGGCTGTTGACCGAGGAGACGTGCGCCCCCGCCAGGCTGACCAGAGCCGAATCGATTTTCAACCCCGAAGTCTGCTCGGCCTGCGCCACCGAACGGGCGATTGACTGCGATGCGGCGGTCAAATCCACGATGACGCCCTTGCGAATGCCCTCCGACGGCTCGACGCCGACGCCCATGATGCGCAGGCGGTCATCGGCCTCCACGCGCGCCACAAGCGTGCAGATTTTTGTGGTTCCAACATCGATTCCGACGACAATATTGTCCATACTCAATCGCTCTTGCTCACCCGATAAAACGGAGAGTTGGGGTATTCCACGCTGATGAGGATTGGCTGGACGCCGCGCGCCGCCAGGTTCTCAACCAGCGACTGGTAAACCAGTAGTTTGGTGGTGATGTCGCTATTGTTCTTGCCAAAATAAGCCTGCCAACCACGCGGGTCGGACCAACCCAGGCCGTAGCGTGGGTCATAGACCAGCGCCGCGCCTTCAGGCACTTGCAGCGCGAGGGTAGCGATGGCCGCCGAGAGCTCCGGCGTCAGGAAAGGCCGCGCGCCAATCGTCTGGGCCAGGCCGAGGTTGCCCGGCGTAGGCGGATTGCCAGCGGCTGTGACTATAACCAGCCCTTCCACCTGCCCGCGCGGCGGAAAAGCGTATCCATAGGCGTCAACCCAAACGACCTGGCCGTCCTGCATCCATGCGGCAATCGGCTGACGTTCTGCTACGGTAATTGTGACTTTAGCGGGCAGTTCGACCTGGACATACGCGCCATAAATTTCGGGGAAGGAAGCCCTGATATTGTATTCGATTTGGGCCGGATTAAGGAGCGCGCCGGGCTGGTTCGCTATTCCTAAAACGGAATTAATATCCTGCGAGGTCACCCGCTGGTTGCCATGAATAACGGCTTCTTGCGCCAGGAAGGTTGGTTCGGTGAGGGAAAAGTACATCATCGCAGCGCAGGCAATCACCAGCAGCAGGGAGAACCAGCGCGGGCCAAAGGTAATGCGCGGCAACGCCATGGGGGGTGACTGGGGATAAACCGCCGTTGCGGCGCGGACTTGCCCGCGCACGGGCATAACGGCTACATCGTACCTGGCACGAAAGCGGCTCCTCGAAACGGAAGGCGAGATGCGGGGCGCGGCCCGCTCTTGCTTGGGCAGGGCGGCAGGTTTGGGCGCGGACGCCGGCTTGGGGGTGCTGGCGCGCTTCTGCGTCAGTTTGTCCCGCATTTTTTGCTCTTCTTCTCGGCGGCGTCGCAGGGCTTCAGAGCGAGTCAGAGTCAGGCGGTCAGGACTCATGCTGGCCTCCGGTAAGTCCGCACGGTTCGGTCGCGTTCCATTTTGCGCTCCAGCGCCAGTTCGATGAGACGATTGACGAGCTCAGGGTAAGCCAGTCCGCTAGCCTGCCACAATTTGGGGTACATGCTGATTTGGGTAAAGCCCGGGATGGTGTTGAGTTCATTCAGGAATACCTCGCCGCTTTTGCTGACGAAGAAATCGGCACGTGCCATGCCGCAGGCATCAACGGCTTTGAAAGCGCGGATGGCGTACTCGCGCACCTGCGCTGCCTGGGTCTCGGTCAACGCGGCCGGGATGATGAGTTGCGAGTTATCGAGAATGTATTTAGCGTCATACGAGTAAAAATCGGCACCGGGGATGATTTCGCCTGCCAGGGAGACCTGCGGGTGGTCATTACCCAGTATGGAGATTTCGATTTCGCGAGCTTCTGGCACGCCGCGCTCAATCAGCACGCGCCGGTCATATTGGGCGGCATCCATCAATCCCTCGGCCAGGTCTGAGCGGGTACGGCATTTGGTGACGCCGACCGAAGAACCCAGGTTGGCGGGTTTGACAAAGAGCGGATACGCGCTGATGGCTTCTGCGCGCCGGATAATGCTTTCCATGTCGCTTTCGATTTCCGAGCGCAAAGCAATCATGGACTCAACCACCGGGATGCCCTGCGCCCGCATCACTTCCTTAAACACACCTTTATCCATGCCCACCGAGGAGCCGACCACGCCCGCGCCGACGTAGGCCACATCCGCCATCTCGAACAAGCCCTGGAGCGTGCCATCCTCGCCATACGAGCCGTGCAAGATGGGGAAGTAGACATCTACATCGGCCAATTTTTCCACGAATTCGCGCCCGTCTCCCTTGCGAATGACATACAAACCGGGCCGCTGAGGGTCGGGGTGAAGAGTGACGGGCAACAGACCCTCCACTTTGCCTTGCTCCAGGACCGCAAGGGCGTTTTCCCCGGTGAGCCAGGCGCCCTCGTGCGTGATGCCGATTTCGATGACATTGAATCGGGCGCGGTCTAACACAGATAGCACCGAACGGGCGGACAGAAGGGAGACCTCGTGTTCGCCGGAGCGTCCGCCAAAGAGCAGGGCAACCGTTACCATTCTCCTATTAACTCCACTTCCAACTCCAACTTCACGCCAAACTTCTCAAACACCGTTTGCCGCGCTAAATCAATAAGGGCTTTGATATCTGCCGCACGGGTTTCACCGGTGTTGAGAAAAAAATTGGCATGGACCGGGCTGATTTCCGCATTCCCGATACGCATCCCTTTCAGTCCGGCAGCCTCGATGAGGCGGCCGGCAAAGTCACCAGGAGGATTCTTGAACATGGAACCCATGCTGGCGCCCGGCGGCTGGGTGGCTTTGCGGCGCTGGTTAAATTGCTTCATCTTCGCCTGTATCTCTGTGGCGAGCCCATATTTTAAATTAAACTTTGCAGAGAGGGCCACCGCCTGCACCTGGCCGCGTTTGAGAATACTGGTGCGGTAGCCGTATTCGAGGTTTTGGGGCGGCCACCACGCGCGCCCGCTGAGGGTCAACATCTCAACGGCTAACAGGTCGTGGGCCACGTCGCTGCCGAAGGCCCCTGCATTGCCATAGACCGCTCCGCCGACTGTTCCAGGGACGGTGGCCGCCCATTCCAGGCCTGCATAGCCCTGGGCGGCGGCGCGCCGCGCCACGTTGGAAAAGATTGCGCCCGATTCGGCCCAGACGTGTTTTTCTGCACCTTCGATTAACTCCACACTCCGAGCGCGGTTCAATATCACCACGCCCCGAACGCCTTTGTCGCTGATGAGCAGGTTCGACCCGGCTCCAAGCAGGCGGTAGGGCAAGCCATGTTGCCAGCAAATTTGAACGGCCTGGGCCAGTTCATTGACGTTGCGAACCGTCACCAGCACGTCTGCCGGGCCGCCAATGCGCGCAGAGGTATAAGGCGCCAGGAGAACGTTTTCCTGCACCTGTTTATTCAGGGCTGCGCGTAAATCGGACAGCGCGGCAGGTTGAATCATCGCCTATTCCTTGTCCTTGATGCGCCCGATAAGTTTTTTCACCATGCCGCGCGCTTCGTCGTCTTTAACGCCCATCGCGCGGAAGGGACGGTATCCATCGCCGGGGTCCGGCTCTGGCAATTCGCCCAGCACCATCTTGAGCGGCGGCAGGGCCATCGTTTCAGCCTGGTACACCTTTTTCTTTTCAGCCATTTTGCGCCTCGCTTTCCTTAAGTCGGGCCAGCACTTCTGCGCTGACCAGGTCGGCATCCCCAGCGGAAAGAACGAGCAGGACATCGCCGGGTTTGAGATGAGAAAGGAGATAATTGCTTATTTCGGGCAAGGTCGGGATGAAACGCGCCGACCGGTGATACATCGCCTGCACCACCTGGCGGGCCGAAAAATCCTGCTTTGGTTCGCGCGCGGCATACACTTCGCTGACGATGACTTCATCGGCTTCGGTGAAACAAATGACAAATTCGTCGAACAATGTTTGAATGCGCGAGTAGGTGTGTGGCTGCCAGACGACAACCAGGCGCCGTGAGGGGTAACGGGCGCGGGCAGCATCTAAGGTGGCGCGGATTTCGGTGGGATGATGAGCATAATCATCAATCACGATGACGCCTCCGGCCTGGCCTTTGATTTCAAAGCGACGGCCAATGCCTTGAAATTGGCCCAAGGCTTTTCCGGCGGCTTTGATATCCAGCCCAAGCAGGCCAACGACGGCCAGCACAGCCAGCGCATTGCGCACGTTGTGCAGTCCCGGCACGCGCAACTGTACGCCCGAAACATAATTGGGACTGCCCGCTATCCGGATGAGGGCATTGAAGGTGAAGCCGCCCAGGTTGTTTGCCATCACGTTTTGCGCCAACACCCATTCACCGGCTTCGGTGCGCTGGTTTTCGGCAATCCGGTAGCCTACCACGCGTTTTTGCAGGCGGCGTGCATCAGACATGAGTTCGCTGGCTCCCATGTCTTCGCCGCAAGCCACCAGCGCGCCATCCGGCGGCAACAGGCGCATGAAATCGAGAAAAGCCGCGCGGAAATCCGCCGGGGTGGGGAAGCAATCAGGATGGTCATGCTCAACGTTGGTCACAACGGCATAGTGCGGTTTCAAGCCCAAGAAGGTGCGGTCGTATTCATCGGCCTCGATGACGAAGGTTTCGCCGCGCCCAGCGCGGGCATTGACGCCCAGGTTTTGCAACACGCCGCCCACGATGAACGATGGCTCGGCGCCCAGCGCGTATAAGACCCAGGCAATCATGCCCGTGGTGGTAGTTTTGCCGTGCGTTCCGGCAACGGCAATGCCTCGTTTATCGGCCATCAGGCGGCCAAGGAAGTCGGCGCGTTTGTATACGGGAATTCCCGCGGCTAGGGCGGCCTGCACTTCGGGGTTGTCATCAGGAATGGCTGAGGAGCGCACCACAACATCGGCGCCGGTTATGTTGGGGGGAGCGTGACCCTCAGCAATGACCGCGCCCATTTTGCGCAAGTCCAGCGCCAGCGGAGAGAGAATCCGGTCAGAGCCGGTTACAGTGTGCCCTTGTTCAAGCAGTAAGCGGGCAATGGCAGAGAGGCCGCTGCCTCCAATCCCAATCAAGTGTATGTGTGACATCAGATAAACACTACCAGGACGAAAATGAGGGCGAATGCGACGGCAAAGAAAATCCACGGCACGCCAAGCAGGTTGGGCGATAAAAGCGGGATGAGTCTTAAGGCGGCATCGCCTTCGGCAGTGCCGGGGATAGGGGGTTTGATATAGGTGAAAGGATAGTTGGCCTCAGCCATGTAAAACCAGATTGCGCCGATGATAAGATAGCCGTTGATGGCGCCCAAGATGAACCCCAACAGGCTATCTTGCAGTTTTTCGCGGGCGGCTTTGGTGGCAAAGCGTTGCAGCGAAACGGTTTGATAGCCAAAGTATACCAGCACGCCCAAGATGACTGACCGAATCCAGAACAGGGTCAGGTCATTGGCTTCGAGGTTGTTTACGCCAGGAATGTAGAGGCGCAACAGCAGGTTGACCGTGAGCGAGACGATGACGCTAAAGAACACCAGCAATTCTTTGGCCCAGCCACGAAAAATGCCAATCAGGCCAAACAAGATAACCAGCATCCAAAAGACAAAAACCAGGCTAACCATTTTTTGCTCCGGCCAGGTCAATCAGGTGACGCGCAATGCTTTTGGCAGCATCGGGCGCGCGCAGCGAGGCCATTGCGGCGCGCATCGCGTCTAGTTTTTCGGGCGTTTCGAGTAATTTTTCAACCGTCAGGGCCAGGCCGCTCTTTAGCTTTGCATCTTCAATCACCAAAGCCGCGCCTCGTTGGGTGAGCATGTCGGCATTGACTTTCTGGTAACGCCAGGCATGTGGGTATGGAACGAGGATGGCAGGCAGCCCAAAGAGTGGGAACTCACCCAACACAGAGGCGCCGGCGCGCGAAATTGCCAGGTCTGCCGCTGAGAGTGCTGCGCCCATTTCATCGTGAAGGTAGGGGTAAGCATGATAATGCTGTGCCTTTTGGGCGGGCAGTTCCTCGCGCGCCGATTCGACCTTGGGCCAATCGAGTTCGCCGGTCAGGTGGATGATTTCGACCTGCTCAAGCAATATCTCAAGGTGGGCCAGGATTGCCATATTGATGGAGCGCGCTCCCTTACTGCCGCCCACCACCAGCAAGACGGGTTTCTCGCCGGTGATTCCCAATCGCTGGCGGCCAGCCGATTTGCGCCAATGGGTCAGTTCGGGCCGGACCGGATAGCCGGTGATCTGCACATCGGCCTTTTTGGGAAAGAACCGCCGTGAATCCTCGGTTGAGACGGTGATGCGCTTCGCAAAGTGCGAAAGCATCTTGAGGGCCAGCCCCGGCTCGACATCGGGAACGAAGAGCAAAGAGGGAATTGCCCAACCGGCCAACGCCATCGGGACGGCCACATAGCCGCCGGTGAAAAACAGGACATCCGGATTGAAATCTGCCAGGATGGCTTCGGAAGCCCAGATGCCGCGCAGAATGGCCGAAAAGTTGCCGGGCAGACGTTTGAGGCCAACGCCATGCACACCCGCAGCCGGGATGGATTTAAATGGAATAGCGGCTCGCGCCACGAGCCTGGCTTCCATGCCGCCTTCACCGCCTACCCACAGGACTTCCGTCAATGGGTGAATGGATGTCAGGGCTTCATGCACGGCCAATGCGGGATAAACTCCGCCGCCGGTTCCGCCTGCGCAAATCAATAGTCGCACCGAAGTTTCTCCATTCTTCACGTTCCGAACCCGACTCGGCTTGTCGGGAGACATTCATCAGGATACCAATGGCCGCCAGCGAGGCGACCAGGTTTGAGCCGCCCGCGCTGATGAAGGGCAGTGCATTGCCCGCAAAGGGCACCAGCCCCACCATCACCAGCATATTGATAGACGCTTCGAGCGCCAGCCAGAAGGTCAGCCCGGCGGCCAGCAGGCTGCCGAGCATATCGGGGGCTTTCTCGGCGATGCGTAAGCCGCGCCAGACCAAAAGAACATATAACATAACCGTACCGAAAGCGCCGAATAAGCCTAACTCCTCGGCAATGACGGCAAAAATGCTGTCGGTGGGTGGCACGGGCAATCCGGTCAGTTTGGTATTGGCACGCCCCAGCCCCACCCCAAACCAGCCGCCTTTAACGATGGCCTCGAAAGAACGGCGCACATGATAAGAAGCCTGGGTGGGGTCTTTCAGGCCCTCGATATATGCGCCGACGCGCTCTTGCCCGGTGCTGCTGACTTGCACAACCAGGACACCGACAATCACTGCCACGATGAGCAGGAACACAATCTGCCGCAAATCGCCGCCGGCGATAAAGAACAACAAGCCGCCCAGCACGAAAACGGTAGCGGTGGCCGAAAGGTCGGGCTGGACGTAGATAAGGCCGCCGACCACACCGAGGATGACCGCCAGCGGGATGAGCCCCCACTGAATATCGTGCATTTGTTCCCGCTTCGAGTGCATCCACACGGCCAGGTAGATGATGGTCACCACTTTTGCCAGCTCAGAGGGTTGGATGGAGCCTCCCAACAGGGTGCGCACCGCGCCGAGGCGAATTTCGTTGATGAACAAGACCGCCATCAGCAGACCAATGGTCGCCAGCATGAGCGGTACCGAGAGGGTGCGCCAGTTGTGGTAGTCAATCCGCGAGAGGAGGTAGGCAATTACCAGGCCCAAAGTCAGCCACAACACCTGGCGGTTAAACATGCGCATTGGCTCGCCGTAAACGGCTAACGAGAAGTCCCAAGAAGCAGAAAATACCATTAACAGCCCAAAGACCAGGATAGCAATCATCACCAGCAAGAGCGGCAAATCAATAGAGCCGCCTACCTTGTGTACCGATGGGACGGGAGGCTGAAGAGACGGTTCGACGCCTACCGCAGTATTTCGACGCTGCGCAACAGCCCTGTTCAGGAAAGATCGCGTACCCATTGTTTGAACCTTTCTCCGCGTTGTTCGAAATCTTTAAATTCGTCATAACTTGTACCGCCGGGTGAAAAGAGGACCACAAAGCCTGGCTGGGCCAGGCGCGAGGCAGCCAAAACGGCTTCTTGACAGGTTGCCACCCGGGTCAGGCTGTAGGGTCGTGAGCCCGGAATGCGCTGCCCAATGGCGGCCTGAATTTTTTGGGCGGCTTCGCCAAAGAGGACCAGATGGTCAACGCGCTGGCGCACCAGTTTAACCAGGTCTTCCCAGGGCAGGTTTTTATCGCGCCCACCAAGCAGGAGGATGAGCGGCCCGCCAAAGGATTTGATAGCAGCGATGGTGCGTTCTGGTGCGGTGGCAATTGAGTCGTTGTACCAATGCGCCCCGCGCCAGGTGCGCACGAACTCCAGGCGGTGCGGTACGCCCTGGAAACCGGTCACGCCGGTCTCCATGTCTTGTGGCGAAAAACCGGCAGCATGGGCAATGGCGCAGGCGGCCAGCACGTTGAGACGGTTGTGTTCGCCGCGCAGTTCGATGTGATGTTCGACCGGCAGGCGGGTGATACGCCCGGCTTCGCACAGGTAGAACTGTTCGTTTTCGAGGTAGGCCCCATCCTGGCCGGGGGGCAAGGGGCTGAACCCGAACGAGAAGAGCCGCCCCTTCACTTTCTCTGCAAGACCCCACGCGCCGGGGTCGTCGCGTCCCAAGATGGCGATATCAGCCGGCGATTGGAAGTCGAGCAGGCGCGCTTTGGCGGCAGTGTAGGCTTCCATTGTGCCGTGCCGGTCGAGGTGGTTGGGCGTGATGTTGAGGATGGCCGCGATGTTTGGCGAAGTGGTCATCAGTTCCGCTTGGAAAGACGAAATTTCCAAAATGGCGAGGTCGGAAGGTCCCATCTCATTTACATAGTTGATGAGCGGGTCGCCGATGTTGCCACCGATCCAGATGCGTCCATATTTGCCCGCCCGATTCGATTGCGCGATGCGCCCAACCAGGGTGGTGGTGGTGGTTTTGCCCGCTGAACCGGTGATGCCGAGCGTGCGGCAGGGGGCTGCCTGTAGGAAGATTTGGGTGTCGTTGGAGAGCGGAATCCCTTGCGAAACGGCGGCCTGCACGAGCGGGGTGGTTAACGGGACTCCGCCGGAGAGGCAGAGCAAGTCGGGGCGCGGTTCCAGAAGAGAGAGGGGGTGTCCGCCTGTCACCCATTCCACACCCGATGATTGCATCTGTCCCATTTCATCCTGCAACTGGTCAGCCGGGCGGCGGTCATTCAACACCACCTGCGCCCCATGTCGGGCCAGGTAGCGCGCCAACGCCAGCCCTTGCCGGGCTGCGCCGAGGATGACCACGCGTTGGTTTTGCCAGTTAAGTGCCATAGTTCCTTTTGTGCGCACGATGCTATCTTGCGCTACACCATTGCCAGGCCGACGCCAATCAGGGCGGCTAGCAAGCCAATCAGCCAAAATCGCTGGACAATTTGGGTTTCGCTCCAGCCGAGTAACTCGAAGTGCAGGTGAATGGGCGCCATTTTGAAGAAGCGGCGGCCTTTGGTGGCTTTGAAATATAAAATTTGAATGGTCACGCTCAAGGCTTCGCTGACCGGGATGATGGCGATGAGCGGCAGGATGGCCCATTGGCCTGTCATCAGGGCTACGACGGCGATGGTAGCACCCAGTGAGAGTGAGCCGGTATCACCCATGAAGAGCTGCGCCGGGTGGGCATTGAACCATAAGAAGCCAAACAGCGCGCCTACGATGGTGAACGAGAACTTTGCCAGGAAGGGCTGTCCTTGCATGAGAGCAATGGTGCCATAGGCGGCAAAGATGGTGGCCGAGATGATGCCGGCCAGCCCATCGAGACCATCGGTAAAGTTGATGGCATTCGACATGGCGACAATGATGAAGGCCGCAATTGGTACATACCACCAGCCAAACTCCACTTCGACCGGAACGCCAGGGATGAACATGCCTGGCGCATCAAGCAGGTATTTGAGTGACCAGGCAATGCCGCCCGCAAGTATCCACTGAAGGAGGAATTTGACGCGGATGGATAGCCCTTCGCCTTTGCGTTTGCCGCGAATGCCTTCCCAGTCGTCAATTGCGCCGAGAAGGCCAAAAACCACCATCGTTGCCAGGGGGACGAAAACCGAGCGGCCAGAGAGTTTGAAGCCAATCAGAACGGCGGCGTTGAGCAGAATGGTGAGCAGCAGTACCGGCGCAATGACCATGACACCACCCATGGTGGGGGTGCCCATTTTGACCATGTGCATTCCTGGTTCTTCAACGCGAATGAGTTTGCCGATTTTAAAGTGCCGCAAAATGCGCAAGAGGGGCGTTCCCCAAATGACGGTTAGCATAAAGCTGAATCCCGCCAGAGCGGCTGCCAGGGTGGTATCTTTCATGGGGAGGTCTCCAGTGCAGCCACAATGCGATCCATTCGCAGGCCGTGTGAGCCTTTGACCAACACGGCGTCGGTGGGGGTGAGGTTTTGCTTGAGCCAGGCGATGACCGCCGCAATGTCTTCATATTCGAACACGGCAGTTTTCTTCATTCCGGCCTTGCGGGCAGACTCGGCAATAATGTGGGCGCGAAGCCCCAATGTTACCAGAACATCGGCTACTTGCGCGGCGCGCATGCCGACTTTTTGGTGGCCTTCGCGCTCATACTGGCCGAGTTCGAGCATATCGCCCAGAACCGCCACCTTGCGCCCGTTCATTTCTTCTAAAAGGTTGAGGGCGGCCAGGGTTGATTCGGGCGCGGCGTTGTAGGTGTCATCAATGATGAGCGCGCCGCTTGCCGTGCGAACGGCCGAAAGGCGCAGCTGGGCCTGGCTTTCTTGCAGGCCACGAATAATTTCGTCCCAGGTCAGGTTTTCGACCAGGCCCACGGCGGCGGCGCGCAGGGCAGTCTCTACGGAGTGGCGTCCAATCATTGGCACGCGCAAGTAGATAGATTCTTTTTTGTAGTGCAGCCGAAAGCGGATGCCTTCCAGCCCCAGGCCTTCCACGTTATCGGCCCACAGGTGCGCTTCGGGGCTGAGGCCGTAGTAAAAGACCCGGGCTTTGGTGCGTTCCTTCATCGGGCGCACATAGGGGTCGTCGTAATTCAGTATGGCGATTCCTTCGGGCGCGGGCGGCAGGGCTTCGACCAGTTCGCCCTTGCCCTGCGCGATGACTTCCTGGGAGCCGGCGCGTTCGGCGTGAACTGTGCCAATGTTGTTGATAACGCCGACTTGCGGCAGGGCAATTTCGCACAATTGCGCAATTTCACCCAGGACATAAAAACCCATTTCGAGCACAGCGACCTGGTGACCGGGGGTAAGCCGCAGGACGTTGAGCGGCAAGCCAATTTCGTTGTTCAGATTTGCCAGGCTTTTGAGCGTTTTGTAACGCTGACTTAAGACCTGCGCAATGGCTTCTTTGGTGGTGGATTTGCCCACGCTGCCGGTGATGCCAATTACGCGCAGGTTGAGTCTGCGCCGCCACCAGGCTGCCAAGTGTTGGAGGGCCGTGAGCGTGTTTGACACCAGCAGGCAAACAGGCGGCTGAAGAGTGGAAAAATTGACCGCAGGCAGGCCGTTTCGCAAGTCGAGGGTGGCGTGGTTGCCTTCAACAGGGTGTTCGATGAGCGCTGCCGATGCCCCGCGCTGGAAGGCCTGCCCAACAAAGTTGTGACCATCTACCCGCTCGCCCAAAAAAGCCACGAACAGCCCGCCGGGAATCACCTGGCGCGAATCAATTGCCGCCTCGGTCAGAAAGATGTCTTTCATCACAGGGCGGGAGCGGGTGAGGGCTTCGAGGGCGTCAGAGAGGGTCAGCATAGGGGTTTCATTGTCCAACAAACCGCTGGCGCACATCATCCGGCGGAATGCCCATTAGCACAACCAGTTTTTCGACCAAGTCATGAAAGACTGGCGCAGCGATATAAGCAGCCCAATCGGCTGAATCTGGCTTCTCGAACCAAACGTACACCATGAAGCGCGGGTCATCCACCGGTCCCCAGCCGATGAAGGAAGCGTTGATTTCGTTCGGCAGATAATATCCATCTGGTCCGGGGATTTGCGCGGTGCCGGTTTTCCCGGCAATGCGGTATCCATCTACGACGGAGGCCATTTTGCCCTGTTCCATTGCAGTTGCTAATAGTTCGCTGGTCAGGCGGGCCGTTTGGGGCGAGATGGGCGTGCCAAGCGTTTGGACAGGCGTGTTGTACTGATGGCCGTTACTGACCATGCCATATAGGACATGCGGATACACCATGCGGCCCTGATTGGCCAGAGCCGAAGCCGCAGCCATCATCTGAATGGGCGTCATCGCCACGCCTTGCCCGAACGAGTTCGTGCCCAAATCAACCTTGTACCAGTCTTCGTCACCGGGTACTTTCAGGCGGCCTTTGGCTTCGTTGGCCAGGTCTATGCCGGTGGGGTGCCCAACCCCAAAACGGCGCATGTAAGTATAGAATTGGTCTGGGCCCATCTGGTCGGCCAGGCGTGTCATGCAAATATTAAGGGAGTGCCGCAGGCATCCCAACAAGTCTTGCGGCCCCCAGGCACCCCGGTCCCAGTTGTAGACATACGCGCCGCCGATTTCATAAAAGCCGACATCCAGATAAGAGAAATTGGGCGAGACTGCGCCCGAATCCAGAGCTGCCGCCAGGGTCAACACCTTGAAGACGGACCCTGGCTCATATGGGATGGATATGGCGCGGTTGAATTCGCTGGCGTTCTTGTAAATTTCATTGTATTTCGAGAAGTTGTTCAAATCGATTTGCGGCGTAGATGCCATCGCCAGGATTTCACCGGTGCGCGGGTCCATCACGATAATCGTCCCGGCCTCAGCGCCGGTATCGGCCAGGCTCTCGCGCAGTTGCTCCTCAACCATCGCCTGGATTTCGCGGTCAATGGTCAGAATCAGGTCAGCGCCGCGTGGCGTGGCAGGGAGCTCGGCGGCCCGATTGGGGTCTTCGGGAACCCAGACCGTGACCGGAACGCCCGCCAGCAGGTTGTTGTATTTCTCCTCGACGCCAAAGTAGCCGCGATTTTCGAGCGTGACAAAGCCCAGAACGTTTGAGGCCAGCGACTTTTCGGGGTAAGAGCGCATCAGATGGGCTTTAAAGTGTAACCCGGCCAGGCTGGGGTCGCCCACTTGTTTGTATTCCTCGGTCAGGCGGCTTTTCAACTCCATTAACTCATGCGCTTTTTCGGAACTGACGAAATCTGTTACCACCAGGTAAACTATGTCGGCGGGCGGATTGAGCAAGTCGTTGTAGACCTTTTCATAATTCAACCCGACAATGGTGTTAAGGGTCAGGGCAATGGTGTGCGGGTTTTTGACTTCGGTCAGGCTGACGCCAATTTCATAGACACTCTGATTTCCCGCCAGCAGGAAGCCATCCCGGTCGAAAATGTGGCCCCGCTCTGGGAAAAGGGTGACATATTTACCCGCATACCGGTCAGCTTGCCTCAGGAACGTTGCAGCCTCCGGGCTGGCCTGAATGCGCAAGATTTGCAACACGACCAGGGCGGCCAGCACAGCAAAAATAATGGCGAGCGAGAAGGAGCGTACCTGGTATTGTCGTTTCATTGATGAACTCATTGCAGCGGCCTTGAGGCCGCTTCCATCTGGCGGCCCAGCCACTCAAACAGGGACTCGCTATATTCAGGTTTTGTCGCCAGCAGGTCTGTTTGATCAACGGGCTGGACCAGATTAATCCCATGCGATGGGAAATATCCTGGCACGACGATATACTCGACATTTTCGCGCGTAATCGGCTCGAAACCAAGCGATCGGGCGCGCTGCGAAAGTGACTGGTTCGACAGCAGGACGGCAATTTGGGTTTGCAAATCGGCATTATCGCGTTTGTTGGCGGCGATTTCTGCCTCCAGGCTCTGAATTTCGCGGCCCGTAATTGCGGCGCGCGCGCTCACATTCAGGTATAGGCCAGCAACCAACCCCAGCAACATCACTCCCACCAGGAAGACAGCCAGCCATTCGCGCTGGAAGCGGATGGGCATCTCCTGGTGATGGCGCAGCGTTCCGGCTAATTCGGCAATTGCCTGGTAGCGGTTATCGGCTGTATCAGCCTGTTTGCGGACAACCTTGACGGGACGCACGGAGGGGTTCAGTAACCTGCTGAGGATAGTCATAGTTTTTCGGCAACTCTCAATTTTGCGCTGCGCGCGCGAGAATTTTCCTGGATTTCTGCTTCGCCTGCCTCGAGGGGCTTGCGATGGATTGGTTTGATGCTGGCCCTGTGTCCGCAAGTACAAACCGGCTGACGCGGCGGACAAAGACAATCGGTGCTTTCGCGGCGAAAGGTTTCTTTGATGATACGGTCTTCCAGCGAGTGGAAGGAGATGACCGCCAGCCTGCCACCCGAACGGAGTAAGCCAATTGCGATAGGCAACACGCTTTCGACGGCTTCCAGTTCACCATTGACGGCAATTCGCAGGGCCTGGAAGGTGCGCGTGGCGGGGTGGATGCGCTCCTTTTTGCCAATCATCTTTAGCACCAGGTCGGCCAGTTGGCGGGTGCTTGCGATAGGCCGATTCTGCGCGATGGCGCGGGCAATGCGGCGAGACTGGCGTTCCTCGCCATAGCGATACAGGATGTCAGCCAGTTCGCCTTCGGAGAGGCTATTTACCAGGTCAGCGGCTGAGAGTGGCGCGTTTGGAGAGAAGCGCATATCGAGCGGGGCATCCTGGAGGAAAGAGAAACCCCGTTCAGCGGTATCCAACTGCATGGAGGAGACTCCCAAATCCAACACGATGCCATCCAC
This sequence comes from Anaerolineales bacterium, assembly GCA_034432755.1. Taxonomy (GTDB): domain Bacteria; phylum Chloroflexota; class Anaerolineae; order Anaerolineales; family Villigracilaceae; genus UBA5195. The sequence continues at coordinate 21,108 of DAOUBQ010000063.1, forward strand.
CGCTTCCCAGCCGAGGCTGGCAGCGCCTTCGGCCATCTCCACATACGATGCCTGAAGGATGTGAACGCGCTTCCCAAAAGGGGCCAGCCGCACGCGGGCAATCTCGATGGCCTGCGGGTCGAGGTCGAAAGCCAGCACTTCACCGGTTGGAGCGCTGGCTTCCAACAGCCCCGCGCTATGCCCGCCCGCGCCCAGCGTGCCGTCAATATAACGGCCCCCGGCTTTGGGCTGCAAAGCGTGTATAATTTCTTTATAAAGTACGGGCAGATGCGGCGTAGTCACATTGGCAGCGCGGGATTAATCTCGTGTTACGCTCCCAGGTCGAGAGCCTGGAAGCGCTGGGCATTGGCTTCGGCGTCCTGAAGCATCTGCATTTGCTGGCTCCACTCGGCGGGCGTGAAGATTTCGAAGTATTCGCCCTGGCCGATGACCATTGCCTCGCCGTTCATGCCGAGAAATTGACGCAGGTTTTGCGGCACCAGGATGCGCCCGGCCTTATCCACTTCCACCTGGTAGGCAGAGGAAAGGATGAGACGGCGCAGGAGACGCGCGGCAGGGTCGGTAATGCTCATGGCATTGATGCGCTCGTAGACCTGCTGGAAGTAAGCGGACGTCATGACCATCAGGTTGCGGTCGAAGCCTTGCGAGATGAAGGCCCCGCCAGCCAGCGCATCACGAAACGCCGCCGGAATGGTCAGGCGGCCTTTGTCATCGAGCGTGTGCTGGTACTGGCCCAAGAACATACGTTCTAACATCTCCTTTAATGCGTGGAACGCCGGACTCCCGGCCCGGCGCTCCACTTCGTCCCACTTTCTCCCACTTGCACCCTTATTTTACAGCCAATTTGGGTGTATTTCAAGCACGAATAGTACCGATTTCCCACCCTGGTATGCGTTTGTAAGGTTTTTTGGGCGTTTTTGCCCCACTTTAAGACACTTTTTGGCGGTTTTCTCCCCTATGAATATCACCCTGCTCGATTCGCCCGATTGGAAAGACTACGAACTGCTCGACAGCGGCGATGGCCTGAAACTGGAACGCTTCGGGACCTACCGCTTTGCGCGCCCCGAAGCGCAGGCGCTCTGGAAGCGCGGCCTGCCCGAATCTGCCTGGCGCGAGGCGCACGCCGTCTTCCGACCCACCGGCGAAGAGAGCGGCGGGCATTGGGAAGTGAAGCGCAAACTGCCGGAGAAATGGACACTCGACTATAAGGGACTGCGCTTCTCGGTGACGACTACGCCGGGCCGCCACTTGGGCGTTTTCCCTGAAACAGCGGCGCATTGGGACTGGTATATGCAACTTATCCAGGAAGCCAGGCGGCCAGTGAAGGTATTGAATCTGTTCGGGTACACGGGGATTGCCAGTTTGGCGGCGGCCAAAGCCGGGGCAGCCGTGACGCATGTGGACGCGAGCAAGAAATCGGTGACGTGGGCGCGCGAGAACCAGGAACTCTCGAAACTGGGCGAGAAACCCATCCGCTGGATTGTGGATGACGCGCTCAAGTTTGTCCAGCGCGAGAGGCGGCGCGGGGCGAAGTATGACGGAATCATCCTCGACCCGCCTAAGTTTGGGCGCGGGCCAAAGGGCGAGGTGTGGGAAGTGTACGAATCGCTGCCGGTGCTGCTGGGAGCCTGTCGGGCTGTATTAAGCGAACAGCCGTTGTTCCTCTCGCTGACGGTGTACGCCGTGCGCGCTTCGGCGGTGCACTTGCACCAGGCCCTGAGCGAGATGATGCACCCCTTTGATGGAATGACAGAGGCCGGTGAATTGGTGACGCGCGAAACCTCGAAGGGCAGGTTGCTCTCTCAGGCGGTGTATGCCCGCTGGGGCGGGCAGCGGATGGTCTCAACGGATGAATAACGGATGCGCGGATTCTTTTACTGGACAAAAACCTTGGCAACCTTTGCGGTTTACTTTCTAAAAAACGGAGATTGGTATGTCCCTGCACAATGAAATTTTTGAACAGCCCAAACGTTTGAAAAATTTGCTGTATCACCAGCGCACCACGGCGGAGCAGATTGCCGCCAAAATTCGCGCGCGCGATATAAAGTACGTCTTTTTGGCGGCGCGCGGCACGTCCGATAACGCCGGGCGCTATGCCAATTACCTGTGGGGTGCCTTCAATCGGCTGCCAATTGCGCTGGCGACGCCTTCGCTGTTTACATACTACGCGCAGCCTCCGCGGCTGGATGGGGCGCTGGTGGTGGGGGTGTCGCAGTCGGGAAAATCGCCCGACATCGTGAGCGTGCTGGAGGAGGGCCGCCGCCAGGGCTGCCTGACCCTGACGGTAACCAACGCGCCCGATTCCCCGCTGGCGCAGGCCGCCGACTTGGTGTTCGACATCCAGGCCGGGCCTGAAAAGGCTGTGGCCGCGACCAAAACGTACACCACTGAACTGATGGCGCTGGCAATGATTTCGGCAGCGATGCGGGGCGAGGCCCAGGGCTGGCAGGAACTGGAAAAAGTTCCGGCCTGGGTGGAAGAACTCCTGGGGCAGGATACCGAAATCGAACGCATGGTGCAGCGCTATCGCTATATGAATCAGTGTGTGGTGCTGGGACGCGGCTTCAACTACGCCACTGCCTTCGAGTGGGCGCTCAAACTGAAGGAACTCACTTACATCATCGCTGAGCCATACTCCTCGGCAGACTTCCAGCACGGGCCAATCGCAATGGTCGAGGGCGGTTTTCCGGTGCTGGCGGTTACACCACAGGGCAAGGTTTTCGATTCCATGCTGGAGATGCTCACCCACCTGCACCAGAGCCAGAATGCCGAGTTGGTAGTGATTTCAGACGAGGAACGCGCGCTCAGATTGGCGCAATCTCCCATTCGCTTGCCCGCCGGAATCCCAGAATGGTTAACCCCGCTGGTAGCGATTGTGGCCGGGCAGTTGTTCGCCTGCCATCTGACGCGCGCCAAAGGCTACGATACCGAAAAACCGCGCAGCATTACAAAGGTAACGGAAACACATTAGTTCCCCTTCTCCTCATGACCAACACCACCTTTTTCGAAGCCGCAATCCTCCGTGTGGCGGTTTTCCGCGAAGCAAGCAATGAAGATGTGAAAGCCATTGCCCGCCTGGGCATTTTGCGCGCGGTTGAGGAGGGTGGCTTCTTTTTCCTGCAAGGCGACCCGGCGGAGTATCTCTACATCCTGCTGACAGGCCGCGCCAAACTGTGTCAGATTGCGCCAGACGGCCAGCAGGTTAACCTGCGAACGCTGAACCCATACCAGTTGTTTGGCGCGGTTGGCGCAATTGACCCTTTGGCGAACTATCCGGCCTGCGCCCAGGCGCTGGAGGATAGTTCGGCCATTGCCATCCCCGCCGTCGAGTTTCGCAAGTTGCTCGAACAGCGTCCGCACCTGTCTTTTGGCCTGATGAAGCTGATGACGGGTTATATTTCGGAGATGCAAAACCGCTACCGCGAGATGGCAACCGAAAAGGTGGAGCAGCGCATTGCGCGGGTTTTGTTGCGGCTGGCAGGGCAAGCGGGGGTGCGCGTGGAAGAGGGCGTGCTCATCGAACTGCCGTTTTCGCGCCAGGATTTGGCCGAAATGGCCGGGACGACGCTCTACACCGTCAGCCGCATTTTGAGTGCCTGGGAAAAGCAAAAACTGATTGCCACCGGTCGTGAACGGGTAACGCTGACCAATCCACATGCGGTGATGAGATTGGCCGAGGGATTGGATGAGCAATAGAAGCATTTCGGACAACATTTGCAAATAGATACGCCTTCTTTGCGCAAGCGCAAAGAAGGCGTTGTTCTTTTTTACTACACTTGCAGCATGGAACCGATTCTGGGTGCAAATTGGACGGCTGACGAGGTGATGAAAACCTACCCTGAGACGGTATCTGTTTTCCTGTCCCTGAAAATGGCTTGCGTGGGTTGCTCTCTGGAGCGTTTTTGCTCGCTGCAGGAGGTGGCCGCGGCTTACCAGTTGCCGCTCGAGTTTTTGCTTGCCAAATTGCACGAATCGATTCAAATTGCAACCGAATGAGGAGAATCGTATGAAAGGACTTAAGTTTATTCAGGCTGGTTTGTTGTTGCTGCTGGCCGGTATTTTGGCGGCTTGCGCCGGGGCTGGCGAGGTGGTCAACACCGAGTACATCCTGACCACTGCCATGCGCGATGGTCAGTTTGTCTATTTGGGGGTGGATGGCGAAATCAACGGCGTGGTTAACCCGGCCTTGCGCGCCGAACCTGGTGAGCGCATTACCGTGGTGTTGGTTAACAGCGGCGAAGGAACGCATGATATCGTCTTTACCCTGCCCAGTGGTCAAAAGGTGCAGTCGGACAAAATCAGCAAACAGGGTGAGACAACTTCCCTCACGTTTACCGTCCCCAAACAGGATGCTGCCATCGCGTATTATGATTCATCTCATGAGAAACTTGGGATGAAGGGCCTCCTGTTGGTAGGTAACGCCCAACCCGAATCCGCCGAGAAAGCGGAACAGCCCGCCGCCCAGGCAGAAAAACCCGCCGGGTTGTACGACAAAGAACTGGCTCTGGCGGCTATTCAAAAAGGCGGCTGTACCGCCTGTCACACCATCCCTGGCGCAGCCGGGGCTGGCACAATTGGCCCCGACCTGAGCAAAATCGGTCAGGTGGTGAAAGCGCGCCTGGAAAGCGGTGAATATACCGGCATGGCGAAAACGGTCGAGGAATACCTGAATGAGTCGATTCAGTCGCCAGATGCGTTTACTGCGCCGACTTGCCCAACCGGGCCGTGCGCCAAAGGGCAGATGCCCGCTTCGCTGGCGCAAGTCCTCAGCGCGGATGAACTGAAGGCGGTGGTGAACTTCCTGGCGGCGCTTCCGGGCGGGGCTCCTGCTGTGACAACGGAAGCAGGCTCCGGGGAGTCCGCGTCCGCCGCGCCCCTGGGGGCAGCGCCCACGCTAACCGACGAGGAATTTGCCTGGGCCAGGCAAACCTTTTTTGAGCGGTGCGCGGGTTGTCATGGCACTTTAAGAAAAGGCGCCACCGGCCCGGCGCTTACGCCCGATAAGACCCTGCCCAAAGGAACGCTTGGCCTGGCGGCTATCATTTTCAACGGCACAAATCGCGGAATGCCCGATTGGGGCAAGCAGGGGATTCTGTCTCAGGAACAAACGGAGGTGATGGCGAAATTCCTGCAAAATGAGCCGCCTGCTCCGCCAGAGTTGTCGCTGCAACAGATGAAGGATTCGTGGCAATTGATTACGCCCGTCTCCCAACGCCCCACCAGCCCGCAAACCACGCGCAACATTGACAATTATTTCATTGTGACTCTGCGGGATGCCGGGCAGGTGGCAATTATTGACGGTGACACCTATGAAATCGTCAACACGGTGGATAGCGGTTATGCGGTGCATATTACCCGCATGTCGGCCAGCGGGCGCTACGCCTATGTGATTGGGCGCGATGGCCGCCTGGCGCTGATTGACCTGTGGATGGAAAAGCCGCAAGTGGTGGCGCGGGTGCAGACCTGTTACGACGCCCGCTCGGTGGAAGTGAGCAAGTACGAGGGGTCGGAAGGCGATTTCCGCGACAAGTACGCGATTACCGGCTGTTACTGGCCGCCGCACTTCGTCATTCTCGATGGGCAAACGCTCGAACCGATGAAAGTTGTTTCCAGCCGGGGCTATACAGTCACCAGCGGTGAGTATCACCCCGAACCGCGTGTGGCGAGTATTTTGGCCTCGCACTACAAACCAGAATGGATTGTGAATGTCAAGGAAACCGGGCAAATCTGGATAGTGAACTACCTCGACCCGCTCAACCCGACCATCAAGATGATTAACGCCGCACTCTTTTTGCACGACGGCGGGCTGGACGCGTCGCACCGCTATTTCCTGGTGGCGGCCAACCAGTCCCACAAAATTGCGGTGGTTGATTTAAAAACCGGCGGACTGGCGGGGATTGTGGATGTGGGCGCGGTGCCGCACCCCGGACGCGGCGCGAACTGGATTGACCCTGACTTTGGCCCGGTCTGGAGCACGCCGCACCTGGGCGAGGCTTCCGTGATGTCGGTGGGGACGGACCCTGAAGGCCACTCCTCCAGCGCCTGGAAAGCCGTCCGCACCACCGAATTACCCGGCTCTGGCAGTCTGTTCATCAAGACCCACCCCAAAAGCCAGTGGATTTGGGTAGATATGACCCTCAACTCCGACCCGGCTCTGGCGCGCACCATCTGCGTGATTGCCAAAGCCGACCCGTCGAAGGTTCACAAGTGCTGGGAGATTGGCACCTACGGACGCGCCGTCCATTTTGAGTACAACAAAGAGGGCAGCGAGGTCTGGGTCAGCCTGTGGGGTGACGCCGCCAAACCGGGCGAAACGGGTGAGATTGTGGTTTACGATGACGCCACGCTGGAGGAGAAGGCTCGTATCAAGGATTTGATTACGCCAACCGGCAAGTTCAATGTCCACAACACGGTGAACGATATTTACTAAACGCCTTAACCGCCCCGAAGGCTGTCTCTTACGCGGCACATCGCCATCAAACAGCCTTCGGGACGGTTATTTACATTGCGCAAAACTGACCCGTTGGATGCCGCGTTTTTCGACTTCGGCGCGCATTTGGGGGTCGTTCAATACCTCCAACTGGGTGTGGCGCTGCCAGGCCTAGACCGATTCGCGGTCAAAGGCTTCATCTACATTCATCACGGCTATCGTAGATGTCACCATTCTGCGCAGGTGGGCAGGACAGATACCGCGCAAAATGTCAGCCGTGCGGCCATAGTCGTCAGCGTTGATAATCAGGCGGGGGGCATGGCTGGCTCACTTCCAAAATTGGGGCAGGTGTTCACGGTGCGTTTCGAGCATGTCATCCAACACAGCCTGAACTTTATCGCCTTTCGGGCCGAGCGGATGCACCATCAGCGCCTGGTAGGCGGCGTCGCGGTCGCCGTGAACCGCGGCCTCGACGGTCAGAAGTTCGTAGGCTTTGACGGCCGCTATCAGGCCAAATTGGGCCGGAGGCAGGGGTTCTGTTGAAATGGGGATAACGCCGCTCTTTTTGACCGTAGCGGGCATTTCCAGCACCCAGTCGGCTGGCCATTCGGCCACTGCGCCGTTGTTCTTGATGTTGACAATGTGCGTCTCGCCCAGGTCGTTGTAATGCGCGTTGAGTAGCTGCGTGGCAACGGTTGAATAATAGGCTCCGCCGCGCTTCATCAAATCGGCGGGGGGTTCTTTCAGTCCCGGGTCGGCATATTGTTCCAGCAGCCCTTTTTCGACCTGAATGACTTCGTCGGCGCGGGAGGGCGGCCAATTTTGTTGCGCGGCTACTTTTTTCTCCGTGTAGTAGAAGTATTGCAGGTAATAGTTCGGAATCATGCGGGTGATTTCAATCATGCGCGGGTCCCATTCGGGGTGTTCCTGCCCCTTGAGTTCCTTGATGAACTCCCCGATGACCTGCGGCCAGACATCCTCGCCGTCAACAGTGAATCCGCGATGCCAGGAAAGATGATTCAGGCCGAGGGTTTTCAATTCGGTATGGGAAATGTTGATTTTCCGCCCGGTGGCCTTTTCGATGCCTTCGACAATCTTCATCTTGGCCCCAATGGGGACGTTGCACACGCCGACGGAAGGTGTATCAGCGGCATATTTGCTGAGTGCCTGGGTAACGAGTCCTGCCGGATTGGTAAAGTTAACAAGCATTGCGCCGGGTTTGGCGAGTTCCCGCATATCCTGGGCGATTTTTAAGATGACCGGAATGGTGCGCAGGGCTTTGCCCATCCCGCCTACGCCGGTGGTTTCCTGTCCCACCAGGCCGTGCCGCAGCCCGAGGTATTCATCGCGGCGGCGGGCTTCCATGTGACCGATGCGCAACTGCGTGGTGACATAATCCGCGTCTCTGACCGCCTCGCGCTGGTCGGTGGTCAGGACAACTTTAAAGGGGCTGCCCTTGAACTCGACCATGCGTTGGGCAAAGCCGCCGACGATGTCGAGGCGTTCTTTGTCAATATCCATCAACCATAATTCATCAAGGGGAAATTGTTCGCGGCGCGCCAGGAATCCATTCACGAGTTCGGGTGTGTAGGTGGAACCACCGCCAAAGACCGCTACTTTCAGCATAAACTTGTCCTTTCTTGAAAAAATGCCGTTTTCCGATGCGCGAGTATCGAGAAAACGGCTGTGGGAGCAGTAATTTCTTTTGATTGGTGCAACTTTACCCTATGATATTGTTAAAAAAGAATGCGCAAGTTTCGCTTCGCACATTCTTGCCCTCACCCCTGCCTCTCTCCCGGCGGGAGAGGGGTGTCATCTATCATTGGGGATGTCCCCCTCCCCTTTTGGGGAGGGCCAGGGTAAGGGAAATTTTAACGCCGTACGATGGTGCCTTGCTATGTGTCGCCAGTATTTTCATAACCACAGCCGCAAGAACGGCGCAACACGATTTCTGTTGGAAGCAGGATGCAGGTTTCTACAGGCCGCTCCAGAAGCAGGTCAAACAGGAGCGATGCGGCAGTGCGTCCCACCAACTCGGTAGGAGCGCGCACAGTGGTCAGGGGTGGGTTGAGGAAAGCGGAAAGGCGAGCATCATCAAAACCAACCACGGAAACATCTTCGGGAACACGCAATCCAAACTCTTTGAGGGCATTGAACACACCAATTGCGGCATCGTCATCACCGGTAAAAATGGCATCAAATGTCGGGGTCTTACGCAAAATCAGTTTTTTGATGCTCTCATACGCAATGACCTGGCTGAACTCGCCATTGAGCATCAAATCTGGGTTGAAGGGGATGCCGTGCGCATCGAGAGCGTCACGGTAGCCCTGTTCACGCCAGCGTGAATCTTCTTGTTCTTGGGGGCCGCGCAGGAACACAATGGAACGCCGCCCGTGCTTCTCAATCAGGTGTGAAATGATTTTGCGCGTGGCGGCTTTGTTTTCGACAGTCACAAACGGTACGCGCAACTGCGGCGGCGCAGTGCGGTGGATGAGAACAACGGGAAATTTCAGACGACACAAGTCGGTGAGTTGATTTTCACTCAAGCAATCGGCATAACTCAGTAGCCCATCGGTATTGTGCGGGCCAACCGGCGGGGAGCGGTGAAGGTGCGTTTTGTGGTCATACGTGGCAACCAGCAGGTTATATTGATTCTGACTCACGACGGCTTCAATGCCGCTTAAGAGCGGAGCAAAGAAATCGGTGTGCATGTTGTGAATGACAAGCCCAATGGCCAAAGTTCGGCGGGTTGCCAGTTGACGCGCTGCCATGTGAGGCTTGTAATTTAAGTCGAGCATCACTTGCTGAATGCGTTCGGACACTTCTTGCGAAACCGGCGCATTTTGATTGATGAATCGGCTGACAGTTGCCACAGAGACTGCGGCGTGCCTGGCGACATCGCGGATGGTAACCGAGGAGGAGCGTCTCGTCATAGCATAGACCTGCGTAAACCAGTTACTGTAACCGGTTACATTAAAGCATAACCAACATTTTGAGTCAATGGTTTTTGGGAGGGTGATGAATTGACGTCTTGCACCAACAGCCACCCCAACACGTTACAATGCTCGTTAAGACCTATCAGAAGTAAAAAGTGAAAAACCCTGCAAAGTAGTTAAAATCAAACTATCAATTGTTTTTTTGTGCTTTTGCAGGATGAAGTTTTACGAAAGGAGGTAACCAATGCAGAAAGTTTTGAAGCAGGCCCAAGGCATGGTTGAGTACGCTTTTATTCTTGTGTTAGTTGCAATCGTCATTGTTGTCGCCATTGCCACGTTGGGGCCAGGGGTTGGCAACCTGTATATGTCGGTTGTCAATAGCCTGTAAGGCAAAAATTCCCGCCATCAGGCGGGAATTTTTGTTGCCTGAAGTAGTTCCACCAGACCGGTGGGATACAGGGGTGGTTGGCCGTTGCCAGTTTTTTCTAAATCAACCCAAACCGCCCGGAAGGGCGAAGCCTTTTCAACACCCTGGATGATGGTTTTCTCGTACAGGCTTTCATCTGCGAAGCGACCGTCGTACACCTGCACGAGTTCATGGCCTTTGTTACCCTCGTAAATGAAGATATTTTCGATGGTTCCCAGGTAACGCAAATCAATGACCTCGGCATTAATTTCTTCCCTGATTTCACGGATGACCGCCTGGTCAGAGCGTTCGCCAAACTCCACTGTGCCGCCCAAAGGACGGTGATAGGTCTGCTGTTTGATGGTGTCGTATCCTTCAAAGGCCAGAATTTTGTTGCCATTGCGAAAGACGCAAATGGCAATGACGCGAATTCTTTCGGGTTTCATACATTCTCCAAGATTATAAAGCAAGGATAGCGGACTGGCGCGCAAGCGTGGCCTGCATACTCCAGGGGCCGGTCCAGGTGATGGTGACGGGCAAGATTTGGCCACGTAAATTTTCTTCTGATTCAACAAACACCAGTTTGTTGGTGGGGGTGCGGCCTTTCCAACGCCCCTTCACCTGTTCCTCGAATAAAACGGGCAATTTCTCGCCGAGATATTTTGCATTAATCTGGCCGACAATCTGCTCTTGTAATTCTTCAAGCATTCGGAAGCGGCGCATTTTCTCATCGTCTGAAACGTTATCTCCCATGCGGCGAGCGGCCACAGTGCCTTCGCGCGTTGAGTAACGCGCCAGGTGGGCTACATCCAGTTTCAGGTCGGCCAAGACGCGATAGGTTTCCATGAACTGCGCCTCGGTTTCGCCGGGGAAGCCAACGATGATGTCGGTGGCAATTGAACATTCGGGAATCCGGGCGCGGATTTTCGCTACCAGGTCGCGGTATTGCTGCTGGGTGTAGCCGCGCTTCATGTTTGCCAGCACGGTATCGTCGCCAGCCTGGATAGGAATCTCGAAGTGTGGCATGACTTTGGGCAACTCGGCCACCGCTTCGATAATTTCGTCGTCAAAGTAATTGGGGTGCGAGGTCAGGAATCGGATTCGTTCGATGCCTTCCACTTCGTGAAGCACTCTCAGTAACCCGGCCAAGTTGGGGCCGCGCACGATATCTTTGCCGTAGCGGTCAACAATTTGCCCAAGCAGGGTTACCTCTTTAACTCCCTGCCGTGCCAGAGAGCGGACTTCGGCCACAATGTCACCCACGGGGCGCGAGCGTTCGACCCCGCGCTTGTAGGGGATGATGCAAAACGTGCAGGCGTGCGAACAGCCATACACAACAGGAACATGCGCCGAGACCAGGCTGCCGCGCTCGTTAACGGGCAGGATGAGTTCTTCATCCATGGTCAGGAATCGGCGGGTTGTTTCGGCGTCTTCCATTGAGCGAACTTCGCCCTGGGTGAGATGCGAAATCAGCGGGCCGGGGTCCGAAGGTGGCGAAAAAACATCCACATACGGGAAGCGCGCCTTGAGTTTTTCGTGGCCCTTCACTCCCACCAGGCAGCCCATCAGGTTGATGACCAGGTTGGGGTTTTGCTGCTTGAGCGGCTTGAAGGAACTCAAACGCCCGTATGCCTTGTCTTCGGCAGATTGACGCACAACGCAGGTGTTCAACACAATGACATCTGCTTCGGCAGGATTTTCAGTGAGAGTATATCCCAGGTGTTCGAGTGCCGACCCTACGCGCTGCGAATCGGCCACGTTCATCTGACAGCCTTCGGTCCAAATATGGTATCGCATTATCTACACTATCCTTACGAATAAAAATATCAAACGGAAATTATACCCTTATGGGCGGGCCGGGGAGGGCAATTTAAGCCCTGGTTACGTTATTGTAAGCCAACAAGAATGTGGGGGACTGGGCAAGCAAATCCTCCCAGTCGCGGAATCAATCCTGCCACTCCAACTCAAAGTCGCCAATTAAGACCGTATCGCCATTTTGGATGCCGGCTTTGCGCAGGGCTTCTTCAACTCCCAGGGCTTCCATTAATCGCTGGAAACGGCGCAGGGAGCCGGAATGCTCAAAGTAAGTCATTTTGGCAGCGCGCTCGATAGCCGTGCCGCTGACCCGCCAATCGCCGTTGTCTTCACGCCGGATGCTGAATTCTTTGGGGTCTTCCTTTGGCTTGTAGACCGGCATGGGCGTTTCAGCGTCCTCAATAGCTGGCGTTTCAGAGAGTCTTTCGGCTGCCGCCAGCAGCAATTCGCGGACGTTGGTACGCGCCAGGGCCGAAATTTCCCAGATTTTGCTCACGCCGCGCTTCTTCAAGTCGCGTTTCAGTTGGGGCAGGCGCTCTAGCACTTCAGGCTGGTCAATTTTGTTGACGGCCACAATCTGCGGCTTGCGGGCGAGGTTAGGGTCGAAGAGCGACATTTCGGTGTTGATTTGGCTGAAGTCGGCCAGCGGGTCTTCAGACAGGCCATCCAGCAAGTGAATGAGAACCCGCGTGCGCTGGACATGCCGCAGGAATTCAAATCCCAATCCCGCTCCCTGGCTGGCGCCTTCGATTAGCCCGGGGATGTCGGCCAGGACGACGGTTGTCGTTTCGTCAATCTGTGCTACGCCCAGGTTTGGTTCAAGCGTGGTAAACGGGTAAGGGGCGATTTTTGGTCGGGCGTTGGTCAACACCGAGAGCAGGGTTGATTTCCCAGCGTTGGGAACACCCACCAGGCCAATATCCGCAATTAATTTCAACTCGAAACGCAGCCGCTTTTCTTCGGCGGGTTCACCCTTTTCGGCGGTGCGCGGCACCTGGTGACGGGCGGTGGCAAAGTGCTGGTTGCCGCGTCCGCCGCGCCCGCCCTTGCAGACCACCAGCCGCTGACCGGCTTCGGTCAGGTCGCCAAGCAAGTCGCCGGTTTCGGCGTCGAAAACGACTGTGCCGGGGGGGACGTGGATGACCAAATCCGGCCCCATCTTGCCCGACATGTTGTTGGGGCCGCCGTTTTTGCCGTCGGGCGCAATGTAGCGCTCTTTTTGGCGAAAAGAACTCAAGGTATTGAGGGTCGGCTTGACCTCGAGGATGACGTCGCCACCCTTGCCGCCGTCGCCGCCATCCGGCCCGCCGCGCGGGACGTATTTTTCGCGGTGAAAATGTACCATTCCATCGCCGCCCTTGCCGGAGCGGACGTAGATTTCTGCCTGGTCGATGAGCATCATTTTTCCTGCTATTTGCGTGAATATTCTGCCCCTGCTCTTGCCGGGGAAAGAGCAGGATTATACCAGCCATGGACTGATTCTTCCCCCGATTATGACACAAAATTGCAGTTGGGCGAGGCGGGTTTTTGCTGTACAATCAACCCGCTGTATATGGCTGAAACGAGCATCCAACTTGCGGCCAGATGCAGCTTCTCCTGACTCCCTCGCGCCCCGACATCAGCGCGGGGGAGTTTTTATCCAACGGAACAGTTTCCGCGTTACGACTCATGACATTTGTCATGGTTGACTCATGTATAAGATTATTATATTATATGATTAATAATATATAAAAGGCGTCCAATATGTCCCTCGACCATGCCATTCTCGGCTTCCTGAACTACCGCCCTTACACGGGCTACGACCTGAAGAAAATTTTCGACACCTCCATCCGCCACTTCTGGCCCGCCGACCAAAGCCAGATTTACCGCACCCTCTCGCGGTTGGAAGAAAATGGCCTGGCGGAGATGGAACGCATCCCGCAGGAAGACCGCCCCGACCGCAAGGTCTATCACATCACCGAGGCGGGACGCGCCGAATTGCTGCGCTGGATTTCAGGCCCGCCGCCGATGGGAGAGACTCGCAGCGCGCCACTGATTCAGGTTTTTTTCAGCGGGCAGCTCTCCGACGAGGAAGTGCTCTCCAAGTTCGAGGGTTACGCGGCCATTATGCGAGCGGTTTTGCGCCAATATGACCAGGTCGAGGGCCAGTTGGAACCGTTCCAGCAGGAAATCCCCTCGCCGCGCGAACATTTCTTCTGGCTGCTCACGCTCGAAAACGGACTCGCCAACATGCGCGCCAACCTGGCCTGGGCCGAGAGCGTCATTGAACGCATTAAGAACGGTCAGGTTCCAAAAGAATAGAAGAATAGAAAGGTTATCTCATGCTCAAACAACTCCCCACCCGCCAGCGCATTCGCAAAGGACTTGTCCTGCTGTCCTTCTTATCCTTCCCGGTTACGATGAACTTCCTTTCGCCCTACGTCATCATCGATGGCGCGATGAACGGAATCTTGAACGGCAGCGCGGTGATGTTCGGGCTGATGTTCGTCTCCTCGCTGTTCCTGGGGCGTGCCTGGTGCGGGTGGGTCTGCCCCGGCTCAGCCATGGGCGACATTGCCGAGCCGCTCAACAACCGGGCTGTCAATCCCGACAAAATTGCCTGGATTAAGTGGCTCATCTGGATTCCGTGGATGTCCATCATCGTCTGGCTGCTTGTTCGGACGGGCGGATATTCGCGTGTGAACCTGTTGCATTTGACGGAAAGCGGCGTTTCGGTGGACGCGCCGGGGAAATATCTCATCTACTTTACCGTGATTGGTCTCTTCGTCGGGCTGGCAGCGATTTTCGGGCGGCGGACGGGCTGTCACACCATTTGCTGGATGGCGCCCTTCATGGTCATCGGCCGCTGGATTCGTAACCGCTTCGCCTGGCCCTCCCTGCGCCTGGTGGCAAACGCCGAAACCTGCTCCGACTGTAAACGCTGCGTGTATAACTGCCCGATGAGCCTGGACGTAAATAAGATGGTCAAACTGGAGCAGATGGAACACAGCGAATGTATCTTGTGTGGCAATTGCGTTGATACCTGCTCAAAAAAGGCTATCCGTTACTCGTTCAGCGCCGGCGTAGGGAAAAATTAATTTCATCCAGCCAGGAGAGAAAACGATGAACAAAATCCTCGTCACCTACCTCACCAACGCTGGTTCGACCGCCAAAGTCGCCCAGGCGGTTGCCGATGAACTCGGCAAAAACGCCACAGTCGAGACCCTGCCGCTCGACAAAGTGACCCGCTTCGAGCCGTATTTTGCCGTCGTGTTGGGCGCGCCGATGATTCTTGGATGGCATCTGAAGAACGCTTTGCCCCGGCAGTGCTGCCAAAAATTGCCCACCCCGAACGATTCCCCGCCATTCTGGGGCCGGTTTTCAAAATTTTCCTGCGCCTGCCGGTTGCGCATTCGTACTTCGATAACATGTTAAAGCAAAACGGCGCATGAGCGCCGCTTTGCCCGGCCGTTTAAGAACGAAATCAGCCCAATGTGAAGTAGAAAGTCGCCCCTTCGCCTTCCTGTGCTTCAGCCCAAATGCGTCCGCCATGGCGCTGGAGGATGCGCTGGGCGATAGCCAGTCCCATGCCAGTTCCTTCGTATTCTTCGGAATGGTGCAACCGCTGGAAAGCGCCGAACAGGTTATTGACGAATTTCATATCGAAGCCGACCCCGTTATCGCGAATAAAATATGCGGTTTGGCCCTGCACTTCTCGCACCCCAATTTCGATTTCGGCCGCCGGGTGCGAACGGGTAAATTTGATGGCATTTTCAAGCAGGTTCACCCACACCTGGCGAAGCAGGGAGCGGTCGCCCTGGCAGGGGGGTAAATCCTGCACTTGCAATCGGATATTGCGCCCTTCCATCTTGTTTTCCAGACTCGCGCGGGCCATCTCGGCCAGGCTATTCATATTTACTGTTTGGATGTGAAGCACGACGCGCCCAACCCGCATAAATTCGAGCAGGTCATCCACCTGCTGCCCCATCATTTTTGCATTATCGCGGATGCGGTCGAGCCGTTGCAACGACGCAAAGTTAAGATTCCCTGCCTCGGTCTCCTTCAAGATGGATGCGAACCCATGCATGGCACGCGCGGGAATGCGCAGGTCATGAGCAATGGTATAAGCCAGCGCCTCCAATTCCTGGTTGGCGGATTCCAATTGGCTGGTACGCTCATTGACCCTTTGTTCCAGTTGAGCGTTCCAGTGAGCATTTTCAATTGCTAAGGCAGCATAACCGGCAAAAAGCTCTAAGGCCTCCAGTTGCTCGGGGCTAAATTTGCGCCTGGTCATCAGGTTGTCAACGCCAATCAAAAGGACTGGTTTGTCTCCAACCCAGCCAGCCAGGGTAGCATGCTGTTCCACGCCGCGCATGTTTTCACGATGGGTCAGGTCATAATTGGCGGAAAAATTTTCAACCAGGTAGATGCCTCGGCTTTCACGAATGGCCTTAACCCAGCCCTCATACGCTTCCACGGGCTCAGAAAACCAGGTTGTGTCGTCAATTTCGCCCGCCGGGTTGGTTCCTATCAGGCCACGCACCCGGTTTTGAACAGGGTCGTAATCAAACAGACCCACCCGGTCGAAACCCAGTCCCTGCTGCACGTTGCGGTGAATTTCGCGCAGGCACTGGCCCAAGTCGGTAATTTTGGTAACAGACTTGCCCAGGTCAATGACCTTTTCCATCATTTGGCGCCGCCGCGTTTCGCGCTCTTCGGCCTGCTTACGGCTGGTGATATCTTGTTTGATGGAAATGTAGCGAAAGATGTTGCCGTGTTCATCGCGCACCGGTGTGATGATTTGCTCTTCTACATACAGGCTGCCATCTTTGCGGCGATTAACCAGTTCTCCCTGCCAAACCTTGCCCTGGGAAAGAGTGTCCCATAAGTTTTTATAAAACGCCTGATCTTGCAGCCCAGAGCGCAGCAGGCTGTTTTTTTGTCCAATGGCTTCGCGGCTGCTGTAGCCGGTCATGGCAGTAAAAGCCGTGTTAACCCACTGGATGATTCCGGTTTCATCGCTAATCACAATGGCGTTGGCTGCGGCATTGAGCGCAGCGGCTTGCAAGCGCAGTGACTGTACCAGGAGGGAATTTTTAATGGCTGTTGCTACCTGGTTTGCCAGGGTCATGAAAATTTGGCGGTGTTCTTCGGTGTAGGCGCCAAACTGATAACTTTGGACCGAGATAACCCCAATGACTGTATCGCCTGGTTTGAGTGGGGCAATCATAAGTGAAAGGGTGTCTTCGCCCGTGCCATACAAGCCAGAACCGGCATCAATGGCTTTCCAGTCGTCTTCGGTGGCGGCCAGCAGCATTTCTCCAGTTTGGATAACATAAGTTGTGAGCGAGCGTTCGGTAAAGGGCAGGCTTTCATTGGGGTAACGCTGACCTTTGTCAATCAGGTACACGTATTCAATGGTCTGGCGCTGTTCGTCGGTCAGAGCAATGAAAAAAGCTTCAGTCGGAAATAGGTTTTCAACTGCCTGGTGCGCGGCCCGGTAAATTTCGTCTGGCGCGCGCGCAGCGGACATGCGCTGTCCTAACAAATAGAGAACGCTCAATTGCATGGTTTGCTGGCGCAACCGATCTTCAGCCAATTTGCGCTCGGTAATATCATGAAACACCCCCAGAATGTACTCTGGCCGAGCGTGCACATCCTGAACGCGAATGGCACGATCTTGGACCCAAATGTAGTGATGATTGCGCGCTCGAAAGCGGTACTCGCGGTTGAGCCGTTCGCCGGCGTAGAAACAGCGGTGATAAGCATCGAGGGCAGATTGTCGGTCGTCCGGATGAATACGCTCTAACCAAAAATCTATCTCGCTGTTGATTGCTTCGTCGGGCCGGTAGCCGGTCATGGCTTCGAATTGTGGACTGATATAAACGGTTTTGCCATATTCGGTTGCATCATCGAGATAGACCACAACCGGCAACTGTTCAACCAACATACGAAAACGGTTTTCACTGGCGCGCAAGGCCTCTTCGGCTTGTTTTCGTTCGGTAATCTCTTGCACAGAGCCATAAACGCCAATCAGCCGGTTTGCGTGGGCATCCCAGCGCGGATGGGCCGAAACGCGTACCCAACGCAGTTTGCCCTGCCTGTCAAATACGCGAACTTCGCTGGTCACTGGCTGATTTTTCTTCAGCCGTTCGATATCCTGCTCGTCGGTTTGAATATCGTCAGGGTGCAAAGTGGCGCGCCATCCACCCTGCGCAACATATTCTTCGCGCGAGTAGCCGGTTATCTTTTCGAATGCCCCTGCCACCCAATCGAGAAACACGCTTCCATCGGCATTTATGCGACTGGAGAACATATAATCGGAGCTGACAGTCGAAATCAGGCGATAGCGCTCTTCACTCTCTGCGAGTTGGGCAGTACGTTCGGCAATACGCTGCTCCAACTCAGCATTCAAGTGGCGCATTTCAGTCTCAGTTTGGGCGCGTTCCTCAATTTCAGCGCGCATTTTCGTCAATGCGCGTTCTACCTGCCAAAGCGAAATGCTGATGAGCTGCGCGGCGATGAAAAAAAAGGCTGTATGAGAAAACCAGGCAAAAAAATCGGAAATAGGATTTTCGATATTGACCAGCCAACCCAGTCGGCCAGCCATGAGCAGCAAAAGCCCATATCCTGACGAAGCCAAAGCAACCAGGAACCCGGCTCGTCGTCCCAGAAAAAGCGCAGCGGTGAGAACCGGTAAAATAAGCGCCGCGTAGGTGATGCCCAATACGCCTGCACCCTTCCATGCCGCCCAGGCCAGCCAAACCCCATTGCCAATAACGGCAATATAAACGGCCAGCAAAACTTTACGGCGGCCAAGCAGCCAGATTGCCAGCGCAGAGGCCGTCATCATAATCAGCGAATCCCAAAATATCCTTACCCAGCCCGCTTCATGAAAAACAAGTGCGCCAATCAGGCTTGCCAGGCTGAGTCCCAAAATGAAGAGGAGCGAGAATTTCAAGAACCTGGAAATATCTTCGGCATCGAGGATTTCTGGCAGGCCGGGCCATTGTTTGGTCAGTCGGAGCATAATTACCTCAGGAAATATGCAACTCTTCATCCATAACGGGTAAGCAGGATGCGATTGTACAACAAAAAACAGACCCGGAAGGTTGGGAATAGCTTCCGAATCTGTTGCACGTCTGTTGCACGCTGGGGCAGGGTTGGGTTATTTTACGAATCTCCAGGCGGCGGGCAGGGTGAGCGCGGCCAACACGAGTTTGAGCAGGTCGCCTGGCAGGAAGGGCAAAATTCCTTTGGCAATAGCAGCTTGCGGGCCAACGTAAAACGCCAGCCAGCCCGCGCCCAGGGCGTAGATGATGACCGTTCCAACGGCAAAGGGCAGGAGCGAGGTGCGGATACTGCGCTCAAGGCCACGCTCGGCCAACCGCCCGATGATGTATGCGGAGAGGATGAAACCGAGCAGGTAGCCGCCCGTTGGGCCGAGGGCATAACCCAGGCCTGCTGCGCCGCCAGCAAAAACCGGCAGGCCAACCAAGCCGAGACCGGTATACAAGCCAAGCGAAGCGAATCCACGCTTCGAGCCAAGCGCCGCGCCAACCAGTAACACGGCAAAGGTCTGCCCGGTGAGCGGCACGGGGGTAAACGGCAGCAGAATGCGAATTTGCGCAAACAGCGCCACCAGCAGCGCGCCAACGGCAACCAGCAACAGGTCGCGCAGTTTCTGGTCAACCGAAGGGAAGAGACGGGTAGTAAGGGTAGGGACGAGAGGGGTCATGGGATTTTCGATTTGGGATTTTGGATTTGCGATTTTGGATTGCTGATTGCTAAAACAAGTTGGTGACAAAAAAGTTGCGTGGCGAGGAGCGAGATTTGCCTTGTCCTTCCACGCAACTCAATTGCCAACTACAACTCACCCATCACGACTTCCCAAACTTGCTTTTGAGAATATCTTCCAGCGTCGGCTGGCCGATTTCTTGCAACTCATAGCGCACGCGCTGGTAGGGCTTCTCAATTTTGATGACGCGGGTCAGGTCAATGGGCGTGCCAATGATGACCATATCCACATTAGCGGCGGCGATGGTGGCTTCCAGGTCTTTCATTTGCGCTTCGCCATAGCCCATTGCGGGCAGAATCGGCCCGGTTTTGGGATATTTGGCGTAGGTGGCGGCGATGGATTTGACGGCGAAGGGGCGCGGGTCCACAATTTCTGCCGCGCCAAAACGCCGGGCAGCCACATAACCGGCGCCATAGGCCATTTCGCCGTGCGTCAGGGTTGGGCCGTCTTCCACAACCAGCACGCGCTTGCCGCGAATGGCTTCGGGGTGGTCAACAAACAGCGGGGAGGCGCCTTCAATCATGATGGCGGTTGGGTTCATGGCGCGCAGACTCTCGCGGACTTTGATGACGTTTTCGGGGTCGGCGGTATCCACCTTGTTGATGACGAACACATCGGCGGCGCGCACGTTCGTTTCGCCGGGGTAGTAGGTGCTCTCGTGACCGGGGCGGTGCGGGTCAGCCACGACGATTTGCAGGTCAGAGACGTAGAAGGGGAAGTCGTTGTTGCCGCCGTCCCACAGGATGATGTCCACTTCCTGCTCGGCCTGGCGCAGGATTTTCTCGTAATCAACACCGGCATAAACAATCACGCCATTATCGAGGTGGGGTTCGTATTCCTCGCGCTCCTCAATGGTGCATTGGTGTTCGTCCAGGTCGTCGTAATCGGCAAAACGCTGCACTTCCTGGCGAATGAGGTTGCCGTAAGGCATGGGGTGGCGGATGGCGGCCACTTTGTAACCCATTTGGCGTAAAATGAGCGAAACACGGCGGGTAGTCTGGCTTTTGCCGCTGCCGGTGCGCACGGCGCAAACCGAAACAACCGGTTTGTTCGATTTGACTTGGGTGTAGCGAGTGCCCATGATGCGGAAATCGGCGCCGAGGGCGTTGACCAGCGAGGCCTTGTGCATCACATATTCATGCGGCACATCGCTGTAGGCAAAGACAACCTGTTCCACATTGTGCTTTTCGATGAGTTCGGGCAAGTCACTTTCCGCGTAAATCGGGATTCCGGCGGGGTACAGTTCCCCGGCCAGCTCCTTGGGGTACTGGCGGCCTTCGATGTCGGGAATCTGGGTGGCGGTGAAGGCCACCACTTCATAATCTTTATTCCCACGGAAGAAGGTGTTGAAGTTGTGGAAGTCGCGCCCGGCGGCTCCCATGATGATGGTTTTGATGGGGGACATGCAGGTTCTCCTGTTCAGAAAAGATGAAATTTCAGCCCAATCGTTTCGCTGCCGCGAGGGTCATCTCCTTAAACAAGAGATGACAAAGACCCTCCCGCGCTTTAGAGAAGAATCCTTGCCTGTGCAATGCGACTCACGGTGGAAACTGACTTTGCTGATTTTTCGTCCCCGTTCTTTACGGGGCCGTCACATCACTTCTGGGGCTGTGATGCCCAAAAGCGCCAAGAGAAAGGCGGAAAAACGTGCAAAAGAATTATAACATTCCGGGCGGCGTCTATAATCACGTTTTGAAGGGGACTTTTTTCCTCGTTTGCATGACCGCTCTGGTTCTCTCGTTTATCTGAATTGGTTTTGGGGAGACGAGGGCAAGGGGCAGGCTGCAAGCCTTCATTGTAGCGGTTCCCAATAGAGAATATCTGGCGTGACCCAAGTCGAATTGCTGCCCGATATTGCCCAAAAGACCGGCGTGCGCGGCGTGGTGGTGGCGGTAGATAACGAAGCCTGGCTGCCGCGCGGGTAATGGCTATGGTTTTATTCATACACCTGAATTAAGTTTGTTGACTTCCACCAGCCCGGCTTCCTTGCCCTCTTTGAATTTGCCGGTATCGTTTGGGGTCCACTTCGATAAATCCACTTTCGAGCCAGGCTTAATTCGATATTCTTTCATGATTGTTCGTTACTTGCGCGCGTCAAGATTTCGCTGCGGTATACTTCTGGATACGTTCGACCAGGATTTCAGCCGAGGATGGTTTTTCCAGGAAATCATTGAAGCCCATCTTGAGAGCCTTGTCAATTTCTTGCGGGCTGCCCAGCGCAGAAAATGCGATAATCGGAACATGGCTAAAGGAACGAATGGCCTGGCAGACTTCCCAGCCGTTCATCTCTGGCATCATGATGTCGAGCAGGACCAGGTCTGGCGATTCGGAACGCACCAGCTCCAGCCCCTCTCGGCCGTTATTGGCGGTGAGAACTTCCATGCCATAGATGCCAAGCAGGATGCGAATCAGTTTGGTGATAGAAGGGTCATCGTCTATAGAGATGATTTTCAGCGCCATGTCTATCCAACCTGTCAAATGGGGTCGGTAATTTCTTCGTTTCTCTGATTATACAGTAAGGATGTGTAAAAAAAATACCCCGTGGACTAAACTGGGCGCGAGTTGCCGGCCTTATTGTGTGATCATAGCGAATGAACTTTCAGGGAGCGGGGGTCAGTTCTGGGCAGACCAGCCCGGTGAGACGATTGGAGACTCCGCCCTCGTATTCGAACCAGATTTCGTGGGTATAAAACGCCGGTTCGCCGCCATCAAGCGTGAGCAGGTAGCCGCTGCTGAAGCCGGGAGGCAGGCTTTGGGACTCAGAGATTTTGCCAGCGGGATCGTCGTAGGATGCATTCCAGACGTGAAAAGCGCCCGTCAGCCTCTCTCCTGCGACGTTAACGGTCACATCCACCTGACAGTTCGCACCAGGCTGGAGGTATTCAACCGAAAGCAGTTCGACGCGCGGCACGGGCGTGGCGGTCGGAGATGGGGTTAGCGTGGGGGTGAGGGTCAAGGTTGGGGTTAACGTAGATGTGGGTGATGCAGGCGGCGCGCTCGTCGGCAGGGGCGGGAAGAACACGGCCACAATCAAGGTGAGAAGAAAAAACAAAACCGCTGCCAATCCAGCAAGGGTGGCGAACAGATTTAGTCGCTGCATTTTCTGGTCTTGCAGTTGGGGTGTTTCTTGGCTGTTCGTGGTCTTCATTACCTGTCCTTGACACGCCAAAAGGCTGCTGTTTATTTCACTCCCCACCAGCGGATGAGCGCATCGTGCGAGCCGGTCACAAAAACCCGCCCATCGGGGTTGAAAATAATTTCTCGCACAGCCTCGGCGGTTGGGGGCAGGCTGCCGGCCTGAACCAGCCGGCCGTCGGGCAGGCTCCAGGCCCACAGGCCAGGCTGCCGCCACTTGCCGCCGGCGCCAACCAGCAAACGACCATCGGGAGAAAGGGCAATTTTCCCAACCGGTTCACGGTCGGGACTCGTGAAGGAGAGACTCGCCGCGCAGTCTTCCGCGTTCCATGATGAAATCGAATCGCCGCCTGCGGCATACACCAGGCCAGAATCGGGCAGAAAACGGATATCCGTTACTCCGCCAGGATGCTGCCAGCGGCAGAGCGGCTTGTCTTCCAAAACGCGCCACAGCCAAACCTGGCCGCTCATATCACCTGCCGCCAGCAAATAGCCATCTGCGCTGAAAGCAAGCGCCCCCGCAGGTCCATTGAGCCGATACGATTGCTTTACACGCCCTGTCTGCCATTCCCAAACCAACACGGTCGCATCGCTCGCCCCGCTTACCAGCCAGATTCCTTCTGGATGAAAAGCAAGCGCGTTGGCCTGGTCGGTGTGACTGCGCAAGGTGTACAGCAAACGGCCTGTAGAAAGATCCCACAGGCGAATGGCACCGCTTGAATCGGCCGAGGCAATGGTCGTTTCATCTGGGCTAAAGGCCACATCTAAAACATAAACGCCAAATTCTGCAAACCGTGCTATGCGCCGGTTAGACACGACCTCGAAGATGGTGACATCGGCGGCATCGGATCCTGCCGCCAGGTAACGACCGGAGGGCGAAAACGCGAGCGACGTAACCCGCGAGAACAAGCGATTCTGGCGGATGAGTTGGAGCGAAGAAAGGTTCTCAAATCGAATGGGATTTAACTGTGCCCAGGTCTTTTCCTCGCGCGCGCGCGACTGCTGCCTGATTTGGGCACCCTGCGCAACGAGATACCACAGAATCCCGCCCACATACAGCCAGGTAAAAAATGCCGCCACAAAGGGCAGCCCGTTACGGAGCCGAGATTTTGAAAAGTGGCGCGCAAGCATAGCCAATGATGCCAATTGTACAATGAAAACAAGAAGGCTCGCCGGGTTTCATCGCTTTGGTCGGGCTAACGTTGATTGCGAATCATGCGCGCATAGGGTAAAGTTATCCCCCCTTAAAAAGAGCGGCCACGCGCGGCGCGAGAGCGCGCCAAATGGGGCAGCGGTCATAGACGCCGCTGAACATGACCAGTCCGCCCACCAGGAACAGCGGCCAGGCCCCCAGTGAAAATCCCAACCCAACGAAGACCAATCCTGCACCCAGGCGCAAGAAGCGCTCCCCGGCAGACAGCGGAAGGGGGCCGGGCGTTTCGCCGCGCGCAAGCGACTCGAACAGGGCGGTCAGCGCCGCTTCAGATTGCGCGCCCGTCTGACGGGTCACTTCACCGCCATTGGCATAAGCCAGGACGGTTGGGATGCCGTAGATCTTGAGGGCGCGCAGCACATTCGGGCTTTCGTCGGCGTTGATTTTCAAGACATCCACCTGCCCGATGAATTTTTCCGTCAGGCGGTTGATGATAGGGGTCATCAAGCGGCAAGGGCCACACCACGGCGCCCAAAACTCCACCAGCAGCGGGCGGGCAGAATTGGCAACTTTCTCGAAAAAGGTTTTTTCATCCATAGAACCAGCCTGTAGATAAAATTTTCCTCTTTCATCTTCCCGTTGAAAAAGAAAAATGAAAGAGGAAAGAAATGCGTGAGGACCGGCGTTTACTTGCGGGTGCTGAATTTGAAGGGCAGGTAGAGCGGGCAAAAGGCGATGGCACTGGTCGCCACAAAGACGACGGCCAGAACGAGCAGGATGATGCCCAGCGCGCCGGTGACGATGCCGCCAAAATACAGATAGGCAAACAAGGCAGCGATGACCAGGCGGATGATGCGGTCGGCGGTTCCCATGTTTTGTTTCATAATTGTTCTCCTATTTGAGCAAAAACTCGATGGTTGCTATCTCATTTGATGAAACAGGAGCGAGAAAGTTGCAAAATCAACGACAAATGAGAACCGGCGCGTTTTGCTCACGCAACATGTAATTCACCCAACTGCCCAGGGTTACTGCCTTGAGGATGGCGCCACTGTAGCCGCCCATCAAGACCAGGTTGGCCTGGCGTTCTTCCGAAATTCGTTTGAGCGTTTCAGCAGATGCCTTGCTCATAACATATTCCGCCTGGATTTCGTGCAGTTCCAAATATTGACGGGCTGTCTCTTGCGTAGCAGCGGCATTCGTTCCTTCGCCGGTGTAAACCGTCAGGGAGGTTTTCCACTGCTCGGCCAGGTAGACAGCCACAAACATGGCTTCTTTTGCCTTTGGACTGCCATCGAAAGCCAACACGGCCCGGTCAAGGTCGGTCGCACCAGTGGGCAGGGCCAACACCGGACGCGGCGAGCGCGAGATAATGACGCGCAGCGGCGAGGCCAGGCCAGAAAGACCAGACCCAGGCGGATAGACGATTTTGAGCATCACCAGGTCTGTCAGGATGGCGCGCTCGAGGATTTTTTTCGCCGGTTCACCTGCTTCAACCGCGAGAGTGCCGTTCACCCCTGCTTCGCGGCACATAGACTGGAACTTTTCCTTCACTCCTTGCGCTTTTTCGCCGGCAGCCTGCTTCTCAGTGGAGACAATGTGCAGGCCGTTCAATTTTGCGCCTTCGCGTTGGGCAACCAAAATGGCCTGCTGCAAAGCCCGCCAACCCTCCACCTCGCCGCTGACCGGAACCAGGATGTTCTGGAATAGATGGTCGGTGTAGCGGTCCACCAGGCGCGATTTTCGCCAGGCGCCTGTCTGACCAGGCGTGGCGCCAGCCTGTTCCTGGAGGATGACATCGGCCACGGCATCGGGGCGTAGTTCCCAACCAAGTTCTTCCTGAAGCGCGGCGCGATGCTCCGACACCCACAGGTACAAATCGGTTTCCGTGCGCCCTGGGAACCAACGCAGCAAGCCGCGTTCGCGGATGATGTTGACCAGGGGCAGGTATTCGGTGTCGTACCAGTGCGTTAGGGCTTCTTCATACGAAATATCACGCTGCAAATCCAGCCCCATGTAGTAACGATGCACCTGAATATATTCGCGCAGTTTTGCGTATTGACCAGGAACAGAAACGCTCAAATCGGCATCAGGACGCAGGCGAAGCAGTTCAGTCTCATCCAGGAACTCGGCATATTCAGATTTGATGATTAAATCATCGGGGCGGACATCAGGCGTGAGCGGGACGTTGGTTTTGACCTCGATGACCCGGGCTTCGATTTTCTCCCAGCCTTCCTGACGGGCGATGGAAACACGGTGATTTCCATCCAGCACAAAATAGACCTCGCCCACCTGGTAGACCTCGATGGGCGGCCAACCAGCCAGATTATCGCCCAAAGAAGCCTTGACCCGCGCCCAACGGTCTTCATCAACGGGATTGCGCGGCAAGAAAGTGCGCGTAAAATCGGTGTAACGTCCCACGCTGCCCACAATGGCATTCAGCGGAATGCTCTGTATGCCGCGTTCGGCACGCGCCTGAAGTTTCAGTTTTTGGGCAACTTCTTCATAAGAGAGCAGTTCATTCGATTTACCGGTCATGCGTGAAAGGATTTCCTCGAAGGCAGCACGTTGGCGGGCCTCGTGAAAGTCATACACGGCCTGGCGAAAATTATCGGTTCGAGATTCCATATTTTTTCTTTCTAACGCGTAACGCAGAGTTCATTCCGCGCAAATGTTCAGATTCACTGACTAGATCGTGGTACAAACGCCGCAAAATGGGACTATCGTTACAGATGAAGCGCGATTTTACACGAGAAAATGTAAATTTTGTTATCGGCGCGTTATCCAAACGGGTCATTTTTGTAAACAAATCTGTCAGGCAGGCCAATTTATCAAGGCACCGCAGGCTTCCACCCTGCGCAGCATGCCTGTCCTGTTCGGGGGCGCTCAAAGCGATGGAATAGCCTCAAGTTGAGAATTTTATCGTACCTCATGCCTGCAAAGATATTGTACAATCAAAGATGAGAATTGCATCTGGCAAAATCATCCGTCGTTCCTCCCGGCCAAACCGAAAGAGAAAACCATTAACCACGCCCCCGCAATATGCGCAGGACGCACGGCTATAACGAGTCACGATAGAAACTTTAACGGCACGCTTCGCATCCCCAACCCCCTAACAGGCGCAATCGGTTGAGAGAAAATAGCGCGAGGCTGCGCTCGCGCTATAAGATGACCATGCAAGATGTTGGCTGCCAGCCCTGGCTCAGCTATGGCAGGGAAATCTTCTTGACAATCGCCAGCATCTCGCGCATCCGCCTTGTGGCGGCATCGGCGCCGCCAGGAAAAGTTTCAAACTGGGTGGTCAGGAACGAAGCCAGGGCAGATTTGCCGATTTCAGATTCGTGCAGCCGGGTGAGGGTTTGGATGAGGGCCGCAAGATACTGCTCATCCAGGCCAGGACGCGCCAGAACCACCTGGCGGGGGATTTTCTCGGTGCGGGCCAACTCCACCAACTGTTGAGTTGTCTCCGGCGGGAAAACAATGTCGAAGTGATAATCATCCACCACGCCGGCTGCCGCAGAACCGCTGATAACAGCCCGGAGCGTTTCCTGGTCGCTACCACTAAACACAAATCCCACGTTCGAGGGGGAAACAGGGTCAAAAAAACTGCTTTTTCCGGTCAGGGTCAGCCCGCGCTCAACCAGGTAAACGGAGGGGAGGAAAAATCCAGCAGTGGATTGGGGAGCGCGCATTGCAATCACCTTCCCGCGCACATCATCCAGGCTTGCCAGGCCGCTGCTTCGGCTGGCAAAAATCACCGCCTGAGATTCTGGCCTGCCAAACTGCCAGCCTCGCAAAATCAACCTGGCTCCGCTCTGTTCGCTAACCAACAAAGCCGGGTAGACGCTGTCGAAATACAGATCAACCTCGCCCGACTTCAGCCAGGCGGCCATTTCTTCCACCGAACCAGCCACGCGCGCCCGTCCGCCGGTTATCCCATGCTCCCTCAACGCGATTGCCAGGGCATCGGCCAACGGATCGATCGAGCGCGCATCATCTACAGCGCTTCCCGCAACCACCCCCAGCACAATCAACCCATTCGCAGGAATCACAACCGCCGGAGAGGGCGAAGGTTTCGTACACCCGATAAGGAAATATGCGATGAAAAGGAATAATGCCAATCGTTTGTACATCCGGCAACCCTTTTGGCGAAATGGACCCGAGCCTCTGGGAAATCAGAGAGGAGATTTGAAAATTATAGCCAGCCAGAGTCAACCAAACATTTAGATAACATTGTGATAAGCAACGCAACACGACACCCGTGAAATTTTTGGCAATCCAGCCCGTTATAAGACGCTGATTATAGGCTGAAGATTGCGTCACTCTGTGCTGGCACGAATCTTGCAACCGATTTAGATGTATAATAAAACTATCGGAAACGGTTATGCGCCATGCTGCGACAAATCCAACGTCAAACCCAGCGTCCTCTCACCAGCGCGCACTTAATTCAAACCATGTCTTTGCTCCATTTGAGCGCGGATGAACTGCGCGAGTCGGTGGAGCGTGAACTTTCAGTCAATCCGGCGTTGGAACAGGTTGAGCCGCCTGCCTGCCCGGGTTGCGGGCGCAGCCTGGCCCGGCCAGGAACCTGCCCGATTTGCGCAGCGAAAAACGACGAGGTGATCGTCTTCACTTCCCCGTTAGAAATGATGGGGAGCGGGGCAAACGCCTCCACGCGTGACCCCTCCCAAGAAACCGACCGTGAGGATGTGCCAGAATCGCTCTCTCTGGCCGCCCACTTGCTGCGGCAAATTGGCCCCGAACTCACCCCTGCCGAACGCCCGATTGCGGCGCACCTGCTGACTGCGCTCGATGACGACGGCCTGCTGACCAGCGACCCGGCAGAAGTGGCCGCCTATTTTCACCTCCCCAGGCTGCAGGTCGAGCGCGTGCGAGAACTGATTCAGCGCGCTGAACCGTTTGGGTGCGCTTCCACCTCTCCGGGTGAATCCCTGCGCATCCAACTCCACATCATCAGAGAGAGCCGCGAAATTCCCCCGGCGGCAGAGGCCTGCCTGCTGCATTTCGACCTGCTGGCCCGCCGCCAGTGGAAAACTCTGGCCGAACAAACCGGCTTTGGGGAAGACGCGATAGGAGAAGCCGCCCGTTTTATTGGCGCGAACCTGAATCCCTACCCGGCGCGCGCCTATTGGGGCGGGGTTGACCCGCCGCAGCCAGTCTACCGTACCCCCGACGTGGTCATCCGCCTGAGCGGAGAGACGCTGGTGGTGGAGATTGCCCAGCCTTTCGCCGGGAGCCTGCGCGTCAACCCGCTCTTCCGGCAAGCGCTGCGTGAGGCCAGCCCCGAAAAACTGGAGGCCTGGCAAAACGACCTGGAACGCGCCCGCCTGCTGGTGAAATGCGCCGCCCAGCGCGCCGGGGCATTGGAAGAGATAATGACCCGGCTGGCGCGAACCCAGCGCGAATTCATCCTGCAAGGCGAATCGAAACTACGCCCGCTGACCCGCACCGCCCTGGCGCAGCAACTGGGACTGCACGAATCGACCATTTCGCGCGCTGTATCAGGCAAGAGCGTCCAACTGCCAAACGGACGAATCGTGCCGCTTTCGATGTTCTTCGAGAAACACCTGAACGTCCGCGCCACGCTGCGGGAACTGGTTTGCCGTGAAAGCCGCCCCCTGACCGATGACGAACTGGCCGAATCATTGCGCCGGGCCGGCTTTGTTGTTGCGCGGCGCACGGTCTCCAAATATCGTGCAATGGAAGGAATTTTGCCCGCGCATCTGCGCCGGCGGTAAATATTTTATGGGAACGCAGCCGCTCACCCCTCAACCCTTAACGTATTTGCCCGCCTGGCAGGGGCCGCTGCCCGGTATTGGCGAATTTAGTGCCTTGCTGAACACCATGCCCGACGCGGCAATCGTACTGGACCGCTCCAGCCGCCAGGTGGTCTTTGGAAACCAGGGCTTCTTCGAACTGTCAGGATTTGACCCGCTCAGCCCGAAGCCGCTCTCCATTGATGCACTCTTGCCCGATTTTGGCGAGGGTTGGTCGTCGGGAGAAGAGCATGAGACGGAAATCCATTTCCTGGCAGGACGAAAAATGGCTGTCTGGACGAGCGTCACCTGGCTCGATAATCTCGGTCATTGGCTGCTGCTGCGAATCGTGCCACTCAACGTATACCAATGGCGCGGAATGCAGAGCCGCCGCGCGCAGGATTTGCTGGACTACATGGAAGATCTGGCCCAAATCAACGCCCAACCCGACCTGGATGCCGCCCTGGAACTGGTGCTGCGAGTCGGCACGCGCATGTTGGCAGCTCAAGGGTTGTGCGTTTACCGCACCAACATTCAAGAACGCAGCCTGGCGCTGGTCAAGACGCGCGGGGAACTGCTGGCCGCCCTGCCAGACATCCTTCCGTTGGACGAACCGGCAGCGGTCTATGCGCCCGCCTTGTGGCTTAAGAACCAGCGGGCAGCAACGAACATCCAGCAGGCGGCGCGTGGGCTAGGGCTGGATTCGCTCGTCTCAGTGCCAATCGAAATGAACGGCAATCGCTTGGGGCTGCTGGCAGCAGCCAACCTGCCTCCACAAAACGCGCGCCAAATGATTGAAAACCTGGAACTTCTGGCGGCATACATCGCCTCGGCGCTCAACCACTACATCACCCTCACCAACCTGCGCCGCACTCTTTGGGAACACAGCCGGGCGTTGGCAACCCGCGATGCGATAGCGGCCAATTCGCTCGAAGGAATCATCCTGCTCAACCCGGCCTCACGCGTGGTAGACCTGAACCCGGCGGCAGAGTTGATGCTCGGTTATGCCACCCGCGAAGTCGTCGGCCAACGCATTGAAAACATCCTGGTCGGGGTAGATAACCTGCCCGCCGCCCTGCGGCTGGCCTACCAGGGCGTAGTCTCGCCCGACTTGGGCAATGTCAAACTGCACCGCCGCTCCGGGCAGGCCTTCTCGGCCCATTTGCAGGTCTTCCCAGTGCAGGTCGGCGGGGAACGTAGCAGCATCGTCTTGCTCATTCGCGATATCAGCGAAGGCGAGGAAATCCGCACCCGCACGCAGCAACTCGAACAGCGCGCCCTGCTCGGCGAGGTGACGGCCATCTTTGCTCACGAAGTGCGTAACCCCATCAACAACATCAGCACCGGCCTTCAACTGATGGAGATGAACCTGACACCCGATGACCCAAACCGCGACCTGGTGGAGCGCCTGCAAAACGACTGCAACCGCCTGACGCACCTGATGGAATCAGTGTTGGCTTTTGCCAAACCGATGGAATACAAACTCATCCCCACCGATCTGGGCGACCTGCTACACAAGTTGATGGAACGCTGGCATCCGCGCATGTCGCGCCTAAACATTCAGCCACATTTCCAGGTCGAAGAAGGGACTCCGCTAGCCCTGGCCGATAGCCGAGCGCTCGACCAGGTGTTCACCAACCTGGTCAGCAACGCCCTGACCGCCATGCAAGAAAAAGGCGGTACGCTGGCGATCAAGGTGGAGAAGGTTGAAGGAGCGGAGCACAGACCCTGGGTCAGCGTCAGCATTTCAGATACCGGCCCTGGCATCCCACCGGAGGCCTGCGAGAAAGTGTTCGAGCCGTTTTATACCACCAATCCGCAAGGCACCGGGCTGGGGCTGGCCATCACCAAACGAATTGTGATTGCCCACAAGGGCAAAATCGAAGTCAACAGTTTCCCTGGCGGGACGATTTTCAACGTGTTGTTGCCCGCCATTGAAAGCGAGAGAACATGAGCGCCACCATTTTAGTCGTTGACGACGAAGAGAATGCCCGGCATATCATCACATCCTTCCTGGCCCCCAAAGGCTACGAGATGATTGGCGCGGCCACGCTGGCCGAGGCCCGCCAGCAGATTTCGCGTGGCACGGCGGATATCATCCTGCTAGATGTGCAACTGCCCGACGGATACGGCCCCTCACTGCTAGAGGAGACCTCGCGCCTGGCGTTGCGCCCGCCCATCATTCTGATTACCGCTTATGGTGATATTGATATGGCGGTGGACGCGATGAAAAACGGCGCGCACGATTTCTTGCAAAAACCCATCCAACTGGCGCGGTTGGAGCAGTCTATCCTGCGGGCACAGGAAGTGGTGGCCATGCGGCGCGAACTGACCCACCTGCGCAGCACCCAGCGCCGCGCGGGGAGCGATTTCGTGACCGGTTCTAGCCCAAAGATGCAGTCGCTCTTTAGCCAGGCGCGGCGCGCCGCGCAGGCTTCGGTTTCGGTGTTGATTACTGGCGAGACGGGGACCGGCAAGGAGGTGCTGGCACATTTCATTCACACCAGCGGGCCGCGCGCCGAAAAGCCCTTCATCGCCGTCAACTGCGCCGCCATCCAAAGCACCATGCTCGAGTCGGAATTGTTCGGCTACGAGGCCGGTGCTTTTACCGGGGCCGATAAGCGCAAACCCGGCCTGCTCGAAGTGGCCGATGGCGGCGTGCTGTTCCTCGATGAAATCTCCTCCATGCCGCTCGATATCCAGGCCAAGTTGCTGCGCGTCCTCGAAGAGCGCGCCTTTCGTCGGGTGGGCGGCACCAATCTGATTCGGGTGGATGTGCAGGTTCTGGCGGCCTCTAACCGCCCGCTGCCCAAACTTCTGGCTGATGGCTTATTCCGCGAGGATTTGTATTATCGCCTGAAAGTGGTCGATTTGCACATTCCGCCCCTACGCGAACACAAAGGCGACCTGCTGGAACTGGCCGGCTATTTCATGCGCCAGAACAATATGCGCATGGGATTTAACATCTCCGACATTACCCCCCGCGCGTTAGACGCATTGCGGGCCTACAACTGGCCGGGCAACATCCGCGAACTGCGCAATGCCATCGAACGCGCCATGCTATTTTGCGATGACCCGGTCATTGATATTGTCCATTTGCCAGCGGATGTGACGAGGAATCAGTGAATCGAACGAGCCACCGCTTTCGCAGATTACACAACTTTTGGGTCGCATGTGCGCCGTCTGTGTAATCTGCGAGCGAATTTTCACCCGCTTCAGAGAAACGTCCCCAAGGTTGTGAACCTGGGGGACGTTTTTTGCCGTATCAAGACCCTATATAACGATTCTCGGCCTCAACACCTGTGCTTGCTGTGCGGCGCAAGTGTATGCCGCAAACGCACCAGCTACTTGACCATCGAATCGCCTGATTTGATAGCATTGATGAAATCGGCCAGTAATCCGTAGGCGGTGGTGTGTGGGCCGGGGTCGTTTTCGATGAGGGTCAGGTTGCCCAGCACATCGGTTTGAAATTCGATGATGGAGGTGGTGCCTTCCACGCTCGCAAAAGGCGAGGCGAGCGGCACGAGTTCGGGCGCGACTTTGCCCCGGACGGTGTCCCCGGCCTTCTCCGCCGTGCAGATGAGTTTGTAGCGTTTGCCTTCGGCTTTGGCGGCGGCAATCATGGCTGGGGTGACATCGCGGATGCCGGTGCGCTCAATCTCTTGCGGCTTGAGGGGGATGTCCATCAGCACGGTGGCGAGCGCGGCAACTTTGATGGCCGCGTCCCAGCCGTCCACGTCGCCAGAGGGGTCGGTCTCGGCGATGCCAATTTGCTGGGCGTATTGCACTGCGCCGTCGAAACTGTCGCCGTTTTCCATGCGGGTCAGAATGAGATTGGTCGTGGAGTTGAGAATCGCCCGAAAAGCTTTCAACTGCGCCCCGGGCAGCGCACCGCGAAAGAGCGAGAAAATCGGCGCGCCGTCCATGACGGTGGACTCAAAGAAGAATTTCCGCCCCTGTTGGGCGGCCAGGGCCTTGAGTTCATGATAGGCGTGGACGACTGTGCCTTTGTTGGCGGTGGCGACGTGCATGCCCAACTCCAACGCGGCGCGGACGTGGTCAATGGCGGGCTGGCCGGTCTCGTAGTTGACCGGGGAATTCTCGAACAGCACGTCGGCTTCGGATTTGCGAATCATGTCGAGCGAGTCGCTCACCGACACTTTGCTGACCAACCCCAGGCTGCGCCCGGTGCGAAACAAGTCGAGCGCGCCTTCGAGGTCAATTCCGCTGGGGTTGACGGCGAATCCGTGCCGCCCGGTGGCGATGCCGGTAACGCTGAAGGTGATGTTGTAACAGTCTTTGAGTTCGGCGCGTTTGCGCAGCAACAATTGTGCCAGAGCGCGGCCTACATTTCCAAAACCAAGCAGGGCGAGTTTGTAGTGGGTCATGGGGAAGGTCTCCAGTTATCCAGTGTTCCGGTTCTCCGGTTTTTCATCATTCATTCTTCCGCATTCATCATTCACAAAGGCGGGTCTCAATATGCAAAGTACGCTACTCGACCCTCGGCTGTTTTTACAGCGGCGGGTAGGGGTAGGCGCGGCGGTAGGCCGGGGGCTGGGGAAATTTGCCAGCGGTGAGTAGTGTTTCGGCGCGAACATCGAGCGCGGCAATTTCCTCGGGGGAGAGATAGGCCAGTAACGCGGTATGCAGGCTACAGTCTGGCCTGAGTTCGGCGCGGAGGTGTTCGAGCGCGGCCAGAAGCGCGGCCGGAATCGGTTCCCCGGCAAAGTCCCATATCACTGTCCGCAATTTGTCTTCCTCGTGGAAGCACAATCCGTGGTCAATGGCGTAGAGATGACGGGTGCCTTTTTGGATGATGACGTGGCTGCCTTTGCGGTCGGCGTTGTTGACGAGGTGGTCGAAGAGCGACACGGGGCGCAGGCGGTTTTTATCGGCCTCGCGGAAGTTGAAGTAGTGGTAATTGGGGTTGTATTCGATGTATTCCTGAAGGCTGCCGGGGCCATAGGGGCCATCCCGGCGCAGGATGGTGTAGGGAACGAGCGACCAGCCCAGGGTTTCGCTGACGAGGTAAGCCGCCACCTCGCGCCCGGCCAGGCTGTTTTCGGGGAAATCCCAAAGCGGGCGCTCGCCCTGGATGGGTTTGTATACGGCTTGCAGGGGTTCATCCTGATGGAGGACATCCACCAGGAAGGTGTAGTTTGATCCAAGCATAAACTGGCCCTTCAGTTCAAGCGGGGCCTGGGCAAAGGCGGGTTTCAAGTCTTCGGGGAGGGGAGACATGGGTTGGGCGATACAGATAAATTAGGGAAAAAGGAAACAGGGTCTTCGTCTACGTTTCTACCTGTCTACTTATTATATACTTGCATCCATCAATGCTTATGTCCATTTTTTTTGGGGCAAAAGTGCCCCTCTGGCTCCATGGGCTGCCCGCACTGCGGACAGATGGGACGCCCACGCTGAACAACTTCAGCCCCCCAGCGCGCCAAGGCGCGAGCCTGCGAGCGGCTGCACCAGAAGCGGATGACAGCAGCTTCCTCGGGGTCGTCACCTTCGGCCAGGATTTCGCGGGTGACGATGACCAGCAGGTCGCGGTCTTTGTCATAGCCCAGCCCAATTTCACCAGCCCGAAAGACCGGCTCAACCGGTGGGTTGATGCGCATTTGCGCCTCATAAAAATCGGCGGAGGCTGCGGTCAGGTCGGGATTCTGGCGGGTGAGTTGCGCCAGGAATTGTTCGATGCCAATCGAAAGGGATTGCAGTTGGATTTTTTCGATGATAACCGTCACGGTGCGTGCAGCCTGGAAGGCCTGGATATAAAAAACGCGCTGGCCGGGCAGGCCAATGGCGTCAGCAGTGATGTGGTCACAGGGGTCAACATCAATTTCAAAACGAGGCATAAAAGATGTCCTAACAATATTGTTGTGGAGGCGAGTATACCAGAAATTAAATTGTAAGTTCTGGTGGTTGTGCATTTGTGAAATCCCGTGCATAATCTCAATGTAAGGATTGGGCTGCATCGAACAATGGCAAATTCTGTACAGAAGTCGTACTCTTTCTTCCTGGCGCATCTTTGTGAAAACCAGCGCCTGAAACTGCTGGGAGTGGGCACGCTGGCAATTGTTTTCCTGCTCGTGTATGGCTGCGCCTGGCCAGGACAGGTGGTCTGGCTTTCGTCCGCGGCGTTGGGGATGGTGTTGCCGTTTTCGTTTTTTTATCGCAGCCTCGAGCGTGCTGCCTGGTCAGTGGAAAAGCGCTACCAGCGGTTATTACGAATCGCATTCGTGCAGGGCTGGCTTGATATCCTGCTCATCGCCTTGTTCATGCATCACACCGGCGGATATGCCAGCCCGCTCGTCTTGTTATACTTGTTGCAGTTGGGGACAATTTCGGTCTTCTTTCCATCGCGGCAACTTGTCTTTTTGAACCTGTGGGCAATTGCACTATACACCGGCCTGATGCAGGCTTACATTCAGAACTGGCTATCGCCATCCTACCTTCCCCGACAAGCCGGAAGTTTGCTGGGGCCAGAATTCGCACCGATAATTTGGGCAACGTGTTTTGTCGCCATGCTCACCAACTGGCTGATAATGGCCTCCCACGCGCGCCGGATTCAATTAAACTGGGTAGACGTTGATTCCCAAAATGACTACCTCAGCCAGTTGCATGGGCTCACACGGCTGGGCCTGGAGCAAGGCGAACTGCCTGACCTGTACCAAATGCTGACTGCGGAAATCCGTAAAATTCTGAAGGCTGATGCCGTTTACGTCACCCGCTGGGATGAGGAAAGTGAGGAAGTTCATCCGGGTGCCGAATCGCATTGCACAAACCGTGCGCCGCTGCCCCGCCCTGCCCTCAAAAAACACGACACCAGCCTGACTTTTTCGGTGCTGCGGGCCGGCAAACCATTGGTCGTGCGAGATGTTCACTATTCGCCTTACATTTCGCCCAAAGTTGTCCAGCGATTTTCTGAAACATCCTTCCTGGCCCTGCCACTCTATGGGGTGCCAGACCATCGCTTTCTCGGTGCCTTGCTCATTGGGTACATCGCAACACATGATTTCAGCGCTGCAGAAATAGAAAAAGCCCGGCAACTGGCCGATGTGGCCGCCCTGCTCATCTCACGAACGCGTCTGTTTCAAGAGACTCAATATCGCGCCACGCTGCTCGAACAGATGGCCGGGCAAATTACCACCCTGACAGCCGATTTACGCCACACCACCCTGCTGCCCTCCCTGGTCGAATCGGCGCGCGAGCTGCTCAACGCGCAACGCGCTGCCTTACACTTACCTGACCCGCAAAGCGGCAAAATGACGTGCGCCTATTCGGTCGGGCTGTCCAATGTCTACCTGGAAACAATGAGCGAAAAATTCGACACTTCGCCCGATGCCGAATCCTTTCACGAAAAAAAATTTGTCCTCATCCCCGATATTTTGCGCGACGAGCGCACCCACCCGCTGCGCAACGCCATCGCGCTGGAAGGATTTCGGGCTTATGCCGTGTTTGCGCTCGAATCGGCGCAGGGTAACCTGGGAACGCTTTCGCTCTACTGGGACGAGCCGCACGCCATCTCCTCAACCGACGTGACGGTTGGGCAATTGTTCGCCCAGCGGGCCGGAGCCATGCTCCAAAGCGCCAATTTGTACGAGCAGATTGCCGAAGAATCCCTGACCGATGTGTTGACCGGCTTGCCCAACCGCCGCTATTTTAACCGCCGGCTGGCCGAGGAGTGTGAACGCTCCACACGTTACAATCGCTCTTTTGCCCTGTTGATGATTGACCTGGATGGTTTCAAAACTGTCAATGATAAATTCGGCCACGCCATTGGTGATAGCGTCATCCAACAAATTGCCACCACACTCAAGCGGGTTATCCGCTCTAGCGACATGGCGGCGCGCTTTGGGGGTGATGAGTTTGCCATCATCGTTCCCGAAGCCGATAAAGAGACCGCCATCCAAATGGCGGAAAAAATCAAACTGGTCCTGGCATCCACCAAACTACACCTTCCCAACGACACTCAGCGCTACCTTTCTGCCTGCATGGGAATCGCGGTCTGTCCCCTCGAAAGCGACACCCCCCAGACTCTATTTGAACTGGCCGACCAACGCATGTTTCGTGCCAAACGTCAACTGCCAGGAACAATTATCGCCAGCGAAACCTGACATGCTATAATCGAACCACAATCCTTCGCCAAAGGAAAAAGGAGAGAGCATGTACGAGCGCAAAAAGCTTGCGGAATTACAGGATTCTCTACAAAAATGGGAGGAGACCACGCTCAAAAAGGCTTCGGCTTCGCTGCCGGAACGCCGTGAGACCTTTCTGACCACATCTTCTGAGCCGATTAACCGGCTATACACCCCCCTCGACATTGCCAATTTAGACTATCTCAAAGACCTCGGCCACCCCGGCGAATATCCCTACACGCGCGGCGTCCATGCTACGCTGCACCGCTCCAAACTGTGGACAATGCGCATGTTTGCCGGGTTCGGCACCGCCGAAGAGACCAATGCCCGCTTCAAATACCTGCTCGAACAGGGTCAGACCGGTTTATCGGTTGCCTTCGACCTGGCCACCCTGATGGGCTACGACACCGACCAGCCCGAAGCATTGGGCGAATTTGGCAAATGCGGCGTGGCAATTTCCTCACTCAAAGATATGGAAATCCTGCTGCAGGACATCCCACTCGATAAAGTCTCGACCAGCATGACCATCAACTCCCCTGCCGCCATCATCTGGGCCATGTACATTGCCGCCGCCGAAAAGCAAGGCGTGCGCCCCAACCAGTTACGCGGCACGATTCAAAACGACATCCTGAAAGAGTTCATCGCCCAAAAGGAATACATCTTTCCACCTGAACCCTCAATGCGCCTGGTGGTAGATACGATGGAGTTCGGAGCGCAGAGCGTCCCGCAGTGGAATACCATCTCGATTAGCGGCTACCACATCCGCGAGGCCGGTTCCACCGCCGCGCAAGAATTGGCCTTCACCCTGGCAGACGGCATGGAATACGTCCGCTGGGGCATCGCGCGCGGCATGGACGTGGACGAATTCGCCCCGCGCCTGTCATTCTTTTTCAACGCCCACAACGACTTTTTTGAGGAAATTGCCAAATATCGCGCTGCACGCCGCATTTGGGCCAGAGAAATGCGCGAGACGTTTAAGGCCAAAAATCCGCGTTCGTGGCTACTGCGCTTCCACACCCAAACCGCCGGGGTTTCGCTTACCGCCCAACAGCCAGAAAACAACGTGGTGCGGGTTGCCATCCAGGCCCTGGCCGCCGTGCTGGGCGGAACACAATCGCTACACACCAACAGCCTGGATGAAGCCCTGGCCTTGCCCTCCGAACACGCTGTCACCATTGCCCTGCGCACACAGCAAATCATCGCCGAAGAATCGGGCGTAACAAACACGGTGGACCCGCTGGGCGGTTCGTTCTTCGTTGAATCCCAAACCGACCGCATTGAGGCCCAGGCTTACGACTACTTTCGGCGAATCGAAGCGCTCGGCGGCGTCCTCCCAGCCATCGAAAAAGGCTTCTTCCAGAGCGAGATTTCAGATGCCGCCTACCGCTACCAGCGTGAAATCGACGCCGGAGAGCGCAAAATCGTTGGCGTCAACGCCTATGCAGAGAAGAAACCGCTCACCATCCCCATCCTGGAGATGGACCCCCAGGGCTATCAGCGCCAAGTGGCCCGGCTGCAGGAAGTCCGCCAGACACGCGACACGGGACGAGTGGGCCAGGCCCTCGACCGCCTGCGCATTGCCTGCCTGGGAACAGAAAACACGATGCCTTACATTCTCGATGCCGTCCGCGCCTATGCCACCCTGGGGGAGATGATTGGCGTGATGAAAGAAGCCTTCGGCGTATACCAAGAACCGACCTGGATATAACCATGAAATTCGATGCCGCTCTGCCCCCGGTTTCACTCTCCGAAGTCCCGGCCATCGCCCGCGCCGCCGAAGCAACCGGCTTCGACTGCCTGTGGACGACCGAGACCATGCACGACCCTTTTTTGCCTCACGCGCTGATTGCCGAACACTCCACGCGGCTGCAAATGGGGACAGGCATTGCCGTTTCATTTGCGCGTTCGCCAACCACGCTTGCTTACACCGCCTGGGATTTGGCAGCCCAATCGGGCGGGCGATTCATCCTGGGTTTAGGCACCCAGGTTAAAGCGCACATCGAGCGCCGCTTTGGGATGCTCTGGCCCGATTCGGTCACGGGCAAACTGCGTGAGCAAATCCAGGTCATCCGCGCCCTGTGGCAAACCTGGCAGGAGAACGCGCCGCTCAACTTTCGGGGCGAATACTACAAAATTACGCTCATGTCGCCGTTTTTCAACCCCGGGCCGCTCCCCAAAAATTCGAGTGAACTTCGTCCAATGGAGGGGGATGAAAAGGGGGTTCCCATCTACATCGCTGGGGTCAACACCGGCCTGGCAAAACTGGCCGGGGAATTGTGCGATGGTTTCCACGTCCATCCCTTCCACACCCCGCGCTACCTGGCCGAGGTCATGCTGCCCGCCATTGCCGAAGGCGCAGCCAAAACCGGGCGGACGCGCGCCGCTGTGACGATTTCGGCCTCCGTGTTTGCTGCCACAAATGATTTCGAGCGCGAATTTTGCCGCCAACAGGTTTCTTTTTATGCATCCACGCCCTCCTACCGCCCAGTGTTAGAACTGCACGGCTGGGGCGCTACCGGCGAAAAACTCTCGGCCCTGGCTGCGCGCGGCGAATGGGCCGAGATGCCGGGCCTGGTGAGTGACGCTATGCTCTCTGAGTTCATGACGGAGGCGAATTCCCCCGCATCTCTGGCCGCCGCGCTCAAAGAGCGCTACACCCCCCTTGCCGACCGCCTGACCCTTTACCTTCCCTTCCGACCCGGTGAGAGAGATGCGTGGTGGCGGGAATTGATCGAGGCATTCCGGGGTGAGAACCTGCCCCTTTGAAAAAAACCGCCCACTCTTCGCACAATCGCTCACGAAACAAAGACAAATCCGCCGCATCGCTTTTTCGATGCGGCGGCTGAAATTTGTCTTTTGCGTCTGTTCCCTTAAACCGCAACCAACTGCTCCCTGGCTGCTGCGTAGCCTCGCCGCAAGGCCTGGAAGTTTTGTGACAAAAGGTGTTGGTGGCGAGAGGGCAAGTGCCCGCGCAAGGCTTCCTCAACCGCTTCAATTGTGACCAATTCGGGCATGGCTGCCACCAGCGCGCCAACGGTGACCATGTTGGTCAGCTTCTTGTTGCCAATTTCCTCGGCAATTTCGTTGGCCGGGACCAGGATGACCTGAATGTCGGTGCGCTTCGGGCCACGGTCCACCATTGATTGGTTGACCACCAATACGCCGCCCGGCGGCATGAGTGGTTCGTATTTGTCGAAGGAGGGCAGGTTGAGCGCAATGGCAAAGGGCGGGCGCTGTACCAGGGGCGAACCAATTTCTTCATCGGCAATCACAACCGTGCAGTTGGCCGTGCCGCCGCGCATTTCGGGACCGTAGGAGGGAATCCAGGTCACTTCTTTGCCCAAATCCATCGCGGCATACGCTAAAACCTGACCGGCGAACAAGACGCCCTGACCGCCAAACCCGGCGATGATAATCTCTTTTTGCATAGGTTTCTCCGTCTAAAATCTCAAATCACCCACCGCCGATGACACTTTGAAGTCACCGAGGGGGAAGACCGGAACCATGTTCGTCTCAACCCACTTGAGCGCCTCAACCGGGGTGAGGCCCCAGTTGGTGGGGCAGGTGGAGAGCAGTTCGACCATAGAAAAGCCCAACCCACGCACCTGGGTCTCAAAGGCAGTGCGGATGGCTTTTTTGGCTTTGCGGATGTTGGCCGGGTCGTGCAGCGAGCGGCGCACCACATAGCCCGCGCCATCCATTTTGGCAATCATCTCGGACATGCGCAGCGGGTAACCTTGCAATTCCACGTCACGGCCCAACGGCGAGGAGGATGTCTTCTGGCCGGGGAGTGTGGTAGGGGCCATCTGACCGCCGGTCATGCCGTAGATGGCGTTGTTGATGAAAATCACAGTAATGTTCTCGCCGCGCCCGGCAGCGTGCATGATTTCGGCCATGCCAATCGAGGCCAGGTCGCCGTCGCCCTGGTAGGTGAACACCACCCGGTCGGGCAGCACGCGCTTGATGCCCGTTGCCATGGCCGGGGCGCGTCCGTGCGCCGCTTCGACAAAATCAACATCGAAGTAGTTATAGGCAAAGACCGAACATCCGACGGGGGCAACGCCAATGGTGCGCTCTTGTACGCCCATCTCGTCGAGTGTTTCGGCAATCAGGCGGTGTGCCACGCCGTGCGTACATCCTGGGCAGTAATGGGTTGAGAAATCGGTAAAGGAATGTGGGCGGCAATAAACCTGGTTTTGGGGTTTTACAATTTCTACGTCAACAGTAGCCATGCTTCACCTCTATTTCACAACAGCCAGCATACGCTCGAGCCAGGCTTTGCGCGGGTCATGGACAATCTCCAGGCGGGAGGTTGTCATGCGCTGGATTTCAACCAAGATTTCGTCGGCAAACGGCACAATACCGCCGGGGCGACCGTAAAACTCCACCGGCGCGCGGCCTTTGACTGCCAATTGGACATCGTTCAACATTTGCCCGGCGTTCATCTCCACCACCAAGAAGCCTTGCACCCGCTTTGAGAGTTCATCCAACACTGCAAAGGGGAATGGGCTAAGGGTAATAGGGCGCAACAGGCCGACCTTGATACCCATCTGACGAGCCTCACGCACCGCCGAAAGCGCCACGCGCCCGGCTGTGCCAAAGCCAACCACCACAAATTCGGCATCGTCGAGATGATATTCTTTGTAACGCACTTCGTTCTTTTCGATTTCAAACCAGCGCTTCATCAGCCGCAGGTTGGTCACTTCTTCATCGTGCGGTTCTAGGTAAATTGAGGATAGAATGCGACGCGGGCGGCCCATTGCCCCGGTGACAGCCCAATCCCAGTCTTTGCGGACAACCGGGCGCAGTTCGGGCAGTTCGGCGGGTTCCATCATCTGGCCGAGTGAACCGTCGGTCAGCACCATGACAATCGCGCGGTATTTCTCAGCCAGGTCGAAGGCCAGCACGGTCAGGTCAATGGCTTCCTGAACGGTGGAGGGAGCCAACACAATCGGTTTGTAATCGCCATGCCCGCCGCCATAGACGGCCTGGAAGTAGTCGCCTTGCGCTGGGGCAATGTTGCCCAGCCCAGGACCACCGCGCATGACGTTAATTAAGACGCACGGCACTTCTGTTCCGGCGATGTAGGAAATGCCTTCCATCATCAGTGAGACGCCAGGGCTAGACGAGGACGACATGACCCGCACGCCGGTGCAGGCCGCGCCATAGACCATGTTGATGGCCGCCACTTCGCTCTCGGCCTGGACGAACGCGCGCCCCAACTCGGGCAGGCGGCGTGAAAGATGTTCGAGGATTTCCGTCTGCGGGGTAATTGGGTAGCCAAAATAGGCTTCAAGACCAGCGCGCACGGCGGCCTCGGCCATTGCTTCATTGCCTTTGATTAACTGACGAGCCATGTTTCCTCCTATGCTCCCACCGGGGCAGATTTAACGACTTCCCGATAGACAGTAATGGCTGCATCCGGGCATACGAGCGCGCAAATTGCGCATCCGGTGCAGCCATCCTTGAAGAGGCGGGCGGGGTGGTAGCCTTTGGGGGTGAGGCGGCTCATATCGAGCTCTATCACCCCTTGCGGGCAGGCACTGATACATAGTTCGCAGCCTTTACAGTATTGGTCAGATACTTCAATCCAACCTTTTGCGGGCATTCGCTACTCCTTTATGAGAAGTTAGACAAAAATTAGCAGATATTTTCTGCTTCTCCATTATGACGTTTTCGGAATAAAGCGGGTAGTGCCAAGCGTCATAAACGAATGCGTACAAAACTCCTCCGTTTTACGAGGATGGTAATAAGCGTTGTGAGTATAATCATGCCGCAACCGGTAAAAATAATCAGCGATATTGCGGAATGATTCCGCGAATTTTGAACAACGACGATAGGAAAAATGATGTGGAAAAAGATCGCTCTCGCTCTGATACTACTTGCCTTTGCGGGTGGGGTTCTGACCTTATCGCCCGCTTGCGGCGCGCTCCCAACGGCTACCGGCAACCAGGACCCCTCCCGCCCCAACGTTCTGCTCATCATCACCGATGACCAGCCGCTTTACTCGCTGGAATATATGCCCATCGTTCAGCGCGAACTGGTGCAAAAGGGCGTCAACTTCAGCCATGCCTACGTCACCACGCCGCTGTGCTGCCCCAGCCGCAGCAGCATCCTGACGGGTTTG
The DNA here is from genome assembly GCA_034432755.1 of Anaerolineales bacterium. Taxonomy (GTDB): domain Bacteria; phylum Chloroflexota; class Anaerolineae; order Anaerolineales; family Villigracilaceae; genus UBA5195. The sequence continues at coordinate 64,802 of DAOUBQ010000063.1, forward strand.
TTCGTCCAGAATACCGGCGTGCTGACCAACCGCCCGCCCAACGGCGGCGCGCCTGCCTTCAAAAAGAACGATTCCACCCTGGGGGTTTGGTTCCAGCAGGCAGGCTATCGCACCTTCATGCTGGGCAAATACTTCAACAATATTGATATGCTGCCTGAAACCTTCATCCCACCCGGGTGGGATGATTACCAGATTTTCTGGAACCGCGATAAAACCTACCCCAATCCATCGTTCTTCTACGGCTACCATTTCAACGAAAACGGCAAAATTGTTTCATATGGCGACCAGCCGGCAGACTTTAGCACCGATAGGCTGACCCAACTGGCGATGGATTTCATTACCAATTCGGGTCAGGAGCCTTTTTTCATCTGGCTGGGTTATTACGCGCCGCACTATCCGTATGGCTTCCCAGAACGTCACAAAAAACTCTTCACCACCGATGCGGACTGGAAACCGCACTGGCCGCCCAACTTCCTGGAAGAAGACCGCAGCGATAAACCCGAATGGCTGCGCACCTGGGAACCAATTTCAGCCGATTTGGCGTTCGATAACCAGCAGGAGATGTTACGCTCGCTCATATCGGCGGATGAAGGGATTGGAAAAATCGTGGATTTACTGGAAAAGCGGAAAATCCGCGAAAACACCATCATCATCTTCCTCTCCGATAACGGCATGGCCTTTGGTGAGTATCACTTGATTGCCAAAGACTGTCCTTACGATGTGTGCCTGCAAGTGCCTTTTGTGGTCTCTTACCCGCGCCTGGTCTCCTCGCCACGCACAGAAGACAAGTTTGTGCTGAATATTGACATTGCTCCCACCCTATTGGAACTCGCCAACCTTTCTATTTCAGAAGAACTGGATGGAGTGAGTCTTGCACCGCTCTTAAAAAATCCTTCGACTCCCTGGCGTGATTGGTTCTTCTTCGAGCATTACCGTGATACCGAAGCCGATGACCCCAGCGGGCTTGCGACCATCCTCCCCTCTTACTGGGGAATCCGTTCTAAAGAATGGAAGTATGTGGAATACGAAAACGGCGAGCGTGAGCTGTATGACTTACTGAAAGACCCCTATGAAATGCAAAATCTGGCAGGGCAGTCTGAATACGCGGATTGGATGTCACAGCTTTCAGAACAATTAAAGCCGTTTCGTCAGAAAGGCGAGGCCGCAAACCGCCCCAGGTAAAAGCGGCCGACCGCCGCCATCAGCGGATGAATGGATTTCTGCTTTATGAGGAAACGGTTTTGACTCACGCAAAGGCCCTCAGGCAGATTGCGGCGGGTTTTGCCAGATGAGCCAGCCTTTTCGCAGCCACTTGCGCCCCAAGTTGATTTTATAGCCGCGCCGGGCCAGCCCTTCAGCCGCCGAAACAAACCATTGGCGTAATCCCCAGGTTTGCATGGGGCTTGTTTCGGCATAAGCGGCCTTCCAGACAGCGAAGAACTCTCCCATCGGTTCGCCGGGCAAGACGCGGTGAATGTAATTTTTAGGAAGAATGGTCTGGAATAATTCCGGGGCGAAGCCGAGGTGAAAGTTGGTGTAGAAAACCAACGCTTCGTGGCTCCAGCCGGTTTGGGCGCGCCGCAGCAGGTTTGCCGCCCAGAGTGCGCCGGTGGGGTTAGACGTTCCCTCGATGAGCAGGCCGCCAGGCAAAACGCCGCGCGCCATTTGCTCCCAGGCCAGGGCGACCTCAGCCTGCTGGTATTGCCGCAGGACGTTGAAGGCGCGTATGAGCCGGACGCGCTCGCCAGGTTGGAGGGGCAGGTTGAATCCGCCCAGGCGAAAAGAGGTGCGTTCATCGGCAAACGGCAAGGCGGCGGCCACCCGCTGGGGGTCAATTTCTACGCCCAGAACTTTGAGACCCGGATTCAGCCGCCGGAATCGTTCAGCAGATTCGAGGGTCGTCACGGCTTCGGCCCCATAGCCCAGGTCAACAAACAGGGCCTCCGCAAACTCCCCGTCGGCGCGGGTCAGCAAGCCGGGGTCGTAACGCAGCAAAAAGTGATCCACCTGGCGCAGGCGGTTGCGCGCGGTTTTGCCGCGCGTCACCTGGCCTTGGGGCTTTTTGGGCGCGGCCAGCGGATGTCTGAATTTTACGCCCCCCACACTTTGAAATCCTTCAAAATCGAACCGCCCACGAACTCGCGCAAGATGGAATTATCAGGAATCAAGTCGGGTTCGAGCGGAAGGAACCATTCCAGGAAGGCCAGCAGTCGCTTGGTCTCGATAAATTCGGGCGTGTTGTGTGGCACCTGGCGCAAGAGCGGCTCGGCCAGCGGCTTCAGCACGGCCAGTTCATAGGCCAGCGCCGAGTTGAACATCACATCCGCGTTTTCTTGAAAGGGGAAGATGTGTCGTTTTTCGCCGCGCCGCACCGATTCCCAGCGGCTGATGGTCTGCTGGGCGCTATAGCCGCGTTCGCGCGCATCGCGTACAATACGGCGAATGAGACGGGTATCGGTCGTGGAGACGCGATTGTGCCGGTCGAGATTGAGCTGAGTGAGGGCGGAGGCGTAAATCTTGAAGGATTGACTCGCCAGCGATGCGGGAATCAGGCGCGGGTTGAGGCCGTGAATCCCCTCCAGGATAATCAATTGCCCGGGGCGAAGTTGCACGCTTTCGCCGGGTTCGCTTAATCCGGTCTTGAAATTGTAGCGCGGCAGATGCACTTGCTCGCCGCGAATCAACTGGTCCAGATGTTCTCCCAGCAGTGGCAGGTTGAGGGCCGCAATGGTTTCGTAATCGTATTGGCCGTTTTCATCTTTGGGTGTTTTTTCGCGGTCAACGAAGTAATTGTCCATTTCGAGCGCAAAGGGCGAAAGGCCAAGCGCCAGCAGTTGCACGGCCAGCCGCCGCGAAAAAGTGGTCTTGCCCGAAGAGGACGGCCCGGAAATGAGAACCAGGTGGATTTGCTCTCGCCTCTCGGCAATTTGACGGGCGATGGAGGCGATGTGCTGCTCGTGCAGGGCTTCTGAAACCAGAATGACTTCGCGGCTGCGCCCGGTCTGAATGGCGTCATCCAGCGCACCGACCGATTCGATGCCCAGCCGTTCTAGCCAACTGCCGTACTGCCGGAATGCGTTGAGCAGTTGGGGAAAATCTTCCAGTGGCATTAACGTGGTCGGACTGTGACGGCGTGGGAAGCGCAGCGTGAAACCACCGTTCGAGTCAACCAACTCAAACCATTGCAGGTAGCCAGTTGAAGGCACCATGTAGCCGTGATGATAGTCAATGTGGCTGCCCAACTGGTAAAGGGTGACATACGGCTTGCGGCGGTGCCGCAGCAGGCGCACTTTATCGAGATAATTCTGACGCTCGAACCAGGCGATTGCTTCTTCTAACGAGGCTTCACGGCGGGTGAAAGGCAGGTTGGCCCGCACCAGGCGGCGCATTTCGGCCTCCAGGGCTTTTAATTCAGCGGCTGAAAGCGGCCCGCGCTGCTTGACCTCGCAGTAATACCCGCCGGAGGCCACCGAATGGTCAATATACAGCCCGGCTTGCGGGAATAAGTTGGAGAAGGCGGCTTCGAGTAGGAAGGTGAGGGAACGGCGATAGATGCGCGCGCCATCGGGGTCGGCCATTGTCACCGGCTGGAGGCGGGCTTCCATTTCGATGGGATAGGTCAACTCGTGCAGTTCACTGTTAACAATCACGCCGACAATTGGTGCCGCTCCATCGGCACGAATGGCGCTGAGAAATTGCTCTGCCGCCGCGCCGCGCGGCCCTTCGATAGCGCGTCCATCGGGCAGATGAACCTGAATGGTTTCACTGGGTTGAACAAGTTTGAAATCAGTCATGCAGTTTGCTTCCTATGGGAGTGTATTTTATCACCATGGAGGTGGTCAAAATCATCAGTGCATTGTTGTTAAGTAAAACCAGAACGGCCGCCGTGTGCCGTTCTGGTTTTGCAGGCTAGAGTGCGCCGCTCGTGAGGTTATCGGCTATACAGTAGATAAATCCCACTCTTCGTAAATTTTAGGAACGTCGCTAATCAGTCGCCGGGTGTAGGGGTGGGAAGGGGTTAGGATGACTTTATCGGCAGAACCGCTCTCCACGAATTTTCCGCGTTCCATGATATAGACCGTATCCGAAACGTAGTATGCCAGGCCAATATCGTGGGTGATGAAGATGGTGGTCATACCCGTTTCGTCGCGCAATTTCATCAGATAATCCAGGATGGTGGCGCGGGAACTGGCATCAATCATCGAAGTCGGCTCATCGGCCAGCAGGATTTGGGGCTTGAGCAGAAAGATACGGGCAATCATCAAACGCTGCATCTGCCCGCCAGAAAGTTCGAACGGGTATTTGTTGGTGAGTTCCTCGAATTTCAGGTTGACGAAACTGCAAGCCTCCGCCATCATTTCGACCTTTTTCGCGTATGGCAGGTTGCCTCCGCCGCGCATACGAATACAGTCTAACAAAACCGCATCAATTTTGTTAAATATGTTGTAGGACGAAAACGGGTCCTGGAAAATGGCCTGGATGCCTTTCCAATATTCCTGCTTCTTCCTGTGAGAGCTGATATCGCGCTTTTGCCCGCGGAAGTAAATGTCGCCTTCCGTCGAACTAATCAGGCCAAGCAACATTTTTGCCAGGGTGGTTTTTCCGCTGCCCGATTCGCCCACAATCGAGACAACTTCACCCTCATAGAAGTTGAAGTCCACGTGGTCAACCGCAACTGTCTTTTGGCGGCCGAACCCAAACACCTTGGTCAATCCTGAAGCACTCAGGCATATTTTTTTATCAGCGGACATTCAGCATGGTTTTCGTACTGCCGATTGCGCTGTGGTCCGACCGGCTTGGCTCGCGCAAACGCCTGCTGATGATCGCGACTCTGATGATATTGCTGGGGGCAGGGCTGCTCAGTTTTACCGGTGGAATCTGGATTTGGCTGGCCGTCTTAATGGCTGGCTTCGTGCGGGACGGTTTCATGGCGATTTTTATGACAATGGTGATTGAAACCGAGGGGGCTGGCCCCACGTGTGCCGGGACAGACCTGGGCGTAACGATGGCGCTCAGCGACCTGAGCAACTTCCTCGCCCCGCCGCTTGGCAACAGCCTGGCAGTTTTATGGCCGGGCGCGCCGTTTGCTTTTTGGGCCGGGCTGGCCGGATTGGGAATGGCCTGCCTGGGGATGGTCAGGACGAAACCTGCCAGCCTGCCAGCAATCTCTCCGGCTGGCGGGCAAATTCGGTGAGCGGGATTCGGCCTTCGGTGAGTGCCAGGAGCGTTTCGGTGAGCAGCCGGTTGACCGGGGTGGGGACGCCCACTTGTTCACCGGCGCGAACAACGGCTCCGTGCAGGTAGGTGACTTCGCTCTGTTTGCGCCCGGCGTGCAGGTCAATGTGGAAGGAGGGCATTTTGCCGCCGCGCCCGGCCCCGGCAGCCCTGGAGAGCAGGGGTTTAGAGAGCCAGAGGGGGAGTTTCGTCGCCCATGCCAGGGCGCGGACGGGGGTGCCGGGCAAATCAACGGTGTTGATTCTCTGGGCTTTCATCACGGCCAGGCATTCGCGCAGTTGTTCGATTTCCAGGTGGTACAGACCGGGGTGCGCAAAGACTTCGGCAGGGGTCATATCGAGAATGGCCGAGGTGGGGTTGGCCAGCAGGTTGGTCAGCATTTTTGACCATTTCATATCGGCGGCGACGGGGAACAGTTTGGCGTTGAGATAGGCGTCATCGAGGGCGGCGGTCAGCCGTTGCGAGAGTGAATGACCCTCAGCCACGCCCACTCCGCGCAGTTTTTCGAGGATGATATTGCCAGGGCCTTTGCGCCCAATGGCCGAGGTGACCGTGCCGTAGATAACTTTCTCCGGGCCAAGAGCGGCGGCAATGACGGGTTCGTTCTCCACGCCGTTTTGCAGGCAGAGGACGGGGGGCAGGCTGGCGGGAGAAACGGTGGATGTGAGAGAGCGGAGAGCGGTTTCGGTATCGAAGGATTTGAGGGCAAACAGAATCACGTCGAAGCGGGTTTGTGACAACGCTTGAGCGAGCGAGGCAGTAAATTGAACGGTGGCAGGAGTGAGGGTGAAGAGGGTCTTTTTGCGGCGCGGGTCAATGCCAAGGTCGAGGGTCATGCCTTGCGTGAGCAAAATGTCCACAACGGGGGGTTGTTCCAAAAAAACAACGTTATGACCTGCCAGGGCCAGCGAGCCGCCGATATAGGTGCCGATTGCGCCGGCGCCGAGGGAGAGGATGTTGAGTTTGTCCATGTTGTTTTACCTGAAAAATGCTTGCGGCACAGCAGTGGGTCTTATTTGAATTGTGGGTCACGCTGCAGGGTGAGTTGCAAGCCATAACCGAGCGGAATGGAGGGCCGGTAGCCCAGTTTGGCGGCGGCGAGGGTCAGGTCGGCGCACATGCGCGAAACGCCGCCCGATGTTTTAGGGTTGTAGATGGCTTCGGATTTGCTGCCGGTGACTTCTAGCACGGCTTTGACCAGGTCGCGGACGGAGGTCTCTTTGCCGGAGCCGATATTGATGACCAGGCCATCGAGATTGGGAGCGGTGGATGCGGCGATCATGGCAGAGACAGCGTCGTCTACATAGACGTAATCACGGGTTTGGGAGCCATCACCATGTACGACGAGTGAGCCATTGCGCAGCGCCTGGCGCAAAAAGTAGGGAACAACCGGCGGGTGCGAAGCGGGCAGGCGCTGGCCGGGGCCATAGGCGTTGAACACGCGCAGGCAGACGGTTTCGATGTTCCACAGGTCGCCGATGGTGTTGACGTAGTATTCGGCGGCCAGTTTGGAGACGGCGTAGGGGGAGCGGGGGTTGGGCGGCATGGTCTCGCGCAGGGGCTGTTCGCCTTGGTCGCCATAAATCGCGCCGGAGGAGACCAGGACCACCCGGCGCACGCCGACATCGCGCATGGCCTCCATCAGGCTCACCGTGCCGCCGACGTTGACGGCGTTGTACTCACGCGGGTAAAGAACAGACTCTTGCACCGAAACGCGCGCAGCCAGATGGTAGACGCAATCTATATCTTGCAGCAGAGTCCACAGTTTGGGGCGGTCGTTGACATCGCCGCGGGTGAAGTGGACATCGGGGGAGAGGGCCTGCGGGTCGCCGGTGGAGAGGTCATCCAGCCCGCGCACGAGGTGCCCTTCACGGGCAAGTTGGTTGGCAAGGGCCGAACCAAGGAATCCGGCGGCGCCGGTGATGAGGAAGTTCATAGCAGGGGATTATACTTCGTCAGCTGGGGCAAATTCAGGGGATTTTTCAGGCGGTGAAACGTGATAATTGACGCTTTTTGACCAACATGCTATGATGGAATGGTCTTTCACACGATTATTAGTCTGGTATTTTATTCGCATTTATTTTATTCAAGGAGTTATTGATGAGTCCTGATTTTATTGTCCGTATTGCTGGCATGATTCTGTTTACGATGGTGGGGGGCTATTGGGGCTTTTGGTTTGGCACGCGCAATGCGCCAGAAGATATTTTGACCTATACACTCAGCATCGGCACGGTGGGGGCCTTGTTTGGGCTGATTGCCACGCCCTACTTTACGACCGTTCCGGTGCGTTTCATTCGTCGCTTGCTGGTGCGCATTTCAGCGGAAAACCTGCTGGCCGGGCTGATGGGCCTGGTTTCTGGTCTATTGGTGGCGGCCTTGCTCACCTTCCCGCTCTCGCAGCTGCCCAACCCCTTTGGCAGTATCTTACCCTTTGTGGCCGTTGTTTTGTTCGGGTATTTTGGCGTGGCGCTGTTTGTGATGCGCCAGGCTGATATGATGAACGTCATCGCAAACACATTAGGGCGCAACAATGAAACATCTCCGAATGGCAACGCCGGTTGGGGACAGGGTTCGCGCACCATTTTGCTCGACACCAGCGTCATCATTGATGGACGGGTGGCCGATATTGCCAAAACGGGTTTCCTGCCCGGCACACTGCTGATTCCGCGCTTTGTCCTCAACGAGCTTCAATACATTGCCGATTCGGCTGATTCGTTGCGCCGCCAGCGCGGGCGCCGGGGCATGGAAGTGCTGGCCGAGCTGCAAAAGGTCTCCGCCGTCACGGTGCGCATCAGCGACATTGACGTGGAAGGCGTGCGCGAAGTGGACGATAAGCTCATCATCCTGGCCCGCCAACTCAAATGCCCTATCCTGACCAACGACTACAATTTGAACCGCGTGGCTGAATTACAGGGCGTGACCATTCTGAACATCAACGAACTCGCCAACGCCGTCAAGTCGGTTGTTCTGCCCGGTGAAGCGATGGAAATTGCCATCATTCAAGAAGGCAAAGAAGCAAGCCAGGGAGTTGGATATATGGACGATGGCACAATGGTGGTCGTAGAGAACGGTAACCGCTATATCGGCCAAACAAAAATCGTCAACGTTACCAAAGTCTTGCAAACGGCCGCCGGGCGGATGATTTTTGCTCGGCCCGAAGAGCAGTGATTGGGCAACCCATATTCAGTCATGCGTGGCGCGGCTGCTGAGAGCCGCGCTTTTACTTATTGGACTGTGGTTTATAATATCAGCAGATATTTTTAAGGAGATTCTATGATTCGTCTTTACAACACCCTGACCCGCAAAAAAGAAGAACTCCAGACGCTCGAACCCGGCGTCGTGAAAATGTACGTCTGCGGCCCCACGGTGTACAATGACGCGCATGTTGGTCACGCCATGTCGGCATTGGTCTTTGATATCGTTCGCCGCTACCTCGAATATCGCGGCTTCAGCGTCAGGCACGTTATGAACTATACCGATGTGGATGACAAAATCATCAACCGCGCCAACCAGATGGGCCTGGACCCCTTTGCGCTCTCAAAAAAATACATTGACGATTTTGACCAAAATCTCGAAGACCTGAACATCTTGCCAGCCACGGCCAAGCCGCAGGTCAGCAAAACCATGCCGCAAATCATCGCCTTCGTGCAGGGTCTCATCGAAAAGGGCTATGCCTACGCCGCCCCCAATGGCGATGTATACTTCCGCGTCACCCGTGATGACGACTATGGCCGTCTCTCTGGGCGCAAACTGGAGGATATGCAGGCCGGGGCGCGCATCGAAGTCGGCGAAGAAAAACAACATCCGATGGATTTTGCCCTGTGGAAAGCCGCCAAGCCCGGTGAACCGGCCTGGGATTCGCCCTGGGGGAAGGGCCGCCCTGGCTGGCACATCGAATGCTCAGCCATGAACCTGGCCGAATTGGGCGAACAAATCGACATTCACGGCGGCGGGAACGACCTGATTTTCCCACACCACGAAAACGAAATCGCCCAAACTGAAAGTTACACCGGCAAACCCTTCGCCCGCTATTGGATGCACAACGGAATGCTGCAACTCGGCGGCGAGAAGATGTCCAAGAGCCTCGGCAACATCATCAGCATCAAAGAATTTCTCTCGAAGCGCGATGCGGACGTGATGCGGATGCTCGTTTTGAACGGCAGTTACCGCGCCCCGCTCATCTTCAACGACGAAACCTTGGATGCCGCCGAAAAGGGACTGGAACGCATCAAATCGGCCCTACGGCCTGCTGCCGCAAAAGGAACAGACTCTAACGCCGAAGCCGTAACCAGCCTGCCGGCCGCCATAGATACCGTTAAAACCGCCTTCGTCAACGCGATGGACGATGATTTCAACTCCGCTGGAGCGCTCGGCGCGATTTTCGACTTTGTGCGCGCCATCAACACCGCCCGTGACGCCGGCGCCACCGACTCCCAACTCAAACCCGCCCAAGACACCCTGCGTGAATTGACCAGCGTGCTAGGCTTGCGCCTGGCCGAGAAAAAGAGCGCAGACGACACCGACAAATTCATTGACCTGCTGGTCGAAGTCCGCAGCGAAGTGCGCAAGCAAAAACTCTGGGCGCTTTCTGACCTGATTCGTGACCGGCTCAAGGAATTGGGCGTCACCGTCGAAGACAGCCGCGAAGGAAGCACCTGGCGTTACTCGTAAAAAACGTCCCGAAGGTTCAAAACCTTCGGGACGTTCTCTTACGTCCCAAACTGCCCCACCGCCCCCATCACCAGCAAAACCTGCCCCAGGTGATACGTCACCATCAGCGCCAGCCTGCCGCGCCGGATGGGGCGCACGAACTTGTTCCAGGCCAGAATCATATCGGACACGACGAACAGGACCGCCCCCAGGCTGACCAGGTAGGCGGGGGTGTCCAACCAGTCGGTGCGGAAGAGAGTGACCAGCGCCGAAAACAGCATCAGTGAGATGGTGGCCGAATAGTAGCGCACCGGCTCCACCAGGCGGCGCAGTCCCCGCTTGGGCAGGCTGCGCAAAATGCGGCGAATGAGCGGGAAGACGGTCATGCCCACGAACAGGGCAATCCCCAATGTAAGGGTGTTGAGCGGCGCGGGCGGTATGTTCAACCCGGCAATATAGGCAATGTGCGCCAGCAGGAAGGCCCCCAACCCAAACGGAAACCAGCGGCGTTCGTTTTTAAGCAGAAGGAAGGTATCGCCCGCCATCGAGAGCAGGACGGCCAGCCCAAACCACAGGAGCGGGCCGCCCAAGCCGCCCGAAAACCACAGCCAGGCGAACAGGAAGGCCATCACGCCCGGCTTGGCGAGATATTCCACCGTGCGCCAGCCCCTGGCAACCGCCAGCCATTCAACCGCCGCGCACAAGAAGGTCAGGATGAGCAGGAAGTTTTCCATCAGTCCTTCCCCGGCGACTCGGGACTGGCATCCTCGTCCTCGACCAGCAGCATGACCTTGAATGATTCGGCATATTCCAGGCTGTGTTCCCTGCCCTCGTCCGCCGCCCACTTGCGAATCATCTCCTCCGGGTCCCAATCTCCCAACTGCGAGACGTGCTTTTTGAGCGCTTCGATTTTCAGGTGGATGGTATCCGAAATATCCACCCAGGTATCGGCTTTTTCAGACCCATGAATGTAAACCCGCTTAACGTTATGCGGCTCATAGCCTGCCTCCAGCAGGTCGGTGAAAATCAGCCGAGTCCCGGCGGAGGGGAAGGTGGCGTAGAGCGCCGATTGGGCCGCGGCGCGGTGGTCGGGGTGGTTGATGTAGCCGCTGCCATAGAACACACCCTGCGGGTCACCGGTCAGGACCACATCGGGTTTATACAGGCGAATCAGGCGCGTCAGTTCCTTGCGCAGGGGCAAGGTTGGCTCCAGTTCGCCATCGGGATAGCGCAGGAAAATCGACTCTTGGATACCCAACACCGCATTAGCATCCGTTTGCTCCGCCTCGCGAATTTTTGCCAGTTCGGGCTTATACGAGGCGTCTTTAGAGGGGTCGTTGCTGCCCGAGTCGCCGCTGGTGATGGTGACGGAGATAACCTGGCAGCCGGCTTGCGCCCATTTTGCCAGCGTCCCAGCCACGGTGAATTCCTGGTCATCGGGGTGGGCGTGGATGCTCATGGCGCATCGAGGAATATATTCTTGAGACATAGGCTCTCCTTTATGATATGAAATGTTGTGAACAGGGAGGTTTGCGTTACAAAACCGAACGGCAAGCCGTTCGCCTTCATACTTGTCTGACAAAGCACGCCGCTATTTGTGACAAGTCTCATATTGACTTAGGCTTGAATCTCATGTAACCTTATGTTGTACCGTTCAAAGGCTTAAAATCAACCTATGCGCCGAGTACAAAACATACTTCCGTAAATAAGCGGGCAACGTTCCGGTTGCCCGCTTATATTTTCTCATCATTTCAGTCAAATTCTGACAGGAGACAATAATGGCTGGACAAATCAATGCGTTCGAGATGGCCCAGAAGCAGTTCGATGACGTTGCCAAACTGCTCAACCTGGACCCCCAAATTGCCGAGGTGCTGCGCTGGCCGATGCGCGAGTATAGTTTTCGCATCCCCGTGCGCATGGACGATGGCTCATTGCGCGTTTTCCAGGGTTATCGCGTGCAGCACAACGACGCGCGTGGGCCCAACAAAGGCGGAATCCGCTTCCACCCTTCGGAGACCTTCGACACGGTGCGGGCCCTGGCAACCTGGATGACCTGGAAATGCGCCGTGGCCGACATTCCGCTGGGCGGCGGCAAGGGCGGCGTGGTGGTGGACCCCTCCACGCTTTCGACGACGGAAAAAGAACGCCTGTGCCGCGGCTGGGTGGATGTGATGTGGAGGAACATTGGCCCCCGCCAGGACGTGCCAGCCCCCGATGTTGGCACAACCCCCCAGATGATGGGTTGGATGATGGATGAATATTCCAAACTGGTCGGTCAGTATACCCCCGGCGTGTTCACCGGCAAGCCGCTGGGCGGGGGCGGTTCAGAAGGCCGCACCGAAGCGACGGGCTTTGGCGTCATCTACACCGTGCGCGAAGCCATGAAGCACCTCAACATTGACCCCAAAAACTCGGTGGCGGCCATTGAGGGCTTTGGCAACGTGGCGCAATACGCGGCCATTGGATTTACCGAAATACTGGGCGGCAAGGTGGCCTGCGTCTCGTGCTGGGACCGCAACGACAAGACTGCTTACACCTACAGCCATAAAGACGGCGTAGACCCGCGCTTCCTGCTGACCATCACCGACCAATATGGAACCATCGACAAGAAGAAGGCCATGGATTCCGGCTATGTCATCGAAGACGGCGAGAAGTGGATTGAAAAAGAAGCCAACGTGCTTATCCCGGCGGCCATCGAAGGGCATGTCAATGCTGATACCGTCAAAAAGATGTCGAAGGGTATCAAAATCGTGGCGGAAGGCGCCAACGGCCCCTGCACACCCGAAGCCGACGAATTCTTCAAGTCGAAAGGCATTTTCAACATCCCCGACTTCCTGTGCAATGCAGGCGGCGTAACGACTTCTTACTTTGAATCGGTCCAGAACGACATGAACTTTTACTGGACGAAGCAAGAAGTGTTGCAAAAACTGGATACCAAGATGACCCAGGCTTTCCATGCCGTGCTGAACATGAGCCTGAAGGAAAAGGTCTACATGCGCGATGCGGCCTATATGGTCGCCATCGACAGCGTGGTCAAGGCCATGCAGTTGCGCGGATGGGTGTAAGAAATCTCGCCAAAGTCTGGAGACTTTGGACTCAGAAAAGTAGAAGCACAACGGGGACGGTTCGCCGTCCCCGTTGCATTTTAGAATTTTTCCCCGCTTACCACCCGGGCAAGCGTTTCTACCAACAAGCGGTGTTCGACCGCATGGACACGGGCTTCGAACTCTTCGAGAGTTTCGCCCGGCCGAAAGGGAATCTCCCGGCTGGCAAGGAGCGGGCCGTCATCCACGCCTTCATCGGGGACGAGATGGACCATCACGCCGCTGCGGTCAGTTTCGCCGTTTTGCCAGGCAGCATAGGCCCGTTCGATGGCATGCGTGCCAGGAAACGTTCCGGGCAGGGCCGGGTGCAGGTTGATGACGCGGTTCTGAAAAGCGGATAGGAAGTTGGACGTAAGCAGGCGCATCCAACCGGCGAGAACGATGTAGTCAGGGGCAAATGACGAGACAAGCGCGGCCAGGCGGGTATCGTACGCGCGGCGGGGTTCGCCCTCCAGTGGAGGGAAGGCGATGGCCGGTATGCCGGCGCGGCGGGCACGTTCCAACCCATAGGCATCGGGCTTGTTTGAGAGAACAGCAACCACCAATGCCGCCAGCCGATTTTCTGCGCAGGCATCGAGAATGGCTTGCAGGTTAGAGCCGTTACCAGAGATAAGAACCACCAGTCGTTTCATCATGCCTAATGGTGAAACAGCCGCACGCCCGTGAATGCCATCACCATACCGTAATCGTCAGCAGTGGCAATCACCTCCTCGTCACGCGCCGAGCCGCCCGGCTCGAAGACGTATTGCACACCCGAAGCGGCAGCGCGATGGAGGCTATCGGGGAAGGGAAAGAAGGCATCAGAGCCGAGCGAGACGCCCGTCAGCCCATTAAGCCAGGCGCGTTTTTCTTCGGGGCTGAGTTGGCGCGGAAGAACGCTGAAGATTTCGGGCCAGCAGGCCTTTTCGCGCGGGGTGATGTCGTCACGCAAGAGCTGGTCAATGGCGTTATCGCGCTCCGGGCGTTTAATTTCAGGACGAAAGGGCAATTCCATCACTATCGGGTGCTGGCGCAGCCACCACAGGTCGGCTTTTTGCCCGGCCAACCGCACGCAATGGACGCGCGACTGCTGCCCGGCCCCCACCCCAATGGCCTGGCCGTCTTTGACAAAGCAAACCGAGTTCGATTGGGTGTATTTGAGCGTAATCCAGGCAATGCTTAAATCACGAATGGCGGCTTCGGGCAGGGTTTTGTTCCTGGTGACGAGGTTGCCAAAATCTGCGGGGCTGACCAGGCGAGCGTGACGGGCCTGCTCGAAGGTCACGCCAAACACATCGCGGGTTTCGCTGGCAGGCGGCTCATACGCGGGGTCAATTTGTAGAATTGCATATTTGCCCTGCTTCTTTTTTTGCAAAATTTCGAGCGCGTGCGGCTCATAACCGGGCGCAATCACACCGTCTGAAACTTCGCGGGCAATCAGGCGAGCGGTGGAAACGTCTACCGTGTCAGACAGCGCGATGAAATCGCCAAACGAACACAGCCGGTCGGCCCCGCGCGCGCGGGCATAGGCGCAGGCCAGCGGCGAGAGTTCCAGGTCGTCCACGAAGTAAATTTTCCGCAGGGTTTCATCGAGGGGTAGGCCAACCGCCGCTCCCGCCGGGCTGACGTGCTTGAACGAGGCTGCGCCGGGCAGACCAGTGGCCGCCTTGAGTTCGCACACCAACTGCCAGGCGTTGAGCGCATCGAGCAGGTTGATGTAGCCGGGCGAGCCGCCCAAAACGCGCAGGGGCAATTCTCTGCTATTGCGCATGAAGACACGCGCCGGCGACTGCTGAGGGTTGGTTCCGTAACGCAGGGGAAGAGAATTCATCGGGTCACTTCCTGGGTGAGATTAGCGCGATTGTACTAGACAATTCCTGAAAGTGTAACAACCAGGCCTGTTTTAAGGCCGTTTTGATGACATTTGTTACCGAGCAAGCCGGCGAGATTGGTTGTAGAATCGACTTGTCACTTGGAGACCGAATGGCGATACAGGGGTATACGCCAGGCTCGCTACCCAAAATTTGACGCCAACTCAAATTTCAAGGAGACCAAATGACCCCCCACTATCCCCCCGAACCCTTCCGCATCAAAACCGTCGAACCCATCCGCCTGCCCGCACCCGCCGAGCGCAAAGCCGCCATCCAGGCTGCGGGTTACAACGTCTTCGCGCTCAAGGCCGAGGACATTTTCATTGACCTGCTAACCGATTCTGGCACGGGCGCGATGAGCCAGAACCAGTGGGCAGCGATGATGCTCGGCGACGAATCCTACGCCGGGGCGCGCTCCTACCATCGTCTCAAAGCGGCGGTGGATGACATTTTCGGATTCAAACACTTCTTCCCAACTCACCAGGGGCGCGCCGCCGAAAACATCCTGGCGGCTGCGCTCGTCCGGGCTGGGAACTTTGTCCCGTCAAACATGCACTTCGACACCACCGATGCCAACATCCGCGCCCGGGGCGGGCGCCCGGCCAACCTGGTGATTGACGAAGCGGGCAACCCGCAGAGCCAGCACCCCTTCAAAGGCAATCTCGATATTGAAAAGCTGAAGGCCTTCATCGAAAAAACCGGCCCCGAACACATCCCCTTCGGCATGATTACCGTCACCAACAACGCCGGGGGTGGGCAGCCGGTTTCGATGGAAAACATCCGCGAAGTTTCGGAGACCTACCACGCTTACGGGATTCCCTTTTACATTGACGCGGCCCGCTACGCTGAGAACGCCTACTTCATCAAATTGCGCGAACCCGGCTACGAAGACAAAACCACCCTCGAAATCGCCCGTCAGATGTTCTCCTTCGCCGATGGCTTCTGCATGAGCGCCAAAAAAGATGCCATCGTCAACATCGGCGGCCTGCTGGCGACCAACGACGACGCGGTGGCTGAGCGATTGCGCAACGAATTGATTTTGCGCGAAGGATTCGTTTCGTATGGCGGGCTGGCCGGGCGCGACCTGGATGCCATGGCAGTGGGCCTCTATGAGGGCCTGGACGAGAATTACCTGGCCTATCGCCTGAGCCAAACGGCCTACCTGGCAGCCCGTCTGAAAGAAATCGGCGTACCGATGATTGAACCACCCGGCGGACACGCCATCTATCTCGATGCAGGCACCATTCTGCCGCACATCCCGCAGGGTGAGTTTCCCGGCCAATCGCTGACGGTGGAACTGTATCTCGAAGGCGGCATCCGCGCCTGCGAAATCGGGTCGGTCATGTTTGCCCACCCCGACCCCGAAACCGGCGCGATGGTTTACCCGCGCCTGGAACTCGTCCGCCTTGCCATCCCGCGCCGGGTTTATACCCAGAGCCATTTCGATTATCTCGTGCAGTGCATTGGCAAGATTGTCGAACGCGCCGATTTGCTGAAGGGGTACAAATTTAGCTACGCCCCCGAATTGCTGCGTCATTTTACAGCCCGGTTTGAACCGCTCTGATTTCAAGAAGAGACAGTCATCTCCAACGATGACTGTCTCTTCTTTTACAGTGCTTCGAGCAGGGCAATCGCATTCTGCACGCGCTGCAAGATGGTCTCGCGCGGCAAGAGTTCCATGCTCTCAAAGAGCGGCGGGCTGACGGTTTGCCCCGTGACTGCCACCCGCAGGATGCCAAAAACCTGGTTGGGGCTAAGGCCGAGTTGTTCCACCAGCGCGCGCAAGGGGGGTTCGGCGCTGGGGTGGGTAATTTCGGGCAGGGCGGCCAGGATGTCGTAGATCTTGCGGGCAATGGAGGCCGATTCAGCCGGGGTGAGGCCTTTGGCGGTCAATGCTTCGGGGGTAGGGGTCACGTCTTTTTTGAAAAACCATTCAGCAAATGGCAGGCAGTCATCCAGCGTGACCAATCGCTCCCGGATGAGCGGGACGATTTTGAGCAGGAGGGTCTCATCCACCGCATAACCGGCTCTCTCGAAATAGGGCCTGATGCGCCCAGCCAGGTCTGCGGCGGTGAGCAGGCGGATGTGCGTGCCGTTGAAGTGGTCGAGTTTGCTGAAGTTGATGGCAGCCGGGGCTGGGTTAAGGTTTTTCAGGTCGAAGCGCGCAATCATCTGGTCGAGGGTCATCACGTCGTCTTCGTTGACGCCCCAGCCCATCAGCGCAATCCAGTTCAGCACGCCTTCGGGAGTGTAGCCGAGGTCTTTCATGTCGCCCAGGAAAATGGAATAGCCGTCTTTGAGCGCTTGGGCAGAATCGCGCTTGGAGAGTTTGCCTTTGCCGGATGGTTTCAAGAAGACCGAGAGATGCACAAACTGCGGCTCATCCCAGCCAAAAGCGCGAATGACGTGCGCATGGAGCGGCATGGAGGGCAGCCACTCGGAGCCGCGAATGACGTGGGTGATGCCCATCAGGTGGTCATCGACCATGGCCGCCAGGTGGTAGGTGGGCAGGCCGTCTGATTTGAGCAGGACGGAGTCGTCTAGGGCGGCGTTGTCGGTGGTGATGGGGCCGCGCAGCAGGTCGGTGGCCGTGATGCTGCCTTCTTTGGGCATTTTGAAGCGGATGACGAATTTTTCGCCCGACTGGGCGCGGCGGCGGGCTTCGGCGGGGTCGAGGCTGCGACAGTGACCGTCGTAGCGTGGATTCTGCTTATTTGCCATCTGTTCCTGGCGCACTTGGGCCAAGCGTTCAGGGGTGCAGAAGCATGGGAAGGCGTGACCGGAATTGACCAGTTTCCAGGCGTATTCATGGTAAATGGCGCGGCGTTCGGTCTGCCGGTAAGGTGCATTCGGACCGCCGATGTCGGGGCCTTCGTCGTAATCCAACCCCAGCCAGCGCAGGCCGTCAATGAGCTCGCGCTCGGCGTTGGGGTCGTAGCGCTTCTGGTCGGTGTCTTCAATGCGCAAGATGAACGTCCCGCCGGTGCGGCGTGCCAGCAAGAAGGGATATAACGCGGAACGGGCATTGCCAATATGCATACGCCCGGTGGGGGAGGGCGCAAAACGCACCCGAACGGGGGTTGATGAATCCAAGAGTTCCTCCAAAAAATTTGAGTGAAAGAAGCCTTCTCTCTTCTGCGCTCTAAAGTTAGAGTTCGAGTGCCTTATGACGCATGGCAACGCTCTGCACCAGGCCAATGGCAATCATGTTTGCCAGCAGTGAACTGCCGCCATAACTGACGAAGGGCAGGGTAAGTCCAGTGGCAGGCATGACGTTGAGATTGACGCCGATGTTGACCAGCGCTTGAAAGGCAATCAGCGTGGCCACGCCGTAAGAAATCAGTGAACCGTAAGGGTCGCGCGCCACCCGTGCGACATACAGGCAGCGCCAGACGACAAAGACAACCAACACGATGATGAGCAACGCGCCGAGGAATCCCAGTTCGTGCGAGATGGTCGAAAAAATGAAGTCGGACCAGCGCACTTTCAGGAAGCGCAACTGGACCTGCGTGCCGTGTCCGTATCCCTGCCCAAACAGGCCGCCCGAACCGATGGAAATGAGCGCCTGTTGGATGTTATACAGGTCGCCATAGGTGGCGTTCGGGTCGGGCGCGATGAAGTTGATGATGCGCCGCAACTGGTATTCCTGGATGACGCCCACCTCGACCAGCACCGGGAACGAGATGACGACTGCCAGCAGCCCGGCCAAGCCATAGCCAACCACCATTTTAATTGGCAGCCCGGCTATCCACAACAGAACACCCCACAGAACGAACAACACGATGGAGGTGCTTAAGTTGGGCTGGGCCAACACCCAACCAGTGATGCCCATCATCAGGAAGAAACTGCGAAAGGTCCAGCGCGGCTCGTGCATCTGGTGCAAGTGGACGGCAAAGTAGTTAGACATGACCAGAATCATCACGATTTTGGCGATTTCGGACGGCTGGATGAGAATCACGCCGGTATCGAACCAGCGCGCCGAACCATAAAGGGCCTGCCCGGCGATATTGAGCGTGCCTAAAACGACGACCGTTCCGATGTACATCGTCTGGCTGATGGATGCCCACATGCGATAATCAATGGATGCAGTCAACAACATGACTACGAACCCGGCCACCGCGAAAATTATCTGGCGATTGACCAGGTTCGTAGTAGTGGTCAGTTCGATGTTCCCGGCCACGGCGGAGCGAATCATGGTAACGCCTAAAATGACCAGGATGGTTACTGCCCCAAACAGCCAGAAATCAAAATATCGCCAGAAACCTCCACGCATACAGTTTTAGATTGATGATTTTAGATTGGTTAGTTGGCGCGGCGGCGGCCGGTAACGCGCAGGGGAATATCGGCCACCAGGCGCTGTTGGCGGCCTTCGTGAGCCACGTCAATGCGCACGCTGGCCGGGTCAATTTCGACGTAGCGCGAGATGACGGCAATCAGGTCGTCTTTCATGGCATCCAGCGCGGCCGGGCTCAAGTCGGTGCGGTCGTGAATGAGAACCAGTTGCAGGCGTTCTTTGGCGCTGCGGGCGCTCTTTTTTCCAGTCAGTCGCTCAAAGAAGTTCATTTCACTTCCTCCCCGCCAGTTTGGTCAGCCGGTCCCACAGGCTGCTCGATTCCAGGTCAATGAATGGGACTTGCTCGCCATTCAGGCGGCGGGCGATGTTGCGGAAAGCCTGCCCGGCCTTCGATTTTCCGTCCATCGAAAGCGGCGTGCCGCGATTAGAAGCTACGATGACGTTTTCGTCTTCTGGCACAATACCGATGACGTCAATCCGCAGCAGGTCATACACGTCGTCCACCGAGAGCATATCGCCGCGCCGCACCATGCTGGGGTTCAAGCGGTTGATAATCAGCGAGGGGGCCGGTTTTTCTTCGGCTTCGAGCAGCCCAATCACCCGGTCTGCATCGCGCACCGCCGACATCTCCGGGTTGGTGACAATCAGCACTTTATCAGCGGGGGCTACTGCGTTGCGGAATCCGCGCTCGATACCCGCCGGAGAATCTATCAGAATCCAATCCACTTCAGCGCGCAGTTCATCGCACAGGCGTACCATGTCGCTGGGCGAGACGGCGTTCTTATCGCGGGTCTGCGCCGCCGGAATGAGGAAGAGTTCTGGCAGGCGTTTGTCGCGTATCATCGCTTGTCGGGTGCGGCAGCGGCCCTCCACAATATCCACAATATCGTAGACAATGCGGTTTTCCAATCCCATAATGACATCCAGGTTGCGTAAGCCAATATCGCCATCAATGCAAACGACTTTTTTGCCGTCTGCTGCCAACGCAACGGCGATATTGGCAACGGCGGTGGTTTTTCCCACCCCGCCTTTGCCGGAGGTCATGGTAATCACAGTTCCTGTCATGCTTGCTCCATCAACCGGGTGTCCAGGGTTCGGCCTGCAAACGACCGTCTTTCAAACGCACTACTTCAGGCTGGGGTTTTCCGTGCCGTTTGGGGGCAATGGCGATTTCATCAGCCACGCGCAATTGGGTTGGGGCCAGGTCGAGCGCGCAAACGACGGAACCTTTATTCCCTTGCGCCCCAGCATGGACGAATCCACGCAGGCGACCCCACACAAGCACACTTCCCCCGGCAATGATTTCCGCGCCGGGGTTGACATCGCCAAAAACGACTACATGCCCGGCAAACTCAATGCGCGTGCCAGAACGAAGTGTTTTGTTAACCCACAAGGCCGTCTCATCATCAATGCCTTTGGCAACCGGGAAGGAACCTGCCGCCGGGCGGGCCTGCTCACGCTGGGGGGTCGGCTTGAACAGGCGCGTTGCCAAACCCAACAATTGGGCGGTATTTTCTGTCACCGGCGAGGTGCTGACCACCGCCCAGAGCGTCATGCCGCGCTCCGAAAGTTGGTCGCGCAGCGCGGTCAGTTCCGACGATTTCAGGACTTGCGCGCCCACATCCAACGCCAGCCGCGCGCCGCGAAAGAAATCGGGCTGGGCCTCAATGCGCTCCAACAGGGCGCGCTGTACCACCGGCCAGCTCGCGTCGCCAAGCGAGACGAGCAGTCCATCGCGAATACCCTTAATCTGGATAAGAGAAGATTCGGCCATGCGTTTCGGTTGTATCATAAAGACCAAGTTAACGCCATAATGGATTGATTATAGCATGGCAGGGTGGCGCAAAATAATATTTTGCGCCACGTTATTTGTCTGGGGCAAGGCGGGGAAAGGGGTGCGTGCCAGGAACAATGGCTTTGTCTCGAACATGGGGGCAGCCGTCCCAGATTTCTTGGGGATAGATAATCTGGTTGGTGCCGGGCAGTTGTTCCATGAACATACCGGTATTCAGGTCAATGCCGAAGGGCAGGTAGGCTTTGTAAACCAGTTGGCTGCAATAGAAGGCGTGTTCGGTGTCGGGGTCGAGAAAGTTCAGGTTATAGGGTTTGCCCAATTGCGCCAGGCAATAAGCTGCCACGCCCTGGCGGATGGCGACTTCCTCATCACGACTCAGGCCGATGCCTTGCAAGGGATAGGCAACCCCATAGAATGTATCCACCAGCAACCCACGTTCGGGCATGGTGTGTTCGGCATTCCAGTGACCATCCCGAACTTCAAACGTGACAACGCCCAGCGCGCCCGCCTCCACGCAGCGTCCTTCATGGCCAATATAAAGAGCGACATGGTCAACATCGCCAGGAACAAGCATCCCTATCAGCCGCCAAAATTCACCGGGCAGGATGTCGGGTTTGCCGTTCATGGTGCAAATAATATCGCCTGTTTGGAGTGGAATACCGTTAATTTCGTAAGAGTGAATCATAGCACACGCTCTATGACCCATTATACGCGATGCGCAGCGAACAGAATTAGGACGCAGCGATTCCAAATCTGAAATCGCCAATTTGTGTAACAGGATAGAAGGATAAAAGGGTGTTTTTGTGTGGCTTATCTTGAAATTCCAGCCA
>DAOUBQ010000064.1:0-3336 GCA_034432755.1 Anaerolineales bacterium
CGCTGGCACGCTCTCGTGCCTCAAAACCATCACCCTCGCCCCCAACGCCACCCAAGGCTTCTGGATGCCCACCGTGAGTTGCACGCCGTAACCGATAGAACAGATTGTTTGTATGCACAGGCCCTCATCGGAGGGCCTGCTTTTTTATTTTTTGTAGTAAAATTACAGGTAATGACCTTGCAAAGAATGTACAGATTTGCCCCAGCGCGCTAAGCACGCCCCATACAATCAATCCCAAGTATGGAAAAATTGTTTGCTTTCGCAATCCCACCCTTTAGTCACCGGCAAATGTCTCTTTGTGCAAGGTCTCTCATTATTTAACTTAACATCTCCATTTGCAGAAAACCCACCCCAGCCCTCTGCCGATGGAAAAGGGAGCAAAAAGCAAAGTTCTTGTCGCTTTCGGCCAAACAATCCGTTTTTTGTTTCCGTTTACATCTCCCTTTGAGAGAGGGTTAGGAGGATGGTAGGCAGTTACAAAAATGGGCTAATATCTTTTTCTAAAAGGAGGTGATTATTATAGAGAAACACAGTATTCATGAATTCCGAGATTCGCTACTCCATCCGCTGTAACTCAATTTTCTCAGAGGAAACCATGAAAAAAAATCCATTTTTAATTGCCTTGCTGGTTACAGGCATGTTGCTTGCTCAATTTGCGCCAGCAACCGCGGCCCGACCTGCTTCAGACCGCATTCCACCTGCTCCCGCTTCTCTCGACGAACTGGTTGAGTATTATGGGCGCCTGAGCGATATCGAAGGCCCAATTGGCGTTGTCGTCGAATTCTCCGGCAAACCAGCCGCAGTGTCTTACGCCGAAAGCAAAGAAAACACCCTGTCGGCGCAAGCATTGGCATCAACCACTCGTGAACAAATCAACCTGATTGAAAACCAACAGGATAATTTTGCCAGCGCCTTGCAACGTAAAGGGATTCAGGTACGCGAACTATTCCGCACCCAGCGCGCTTACAACGGTATTTGGCTCTATGTGGACGCCAGCCAGGCAACTGAACTGGCAAAAATGCCGGGCGTGAAAGCCCTTCACCCCATGATTCCCAAAGAAATTGAACATACCACCAGCGCGCCTCTGATTGGCGCTTTGCAGGCCTGGGCTGGCGCTGGCAATTATCAGGGCGAGAATATCTCAATTGGGATTATAGACACCGGCATTGACTACATCCATACCAACTTTGGCGGGACGGGTGATTATACCGGGCAAGACTTCACCACCCTGGCCGAAACGGGCAACTTGTTCCCCACGGCCAAAGTGGTGGGCGGCTATGATTTCGTTGGCGACAACTACAATGCCGCTGGCACAGGCTCGCAACTCGTCCCCGTCCCCGACCCAGACCCGATGGACTGCAACGGGCATGGTTCGCATGTGGCTGGTACCGCTGCCGGATTTGGCGTGTTACCCAGCGGCGCAACCTATACCGAAAGCCTTGGCGATACCTATGCCGACCTGGTCGGCTTAAGCGCAAATCAATACATCGACAAATTCCGCATCGGCCCCGGCGTTGCGCCCAAGGCTGACCTGTATGCCCTGCGCATATTTGGTTGCGAAGGTTCAACCAACGTGACCGAACAAGCCATCGAATGGGCGATGGACCCCAATGGCGATAGTGACTTCTCTGACCATCTGGATGTCATCAACATGTCGTTGGGCTCTTCCTTCGGCTCTGAATTCGACACCAGCGCCGTGGCTGCCAACAATGCTGCTGCTGCGGGTGTTATTGTTGTCGCATCGGCGGGCAACAGCGGCGACCTGTATTACGTTACCGGCGCGCCAGGCGTAGCGCGCCGCGCCATCAGCGTGGCAAACAGCATGGATTCTGGGGCAGTTGTGAGCGCCTTTGAGTTAACTTACACTCAAGGTTCAATGACTCTTGGCCCATATTACGCTGTGGAAGCCGCCTTTGGCCCCACAACGTTCAGCGTAGACGGTACTCTGGCATACGGTATTCCGGCCAACGGCTGCGGTACGAGCCCAATTTCTGGCGTCAACGGCAAAATAGCCCTGATAGATCGAGGCTCCTGCACCTTTGCTGAGAAATATCAAAACGCAGTTTCGGGCGGAGCCGTGGGCGTTTTGGTAGCCAACAATGTCATAGGCCATCCTTTTACAATGAGTGGCACCCCAAGCGGCCCCACCACCATCCCTGCCATGATGACCACCCTATCTATCGGCGATCAGCTCAAATTAGATATGAATGCTGGCTCTGTCGAGGTGACGCTAACAAGCACATATAAAAATCTATTTACCATGGTTGAACCGGCCCTAAACGATACCCTCACAACCTCTTCCTCGCGCGGTATAGCCCGGTTCACCAACTACCTCAAACCCGATATTGCGGCCCCTGGCGACACAATTTTCTCAACCGCCAGCGGCACAGGCAATCAAGGTGTCAGTTTGGGCGGTACATCCATGGCTTCCCCGCATGTGGCCGGCGCGATGGCCCTGTTGCGTGAGCAGCACCCCTCTTGGACCGTGGCCGAGCTTAAAGCCCTGGTGATGAACACCGCCACCCAGGATATTACGCAAACCCTGCTCACCAGTACGCCTTCGCGCGTGGGTGCTGGACGCATCAAAATTGAGAACGCTCTGGACTCAGACGTAATTGCCTACAACACCGATGCGCCCGAAATGGTCAGTGTGCCGTTTGGCGTTGTCAAAGTTGTTGATACAAACAACGGAGGAACCGACCAGACTCTGACGAAGAGCATCACTATATCAAACAAAGGTTCATCGGACGAAACATACAATGTTGCCTTTGACCTGCGCTATGAGACCAACTCTGGCATCACCTTCAGCCTGGTCGATGGCGCAGACAACCCGGTTTCTTCCGTGACCGTCGCGGCGGGTGGAACAGAAACCGTTATTGTGAAGGTTGCGCTCGATGCCGCTGAGCTGGAAAAAACACGCGACTTAACGGTTTCCCTCAGCAACGGGCGTTACTTCATGGCAGAAAGCGGCGGCCTGGTGGTGTTCACCTCCACCGGCAGCGCTCCCACCTTGCAGGTCCCTGTCCATATTTCAGCCCGCGCAGCCTCCGAAATGGAAGTGCAAGAGACCAGCCTGCAACTGCCCGCATCAGGCACCGGCACCGTTACTCTGACCCCCACTGGCACGCCGGTTGACCTGTCAACCGACTACTCGCTTGCCACCATATTTGAGTTGATTGGTCAAAGCCCAAATGAGGGGACCAGCACCGGTTCAGTCAACAGCGCCGACCTGAAATACATTGGCGCAATGAGCAACTATGGTCTGCCTGGCGTCTCCAGCCCAACAGTCTACTTTGGCCTCTCCACTTACGGTGAGTGGGATACCCTCCGCTCGAC
>DAOUBQ010000065.1:0-20249 GCA_034432755.1 Anaerolineales bacterium
ACGCGCTGATTGGTGACGATGTAAAAGTCGTTGCTCCAGTCCAGGTAGAGCCAACCGGCCCAAGCCAGCATAAGGACCAGCAAGAAGCCGCTTAACCCAGCGGTCATCAAGTGGATGGGCAAACCAGAGGGGAGCTGCCCAATCGTTAGCCCCAGGCCGAGCAGCCCCAGGGCAAGAAGCAGGCCAAACATGGGCCAGACCAGCTGCCGAAGCAGGACAACATAATGCTTGCGCGCTAGGAAGTAGATGACTTCATTATCAGAGAGCCAGGCAAAGTTGAGTTCGCTCGCCAGTTGGCGGCTGTCCATCATCAGGTCAAAGTTATTCCACAGTTTGGGTATCCGGTTCAATAATTGTTTGAACTCGGCACGGTACAAAATCAACAGGGTGGTTTCGGTCTCGGCTTTTGCCGTTGCGTTACGGATGCCCGCCTTAAGCAAACCGCGCTCTCCGAAATAATCACCAGGGAAGAGGGTGGCAACGTGTATGCTGCGGTCTTTTTGGCGGCGGGTCAGGCGAACCCGGCCTTTGTAAATTATGTAGAACGAATCGGCAGGTGTTCCTTCTGAAAAGACTAATTCTTCCGCGGCATAGGTATTTTCTTTCATGATTTCGGCCACGGCGCTCAAGTCCTTGTCGTTCACCCCCTGGAATAGGTGCGACTGTTTGAGAAACGCAACGCGGGCAGAAGTATCGGGCATGGATTGATTCTAGCATGAAAATCGGCGCTCACGAATGACCGGCCCCAGTCTGTCAAAAACGCCAAACCTTAAAGTTTCCGTCAAAGGCCTGCGTTTTTTTAGCGCTTACAATTTATTGGACTTTTGACAAAATTTGCAAAAAGTATGGAAGTGTTTACCATCAGCGTTTGTGAAAACGAAAACCAACCAACGAACGCAGTTCGGGTGCGAAGTGTATCAGAACTTTAACAACGATAAACGAACCGACATGCTGATCAGCAATTCCAAACCTGAAATTCTCTACCGTACATTTTGAATTTTTGACCGCCAAGAGCGCGAAGAACGCCAAGGGTTCAAGGGCGTCTTTGCGTTCTTGGCGGGCTTTGCGGTGAATTTCTGGCGTTTGTGATGAAAAAAGCCTCAACTTGAGAATTTTTGGCGGTGGTCGAGATTGTCGAGACGTTCGTTGATCCGTTGTTAAGGTGTTTCCTTGTTCGGTTTTGCTCACAAGGTTTGTTGAGTTTGTCTAAAGTCCAAATTGAACCAATAGCCGAATTAATCTCTTAAAGCATTGGCGGGACGCTGGCTGTCGTGCATTCCGATGAACTGGCGTTTGAGCGCAGCCTCGACATGCGGCGGGACCATGCTCGAAACATCGCCCTCTAACGCGGCGATTTCGCGCACGGTGGTGGATGAGAGAAAAGTGTGTTCCTCGTGGGTGATGAACGAGACGATTTCGATATCCGGGGCTAGGCGGTGGTTGGCAAGCGCCATGCGGAACTCGAACTCGAAATCGGAAAAGACGCGCAGTCCGCGCACAATCACCTGGGCGTCCAACTCGTGACAGGCGTTAACTGTCAGACCGCTGTAGCCCGTCACGCGGATTTTGTTGTGGTCTTTGAAAGTCTGCTTGACCAGGTCAATCCGTTCTTGAGGCGTAAACAACAGGTTTTTGAGCGGTTTATCATAGACGGCAATCACCACTTCATCGAACAGGCGCGCGGCGCGCTCGGCAATGTCCATGTGGCCGTAGTGGATAGGGTCAAACGTGCCGGGGAATAAGGCGCGAACCATATTAACTCACATCTCCCTTGCCCTTACCCCAAAAGCGGTTGAAGGCTTCGGCCAGCAGAGCATGTTCGGGCTGCGAGAGGTCGGAATCAACGGCAAATAATTCAGCAGCGTGTTTGCGCGCTTTTTCGATGAGTGCCACGTCGGTCAGCGAGGCCATTTTCAGGCTGGTGGCGTATCCGGCTTGGGAGGTGCCTAAAAATTCGCCAGGGCCGCGCTGTTGCAAATCGAGCTCGGCCAGTTTGAAACCATCGTTGGTCTCGGTCATGGCGCGCAGGCGTTCGTTTTCTGCCGAATCGGCTTTATCGGGGATGAGCAGGCAGAACGACTCGCCGCCGCCGCGTCCCACGCGCCCGCGTAACTGGTGCAGCTGCGCCAGGCCAAAACGGTTCGCGCCTTCGATGAGCATGACGGTGGCATTCGGCACATCCACGCCGACTTCGATGACGGTAGTCGAAACCAGGATGTCGTACTGCTGGTCGCGGAACTCGGCCATGATGCGGTCTTTGTCATCAGGGCGCATTTTGCCGTGCAGCAGGCCCAGTTTCAGGTCGGGGAAAATTTCTTTTGAGAGTCGCTCGTGGTCGTCTACCGCGGCTTTCAGGGTTTCTAGTTTTTCGCTTTCTTCAATGAGCGGGTAGACGATGAACGCCTGCCGCCCGGCCTTGATTTGGGAACGGATGAGCGAGTAGGCTCGCTCCCGTTCGTGTGGGGTCAGCATATAGGTCGCCACCGGCTTGCGCCCAGCGGGCATTTCGTTCATCACCGATAAATCCAGGTCGCCGTAGAGTGTGAGGGCCAGTGAGCGCGGAATGGGCGTAGCGGTCATCACCAGTAGATGTGGATGTTCGCCTTTGCGGCGCAGCGCGGCGCGCTGTTCCACGCCGAAGCGGTGCTGTTCGTCTATGACCACTAGCTGCAAGTCTCTGAATTGGACTGGCTCTTCAATGAGCGCATGTGTGCCGATGAGGACTTTGACCTCGCCCGACGCCAGTCCTGCGTGGATGGATTCCCGCTCGCTGTCTGCCGTGTTGCCGGTTAATAAGCGTACCTGCCCCTGGGCCAGAAGTCCTTCTGCGACCAGGAATTTCGAGAAATTCTTGAAGTGTTGTTCGGCCAGGATGGAGGTGGGGGCCATGATGGCGGCCTGCGCGTTGGCGCGGGTAATCATCATGGCTGCCAGCGCGGCCACAACGGTCTTGCCAGAGCCGACATCGCCTTGAATCAGGCGGTTCATCGGGCGGCCCGAACCGATGTCTACCACGATGTCATCCAGGGCGCGTTTTTGCGCTCCGGTGAGTGGGAAGGGCAGGGCGGCGATGCGCTCTGCGAGCCAGTCTTCTGGCACGTCGAACATGCGCCCGACCACCGATTGGTAGTCGCGCTTCTGGCGCAAGACGCCCATTTGGAGATAGAAGATTTCATCGAAGGCCAAGCGCTCGCGCGCCGCCTTGAGATTGGCCTGGCTATCGGGGAAGTGCGCCTGTTGAATGGCCTCGCCCAGCGAGAACAGTTCTGCTGCCTGCCGCACCGATTCGGGCAGCGGGTCGGGCAGGCGCGGCGCCCAAAAGCGGATGACTTGCTCCATTTGCTTGCGCAGCCAGTTTTGGGTGATATTGGCGGTGAGCGGGTAAACCGGTACGATGCGGTGGGTGCGCAGGTGTTCGGTTTCTACTGGCTCCCATTCGGGGCTATTCATGACCAGGCGGCCCAGGTATTGTTCGATTTTCCCGGCGGCGGCGATGGGCATGCCTTCTTTGAGACGGTTTATCAGCCAGGGTTGGTTAAACCAGGTGAGGCGCAGCACGCCCGTGCCATCGGTAATGACGCATTCGATGACGCTCATTTTGCCGCCGCGTGCTTTGCGCTCGTGCAGGCTTTGCACCTGCCCAATGACCGTTACGACCTCGCCGTAGACCAGGCTGCGGATGGGTTTGAGCTGGCTGTAGTCGTCGTAGCGGCGCGGGAAGTTGTAGAGCATGTCGGCCAGGGTGTGAAGGCCAAGTTTTTTGAGGGCTTCGGCGTTGCGCGGGCCAACGCCTTGCAAGACGGTGAGGCTGGCGTTGAGGGCGAGTGGGGTTTGTGAAGTCTGCGCTCCAGCGTAGGAGGCCGAGCGCGAAGGGGCTGGGCGGCGGCTCGAAGCAGGGGCGGATTGGGGTTGGGGGAGTGCTTGGGGTGCGGGACGTTTCTCGGTAGCGGGAGACGGCTCGTGACCGGTTCGCTTTGGCAGGGAATCTTCGGGGGTGTAGACCGGTTCGGGTAATGGGGTCTCGCTCTGGCCTTGAATCCTTTTCCATATTCCCTTGAGTGTATCGGCGCGCGAGGCGGGGGTCAGGCGATGGTAGTCACGCAGGCGTGAGGCCACCAGTTGGATGATTTCCTCTGGCACGCCTTCGTTGCGGGCTTCGGCTTCCCAAAAGTCGAGAATTTTTGCCAGGCCGCCGATGACGGCGGTGTTGCCATATTTGTTTTCGGCTTCGAGACGGAAAAATTTGCGCAGTTTTTCGAGTGAAGAGTGCATAGAGTATTATTTTATCAGAGGATTTGTGGTAAAACAGACCCATGAACCCTGAAGAAGTGATTCAACGCACGGCAGATTATGTAAAAGGTGAGTTCGAGCGCGATGCTTCGGGCCACGATTGGTGGCATATTGCGCGGGTTTGGAAGACTGCCCTGGTTTTGTGCAGGCAAGAGGGTGGTGATGTTCTTACGGTGGAATTGGCTGCGTTGTTGCATGACCTGGACGATTGGAAGTTGGTTCCCTTACCCCTGCACCCCTCTCGCGGTGGAAGAGGGGCCGGGGGCGAGGGGAGACCTGTGCGGGCTGAAGCCTGGTTGCGTCAAATGGAGGTCGCCCCGGCTCTGGCCGAACACGTCTGCGAGATTATCACCGGCCTGTCGTTTAAGGGCGCGCTGGTGCAGACGCCGATGCGCACCCTGGAGGGCCAGATTGTGCAAGACGCCGACCGGTTGGACGCGATTGGGGCGATTGGGGTTGCGCGCGCTTTTGCTTATGGCGGCCACAAGGGGCGTTTGTTGTATGACCCCGATTCTCCGCCTCAAATGCACGTCAGTTTTGAGCAATATCAGAACAGCGGTAGTGCTACTATCAATCATTTTTACGAGAAGTTGCTGCTGCTCAAAGACCGGATGAACACGCCGAGTGCAAAAAAAATCGCCGCCCAACGTCATGCTTACATGGAAGCCTTCTTGGAACAGTTCATGCGGGAGTGGGAGGGCGGCGATTAGTGTTTTACCGGTAATCTCCCTCCCCCCGAATTGCGCCGCGTTCGAGGCGGGAGAAGAGTTTTTCGAGGTTGGATTCGGCCACTTCTTGCAGTGAGAGGTCGAGTTCGGTGGCGATTTGGGCCAGGTACCACAGCACATCGCCCAGTTCGTATTTCAGGGCTTGGCGGTCTTCGGGGGAGATGTGGCCGCTTTTATCACGAAAGATTTTTTTGACCTTGCCGGCCAGTTCCCCGGCCTCGTTGACCAGCCCCAGGGTAGGGTAGATGATGGGGTGGTCGGTATGCACTCGGTTCCAGGTTTTGCGCGATTGGCGCTGGTAGGCGTTGAAGTTTTCCAGTTCCATATCAGGGCAGCCGGGTGATGATGAAGTCGTCGAAGGTGACATCGGTGCCGTTTTCTTGTTCGTCACTTCACGCGAACAGGGCGACTGTGCCGCTGGTGTAGGTGGAGTCTTGCACGCTGTCAATTTGCTGCCCGTTCACAAAAAGCGTGAGCGTGCCGCTGCCACACTCCGCGCCGATGCGGTAAGAGTCGGCATTGAGCGGAATCAGGTCTGAATCGCCCCACTCGTCGTTGTTGGTCAGGAACAAATCCTCCTGCGCCACGGCGCCTTTGGCAATGGCATATTGTCCGCTGGCGGTTACGGCGACATAGTACATGTTGTCCTCGACGACGCCCTGGTTACAGATGATTCCGAAGGTGGCGTGGGGGTCGCTGCTGTTATTTTGGGCCGTTACTTCAATGTGGATATTGCTGTATGTTTCACTATGGGGGCTGCTCCAGATGAAGTAGCGGGGGCGAAAGACCTGAAAGCGCAAGCCGCCGTTTTCATATTCCACCGCGCCATCGGTATCGGTGCCGGTGCCCCAGGTTTGGTTGAAACCCTCAAAATTATCTTTGAAGAGCGAGCCGTCTGAGCCCGGCAGGCCAGGGATGGATGGCAGGCCGCAGGCCAGGGCGGCCAGGCATAGGGGCAGGACTGCCAGGATGAGTTTGAACTGGTTTTTCATTGCATTCTCCTTATGGTGGTGTAGCGCGGAATTCATTCCGCGTTACGATGATTCGGGAAGCGAAATTCGCTCCGCGAGACGGGAAAAGTATGCGCTTTATACAAAGTGACTGCCCAAAATAAAATAGGACATTGGAACTCTTTTTATCGGGCGTTTATCTTCCTTGAGTATAATGGAAATATGCCTTGGTTAACCCGATTTGTTGACTATTTGACGCTGACTTTGTTTTTGCTCTTCACCCTGACCACCAGCGAGGTGCGACTAACCCGCACCGCAGAGCGGGTTCACTTCCTGGCTTCCTCTCATGCGTTTGACCTGACGGGTTGGATGTTCAATTCGGCCTGGTTGAAACTGACCCAAAGCGCCATCACTTCGCCGCGCTATTTTACTCCGGACGCGCAGCGCGAGACGGTGTTGGAATACTTTCGGCTGGTCGAAGATATGCAGAACGTCGAGCGCGAAATCCGCCTGATTTATACCGACCCCAGCCAACCCGACCCCTTTACTGCCTCCGCGGAATCGCGCGCCGAATTGATACGGCTTTACCTGCGCCAGAAATCGCTGGCCCCGTTCTCCGAGTCTGTGCTGGAGATGCAGGTTACGGCTATCTTGAACGAACTCGGTCTGACGAGCGGCGGACAGCCTATTCCCTGGGTCTTATATCACATCACACCCTTGCCCAAGAACCTGGTGCTTTCGCCGCGCGAGGTTATCCGCCAGGAAACCAGTTACCTGCTCCAGCCGGAGATGACGCTCGAAGAAGTCATCCAACTCGAAGATACAGTCGCCGCCCGGCTGGGGTATTCTACGCTGGTGGTCGAAATCGGCGGGTTGGCGGCCTACCCGACCATGGTCATGCGCACCACCGCGCTCGATTGGCTCTCGAACACGATTGCGCACGAGTGGATTCATTTGTATTTGGGGCAAAGGCCGCTTGGCATGAATTACGACCGCACGCCCGAACTGCGCACCATGAACGAGACGGCTGCCTCGATTGCCGGGGATGAAATCGGGCGAATGGTGATGGAGCGTTACTACCCTGAGATGGCTGTACGTTACTTCAATGCCACCCAACTGGCCTCGCTGAATCCCCTGCCCGCCCCGGCTTTCGACTTCCGCGCCGAGATGTACGAGACCCGCGTTCGCGCTGATGAATTGCTGGCTGAGGGTAAAATTGAAGAAGCCGAAGCCTACATGGAAGCGCGCCGCCAGGTGTTCTGGGAGAACGGCTATGCCATTCGCAAGTTGAACCAGGCTTATTTCGCCTTCCACGGCGCGTATGCTGATGCGCCTGGCGGCGCGGCAGGCGTTGACCCGGTCGGCCCGGCGGTGCGCGAACTGCGCGCCCGCAGCGCCACGCTGACCGAGTTTCTGGAACGGATTGCCCAAATGTCCTCCTTCGAGGAACTTCTGGCTTCGCTGGAATAATCCTATCGGCTTCTTTTGGGGACGCAGACCAGAGCCGGCTACCCCCGCAGGGGCGCGCGGAGAAACGCTTAAAAATTCGCTCTTGTCCGCATCCACACGCTCTGATGCACGACCCAAAAAACAACATGCGTAAATTCCCTTTGTTCAGCCCCCTTTTGCTCTTGTTCCTGACTGCCTGCGCCAGCCCAACGGTTTCTCTGCCTTCAACCGTTACGCCTGTGGCGCTTGCTCAACCGGCGGCGGCTTCTCTCACCCCCGAACGGCTGTGTGTGGATGCCCGTCAGCCAACCCCCGCCGCGCAGCCGCCCTCGCTCTTCCCGCCGGTCTCGCTCCAGGACCACATTCGGGGCAAGCAGGATGCCGCCGTAACCGTCATCCTATACAGCGACTTCCAGTGCAGTGACTGTGCCAAAATCGCTGCCGCGCTGGAGGCGGTGCGCGTCAAACACCCCGCCGAACTGCGCGTGGTGTACCGGCATTATCCGCTCGTCACGCGCTACGATAAAGCCCTGCTCACCTTGCAAGCCGCCGAAGCCGCCCACCTGCAAGGCAAATTTTGGGAAATGCACGACCTGCTCTTTGCGCGTCAGGCCGAATGGCAGGCGATGACGCCGGAGAACTTCAAGCCCTGGCTTAAAACCCAGGCTGCCGGGGTCGGACTGGACATGGCCCGCTACGAGCGAGACCTGAATGGGGATGTGGTTCAAGATGCGGTGGTTCGCGCCACCCAAACCAGTCAGCAGTTGGGGCAGGTTCCGCTGCCGCTCCTGTTGATCAACGGGGAACTCGTCAAGAATCCCTATATCCTGGTCAATCTTGAACAACTGATTCACCTCTACGCCTTGCCCGCCCGGCAGTTCAGCGCTTGCCCGTCTTTTGCCATTGACCCGGCCCAAACCTATACCGCCACCCTCAAAACCAGCCGCGGCGATGTGACTGTCAAACTGTTCGCCGACAAAGCCCCCAATACCGTGAATAACTTCGTCTTCCTGGCTCAAAACGGCTGGTACGATAACGTCCCCTTCCACCAGGTCGTGCCGGGTGCGCTGGCCCTCACCGGCGACCCTAGCGGGACCGGCATGGGCAACCCTGGTTACTTCATCCCTGATGAAATTATTCCAACGCTCCAATTTGACCGGGCCGGGGTGTTGGCGATGTTCAATGTTGGCCCCGGCAGCAATGGCAGCCAGTTTTTTATCACCCTCGGCCCGCAGCCGGACCTGAACGGGCGCTATACCATCTTTGGCGAAGTGACCCGCGGGCTTGAGATTCTTTCTGGCCTTCCCCCACGCAATTTGGGGCCAGCGCCCAATGGGCAAGAGCCAGATATGCTCCTGACGGTGATTATCGAGGAACGATGAGCGATTGCCAGAAACTGGACGACTCATCTCCCCTGCCAAAGCCAGAAACTCCGCGCACAAATTGGCCCGCCCTGGCAATGGGCCTGTTGCTTTCTTTAAGTTCGCTGACTTTGATGGGAATTGCGCTCCTGCTGGCTGGTCTGGCTTTCAGCGGAATGTCTAACTTGGGGCAAGATAACACGCTTACCCTTTTGATGATGGCTGCCGGAACTTTTGCGCTCGGAGCGCTGCTCACGCCTGGCGCTTACCTGAACGCCCGCAAGTTTTTTAACCTGCCTGATCCGCGCTTCAGTCTTCGTGGAATCACTCCTGGCTGGTTGGTGGTTACGCTGCTTGTGGTCTGGGTGATTAGCCTGGCGTTTGGAAATAGCCTGGTGGTTAACCCTGCTTTGTCTCTGTTTGTATTACCTGTTGTAAACGTGATTGCGCTCACGCTGCCGATGGCAATGGTGCTGGTTATTAGCCTGAGGGGCTTGTCCCTGCCCTCTCCGCGCCGCGCCTGGAGCATCTTTGGGGCCAGTGCGGTGCTTGGCCCCACCCTGGCAATTTTCTTCGAGTTGCTGGCTTTTGTGAGCTTTGCCTTGTTATTTATGCTCTATGCCAATTGGACGCCCGGTTTACAAATTCCCCTGCGACTTTTGCTGGAGGAGTTGCAAAGTGAAACGGGTTCGATGGAGTTTATTTCACAGCAAGCCGTAACCTTGCTGCTCTCGCCCGGCGCGGCTTTGTTCTTGCTTGGATTGTTTGCGTTGGCGGTACCCGTCATTGAAGAAGCCTTCAAAGTCTTCCTGCTCTGGTTCTATGTCGGGCGAATGCGCTCTCCGGTTGAAGGTTTTGTAGCCGGGGCATTGTGCGGGGCAGCCTTTGCCCTGGCCGAGAATATCGGCTTTTCCAGCGTTGGCGCGGAAGGTTGGCTGGCAAATGTCCTGACGCGCGCCACCGCCATCCTGCCGCACGTCTTCAATTCGGG
The DNA here is from genome assembly GCA_034432755.1 of Anaerolineales bacterium. Classification (GTDB taxonomy): domain Bacteria; phylum Chloroflexota; class Anaerolineae; order Anaerolineales; family Villigracilaceae; genus UBA5195. Next base: position 9,770 of record DAOUBQ010000065.1, read on the forward strand.
GTTGGTGGGCTGGGGGTTGGTAATGGCCTGGCAAAGAAGGGGATATGTCCGCCTGGGGCTGGCCTACCTGGCCGCCGTGCTGGTTCACGGGGCCTGGAATGCCCTGAGCGTTGCCCTGGCGCTCAATTCTATCAGCGGGTTCGCCGCCGAGGTTTCCCCGCTGATCGAAACGCCCCTCCCGGCGGCGATTACCTGGGGGGTACTGGTGTTTGGTCTCCTGCTGGGGCTGTTCCTCGCCAACCGCCAGATGCGCAGGCAGGCTGTCAGCGAGGCTGCCGGGGACGTGGGGTATAATCTCCCCCCGCAACCAAAACTTAATAAGGATTGAAAACCACAAAATGACCAACCCTCCTAACCGTACCCTGCGCGATTATGCAGGTATCTCTCTGCGCGGCCTTTTGATGGGCATGGCCGATGTCATTCCCGGTGTTTCAGGCGGCACCATGGCCTTCATTTTGGGCATTTACGATGAACTGATTGATGCCATCCGCGCGGTCGTCCCTTTCCTGCGCAACATTTTTTCCCTACGCTGGCGCGAGGCCTTCGAGCAATTCCCCTGGCGCTTTTTGCTGGCGCTTGGCATTGGCATTGCCGCGGCCATTCTCAGCCTGGCGAAGTTCCTGCACTGGGCGCTGGATGAATATCCGATGTTTGTCTACTCAGTCTTTTTTGGGCTGATTGTGGCATCGGCGTATGTTGTGCGCCGCCGTGTCCGTGCCTGGGCCTGGCCCAACCTGCTGATGGTGGCCCTGTTTGCGCTTGGCGCGTACTTGCTGATGGGTCTGCGCCCTGCCGAAACGCCCAACGCGCTGTGGTTCATCTTCTTGAGCGGCATGATTGCCATCTGCGCCATGATTCTGCCCGGTATTTCGGGCGCGTTCATCCTCGTCCTGCTCGGCAAATACCAATACATCCTGGGCGCGCTCATCAACCTGGACATTGTGACTGTGCTGGTCTTCATGGCAGGCGCGGCAGTCGGAATTGTCTCCTTCGCCAATCTCCTGCGCTGGCTGCTCGACCATCACCACGACCTGACCGTCGCCGCCCTGGTCGGGTTCATGCTTGGCTCGCTGCGCGAACTATGGCCCTGGAAGTTGGACAAAGTTAACATCCTGCCCGCCGCATTCAGCGGGGAGGTGGCCCTGGCCCTCGGTTTGATGCTGCTCGGCTTTGCGGCGGTCATCGTCATCGAAGCCCTTGCCGAACGCCGCCAGGCGCATTAGCGCTCCGAATCAGTCCCTGCAAAAAACGCGGATGGCTTTCTCGTTCTTCCTTGGGGCGTTTTGTTTAACAGGATAAGCAGGATAAACAGGATGTTTTTAGCCTGTGTTTCACGCGGCTCATCCTGAACATCCAGTCTATCCTGTTTGTTTTTAGCCTGAAACCGCACTTTGAGAAAACCATAAAAAACGCGCCGAGGGGCTGTCCTTCCGCGCGTTTTTTTGTGGTATCATTGCTTCGTTTAATTAGACTGACCAGTCAGTCTAGTTAAATCCGTGCAAAAAATAAGCAACGCTATGACTGACCCGACAGACACCCGCACCCGCATTCTCGAAGCCGCCGCGCGCGTCTTTGCCGAAAAAGGCTACCACGAAACGCGCATGGATGACATCGTGGCTGCCGCAGATTCCTCGAAAGGTTCTTTGTACTTTCACTTTCCGAACAAAGAGGAAATATTTTTCGGATTGATAGAGACTTTCATTGGCCTGCTCGAATCCCGTCTGCAAGAAACGCTCTCAAGCCACCAGCACGGCCTGGATCAAATCGATTCTGCCCTTGCCGCCAGCTTGTGCTTGTTTACGCAATATCGCGCGCTGGCAAAAATTGTCCTGGTGCAGGCGGTTGGATTGGGGGCAGCCTTTGAACAGCGCCGCCGGGCCATCAACGACCGCTTCGTCGCCATCATACAAAGACGTATCGAAAAAGGCATTCGAGATGGCAGCCTGCCGCCCCAAAATGCAGAACTGGCGGCCCGCGCCTGGGTGGGCGCACTCAACGAAATCGTCACCAACTGGATTTACACTGGCTCACCCGACCTGGAAACCGCCGCTCCTGAGATAAAAACCTTTTTGGCGCGTTCCATTGGGGCAAAGCAGTAACCAGTGAGCAGTGGCGCCAGGGTCGAGTAGCCCCGACAGGGCGGATTGAGACTTGTAACCAGTCATCAATGACCAATGAGCAAATGCTGGCTGCTACAAAACAAACTTCATACGGAGAGAATACAAATGAAACGTTTCCTGATGTTCTTCCCTCTGTTGGCGCTCGTGCTTGCCGCCTGCGCCAACCCCGCCCCGGCAGAGGATGTCACCGTGCGGATAGCCGTCATCCCGGTCATTGACACACTGCCGATGTTCGTGGCCGAAGCCGAGGGCTTGTACGCCAAACACGGCCTTAAGGTTGAGCTCATCCCGGTTGCCTCCGCCCCCGAACGGGACCAACTGCTGCAAGCCGGGCAGGCCGATGGCACGCTCAACGAACTCTTGTCGGTGATGCTCTTTAACCGCGAGAAAATTCAAATGCAGGCCGTGCGCTATGGTCACATGGCCTCTCAAGGCGCGGGACATTTCTTTTTGCTGGCCTCTGCCAAGAGCGGAATCACCGATGTCGAGCAGCTCAAGGGCGTTGAAATCGGCATCTCACAAGGGACGATTATCGAATACCTCACTGACCGCCTGCTCGAAGCCGAAGGCTTTGCCCCTTCCGATATCAAATACGTCGCTGTGCCGAAAATCCCCGACCGGATGGCACTGCTTGGCTCCGGCGAACTCAAAGCCGCCGTCATGCCCGACCCGCTAGGTGGTTTGGCTGTTCAGCAGGGGGCGGTGGTCTTGCTGGATGATACTTCCTACCCGCTCGTGGGTGCCAGCGTCATCTCGTTCCGCAAAGAGTTCATAGACCAGCATCCGGCGGCGGTGAAGGCCTTTTTGGCGGCCATTGAGGATGCAGTCGGGTTGGTCAACAGCGACCCGGCCCGTTTCAGCGCGCTGCTGGTCGAGAAGAAACTCGTTCCACCGCCGCTGGCCGGTTCCTACATCGTTCCCAAGTTCCCGCTGAAAGGCGTCTCTTCGCAAGAGGAATGGGAGGATGTGCTGGCCTGGGCCAAAGGCAAGGGGCTATTAAAAGCCGATATTTCGTACAAAGACTCGGTCAATTCGTCGTTTTTGCCGTAAAATTGCGTAGTCGTAGGGGCGAGACGCTGCGCAGTCTCGCCCTTACCCTTTATGATTACCGTTTCCGACCTTTCTTTTCATTACCGTCAGCCGATTTTTGAGCATTTCGACTGGTCTGCTGCCCAGGGTGAGACCTGGGCGGTTTTAGGACCTTCGGGCTGTGGCAAAAGCACGCTCTTAATGCTCTTGGCCGGGCTGAAACTGCCTCAGCGTGGCGAAATTCTCATTAGCGGCGAGCGCATTCGCCGCCCCCGCCCACAAACCGGCCTGATTTTGCAAGACTATGGCCTGCTGCCCTGGGCAACGGTGCGTGAAAATGTGGAATTGGGTTTGAAACTGCGCTCGTTTTATGGGGCGGATGGAATTCACGCGCCGCGCAATTTTGTGGCCGTCAAGAGCGTTGATTTCTGGCTGGAGCGGCTGGGCCTGGCCCCGGTTGCTTCACATTACCCCGCCCAACTCTCCGGCGGACAGCGCCAGCGCGCCGCCATTGCGCGTACCCTGGTGCTGCAACCCGATCTGTTGCTGATGGATGAACCCTTCTCCTCGCTCGATGCCCTCACCCGCGAAAGCCTGCAAACCCTCACCCTCGAATTGACCGCTGAACAGGGCCTCACCCTGGTCATCGTCACCCACGCTATTGAAGAAGCTGCACTTTTGGGGCGCAAGATTTTGCTGTTGAATGAGCCTCCTAACCGCGTGGCCCACATCATCGAAAATCCTGCGGCAACAGGCGCCGCATACCGCGAGAGCGCGGAATATGCTGCTTTGTGCCGCGCGTTGCGACAGCGCATCAAGGCAAATCCGGTTTTGTAGTAGAAAAGCGGGTATACTGTGCGCAATATGGAGGTTTTATGCCCAATCTTGAAGCACGAGTTCGCATGGCCGCCGAGAGTATTTTAGAGAACGAAGCCCTGCGTAGTGGCTTGAGCGATGAAGAAGCTGCCCATTCCCTGCTCGATTGGGGCCTTTTGTGGGCCAAAACGCTTGCCCAACAAACCGCCGATATTGAAGATGATGATGAAGCCGATGAAGCCACTTACCCGCGTATGAAGGCGCTGCGCAGCCTGATGACCGCGCTCAAAGACCTGGCAACTGCCGAAGGCTGGCCGCCCCATGCGATTGAGCAAACACTGCAAACTGTTCTGGAAAACGCGCGGGTTCTCTACGGCGCGGAATGGCGGCCACCGGTGGATTGGGAGCAAAACGTTCGGTTGGTTCTACAAAGCGCAGATTCCCGCGCCCGGTTGAATAGCCTGCTTGGTTTCTTCAACGGGCAGACTGCCGCCCCGCCCTCCCCAGCGATGGCAGAATCCGCGCCTGCTGGCGGGGAAAGCCCGAAGACAGAAGGATTTTTTGCAAAACTCTTTAGAAGGTGGAGAGGAGACTGAAGCATGACTCGTTCTAATAAGAAGAAGCAATCGGGCAGTCCAAAAGGGACGTTCATCGTCCTGGCAATCGTCTTGTTGTTAGGATTGGTTTTTCTTGCCACTGGCGCCGACCCTCTGGGGCTGTTTATACAAGATTCAACCCCCGTTATCGTAACAGAAACTCCTTTTCGCCCGCCCACAACAGCCACATCGGTCAGCGCCGTTCCAACCGACACAGCGCCCAAGCCGCAGAGCGATTGGTATGAGGTGGGCTTTGTCAATCCTCTTTCGTTGAGCGAGGCAACCAAGAACGAATACAGCACCAATGGCCTGCCCGCCGAAATCCTTGCAGGTTCGCTGGCCGAGCGGCTCATCGTTTACATCGATTCGGCCAAAACCAGCATTCACATTGCCGCTTTTGAAATTGACCTGACCGATGTTTCCAACGCCCTCATCCGTGCCCACAAACGCGGCGTGCAAGTGCGCTTCATCACCGATGACGAATTTGGGACCGGGGCGGATAAAAAACCCGGTCATGGGCAAATCGCCGCGATGAAGAAGGCTGGTATCGAAATCAAGGATGATGCCCGCGGCGGTTTGATGCACAACAAGTTCTGGATTTTTGATGGCGAAATCGTGTGGACCGGCTCGACCAACGCCACCGTCAACGGCATGTTTGAGCAGAACAACAATGTGATTGTGATTAAATCACGCGACCTGGCGGCTATTTACGAAAAGCAATTCGCCGAAATGTGGGGTGGCGAATTTGGCGCGCGCGCGCCTTCGTTTGTTGATGAACAAAAATTGGTCGTCAATGGCACGCCTATTTTCGTTGTGTTCTCGCCCGAAGATAAGCCCGTCCAGCACATCGTCCCCTATCTCCAAAATGCGCGCCGCAATATTCGCTTCATGGCCTTTTCTTATACCCAGCCCGATATGGGCGAGGCCATGCTGGAGCGTATTAAGAGCGGGGTTACGGTGGAGGGCGTTTTTGAGACGGTCGGCAGTGACAGCCAGTTTAGTGAAATGCTGCCCTTGCATTGCGCCGGTGGCAGTGTGCGGCGCGACGGCAACCCCGGCTTCCTGCACCATAAAGTCATCATCATTGACAACCGCATCGTGATTACCGGTTCTTTCAACTTCAGCGATAGCGCCAACACCAAGAACAGCGAAAACGTCATTATCATTGACAATGCCGAGATTGCCAAACGTTACCTGGACGAGTTCCAGCGGGTTTGGAAAGAAGCCAGCGACCTCGATCCGGCGCGCTTCAAGTGTCCATAAAGCAACGTCCCGAAGGTGAAAGTCAATCCCTTCGGGACGTTGCTTTTTATGAAAAGCAGGTCGTTACATATTTTCGAGTTGGTCCACCAGCCCGCGAATGACATCGAACCCGCCCTGCCAAAACGCGGCGGAGTGCATGTCTATACCCGCTTTGGTCAAAATTTTTTCGGGCGAAGCCGAGCCGCCGGCGGTCAGAATTTCAAGGTAGCGTGGCTTGAAAGATTGTCCCTCGGCCTTGAACTGCTGGTAGAGCGAAAGCACAAGCAGCTGCCCAAAGGCGTAAGCGTAAACATAGAACGGGGTGTGATAAATGTGCGGGATGCTGACCCATTCCCACTTGAACTCGTCGCTCACTTCGACCGCATCACCGAATTGGGTCTTGAGATTTTCCAGGTAAGCAGCGGCCAGGTCATCCACCGAGGCATTGTTCTGCACCATCTCGTGGGCTTGTTTCTCGAACAGGGCGAAAAACGACTGGCGCATAATTGTGGCGTAAGAATCATCCACCTGGCGGAAGAGCAGTTCGCGCCGCACGGCCGGGTCGCTTTCCTGGGCCAGTAACCGGTCTACAAGCATCATCTCGCCAAAGGTAGATGCAGTTTCAGCCAGGGGAAGGGAGGAATGCTGCGTAAACGCCGAGTGATGTTCTGCCAGCATAGAGTGAATGGCATGACCCAGTTCATGCGCCAGGGTGGCGATATCATCGGCATGGCCCTGGTAGTTGACCAGCACCCAGGGCGTGAGGGCAGGTTCCACTGTCCAACAGAAGGCGCCGCCGCGTTTGCCTTTGCGCACTTCGCTGTCGAGATGATTGTTATCGAACACGCGCTTCGCCAGCTGACCCACTTGGGGCGAAAACTGGTTGAACGAGTCCAAAACCATTTGGGCGGCGGTGTCGAAATCGTAGGTTTTTTCTGATTTGCCGACCGGGGCGTAAATATCGTAGCGGCGCAGTTTTTCCATTCCCAGCAATTTGGCTTTGACTTTGAAAAAGCGCTGAAAAATGGGGGCATTCTTCTGCGCCACGTCGAGCAGGGTCTCTACCACATCGTTGGGGATGTCATTTGCCAGGTTGCGCGCCGCCAGTGGGTTGGCGTGCTTTCGCAGGTTGACATGTTCATTGCGCCAGTCACGCACCACAGTCTGGTACATCTGACCTAAAATGGGGCCATCGTTGCCATAGACGCGGTACAACTCCTGGTAGGCGCGGGCGCGCAAGTCGGGGTCGGCCTGGCGGACGAGCGACATCAGCTCGCCACGCGTCATCTCCTTTTCTTCGCCATCCACTTCCACTTTGAAAATATATCGGTTGGTGAGGGAGTCATACAGGTTGGTGAGCGCCTCAACGCCAGTGACATTCTTGATGTTGATGATTTTTTCTTCGGCTTCGCTCAGCGTATGCGGCTTGTAATGACGCATTTCCTCCAGGTAATAGCGGTAGTCGCCGGAGGCGTCCATCAGGCGGGCGGCGTTGGCCTCGTCCAGGTCTTTCCACCACAGGCTGAAGAACAGCATACGGTTTTGCAGTTCGGCAAAGAACTGCTGAACGCGCCCCATCAGGGCCTGGGTGGGCTGGTCTTGGGTGTTGGCGGCAAATGATAAACCGGCAAATCCATACACGCGGTAGCCGGCCCGCATAATTTTTTCTGATTCGCGCACAATGTTTAAGAACTTGTCGGCGGGCATTTCAGCGCTTAATTCGGCGCGAAATTCCTCAAACTCGGCCACCTGCGCTTCGAGGTGTTGAAAGGCCAGTTCCAGCTCGGGGCTATCGAGGCCGGGGAAAAGGTCCGAGAGGCTCCAGGGGGATTGTTGGAGGGTCATGCGGGCGGTCTCCTGATCAGGTTAGGTGTTTATCTAAATTATATCAGTGAAGGGGTGAAAAACGGGCTGGCTATTGCCAGCCCGTAACCTTAAATGCTGGAGCGAATGTGAACAATATCGCCGTCTTTGACGATGTATTCTTTGCCCTCCAGCCGGAATTTGCCTTTTGCCTTGCACTCGGCCATGCTGCCCAGGCTGACGAGGTCATCGTAGGCGACCACCTCGGCCCGCACGAAACCGCGCGCCAGGTCGGTGTGGATTTCTCCTGCTGATTCGACGGCGGTGGCGTGGCGGCGGGTTGTCCAGGCGCGGACTTCATCTTCGCCGACGGTGAAAAAGACTTGCAGGTCGAGCAGGTCGAACGACAGGCGAATCATGCGGTTGAGGGCCGGTTCGGTGATGCCGTATTCGGCCATGAACAGTTCGGCGTCTTCGGGCGGCAATTGGGCAATTTCCATCTCCAGTTTGCCGGGCAGGGCTGCTGTCGTGTGATCAAGTTCCAGCGTGGGGGCGGTTTGGCCCTCGCCCAGGTTGAACACCGTCAGCACCGGTTTGCGGGTGAGCAGGCCATAGCTGGCGAGTTCCTTCTGGTCTTCGGGCGAAAATTCCAATTTGCGCAGGGGCGTGCCAGCCTCGAGGGCTTCCTTCAGGCGGGTGAACAAAACCGTCTGGCGTTCGTTGAGGGTTTTGTCGGTGCCACCCTTGCGGCGTTCATCCACCAACCGCTCCAGTTTGCGTTCGACGGCGATTAAGTCGTTGAGCAACAGTTCTGAGAGCATGTTTTCGGCGTCGCGCGCCGGGTTGACCGAGCCTGCCGGGTGCGGGACGTTTTCGTCCTCGAAACAGCGCACAACATGAATAAATCCGTCCATTTGCGCCAGGGTGTTAAGCAATTGGCCGGAGATACCCTTTTGCGCACCATCCAGCCCGGCAATGTCGGCATACGTCACTTTGGCGTAGATGGTTTTGCGGGGCTTGAACATGGCCGAGAGCGTATCCACGCGCGGGTCGGGGACATCAACCACGCCGGTATGGACTTCGATGCGCCCGGCGGATGCGGTGGTGGGGGTGTTGCTGCGGGTGAGGGCGTTGAACAGGGTGGTTTTGCCTGCTTGGGGCAGGCCGATAATTCCGAGTTTCATCTTGACCTTATCTGAGAGAGTGATATACTTGCTTGCACTTTAGTTGCCGAAGTGGCGGAACAGGCAGACGCGCACGACTCAAAATCGTGTTCCGTGAGGAGTGAGGGTTCGATTCCCTCCTTCGGCACCAAAAGATTATACCAGCCCCATCGAAAGCGCCGTGCATCACGCGGCGCTTTCGGTTTTTGGGGCGTTCTGTTGGGCGGCCAGCGCCGCGCCGACGATGCCTGCCTCGTTCAGGAATTGAGCCGGGACAATCGGCGTCTCGACTTTGAGCAGGGGCAGATATTTTTCATGGTATTTGCTGATGCCGCCGCCCAAGATGAACAGGTCGGGCCAGAATAGTTTTTCCATTTCATTGAAATATCGGTTCAGGCGTTTGGCGTATTTTTTCCACGAGAGTTCATCGCGTTGCCGGGCCGCGTCGGAAGCGCGTGCTTCGGCGTCGTGCCCCTGGATTTCTAGATGGCCGAACTCGGCGTTGGGGAGCAGTTTGCCATCTGTGAAAATGGCCGTTCCAATGCCTGTGCCAAGCGTGACCATGATGACCACGCCTGGCATGCCCTTCCCCGCGCCAAAGGTGATTTCGGCCAGCCCGGCGGCATCCGCGTCGTTGATAACAGTGACCGGGCAGCCGGTCGCACGTCCCAGCAGCTCATCGGCGTTGATTCCCACCCAAGCGCTGGAGATGTTGGCGGCCATTTTGACCACGCCATGCTTAATGGGAGCAGGGAAGCCAACCCCAATGGGGCCAGTCCACGAAAAATGGTGGACAATGCGAGCGATTGTTTCTGCCACCGGGCCGGTTTCTGCGCCTTCGGGGGTTTTGATGCGGTAGCGGTCAACCAGCACCATGCCGGTTTCTGTATTGACGGGCGCGCCCTTGATACCCGAACCGCCTACGTCGATGCCGAGAATTTCCATGCCTGCCTCCTGTTGGTTTCGATGGTGGAATTGTATAACAAATCGGCAAATGAGCAAGGAAGCAAGCGGGCAAGGGGGAAAATCGGCTGCATGGTATACGCGTTGACATGCTATGTTCCAGAAGATACAATAGGAATTCATTACCAAAAAACCGTTAGGACGATGGAACTGGCAGCCGCCAGGTTTGGCTGGAAATCTCCGGCAATAAGATAATTTTCACTCCCAGGAGGAATCTATGCTTAAAGAATTTCGTGATTTTGCCATGCGCGGCAATGTCATTGACCTGGCGGTCGGTGTCATCATCGGCGGCGCATTTGGGAAGATTGTTGGCTCGCTGGTCAACGACATCCTGATGCCGCTCATAGGGTTGGTGCTGGGCGGGGTCAATTTTGCCGAACAGGCCATCCAAATTGGCGATGCCTCGGTCAAGTGGGGCGCGTTCGTGCAGGCTGTCATTGACTTTATCATCATCGCCTTTGTCATCTTTTTGATTGTCAAGGCGGCCAACAAAGCCAAAAAGCAAGAACCCGCGCCAGCCCCGGCAGAACCGACCACCAAGGAATGTCCTTTCTGCCTCTCAACGGTCAGCCTCAAGGCCACCCGCTGCCCTTACTGCACTTCACAACTGTAAGACGATATTCGACGTGCGCAAATCGGATGGCTTTCTCGTGTTTGCTTGCGGCACCTGGTTTAACAGAATCGGCAGGATAAAAGGATGAGTTAGCTGCAAAACGCCCTATTGAACCGCAAAGACGCCAGGCACGCG
>DAOUBQ010000066.1:0-37095 GCA_034432755.1 Anaerolineales bacterium
ATCAGTAGTCAGTAGTCAGTAGTCAGTAATCAGTAATCAGTAATCAGTAGTCAGTAGTCAGTAGTCAGTAGTCAGTAACCCACTCACCACCACTGATCACTGATCACTGATAACTGATAACTGATAACTGATAACTGATCACTGAACTAAAGCCGTACAACCTTTTCGCTCCCCTTGCCCAAATTGCCGAGCGCATTGCGGCTGTCGAAGATGAATTGGGCGGCTTCGAGAATGGCCGGGTAGTCGTAGGTTTTATGATTGGTGATGATAACCACTGCGTCAGCAGCGGCGACCCGCGCCAGCAGGTCAGAATCGGGAACGCTGTGCATTTCCCAGCCTTCGTATTCGTGATGGATGTGGGGAATGTACGGGTCGTGGTATTCAACCAGCGCGCCTTTCTTTTTCATCAACGCAATCACATCGAAGGCTGGCGATTCGCGCACATCGTCAATATCGGGCTTGTAGGCGGCGCCCAGCACAAGGATGTTGCTGCCCTTGAGGGGTTTGCCGCGGTCATTAAGGGCTTCCAGGACGCGCGTGACCACATAGCGCGGCATGTTGGTGTTGATTTCGCTCGCCAGTTCGATGAATTTGGCGTTGTAATTCATCGCTTTCATCTTCCACGAGAGATAAAGCGGGTCAATCGGAATGCAATGCCCGCCCAGGCCGGGGCCGGGGGTGAATTTCATGAAGCCGAAGGGCTTGGTGGCGGCGGCATCAATCACTTCCCAAACATCCACGCCCAGCCGCTCGCACATCAGGGCCAGTTCGTTGACCATGCCAATATTAATCATGCGGAAGGTGTTTTCGAGCAGTTTTGCCATTTCGGCGGCTTCGGGCGAGGAGACCGGCACAACCGTCTCCAGCGCGCCGCCATACCAGGCGGTGGCAACCTCGGCGCAGGCGGGGGTGATGCCGCCCATCACTTTGGGGGTGTTGTAGGTGGTCCAATCGGTGCGGCCGGGGTCTACGCGCTCCGGCGAGAAGCAGATGAAGAGGTCCTCCCCCACCGTCAGCCCCGATTTTTCGGTTAGCATGGGGAGGAGCAGCTCGCGGGTGGTGCCGGGGTAGGTGGTCGATTCCAGCACGATAACCATTCCCTTATGGACGTATTTTGCCAGCTGCTCGGTGGCAGAAAGGATGAAGGACATATCGGGGTCGCCGGTCTGGCGCAGCGGGGTGGGGACGCAAATTGAAACGGCATCTAGTTCGGCCAGGGCAGCAAAGTCGGCGCTCATGTTCAACTTTCCGGCCTCGCGCAGGCGGGCAACGGTCTCGGTGGGTACATCTTGGATGTAGGAAATGCCCTGGTTGAACGTGTCCACTTTGCGTTTGTCGGGGTCTATGCCAAGAACATGGAAACCTTTTTGGGCGAAAACAACGGCCAGCGGCATGCCAACATAGCCCATGCCGAGGATGCCGATTTTGGCGGTTTTGTCGCGCAGTTTTTGAATGAGGGTGTCTTTGGTGGTCATGTTTCTCCGTAATAGGTCAAAACAACTTCATCTGCTTGGGTGTTTCGTCTTTGGGCGCTTCGTAGAGTGGTTTTGGTTCGGCCGTCCCCCTCTGCCCTTGGGAGAGGGCCGGGGTGAGGGATTTGCGCGCCACTTCGAGCAATTCGGGTAGTTTGGCAAAATCCTGCTTAATGAGCGGCAGGTAGGTGGGGTTATGCAGGGCCGCCGCCGGGTGGAACATGGGGATGACGAAACGGTCGCCCACTTTGCGCATTTGTCCATGCACGGCGCTGATGCGGGCGGTGGGAAAAAATTTGCCCATTGAAAAGCGCCCCAGGGTGACGATGATTTTCGGGTCGAGCGCTGCAATCTGCCGCTCCAGGTAGGCGTGACAGGCCAGCAACTCTTCGGGCATGGGGTCGCGGTTGTTGGGCGGACGGCATTTTACCACGTTGCCAATCCAGACGTCTTCGCGCTTCAGCCCGGCCAGGGTCAGCAGTTCGCCGAGGAATTTGCCCGCCTGCCCCACGAAGGGCCGTCCCTGCTGGTCTTCGTTGAAGCCGGGGCCTTCGCCAATGAGCATGATTTCGGCGTTTTCAGGGCCTTCGCCAGGCACGGCTTTGGTGCGGGTTTTGTGCAAGGCGCATTGTGTGCAGGCCAAAACTTCGCTGGCAATTTGGGCGAGAGATTCAGGGGTGGGCATGGGTTGCTCCGGTTGTTTGGTTGATCAATAGCGACATCAATAATGCGTCTTCGCCATTGGAGTAATATCGCGGGCGGCGGCTGTCTTCTACGAAGCCGAACGAGCGATACAGGCGTTGGGCGGCCTGGTTGCTGGCGCGCACTTCGAGCAGGATGCGCATTAAGCCCAGTTGGGCGGCTTTGCCCAGCGCGGTTTGCATGAGGGCGCGCGCCACGCCCTGCCGCCAGAATTTGGGATGCACGGCCAGGTTGGCAATTTCGCCCTCCCCGGCCATGTCCCACATGGTCAGGGAGCCGATGACCGATTTTTCTCCTGCCTGGTACTGAATGTTTTCGACCGGCAGGGGAAACGGCGCGAGATACTCTAACGGTTCGTCAATAACTGCTTCGGCCACCCAGCACAAGGAGGTCGGTTTGCGCAGTTCGGCGGCGTAGGCGGTGAGCGACCAGGGCAGCAGAATGCCGGCGATGGCGTCCACCAGGACGACGGCGGGGATGTCGGCGAGAGTCATCGGGCGGATGTTCATAGCGGTTCGCCGATGTGCAGGTAGAGTGGGGCCAGGCTGTGGAGGTCATCCGCATGACCCGTTTGCAGGCGCTTCCAGGTCAGTTCGGCGAGAACGCCAGGGCGGCGGGTGGATAGGGCGGGTGAAATCAGCCGAATGAGCGGGTTGTTTTGCAGGGTGGAACGCTCGTCAGCGGTTAAGTCGCCGGCGATAAGGGATTCCTGCTCGATGGAGGCGGATAACTCTTCGGCGGTGGTGACGCGCGGACTCCCGGCAGCCTGCCAGCCGGTTTCGTAAGCGTGGAACCAACCGACAGCGAGCCGCCCCCGCCCGGCGGGCAGGAGGCAGGCTAAGGGGCGTGAGTCCAATGCCACCGGCGCGGCGACCACCTCCAGGGTTGGGATTCCAATGAGCGGCAGGCCCCGGCCCATCGCCAGTCCTTTCACAAAAGACAATCCTACCCGCAGGCTGGTGAACGAGCCGGGGCCAATGGCTACGCCCAGGGCAGTGAGTTCGCTGACGGTCAGGCCGGTTTGCTGGAGCATGTTCTCGACCCTGGGGGCCAGTTCGACGGTGTGACGCGCCGGGCTGACCCACAGGTGTTCAGCCAGGACGCGCGCGCCGTTGTAGAGGGCGACACCGATTTGGGGAGTGGAGGTGTCAACAGCGAGAATCATTCGATTGGGTGATTTTGTGATTGGGTGGTTGCCAAACCGGCCAGGATTTGTTGATGTCTGAGGCCGGTCGCCTGGAAATTCAGTTGACGCTGGGTTTCATCAACGTATTTGAGCGTGACCCACAGATTTTCGGCGGGCAAGACGGGCTGAATGCGCTCCGGCCATTCGATGAGCAGCGGGCCTTGGGCAAACATGGCGTCGAGGTCGAGTTCTTCGGCTTCGGCGGGGGATTCGATGCGGTAGGTGTCGAGGTGGAACAGTTTTTTTTCGTCTGTTCCGCGATAAATGTTGACCAGCACGAAGGTCGGGCTGGAGACTTCGTCGCGCGCGCCCCACCCGGCGGCAATGCCCTGCACGAAAGTCGTTTTGCCCGCGCCCAAGTCGCCTTGCAGGCAGATGCAGTCGCCCGGTTGGAGCAGCGCGCCCAGCGCTTGCCCCAGTTGGCGGGTGGTTTCGGGGGATGAACTGAGGAAGGAAAGCATTGGGGGAGATTATACCGTCAGGGATGGGTTTCTCAAAGTTTTACTGAGCGAACAGGTCTTCCTGTGCAAGCAGGATGACTCGCATGGTTCGTTGCAATTCACCTATACAAGGCCGCCCGTTTCGAGGCGTGGTGGCTGCTCGATTTTCTCGGTGAACTCTACGAACAACAGTGGCTTTCGGACGTGCTGGGGCGCGTTAAGGGCGGTAACGGCTATCAACTATGCCAGGAAGCCGATGTCCGCTGCTGGACGCTGACGACCCTCGTGACCAGGTGCTGTGGCAGAAGCAGAAAAGCGGACGGTAAAACAGAACGTCCCGAAGGTTCTACCCACCTTCGGGACGTTTTTTGTTCAGGCTGCGGAATGAATTCCGCAATACATTAACCGACCAGTTTCACCAGGTCTTCAGCAGCGCGCCGCATCTCCAGGAAGACCAGGCCCAGTTTGCCTTCCTGGCGCGCCAATGCGGTCAGGACGGCCTCGTCGCCGATGGAAATCAGGACGATAAACCCGTTATTGCCTTTGATGTAGACTTGCTCCAGCTGCCCGCGTCCCAATTCCTGGGCAATCCGCTCGCCCAGCGAGAGCATAGCGGCAGACATGGCCGAAACGCGGTCTTCTTCGGCGCCTTGCTGCAAGGCGGAGGCCATAATCAGGCCGTCTACAGAGACAATAGCAGATGCTTCGATATCGGAAGCAGCGGCCTGCATTGCGCGCAGGCGTTCGACCATCAACTGGCTGCGATTTTTGCTCATGGGGGATTCTCCGGGCGTAAAAGTCTGTGACAGTTTACCATGAAATTATAAGGCAAAGCGGATTTTTTTGCACATACTTTGCGCAGTTGTAGCGATTCCAAATCTGAAATCGCCAATTTGTGTAACAGGATAGAAGGATAAAAGGGTGTTTTTGTGTGGCTTATCTTGCGCCGAATTTGAATATTCTTGATTCCGCGTTTCGGGATTCCTTTGTGTACTTGGTGTCTTTTGTGGTGATGGTTGTTTTTGTAGCGGACTGAGATTTGGAATTGCTAGCGCAGTTGTGAACCAGTTCAGTTCCATTTTCAATCATTTGAATCTTTCTTCCAGGTAACGATTGACACGGTAAACAAAAAAACCGTTGAAGACCAGGGTTGCCAGGCAGCCGGGAATCGAGAGCAACAGCAACACCCGCCGCGAGATGTATCGAAACGTCTCCTCTTGCAGTGCATCGTACAGCCAGAATGCGGAGGAGAACGTGAGCAGCAGGCAGGCAGCCAGGACCGGCAGAGAAACGGTGACGGTTCCCAGGTAAACGAGAAAGGAACGGGTTGTTTTGCGGGAGAGTTGGCCTATTTTCTCTTTCATGCTCGTCAGCGCGGAATCTGGTAATTCGGCGCTTCTTTTGTGATGATGACATCGTGCGGGTGGCTCTCGATGAGGCCGGCATTGGTGATTTTGACCAGCCGGGTGTTGGTGCGCAGGTCGTCGAGCGTCTTTGCGCCTGCGTAACCCATGCCAGAGCGCAGTCCACCAACGAGTTGGTAGACGAAATCGCGTAGTGTGCCTTTGTATGGCACGCGCCCTTCGATTCCTTCTGGCACCAGTTTGCCCATTGTCCCCTGCCCGCTGCCGTAGCGGTCTTTGCCGTAGCCTTGCAGCGCGCCCATCGAACCCATACCGCGATATTCTTTGAATCGGCGGCCCTCGAAAATAATTGTATCGCCGGGGGATTCTTCCAGCCCGGCCAACAGTGAGCCGAGCATCACCGTATCGGCCCCAGCCACAATCGCCTTGACAATATCACCCGAATATTTGATGCCGCCATCGGCGATGATGGGTGTATTCGTTTTGTGGGCTTCTTGCGCGCAGGCGTGGATGGCCGTCAACTGCGGCATCCCGGCTCCGGCGACCACGCGCGTCGTGCAGATGGAACCCGCTCCCACGCCGACCTTGACGGAATCTGCACCGGCCTCGATGAGGGCGCGCGTCCCCTCGGCAGTGACTACGTTGCCAGCCAGGATGGGCAGTTTCGGAAAAGCCGCCCGGATGCGCTGGATGGCGGTGATAACGCCCTTTGAGTGGCCGTGGGCTGTATCTATGGCAATGATGTCTACTCCGGCATCATTCAATTTGCCGACCCGCGTCTCCAAATCCGAGCCGACGCCGACCGCTGCGCCCACCCGCAAGCGTCCCCGATCATCGAGCGCAGCATGCGGATGTTCAATTTCGGTCAGGATGTCTTTGACGGTCAACAGCCCTTTCAGGCGTCCGGCTTCGTCCACCAGGAGCAATTTTTCGATACGGTGCTTTTGCAGCAGCGATTTGGCATCAGCGCTGGAAATGCCCACTGGAGCCGTCACCAACCGCTCACGGGGGGTCATGAACTCACGGATAGGGCGGACAAAGTCAACCGGTTCGACGAATCGGATGTCGCGGTTGGTCAAAATGCCGGTCAGTTGACCATCACGGGTGACGATTGGCACGCCGCTGATTTTATAGCGCGCCATGATGTTTTCGGCATCCTGGAGCGTGGCATCGGGCAGCAGCGTGACCGGGTCTGAAATCATCCCGGCCTGTGAGCGCTTGACCTTGTCTACCTCGGCGGCCTGGGCTTCTGGAGACAGGTTGCGATGGATGATTCCCATGCCCCCTTCGCGCGCCAGGGCAATTGCCAAGCGCGCCTCGGTGACGGTATCCATCGCCGCCGAAAGGAGCGGGATGTTGAGGGAAATTTCGCGGGTGAGGTGAGCGCGCACATCTACGTCGGCAGGTAGGGTCTCGGTGTAGCCAGGCACCACCAGCACATCATCGAATGTGAGCGCTTCGGAAGAGCGGAAGAGTTCTTCGTTCATTTTTTCTCCGTAAAGATTAGATTAAGAACCAATCGGTCACAGTTCCACCACATCCTTGCCCGCCAGTTTATCGGAGATGATTTGGGTGACCTTTTCCAGCGCCTTCGGTTTGTGGACGTAATCCACGTCCCCGGTCTGGAGGGTCAGCACCGGGCAAAGGTCGAAGGAACGCAGCCAATCATCGTAAAACGAATCGAGCAAGGACAGATATTCGGCGGTGATTCCGGTCTCGATGCCGCGCGCCCGGCGCTGAATGCGCTCCATCAAAACCGGTACGGGGCATTTCAGGTAGATAAGCAGGTTGGGCGGCGGCAGGCTGCCCACCACCAGATCGAACAGGCGGCGGTACGAAAGATAATCACGCTCGCTCAAGTTGCCCAGGTGATGGAGGGCGCGCGCGAAGATGTAAGCATCCTCGAAAATGCTGCGGTCCGAGATGGCCGAGCGCGGGTCGTTCGCCAGTTCAAGATATTGCCGGGCGCGATGTCCAAGAAAATAGATTTGCAAGTGAAACGACCACGATTTCATGTCGGCATAGAAATCGGGCAGGTAGGGGTTATCCGAGACCGATTCGTAGCCTGTCACCCAGCCCTGCCGCGCGCCGATGCGCTCGGTGAGCGAAGTTTTGCCGGCACCGATGTTCCCGGCCACTACGACGATTTTCTTGGTCATGTCATTCTCCGCGCGTAAAATTTGAGAAATTCACGCCATGCAAGCACAAAGCAAAATTCTTAAAATTTGTCCACAATTGGCGTGACCGGGCTACCTTTAATCTTATCTGAATTGTATACGAATTTTACTGAAATCCGGCGTGATTCATCGCTATGGCCTTCTCAAAGTCTTAAAAAACAAACAGGATGGAAAGACTTAAGAATGAGCCGCACAGAAAGCGGGGGGAAAATATCCTTGACTCCGCTGCAAAAATCATGATTTCACTGCAAAGACAAAAGATTCGCCCTTATTTTTCCTTCGCGTGCCTGGCGTCTTTGCGGTTCAATAGGGCGTTTTGCAGATAACTCATCGTTTTATCCTGCCGCTCCTGTTAAACCAGGTACCGCAAGCAAACACGAAAAAGCCATAGATTCATCGCTTAGAAAGGCGCAAAAAACGCGCCGTTCGTGTTAAACTACTTTAATTTCCCAGATTATCCATCGAGCCATGCCGATACCCATCATTGTCCAGGCCATCACCATCTTCGCCGGTCTCCTGGCGCTCTTTTGCGTTTGGATGGGGGTGCGTTTCATTCGGGCCGGGATGAAAATCAAGTTTTACCGTACCCGCCAGCAGCGCATTGTGGCCGGTTGGCGCTGGATTGGGGTTGCCGTGTTGCTAGGTGGGATTTCGATGGTCAGCGCCCGTTTGGGAGAACCCATTGCCGCTCAATTCCTGTCTGCTGCCCCAGCCCCCACCGCCCTCCCAATCTTACCGCCCGCCCCGGCAAACACCGCCACCCTCCCGCCACCCTCCGCCACGTTACAGCCAACGGTCACCGAAGCCATCTCGCCCTCGCCGGAAACACCCTCCGCCACGCTGTCTGGCGTGCCATCCCCCACCTTCACACCCAGCCTGACAGCCACGCGCATCATCCCGCCCGCCGCGACGGCAACAGACACAGCCAGCGCCACGAACACTGCCCGCCCAAGCGCAATTCCTCCGGCAGCCGCCACACGCGCACCAACCCGCACGCCTACTTTTACGATGACGGCGACCTGGACCCTCACACCCACCTGGACATCCACCAGCACCCAGACTTTTACCCCCTCCCCATCGTGGACACCGACCTCGACTGCCACAGCGTCGCTCACCCCCACTGTATCATCCACTCCGACAGCCACCCGCACGCGCGCCCCAACCTCCACACTGACCTCCACCAACACCCGCGCGCCCACTGCCACCCAGACCTTCACCCCCACCATTACATTTACGCCGACCAAGACAGCCACGCGCACAGCGACGCCGACCTTTACGCTAACGTTCACCCCCACCCAAACCTTCACCCCTTCCGCCACGCCGACTGACACCACCACACCCACCACAACATCCACCTCCACGCCATCTGATACCCCCACCAACACTGCGACGCCAACAGCAACGGCCACCCTCACGCCATCCAACACGCCAACGGCCACGCACACAACCACCTCAACCCTGACCGCCACCCACACTGCAACGAACACACCCTCGCAAACCGCATCGGCAACCGCATCGCAGACGTTTACCCCCAGCTCAACCTTTACCCACACAGCCACCTCGACGGCGACCAGCACGCTGACAGATACGCCCTCGCGCACACCCACCGCAACCTTCACCAATACAGCCACCCCAACCTTCACCGCCACCCACACCGCCACTTTCACACCCACGCACACCTTCACGCCCACCAACACGCTCACTCCGTCGAATACTCCCACCGCCACCCTGACCTTCACCCCCACCAAGACGCGCACCCCCACCGCCACATTCACTTACACCCCCACGCGCAGGCCAACCCTGACCAACACCCCCACCTGGACAGCCACCTTCACCCCAACCGTCACCTTCACGCCTTCCAACACGCCAACACGCACCAATACCCCCACCCACACCGCCACTTTCACACACACGCACACCTTCACGCCCACCAACACCGCCACCGCCACGCTGACCTACACCCCAACCCTCACGCGTACGCCCACCAACACCTTCACCCCCACCAATACCCGCGCGCCCACCGCCACCCAAACCTTCACGCCAACCATCACCTTTACGCCAACCATTACGCCGACCTCCACGAATACCCCCACCCCAACGTTCACACCAACGGACACGGCCACTTCGACCCCGACCAATACCTCCACACCCACCTTCACCCCCTCCAACACCCCCACCCGGACGAACACGCCGACCCTCACGCCTTCCAACACCCCAACCCGCACCAACACCCCAACCTTCACCCCCACCCACACCGCCACCTTCACGTCCACGCACACCTTCACCCCAACTTTTACCCCGTCGCATACCCCCACTCGAACGAACACGCCAACCCTCACGCCTTCCAACACCCCAACCAATACATCAACTTTGACCTCCACGCCCACATCAACGCACACACAGACGCCAAGCAACACCCCAACGGATACGGCCACGCCCACCCCAACCCCTTCGCGAACGCCAACCGTCACGCGCACAGCGACATTCACGCCGACGGCTACATCCACGCCAACCAACACTGCCACGTTGACGATGACCTCGACGGCAACCACCACCCAGACGCCTTCCAACACTCCAACTTTTACGCTGACCCCAACCCCAACCAATACCCCCACCGCCAGCCTGATACCCACTGCCACGCAGACTCGCGCTCCAACCGCTACCCAAACCTTCACGCCAACCCTGCGCCCAACGTTGACTCAAACCCCAACTGCATCGAACACGCCCTCTCCCACCAATACGGCAACGGATACTCCTACGCCTACAGCCACCGCCACCTGGACGCCGACCTTTACCCCAACGCCATCCTCTACATTCACTCTGACACCCACCCGCACCAATACCCCCACGCGGACTCCCGACCCACGCTGTGAGCGCGTCAGGTTCGTCACCGACATCACCGTCCCAGATGGGACCACTTTCAATCCTGGGGTTGCCTTCGTCAAAACCTGGCGTCTCAAGAACGTCGGAACTTGCACCTGGACGCCCGACTACAAACTGGTATTTACCGGTGGTGACCAGATGGGCAACACCGTCTCAGTTTCGTTCCCCCGCAGTGTGGCGCCCGACCAAACGGTGGATATTTCCGTCAACCTGCTCTCGCCCGCTTTTGCAGGCCGTTATCGCGGCTCGTGGATGCTCCAAAACCCAGCAGGCAACCTGTTCGGCACGGGCGACAGATCTGCCGACCCGGTCTGGGTAGATATCAACGTGAACAAGACCTCCCTCGAAGGCACTGCCTACGATATGTTCGCAAACGCCTGCACCGCTGCCTGGTCAAGCGGCAAAGGCAGATTGCCTTGCCCCGGCAGCGACGGCGACAGCCAGGGTTTCATCCTGCGCATGTTCAATCCCAAGCTGGAAGACGGCTCCATCGTCTCGCTGCCCGGCCTTTTGACCGCGCCCCAAAACGTAACCGATGGATACATCCAGGGTGTGTACCCGCCGTTCATCGTGCAGCCCGGCGACCGCTTCCAGACGATTGTCAACTGCGAGGGTGGGGCGGAATCCTGCCTGGTCCTCTTCCGCCTCGACTACCAGATTGGCGATGGCCCCATCTTTGGCTTCTGGCGGATTGGCGAAGTGTACGACGGCAAGTATTACCAGGCCAGCGTAGACTTGAGCCCCTTCGGCGGGCAGGAAGTCAAATTCGTGCTACAGGTTCAGGCCTTCGGCGCGGCAACCGGCGACCGTGCGCTATGGGTTGCACCACGCATCGTTCGCAGCAACCGGCCATCATCTGCTCTGACACAGACTCCAACCCCATCTCCCACACCCACTCGACGATGAGACAAATACCAACCCAATAATCTAAACAAAAACGGGCGTCCATGACGCCCATTTTTATTGTTTACGGGTAGATATTGTCATATTATTTTAAGATAAATATCTTACAATATAATTCTCATCGCCGCTATGTTGAGATTTCTAGGTGGTGTGATCGTATACGCTTGCTTAAACCCAAGGAGAGGTAGATGATGGCTTGTATCACAAATAAACTACTCACGGGCGCAGCGTTGGCGGCCCTGTTCATACTGGCTGCCTGCGCAGGCAGCGCCCCCGCAACTACTGAGACCCCCGCCCCCGCCGCAACCACTGCCCCGGCCACCGAAGTGCCCGTAGGGCAAACCCCAACCCAGCAAGTGCCTACCACTCAGGCAGCCCACAGCGCATCGGGTGAAGTGAGTTTTTCAAAAGATGTGATGCCCGTCCTTCAAAGCCGCTGCATCAACTGTCATGGTGGACAGCGCACCTCTGAGGGCCTGGACATGAAAACGTACGAGTCCCTGATGGCCGGTTCGCAGAACGGCAGCGTTGTCACGCCTGGTGATGCAGCCAATAGTTCTTTTGTGACCTTAGCCGCGCAAGGCAAAATGCCCAAGCGTGGACCCAAATTAACCCCTGCAGAAGTTCAACTGTTGACCGATTGGGTGAACGCGGGCGCGCCGAACAACTAAAATGATGCCCCTGAACACACAGCGAGGCCACCCCATATCAGGGTGGCCTCGCTTTTGTAAAAAACAGCACATTACGGCGTAGGAGTTAAAGATGGAGATGTAAAGTCATACCTGAAATCTTGGTTATCCGATAAGTACCCATCTTCGCTGACAGATAGAGAGCAAACCCCTACACTCTCTTGCACCACGCAAGCGAACAGGTCTCCGCCAGCCACCAGGTTGACCAGTTCGGGCAGCATGCTGGCAGTGGGCGCAAGCAACACCAGGGTATGCGATTTCGGGCTTTTGCTGAACAAAAGCAGGCCGCTGTCACTGGCGCTGACCTCTCCAAATCCTTTAATTTCAAGCGTGGTTTCTGTGCTAAAAGTAATTCCAAACGCTTTGGTGTAAACCGCAATGGCGTCCGGTTCCTCGAGCGACCCCAGAACAATAACGTCATCGCCATCGGCGGCTTTGGGGCGCACATGGAGCGAAAGACTGGCCAAATTAAGCGTATTTTGCAGAGTCGCAATCGGCCCTAACAGCGAGGAATCTATCTTTACAGTGCCTGCCGTGACCAGGCTGATGGGGCGGTTGAACAGGTAGGGGAAATTCACCAGCGATGGAGCGCGCTCGCTCCCCAGGGCAAAATCGGCAATCGCGCCGAGTAACATCCCGTTATCGGCCACCTGGCTGAAGGGGTTGGTCAGAAAGCTGAAATCACCAGCCGCCAGCACCTGGCCGTTGGCACTCAAGGCCAGCGGCGCGAACGTTCCACGCTGGTCGGTCAACGATGAAAAGGTGTTCCTGTCCGAGCGTATCAAGACCGACCCGGTGTTGGTCTGGATGGAATGAACACCATAAAAGACGACCATCTTCAAATCAGCAGTGAGCGGACTATCGGCAAAATCAACAAACTTGACATTGCGGAAATTACCCTCGTTATCCTGCAAATTGTAGAGATAATCATTGACGAAAGATAAACCGTAGGGAGCCAGCACGGGGTTGACATAATTTACATCAGGCGAGATAAACGCTGCGCCGCTGTACGAGTCGTAAGAAATCAGGAATCGCGTTGGGTCGGCGAAGACGAGCAACCGACCGCCGCTCTCGATGAATTGATGAATAGCGCGCAGTTCTTCCCCACTGTATTCGAGCGAGGGAGAAAAAATGATGTACGCGCTAGCATATTTGAGCTGACTGGCGAGCGGCTGGGCACCCTTGTCGAATTCCACCCGCCCGCCGCGCGCGCTCAAGGCCGTGACCAGCGGCTCGACTTCATTGGGAACATACTGGTTACCATGCGCAGCGTCAATGATGACTACTTTCCCTTCGCCAGCCGGTACGGCAACAGCAGCCAGGCTGGATGATGGAGTTGGCGGCTCCGGCAGCTTGAAACTGGCGAAATCGGGCCGCGAGATTTCGGCCTTGTAAAATGGATTCTGATAAAACGCCACAGCGCGTACCAGGATGGGAGCGAAAAACAAGACAACAGCCAGGATAATGCGGGCAGGGGTTTTCATGACCGTCTCCTATTTCTGCTGGACCAGGGCCGGGGGAATGTAAAGCAGGTAAATCCCCGCTTCTTTGGGGTACGGCAGGGTTGCGCCCTCCTCTGACTCGGCAAAGAACCCCTGTCCGACCGGATACCATCCTGATTGTTGTGGCACCGCCAGGGAATACAGGTCGAGCACCCCGTAATTGCTGATGCGCGCCAGGCTGGCGGCTTTTTCAACTGCGTCGGATTGTGAGCCGAGTTCGTCGATTAATCCAATTTGGTAAGCGGCAGCGGCCGGCCAGATTTGGCCGCTCAAGACAACATCCGCCCCAACGGTGAGACGGTCGCCACGCCCGGTTTTGACCACCTCATAAAAAGCCTGCTTGATGGTTTCTATCTGGCGCATATACGTATCGCGCGGCGAACCCCATAATTTATAGGGGCCAGTGGAAATGATATTTTCAAAAATGGAGGGAGAGTCTGGCAAAACCCCAATCACACCGATATTACCCACCATAGAGGTCGGCTTGGCAAAGGCATAATCGCTGCCAGCCGTCAGGTAATACGCGCCGCTGGCGGCCATTCCATCAATGGAGACCACAACCGGTTTGCTCTCGCGCAATTTCAATAGTTCCAGATACACCGCTTCGGTATGCACCACCGTCCCGCCGGGGCTATCCAGTATCAACACAATCGCGCGCACTTCAGGATGCTCACGAGCATAATCAATTTGCCGAATGACTAACTGCGCGCTATAGCTATAAATCGCATCCGACAGGGAAATGAGTCCAATCACAGGCTGCGGGATAAGCGCCGCAACCAGCAATCCCAAGACAAGTGGCAGGACAAGCCACAGCAAGGCGTTCCTTGCCTGCACCCATTGGGCTTCGGGTTTTGTTTCGTTCATTTTCCTCACTCCACGTTTGAAATATGTGGACAGCATACACCGCCGCCCTGTCATTGTCAACCACCCATTTGAGAATAAACAAAAGACGCCACAAGTGGCGTCTTTTTGTAAAAGTACCCCGCACATGCCGTGAGCCGTAAAGTTCTGAACCTGCCGAAGCAGGTTGGGCTCCTACCCGGAACTCCCGCCTTGGCCAAAGCCTATCGCGTTCATGCCGCGAGATGGAAGCCCTTTCAGAGAGTGTTGGCTCAGAACCGGTGAGACGGCAACACGTACACAGCAGGGTGTTTTTCTTATACCACAAAATAATCTCTAGAGGGAAGGGATAAATGAGAGCCGGGGCTAACCCTCCGGCTCTGCAAGATTACTTTTCTTCGGGCTTTTTCAAATCCAGCCGTATCTGCAACTCGTTTAACTGCTTTTCGCTGGCTGGCGAGGGGGCATCGGCCATCAGGTCGCGCCCAGCCTGGTTCTTGGGGAAGGCGATGACTTCACGGATGTTCGGTTCGTCGGCGAAAATCATCACCAGCCGGTCAATGCCGGGGGCCATGCCGCCGTGCGGCGGCGCGCCGTATTGAAAGGCCTCAATCATGTGACCAAACTTGGCCTGGATTTCCTCATCCTTCAAGCCAAGCAGTTGGAAAACTTTCTGCTGGATGTCGGAACGGTGGATACGAATCGAGCCGGAAGCGGTTTCGTAGCCGTTCAACACCATATCGTAGGCATCGGAGAGAATTTGCGAGGGGTCGGTCTCGAACTTGGGCAGGTCTTCCATCTTGGGCATAGTGAAGGGATGATGGGCGGCATCCCATTTTTTCTCTTCCTCGTTGTACTCGAACATGGGGAAATCAACCACCCAGGCAAAGGCCAACAAGTCAGGATCGGCCAATTGCAATCGGTCTCTCAATAAAAGCCGCAGAGCGCTGAGGGTTTTGTTGGCAACGGCTTTACCATCGGCAATGAAGAGGACCAGGTCGCCGGTTTTGGCCCCGGTTAGGGTTTTAATGGCTTCAACTTCTTCAGGCTTGATAAATTTTTGTGCCGTGCCTTTCACACCTTCGGCAGTGAGAGCCAGGGTTGCCAGCCCCTTTGCGCCCTGTTCTTTGGCAAAGGTCGTCAGGTCATCCACTTCCTTGCGGGTGTATTCGGCGCAACCGGGCGCGACGAGGCACTTGATAACCCCGCCGTTCTTGATAACATTCTGGAAGACCATGAAGTCGGTGCTGGCGAAAACGTTATTCAGAGTGTAGAGTTCCAGGCCAAAGCGCAGGTCGGGTTTGTCGGTGCCAAAGCGTTCGAGGGCCTCATGGTAAGTGAGGCGCGGCCAGGGTGAGGCCAGCAGGCGTTTTTCAGGCAGGATTTTCTTCACCATATCGGTAAAAAGGCCCTCGACCACATCCAGCACATCATCCCGCTCTACAAAAGACATTTCCAGGTCGAGTTGAGTAAATTCGGGCTGGCGGTCGCCGCGCAGGTCTTCATCACGCAGACAGCGCGCAATCTGGAAGTAGCGGTCGAATCCGGAGACCATCAGGAGCTGTTTAAGCTGCTGGGGCGACTGCGGCAGGGCATAGAACATGCCCGGCTGGAGGCGCGAAGGCACAAGGTAGTCGCGCGCGCCCTCTGGAGTGGTTTTGAAGAGCATGGGGGTTTCGATTTCGACAAAACCGCGCTCACTCAGGTAATCGCGGATGAATTTGACCACCTGGTGACGCAAAATCATGTTACGCTGCATCCGCTCGCGGCGCAAATCGAGATAACGGTATTTCAATCGCACTGCTTCCTCGGTATCTTCATCTTTGTTGATGAGGAAGGGCAGCGGCTTGGAGGGGTTCAGCACTTCAATGTGAGTGGCCTCAATCTCAATTTCGCCGGTTGCCATATGGGGGTTTTCGGCCCCTGCCGGGCGGCGGCGGACAACACCAGTGACACCTAACACCCACTCAGAACGGGCCTCCTGGGCGGCATGGACTTCCGGTTTGGCCGGGTCGGCCACTACCTGCACGACGCCATAAC
Source organism: Anaerolineales bacterium (assembly GCA_034432755.1). Classification (GTDB taxonomy): domain Bacteria; phylum Chloroflexota; class Anaerolineae; order Anaerolineales; family Villigracilaceae; genus UBA5195. The sequence goes on from DAOUBQ010000066.1 coordinate 16,199, forward strand.
GGTCGCGTAAATCAATAAAGGTCACGCCGCCGTGGTCGCGCTGACGGTGGACCCACCCGGCCAGGGTGACGGTTTGCCCGGCCTGAGCGGGGCGCAATTCCCCGCAAGTGTGTGTACGATACATGCTAAACCTCCTGGTTTGAGAGAGAATTCCATATTTACAATGCGTGCGCCATAAGAACGAATTGGCGCCATCCAGAGCATTTTGCCTTTGAAGTGAGTACATCCCTGCAAGCTTGGGAGAGGGCAAAAAATATCGCCCGCGGCTCTGCTGGGGGTACACAGAATGCGTCGGGCGACTGGCAGGATAGAACGGGTGGGTTAGGCAGGCCAAGACAGCCTGTCGGCCCGACGCCAGTCGTCCGACAGATTGTCATCGTCATTGTTCAGGCAAATGTGCAACCAGCACAACATAGTTCGGGAATTATAGCACAAGTCGAAAGTTCCCCGAAGGCTTAAGGTATAATTGATTGACAAATCCGCTTCTAACCGGAACAATTTGGTTTCCCTGTGCGCGGAAATTCTCTAGGCAAGGCAATGTAATGATGAACATCCCCCTCAAACTTCCAACCGAATACTGGAGCAATTTCACTGTCCTCCAGCGCGATATTGAATTCATTCAAAACCATTTATTCGAGACCGAAACGCCACTGACCACGCAAGAGTTGACCTCCGTCCTGGTTGAGGAATGTATCCGCATCGAACGCGAGAGGCAGCGTGAAGAACAACTCGCCAGTGGAGATTTCTATCTTCCGAAAGAGACCTACCGGGTCGGACAAAAATTAATTTTCCCCTCGCTGGCAATGAAAAAGGGAGAAGTCGTTGCGTTGCGCCCTGGTAACAACCCTGAACTGGGTGCATTCGATGTCATCCATGTCCTGTTTGACGATGGAAGTACGCGCTCCTTTGCGGCATCGCTTGCCGAACACAAATTAAACCATCCGGTAGAAGAAACTTTCGACCCAGAGACCGATGTTCAGACCATTCTATCGCTCTACGGTGAAGACATCGCCCACAAACTCGACGTGGCGCTCGAAGGGGATGACTCGCTCGTCCGCATCGCCGGGGCCTGGTTCCCGCAAGCCTTGCTGGTAGATATTAACACCGGGCATCTCAACCTGGCAGAGGCTATTCTCGAGATGAACGGAGGCGAGCCGCTGACCACAGCCGCTCTGATGGAGCAGGTCGAACTGTCCCGTACCTCGAACCCCAAACTGACTGCGTTTTCGATGAATTACGCGCTCCAGGAAGATGGCCGCTTCGATGAAGTGGGGCCGGCCGGCGAGGTATTGTGGTGCCTGCGCCGCCTCGAGCCGGAGGAAGTGCAGAATATCCCCGCGGTCTTGAAATATAACCCGGTGGATTATGACCGCTCCATCCTCAACCACCAGATGCTTGCGCTCGAAGCCCAACTGGACGATGAACTGAGCGAAACCGACCAAAAACCGCCAAAAACGGACGAAGTGACCATCACCCTAACCTATCCGCACTGGCGCACCGGCACTTTGCCGGTCTCGTTGCGCGTGCGGTCGTTCTTCCCGACGGCTATCGAATCGCCGCGCATTCGCTTTACGCTGGTAGATGGTAAAACCGGCGAGAAAATGCCCGCCTGGGTGGTGCGCGAGTATGGCTATGTGTATGGCCTGCGCAAATGGTATGAGAAGCAGAAATTGATACCCGGGGCATATATCGTGGTGCGGCGCAGTAAAACGCCCGGCGAAGTGATTGTGGAGGCCAAGACGCACCGTCCCAACCGTGATTGGGTGCGCACCGTGCTGGCCGGGTCGGATGGCGGGCTGGTCTTTGCCCTGCTGAAGCATGAAATCTCTTGCGAGTACAACGAACGCATGGCGATCGTCGTGCCATCGGTGGATGCAGTGGATGCCGCTTTCAATCAGAAAAGCCGCCTCCCGCTCGAAAAACTGGTGCGCGAGATGCTGCAAAAACTATCGGGACTGACCCCACAGGGACACGTCCACGCCGAGGAGCTGTATTCGGCGGTCAACATCTTGCGGCGCGTGCCGCCCGCCCCCCTGCTGGCAACCCTGGCCGCATCGAAAGAGTTTATCCACGTTGGCGACCTGCACTACCGCCTGGCTGAGTTAGACCTGGAGGAAGAATAACATGAGCCTGGTGAAACCCAACCTCCAGACCCGCTTTCACATTGATTTTGATTGGTGGCAGCAAAACGAAAATGATTGGCGCATTCACCTGGCAGGTCTGCTTTGCCCCGAACACAAAGCAATGTTCGCCGAAATGCAAGACGGCGCGCTGATTGATTTTGTTGACCCAGAAACCGCCGAAGTGCGTCCGATGGATGGATTGCAGCAAGTCATCCTCTCGCATTGCGCCCGCCAGCCGGGGTTTGTTACTGGTCAGACTCAACTGGTAGAAGGCGTCTTTCGCACCTTTCTGGCAAACGGCAACAGCCCGCTCACGCCAACCGAACTCTCTGCAAAACTCGGACGCCCAGCCAACACCATCCTGGTCACCCTTTCTGGCCCGCGCGTTTACCGGGGCATTCGCCCAGCCAAAGAGTGAACTCCGCCTCCATTCGCCCCTGTAGCTCAACGGACAGAGCAGCAGCCTTCTAAGCTGTTGGTTGTGGGTTCGAATCCCGCCAGGGGCGCACACGAACATAAATCAAACGCTAACCTAAAAACTCCGGAGACAGGATGAGCGCACATCAAGTTGCGCGTGTTAATTTTTTACAGGTTTTCAAGCGCATTCGAGTGCAGGACACAGAAACAGTCGCCCCGCTCATCCTGTGCATCTCCCCCTGTCGAAGCGGTTCGACCGTTTTGTTGCGTGTGTTTGGCGCCAGCGGCCTACCGTCATATTACCAACCCTGGAAAAACGTCTTACGCTGGGCCATGCAAGGCCAGGAGAGATTTTGGGATTTCCCCACCCGGCCAGACCCCATCTTCATCAAAGAAACCATCGGCCCCTATACGCGCATCGAAACCGAATTCAACCCCTTCGACCTGGTACAGGCCATCGGCTACCCATTCGAAAAACTACGACTCATGCTCGTCGCACGCGACCCGTTGCAGACCTGGTCATCCTGGCAATCGCTGTGGGGCGCGAAAACCAACTTCGAGATTTTCCTGGCCGCCTTCGGGCGGGTGGAAGCCATCCGCCAGCAAATCAAAGCGGCCGGGTTGCCGCTCGTCCATTTCGTTTACGAATCCGTGCGCGATTACGGGGCTGAGTCAGCCATCCGGGATATGTTCTCACAACTGGCGATCCCCTTTACCAGCCGTGCAGTGACGGGTTGGTTCGACCTGCCGCCCTTTGGCAAGGATGGCTCGAACATTTTTTATCCCGATGAGCCGGAGGCCTTTTCGGTTGAAAACATCCATGAGAAAGTGGAGACCGCCGATGGGCTGGAGTATTTCGCCCGGGCCGAACCCCTGCCAGGGGTGACAACCGAGCAAGCAGCCTGGCTGCGCACGAGCAAAGTACAACGTTGGTACGAAGCGTGGCGCGATGAAAATTACGCCCGTTTGAATACCAATCGAGGCAGGTAAATGAAAAAGATTTCCGACGAGCTCAAGCCTGCCGCGCTCTTCAATTCCATCTCCTCTGGGTTCGTGGTTGGCCTGATTGCTTTGGTGAACACCGTCACCTATGGCGTGTTGATTTACAAATCAACCGGCGACACGGTCAGCGGAGTGATGCTGGCGCTGATTAACGGATTGGTGCTTTCGCTCCTCTTCGGACTGTTCGGCTCGCTGCCGGGCATGGTAGCGTTCCCTCAATCGGCCATGACGCCCGTCTTCGCGGGGCTGGTCGTCAGTATCATGCTAGAGATGGATGGGCAGGGTCAGCGGGCTATCACCGCTACGGTTATGGCGGCGGTTTTGCTCGCTTCGCTGGCAGTGGGGGTAGCCTACCTGTTCCTCGGGCATCGCAAACTCGGTGAGATTATCCGGTTTATGCCTTACCCGGTTTCGGGCGGGTTCCTGGCCGGGCTGGGCTGGGTGCTATTAAAAAGCGGCATGGAGATTGGGACGGGGAAATTCGCGCTCGAAACATTTCTGAACCCCACTGTGCTGGCAGCCTGGCTGCCGGCACTCGTTTTTGGGCTACTCCTTTTCATCCTGCAACAAAAAAACTCGCTCGCCTGGCTCAATCCACTCATCATCATTGGGGCAATTGCAGGGTTTTACCTGTTCAATCTGCCCTTTTTCTCGGTCGAAGAATTGCGTCAGGCGGGCTGGCTGCTGGTGATTGCCGCGCCACAAGATGCGCAGGTACTGTTCCGCTACCCGCTCCTGACCGATTTCGGGGAGATTCAGTGGGGCGTGATTTTGCAAAACACCGGAATTTTGCTCACCCTGTTGTTTACAGCGCTCATCAGCCTGCTCTTGAACATCAACGGGATTGAGATGGCCGTCCGAAAAGATATAGACCCCAACCAGGAAGTGCGCCTGGCCGGGGCAGCGAACATCTTGACGATCCTGGCGGGCGGCGGGATTGTGGGGTATCCATCCGCTGGTTTGACCATCGTCGCCTACAAACGCGGGCAGCCGGGGCGGTTATTGAGTTTCGTTGTGGCGGCCTTATTTGGGGCGGCCCTGTTTTTCGGGGTGCAATATCTTTCGTACCTGCCCAATTTCATTATCAGCGGGCTGCTGATTTCGCTGGGACTGAACTTCATGTACGAATGGCTCTTTGAGGGGTGGTTCAAATTTTCGCTGACCGATTTCCTGGTCGTCCTGGCCATCTTTTTCACCGTCGTATTCTCCGACCTGTTACGCGGGGTTAGCCTGGGCGTAGTTCTGATGGTCATTATGTTTGCGGTTAATTACAGCAAAACCAACGTCATCCGCACTGTGTTAACGGGAAAAAACTTCCAGAGCAGCGTAGACCGCCCAATCAAACACGCCCAATACCTGCGTGAAGAAGGCGACCAACTACTGATTTTACGCTTACAGGGCTATATTTTCTTCGGCACAGCCCATTCGATTTATGAATGGATCAAAGAGCATCTTCAGGCTAAAGATAATCGCACGCGCTATCTCGTGATTGACTTTACCCAAACCTACGGGATAGACTCTTCAGCCGCAAAGGTATTCACAAAATTGCGCTTTTTATCGCAAACCAATCAGTTTACCCTGGTGTTTGTTGCCTTGAACGACAAAACGCTCAAAAAATTTGCCCGCGATGGCTTTAACCTGCGCGACCCAAATTTTCGCACCTTCGAGACCCTGGACTACGCGGTAGAATGGTGTGAATCTTTAATCCTCTCCAGTTCCGCCATGACCATCATGACATCGAGCAGCCTGGTACAAGACCTCAATACGCATTTCAATCCCGAGGAATTCAAAGCACTGGTCAGGTATATGCAAAGGCTCGATGTGACGGAAGGCCATCGTCTGATAACACAGGGCGAAGAAACGCCTGGACTTTACCTGATTGAACGCGGGCGCGCGACGGTTTACCGCGAATTGGGCGATGGTCACAGACTGCGACTGCGCACCATTGGAGCCGGAGCCACCGTTGGAGAAATTGGTCTCTACAGCGGGGAACTGGCATCAGCATCTGTCTTAACGGAGTTCTCCAGTAAAATCTATCTCCTTTCGCCAGAAGGTTTGAAGAAAATGGAATCCGAAGACCCTGCGTTAGCAAACAAGTTTCATCGTTACGTCATCCGGTTGCTCGGACAACGCTTGCAAAATACAACAGCCAGCATGCAGGCACTGATGGAGTAGAGACTGATCGCGTAAAACACAATAATTTTGCACCTGAGGGAGTTTCCATGAATAGAAAGTTATTGATTGGTATGAGTATCCTCGCAGGGGTGGTATTGATTGGATTGCTGGTCATCACCTTCAACCGGCATTCCGAATCCCAAAAACAGGCAGTTCCCTTATATGTTGCTGTTATGCTGGAACGTGAGAAGATTCAGGGCACCGACGAACCCTTCCCTGACAGCGTGGACGCACTGCGCGGCACCGAACTGTGCGCCGCGGAAATCAACCAGGCCTGGCGCCAGGGCATGGCGCGTCCCTGGGAAATCAAGATTGATTTTTATTACGATGAAAACCAGCCCGAAGTTGGCCTTGCGCAGGCAAACAAGGTTATCGAGACAAACCGGGCAATAGCGGTATTGGGTCATGCCCAATCACCGGTCTCCAAACCGGCTGGCAAGATTTACGCCGAAAATGGGCTTCCTGCCATCACAGCCTCCGCCATCAATGACGATGTCATCACCGGGAATGAATGGTATTTTCGCGTCTTGCCGAACAGTTCCGCCCAGTCGCGCCAGATGGCGCATTATATTTATCACGTGTTGAAACAAAAAAGAGCAACCGTTCTTGAGGGCAAGGACGACGCCTTTGCCCAAATGTTTGCCAGCGGATTCAGAGAAACCTTTCAATCATTGGGCGGCGAAATTTTGCATACCTACGAATACACCCGCCCCAACGGCAATCAATTAACAGACGAAATGAACGCAATTATCGCCAAGATTGCAAGCCAGACCGGCGGTTCTGAAGAGCCAGGCGTTTTGGTCTTTGCCACTCGCGCCAACGAAGGCGCCCTGTTCATGGTGGGCCTGCGCGAGCGTGATGTTCACAACGTGGTATTTGGCCCCAGCCCCTTTGCCAACATCCTCTTTCTTTCAACCATCGAAAATGCAGCCCGCCACAACGAACCCAATTTTTATTCCAACGGAGTATATGTCTTAGCGCCAGTGGTCTTTGATACTGCGGACGAAGAAGGGCAGAACTTTCTGGCGCGGTTTCGAGAAAAATATGGCATTGCCCCCGGCATGAAAGCCGCCACCAACTGTGACGCGCTCAAAGTAGTGGCGAAAGCCATCAATAGCACACAAATCTCCGGCAAGCCCGCAACCCTGACCGATGACCGCCGCAAGGTGCGCGATGCCCTGGCCGCCATCAATGCGCCAGAAAAAGCGGTTCAAGGCGTCACTGGAAAGATTTATTTCGACCAGAACCACGAACCCGTCAAGCCGATCGACACCAGCATTTACCAGAACGGCCAGCGCATTTCGGCCATCAGCCAGATTGTGGAAATTGACAGCAAAACCGCTGATAGACTGGAAAGCCAGCTACAAGAGCGCAGCCCAGTCTTAAAATATGATAACCGCTTCTTTCGCATCACCGATGTCGCTTACATTGGCATTGACATTAACGAAGTGAGCGAGCTTGAAACGCAAACCGGAACCTACCTGCTCGATTTCTACCTCTGGTTTCGAGCGCGCGAACGAATGAACCCACAAGATTTCGTCTTTCCTCAACTGGCTGATCCCATTGAATTTGGCGAACCGGTGGTAGAAACCTTTGAAAATGGAATTTCCTACCAGGCATATCACATCAAAGCCAAATTCAAAGGAAATTTTGACTACAAAAATTACCCCTTCGACCAACAAATCCTGGGGATCCAAATCAAGCACAAGTTCAAAAATGCCCAGGAATTACTGCTCATCCCCGATACAATCGGAATGCGCGACATCACCCCAGAAGGATTCTTAAGACGCTTACAGGCCCAAAACGTCGTCCGGTCCCTGAGCGATTGGCAACTGGTAGAAAAAAGCGACAAGACGAAAATCGAGCAAGAAAAAATCACCAACGACTCCACCCTGGGCAACCCCAGCCTGGTTGGCAGTGACTATACCCGGATTGCCTACCCCCTCATCAAAGTTGAATTTGAAATCAAACGCAACGGCTGGAGTTACATCTGGAAAAACCTGTTGCCGCTGGGGTTCCTGGTTGGCCTGGCTTATATGGCCTTCCTCTCGAAAGCCAGCGAATATGACAAAATGTACGATGTCGTCACCAGCGTCATCCTCACAGCCGCCTTCTTCCAACTTGGCCTGACCGAATCCCTGCCCAATATCGGCTACCCGACCGCGATGGATTGGATGTTTTACATTTTATACCTGCTGTGCGTTGCGCAAATTGTCACCATCCTGCTTATCAGAAAGTACATTTACAACGAAAAAGAGCCAGAAGCCGATAAAATCGTATGGGGCGCGCGCTATGCCTACCCCATCCTGGTCATGTTGGGAGGCTATTTCGTTTATCTCATGTTCTGGCAGTAAGGCTTTGGCTTTATAATCATTAACTTGCCAAAATATAAAATAAATTCCGCATTCATTGAATTATTGTTAACCCCAAACGTAAAATCATAGCAAAAACGTTCATATGCGATTATAAGAAAAAAGAGGTGCTTTATGACCACCATCATCTTACGCGCACAAGGAAAGACCGATTTCCCCGAAAAACGCCGAATGATATTGGAAAGCCTCGGCTGGCAAATGCGAATGCAGGCCCATATTTGGAGCCCGCCCACCGATTTATTTGAAAACGAACGCAACTACGTTATCCGCGTCGAAGTAGCCGGAATGCGCCAACAGGACTTCAGCGTTATCTTGGATAACAACCTCCTCACCATCAGCGGTTCCCGCCCCGACACCCCGGAGCGGCGCGCCTACCACCAGATGGAAGTGCGCTTTGGCGAGTTTAGCACGTCAGTCGCCATCCCCGGCCCAGTCAATGTCGAAACCTCCACCGCTGAATACGAAGACGGTTTCCTGGTCATCACCCTGCCCAAAGCGGCCCCCAGCAAAATCAACATCTCGTAAGGCGGAATTATTCCGCCGTTTCATAAGGAACCCTATGCCCGCCTCCCGCTGGCAGACCAACCCTGCCGAACTATTCAATTGGATAGACGAAAACGACGCCGAACTATTGGATATGCTCATGCCCTCCCTCTTTACCCAACTACCTCCCCTGCCTGGGAACAAAGAACCCGCCCAGATTGAAACTGCTTCCGTTGATGATGCCCCACCCACCCCCGAAATCGTCCCCATCCTACCCTTGCGCGGAGTAGTTGTCTTCCCACAGACCGCCGTCCCACTCACCATTGGGCAGCCACGCTCCATCAAACTGGTAGATGACGTGGTCGCTGGCGACCGGCTGGTCGGCCTGGTGGCAGCCATCAACCCAGAACTAGAAACACCCGGCCCCGAAGATTTATACATGATCGGGACAATTGCCAGCGTCCATCGCCTGCTGCGCGCCCCCGATGGCACCATCCGCCTGCTCGTGCAAGGATTGGAACGTATTCGCATCCTGGAATTTACCCAGACGGAACCCTACCTGATGGCGCGCATCGAACGCCACCCCGAAACGGTAGAAACCGGCCTCGAAATTGACGCCCTGGCGCGCAACGCCCGCGACCAATTTGCAGCCATCGCCGAATTGATACCCTCCTTCCCGCGCGAGCTGGTCGGCTCAATAGCCGTCATCGAAGACCCACTGCAAACCGTCTACTCAATTGTCAACTTCCAACGCATTGACCTGACTGACGCCCAAAACCTGCTCGAACTCGATTCGACCGCCGAAAAACTGCGCAAACTGGTCTCCTTCCTGGTGCGCGAAATTGAAGTCCTGCAATTAGGGCAGAAAATTCAAAACGAAGCCCGCTCCGAGATTGATAAAGTCCAACGCGAATACTTCCTGCGTGAACAGTTAAAAGCCATCCAAAAAGAACTGGGCGAAAAAGACGAGCAAGCAGTAGAAGTGGAAGAATTCCGCCAAAAAATCGAAGCCGCCAAACTCCCCGAGGAAGCCGAAAAAATGGCGCGGCGCGAGTTACAGCGCATGGAACGCCTGCCTACCGCTGCCGCCGAATACGGCGTCATCCGCACCTATCTCGACTGGCTGGTCTCACTGCCCTGGTCGCTTAGCACCGAAGACAATCTCGACATCGCCCACGCCCGCCAGGTGCTGGAACAAGACCACTACGGCCTCGAAGACATTAAAGAACGCATTCTCGAATTCCTGGCAATTCGCAAACTGAAACTAGAGCGCAAGAACGAACAGGCCGAATCGAAAGATATCATCCGCCGCGAACGCGAAGGCGTCATTTTGTGCTTCGTGGGGCCGCCCGGCGTCGGCAAAACCTCGCTAGGGCAATCCATTGCCCGCGCCATGGGGCGCAAATTCGTCCGCATTTCGCTGGGCGGCGTGCGCGATGAAGCTGAAATTCGCGGACACCGCCGCACCTACATTGGCGCCATGCCAGGGCGCATTTTGCAAGCCCTGCGCCGCGTCGAAAGCCGCAACCCCATCTTCATGCTCGACGAAGTGGACAAACTGGTCAGCGACTTTCACGGCGACCCCTCTTCGGCCCTGCTCGAAGTGCTGGACCCCGAACAAAACAACGAATTCCGCGATAACTACCTGGAGGTGGCCTACGACCTCTCACAGGTCATGTTCATCACCACCGCCAACACCCTCGAGACCATCCCCGGCCCGCTGCGCGACCGAATGGAAATCATCAGTCTCTCCGGCTACACCGAAGGCGAAAAGGTCGCCATCGCGCGCGGTTATCTTATCCCGCGCCAGGTGCGCGAAAATGGCCTGAAACCCGAAGAAGTAAACTTTACCAACGAAGCCCTCTACACCATCATCCGCCAGTACACGCGCGAGGCCGGTGTAAGGAATCTGGAACGCACCATCGGCGCGGTCTGCCGTAAAATTGGAACGCGCGTGGCAGAAGGAAAAGCAACCACCTTCGAGGTCACGCCCGAACTGCTCAAAGAGTTTCTCAAACACCCGCCCCTGCAAGGGCCAGAAGAATTAAGCGTGCGCACGTCAGTCCCTGGGGTCGTCCCCGGCCTGGCCTGGACGCCCTACGGCGGCGACGTATTATTCATCGAAGCCACGCGCATGCCCGGCGCCAAAGGATTCCAGATTACCGGCTCAGTGGGCAACGTCATGCAAGAATCGGCCCGCGCCGCGCTTTCGTATGTTCGCTCACACGCCACCGCGTTGGGCCTGGAAGCCAACTTCTACGATAAATCTGACATCCACCTGCACATCCCGGCAGGCGCACAGCCCAAAGATGGGCCATCGGCAGGCGTAACGATGGCAACTGCCCTGGTCTCGCTCCTTTCGGGACGGCTGGTGAAGCCCAACGTGGGCATGACCGGCGAAATCACCCTGCGCGGCCAGGTGTTACCCATTGGCGGCGTGAAAGAAAAAGTGCTGGCAGCCCACCGCAACGGCCTAAAAACGGTCATCCTGCCCAAGCGGAATGAACCCGACCTGGAAGACGTGCCAGAGGAAATCAAAAAATCCATGGAGTTCGTCTTTGTCGAGAGCGTGGATGATGTGATTGCCGCCGCGCTCGAACCTGCCGCTACCCCCACCGCCACTTCCCACACAATAACCCCCGCCATTCCCCAACCCAAAAAGCGGCGCAAAACGTCCAAACCCGAGGAAAGCAATCATGCCTAAAATTTTATTGGCCGAAGATGACCCCACCATGCTCTCGCTCCTCAAAACCCTGCTCAAAATGGAAGGGTTCGAGACCGTTCCGTTGGGAGATGAAGATAATCTGCTGGAGGTCATCTACCGCGAACATCCCGACGCCATCCTGCTCGATGTCCACCTGGCGCAGGGCAACGGCGTTGACTTATTGCGCGAAATCCGGCTCAACCCCCAACTCGACCAGATCGTCGTCATCATGCAATCGGGCATGAACCTGGCCGAAGAATGCAAAGCCGCCGGAGCCAATGAGTTCCTCATCAAACCTTACATGCCCGACACCCTGATCAACGCCATCAAAACCGGGTTAGCCAACCGCCAGTCATGACCGATATCTCCATCCGCCCCTTCCGCTTCCCCGAAGACTACGAGACCGTTCTCACGCTCTGGCAAAACGCCGGGGAGGGGATAGGGATTGGCGTATCAGACCAACCGGAAGAAATCGAAAAGAAAGTTCGCTATGCCCCCGATTTGTTCCTGCTGGCCGAATCCGGCTCCCGTATCGTCGGCACGGTTATCGGCGGATACGATGGCCGGCGCGGCATGGTTTATCACCTGGCAGTGAACGCAGACTTTCGCGGGCAGGGCATTGGCACACTTCTAATGGATGAAATTGAGACCCGGCTGCGCGAAAAAGGCTGCCGTAAAGCCTACTTGCTGGTCAAACAGAGCAACAGCGCGGCAGAAATGTACGAAAAGCGCGGCTGGAGCGAAATGACCAAAGTGCGCTTATTTGGCAAAAATTTTTAGAATCTTTCACAAATGATTGCACAGATACCGTAGAAAACCCGTGAAATCTGTAGACTGAAGGTTCACCATGCGCTTCGGCATTCTCACCATCTCAGACCGCTCCTGGCGCGGCGAACGCCCCGACCTTTCGGGCCCGGCTCTCGCAGAAGCCGTGCGCGCGCAGGGCTGGCAGGTGCTAGAAACCGGTATCCTGCCCGACGAACTTCAGGTGATTGCCCAAAAACTAGCCGCATGGTCCGATTCTGCCCATTTCGATGTTATCCTGACCACCGGCGGAACCGGCTTCGCCCCGCGCGATGTGACCCCCGAAGCCACCCGCCAGGTTATCGAGCGGCTGACGCCCGGTTTCGATGAAGCCATGCGCGCCGCCAGCCTCAAAATTCACTCGCACGCCATGCTCTCGCGGGCGGTGAGCGGAATCCGCAAGCGGACCATCATCGTCAACCTGCCGGGCAGCCCCAAAGGCGCGGTAGAAAACCTGCTGGTCATCGCCCCGGCCCTACCCCATGCCGTGGAACTCTTACGCGAAGCGCCCGATTCAGAACAAAAACACATGAAATAACCGTATACCAGCCTTTTCAGTCTTGGCCGCCTGAAGGCTGTGTAACATCTTCCCCCCATGACCATTCCCTACGTTGACCAACTCATCCGCTCCAAACGTAAAACCATCGCCATCCTCGTCCAGCGGGATGGCAAGGTGATTATTCGCGCACCGCTCAAGACATCCGAGCGGCAGATTCGGCAGTTTGTCGAATCAAAAACCAGGTGGATTTTGGAGAAAAAAGCCCAGACACAGCAACAACCCTCCCAAACGGCCAGGCAGTTTACCGCCGGAGAACGATTCCCCTATCTTGGGCAAGAATATGCCCTCAGCGTGGTGTCTAGCGCAAAGACAGGACTCCGCTTCGAGGGCGGGTTCTCCCTGAATCAAAACTCCCAGGCCGAGGCCGCACTCCTGTTTGAGAAGTGGTACAAGGCAGCAGCCCGCAAGGTGCTGACAGAACGAGTGCGCTTTTACGCTCACAAGTTCGGGTTGAAATATCAAAAAATCCGCATTTCCTCGGCGCGCACTCGTTGGGGTTCGTGCAGTTCACGCGGCACACTCAGCTTCACCTGGCGGCTGGTGATGGCCCCGCTGGATGTGGTGGATTATGTGGTGATTCACGAACTGGCACACCTGCGAGAGCAGAATCACTCGGCAGCGTTTTGGGCCGAAGTGGCAAAGATGATGCCCGATTACAAAACCCGCCGCGACTGGCTGAAAAAGAACGGGCGGTTTTTGACGTTACAGGATGCTTGATATAATCGAGCCATGCCAACCTCCTACCTCTCCCCCAAACTTGAAGTGCGCGCCGCCCCCCAAAAGGGCGGCTTTGCTGTGTACGCCCGCGAAGCGTTGGAAAAAGATGAGTTGCTATGCGTTTGGACCGGCCGCGCGGTGACGTTCTCTGAATTGCAGGGTCTCTCAGAAGCCGAAAAAAGCCACACCCTGCAAGTGGACGAGGACATTTACCTGGCCCCACTCGGCCCCAAAGAAGAACCCGCCGATTACATCAACCACTCCTGCAACCCCAACGCGGGCATTCGCGGGCAGGTTTCGCTGGTCGCCATGCGCCCCATTGCGCCGGGCGAGGAAATCACCTTCGACTATGCCATGTCTGATAGCAGCGCCTTCGACGAGTTTGAGTGCGTCTGCGGTTCGCCACTCTGCCGCGGCCGGGTGACAGGGGACGATTGGAAACGCCCAGAGTTATGGGAGCGGTATAACGGCTATTTTTCAGCCTATTTGCAGAGGCGGATAGGGATGATTTGCAATTCGTAATTCGTGGGGGGCGATTGATTGGCAATTCGCTGGCGGTTTGGCGTGAGACGATAGTTTTGTTGTAAAATGAGTAAGAGCAACTATAAAGTGAGCAGAGTATGGCAAGCCAAAGTCAGCAACCCGTCTTGAGAGAAGTCGTTCAAAACATTTTGCGCGCCGGGCGTCCACAGAAGATAATCTTATTTGGCTCTCGCGCGCGCGGACAGGATAGCCCAGAGAGCGATTATGACCTGCTGGTCATTGAAAACTCCACCGAACCACGCCACCGCCGGGCTGCGCCTTACCGCCGCGCCCTGAAAACCCTGGGAGTTGCCAAAGATATTCTGGTCTGGACGCCCGCTGAAATCGCCGAATGGCAAAATGTTCCCAATGCTTTCATCACTACTGCATTACGTGAGGGGCAGGTTATTTATGAAAGATAACCGCGACCTGGCTTCAGGATGGCTCGAAAAAGCCCGAAGCGATATCTATGCAGCAGAAAGTATCTTGACGGGGGAAGGGCCATTCGATACCGCTTGTTTTCACGCCCAGCAGGCGATTGAAAAATCGCTCAAATCGTTATTGGCCTTTTGGGAAAATCCAATCCCACGCACTCACGACCTGGATGAATTGCAGCGGCTATGCCTTGCTATTCACCCTTCTCGGCAGTTGATGGAACTCGATTTGACCGAAGTGACGGATTACGCAGTACAGTTGCGATATGACATTGAATTCTGGCCTGAGAGGGAAATTGCTGAGTCTGCACTCGCTTTGTCGAAACGCGTTCTGGAAATCGTCCAAGACATGCTGGGGTGATGAACCCCAATTCACTTTCTGCGCATTTGATGCCCCTCACCCCCCACCAACTCGCCATCATCGAAGCACCGGCCCAGGCCAAAATCTTCCTCTCTGGCCCCGCCGGGAGCGGCAAGACGACCGCCGCGCTCGAACGCTTGCACGCCCTGCTCGAAAGCGGCGTGCCGGGCGAGAATATTCTCCTGCTTACCCCGCAGCGCACCCTGCAAGAACCCTATCTCAACTTGCTCCAAAGTCCGCAGCGCGGCCCCGGCGGCGAAGTAACACCCGCCACCATCGGCGGCCTGGCGCGCCGGATGGTTGAGTTATTCTGGCCGCTGGCCGCCGAAACCGCCGGGTTCAGCCAGCCACACCAGCTGCCGCGCTTCCTCACGCTCGAAACCGCCCAATACTACATGGCACATCTCGTCCGCCCGCTGTTAGAGCAGGGCTATTTCGAGTCGATCACAATCGACCGCAATCGGCTATACTCCCAAATCCTCGACAACCTGAACAAAGCGGCTCTCATTGGCTTCCCGCATACCGAAATTGGGGCGCGACTCGATTCAGCCTGGCCGGGCGAAGCCGCCCAGCGCCGCATCTATGCCGATGCCCAAGAGTGCGCCAACCGCTTCCGCGCCTACTGCCTGGAACACAACCTGCTCGATTTTTCGCTGCAACTCGAAATCTTTGCCAACCTCCTCTGGCCGCAAGAGACCGTTCGCACTTACCTGACCCGCGCCTACCGGCATTTGATTTACGACAACGTTGAAGAAGACGCCCCCCGCGCGCACGACATCATACGCCAATGGCTTCCAGACTTTGAATCGGCGCTCCTGGTGTATGACGAGGGCGGCGGCTACCGCAAATTCCTCGGCGCCGATACCGATACCGCCCGCGCCCTGTCCGAACGATGCGATGAACCGGTTACCTGGCAAGAGTCGTTGGTCGTCAGCCAGCCCATTGCCCGCCTGAACAACGCCCTCACCGCCGCCATCTGGCCCGAATCAGATTCTTTGCTCCTGCCTCTTTCGTTCGATGACAAACAGGCTTCACCCGCTCAGGCCTTCTCCGTCATCCAATCCCGCTTCTACCCCGAGCTGCTCGACCAAATCGCCGCCGAAACCCGCCGTCTGCTCGATGAGGGATTGCCCCCCTCAGAAATTGTCATCCTGGCACCCTATCTTTCCGATGCCCTGCGCTTTGCGCTAATGCAGCGGCTCGAAGCACTGAGAATCCCAACCCGTTCCCACCGCCCCTCGCGTTCCCTGCGCGACGAGCCTGCCAGCCATGCCCTGCTGACCCTCGCCATGCTGGCCCATCCCGAATGGGAACTGCGCCCGCCGCGCTTCGACGTGACCTACGCCCTGATGCAATCTATCGAAGGCCTCGACCTGGTGCGCGCCCAATGGCTGACCGAAATTACCTACCGCCCGCGCGATTTCACGCTGACGCCCTTTGAAGGACTCAAGGCTGAGGCACAAGAGCGCATCACCTACCTGCTCGGTGAACGCTTCAGCCGCCTGCGCGACTGGATTTTGTTCTACCGCGCAGGGGAGCGGCTGCCCTTCGACCACTTCCTGCGCAAATTGTTCGGCGAGGTTCTCTCGCAGCCAGGATTCGGCTTCCACAGCAACTTCGACTCGGTGCGGGTGGCCGCCAGCCTGGTCGAATCAGTCAAAAAGTTCCGCCTGGCGTTAAACCAGGACATCGCAGAACTAGGCCGGGAATACATCACCATGCTCCACGAAGGCGTCCTGGCCGCCCAATACCTGGAAGGCTGGAGCAGCCAGACGGCAGACGCGGTGCTGGTCACCCCGGCCTACACCTTCCTGATGATGAACCGCCCCGTCAGTGCGCAAATCTGGCTCGATGCCGGTTCTTCCGGCTGGTACGAACGACTCTCCCAGCCACTCACTCATCCTTACGTTCTCTCGCGCGGATGGGTTCCGGGCCGAGTCTGGACGGATGCCGACGAAGTAGAAGCCAGCCGCGAAGGCATGGCGCGCCTGGTCAGCGGGCTACTCCATCGTTGCCGCGCACATCTCTATATTGGCACATCCGAATTGGGCGAAAGCGGCTTCGAGCAGCGCGGGGAATTGCTGCGGGCCTTCCAAAAAGTATTGCAAACCAACGCCCAGGGATGACATTTGCAACTTGAACCGATGACATTCCATCGGTAAAATAAATACAACATCGCAGATTGACAACTTGTCCAGTCCCAGCATTGGTTCGGCGGTCGTCCGGGGCAGCCCGGCGGCGTGAGCCAGGCTCTCGAAAAGTGCCGCTGACCCCTTATCTTGCCCCCTCGTCTGCCCAACTAGGGGGTCAGGAGCCGACCCTATGAGTCTCTGGAAAGAATACCTCCACCCCCAAACCGTACAAGAAGCAGTAGATGCCCTGGCCACCGCCCCTGCCCCCGCAATTCCCATCGCGGGCGGCACCGATTTAATGCTCGACCTGCAACAGGGCAACCATGCCCCGGTGCATACCCTGGTTGATTTATCCGGCATTTCCGAAATGCGCGCGCTCGAAATCCGCGGCGAAAAGTTGTATATCGGCGCAGGCGTGCCGCACAACCGGATTGTCGAATCGCCGCTCGTGCAGGAACACGCCGCCTCGCTGGTCGAATCGTGCGGATTAATCGGCGGCCCGCAGGTGCGCAACTCCGCCACTCTGGGCGGGAATGTGGCCCACGCCCTGCCCGCCGCAGACGGAACGATTGGACTTTTGGCGCTGGACGCGGAAGCCGAAGTCGCTTCGCCGTCGGGCCGCCGCCTGCTCCCGTTACATGAACTGTTTGCTGGCCCCGGCAAGTCCACCCTCGCCCCAGACGAAATCATCGTCGGCTTCTACGTCCCGCTGCGCAATCCGCATCAGGCCTCGGCCTTTTGCCGCGTCATGCGCGCCCAGGGAATCGCCCTGCCGATTCTCAACCTGGCCGCCTGGCTGGAACGCGAGGGCGAAATCATCCGCGCCGCGCGAGTCGCCGTTGGCCCGGCCGGCCCAACCCCCTTCCGCGCCATCGAAACCAACAAATATCTGACCGGCAAAGTCTTTAGCGAAGAAACCATCGCCGGGGCGCAGCAGGTTTTGCTCTCCGAAGCAAAATTCCGCACCAGCCCGGCCCGCGCCACCGCCGAATACCGCCGCGAGTTAGTGGTCGTCTTATTGGAAAACGCCTTAACTGCCGCCTGGGAGAGGGCGGAACAGCGAGCAGTATTCAGTATTCAGTAACCAAGGACCAGTAACCAGTGAGCAGTAAGCAATGTCCAATCTCACCAGTTACCGAATAACGAATATCGAATAACGAGTATCTCTATGAAAAAAATATCCCTTACCTTAACCGTAAACGGCCAGAGCCACACCCTGCCCTCCATCCCCGGCGAAACACTGGCCGATTTATTGCGCAAACGACTGCGTCTGACCGGCACAAAAATCGGCTGTAACGAAGCCGAATGTGGCGCCTGCACCGTCATCATGGACGGCGAACCGGTGCTTTCCTGCTCCACTCCCGCCGAGCGCGCCGATGGCAAGACAATCACCACCATCGAAGGCATCGCCAGGCCTGAGAAATTGCATCCTTTACAAGAAGCCTTCATCCAGCATGGCGCAGTCCAGTGTGGATTCTGCATCCCCGGCCAGATTATGACTTCTTATGCCCTGCTGGAGAAAAACCCCACCCCCACCTCCGCCGAAATCCGCCACGCGCTTAAGGACACCATCTGCCGCTGCGCCGGATACCCGACAATTGAAAAGGCTATTTTAGCCGCCGCCGAAGCCATCCGCACCGGACAGCCGGTTGCCGACCCAGCTATCCCCGATTCAGCCCTCGATGGGCAAATCGTTGGGAAGTTAAAAATCCGCCCAGATGGGGTTGAGAAAGTCACCGGCCACGCGATTTACACCGATGACCTGGTTTTTGAGAACATGCTCTTCGCAGCGGTCAAACGTGCGGGCGTGCCACATGCCTTCGTGCGCAAAATTGATGTGGAAAAAGCCCGCAACGCCCCAGGAGTGGTATCTGTGCTGACCGCCGAAGACATCCCCGGCGAGAACATTCACGGCCTGGTCACACGCGATTGGCCGGTCATGGTTGGGGTCAACGAGCGTGTCCGCTATGTCGGCGACGCAATCGCCATTGTAGCCGCCGAAAGCCAGGAATCTGCCAAAGCGGCAGTCGAACTCATTGAGGTCGAATTCGACCTCCAGCCGGTTATCAGCAACGCCGTCCAGTCACGGCAGGAGGGCGTGCCGCAAATCCACGCCAGGGGCAACCTGCTCAAGCACATCAAAGTCCGCAAGGGCGACCCGGAAGTTGGCTTTGCAGAATCGGACATCGTGCTGGAACACACCTTCCACACCCCCGCGCACGACCACCTGTTCATCGAGCCGGAATGCAGCATCGCCGTTCCCGAAGGCGACCGAATGCTGATTTACGTCGGCTCACAAATTCCGTACCAGGATAGAACGCAGGTCGCCCGCGCCCTGGGCTGGGACGAGAAGCGCGTGCGCATCCTCGGCCAGTTGATGGGCGGCGGATTCGGCGGCAAGGAAGACATCGCCGGGCAAATTCATGCCGCGTTGCTGGCAAATGCCACCGGGCGGCCGGTCAAACTACTGTTTGACCGCCACGAGAGCCTGCTGGTGCATCCCAAACGCCACGCCACCCAAATTAAGGTCAAGATTGGCGCAAAAAAAGACGGCACGCTGCTGGCCGCCAAGACCGAACTGTATGGCGACACCGGCGCCTATGCCTCGCTGGGCGAAAAAGTGCTCACTCGCGCCACCACCCACTCGGCAGGCCCCTACATCATCCCCCACGTCCACGCCGATTGTTACGCCATGTACACCAACAATCCCCCGGCGGGCGCGTTCCGCGGGTTTGGCGTGCTGCAATCGGCTTTTGCCATTGAAAGTATGCTGGACATGCTGGCCGAACAACTCGGTCTCGACTGCATCGAACTACGCCGCAAAAACGCCCTGCGAGTGGGCGGAGAAACCAGCACCGGGCAAATTCTGCGCGACAGCGCAGGACTCATCGAATGTATTGACAAGGTATCAGAGACCATGTGCCAGGTATCGGGATTATCGCGCGATGAGTTATTCAAACCGCGCCGCGTTCCTGGCTCAGAACACCTGGTGCGCGCCTGGGGCTTTGCTTCGGCCTTCAAAAACACCGGGCTGGGCGGCGGCGCAGATGATTGCGCCGGGGCCGAAGTGGAACTCTATGAAGACGGTCTGTTCGAGGTGCGCTCCTCCTCCGCCGAACTCGGTCAGGGACTGGTGACGGTGATGCGTATGGTCGTCGCCGAGGAACTGTCCATCCCAGCGGAACAGGTCAAAGTCCTGGTGATGGACACCGACCTGACCCCCAACGGCGGCCCGACCACCGCCTCGCGCCAGACCTACGTCACTGGCAACGCATCAAGACTGGCTGCCAAGACCCTGCGCGAAGCCATCACAGCCACGCTGGCTGAAAAATACGACCAGTCTCCCGAACACATCCGCTTCGAGGCCGGGAAGGTGCGCGTCAACGGGTATAGTCTGACCATGCAAGAAGTCTATAGCGAGATGAAAGCCGCCGGGAAAGACCCGCGCGTCTTGTACGATTACCACGCCCCGGCCACAACCCCGCTCGGCACGCCCGGCGATATGCACGTCGCTTTCTCGTTTGCCTCGCAAGCCGCCGAGGTCGAAGTCAATACCCTGACGGGCGAAGTCAAAGTCCTGCGCGTAATTGCGGCCAACGATGTTGGCCACGCGATCAACCCGCTCGGGCTGCGCGGGCAAATCGAGGGCGGCGTGGTAATGGGCGTTGGACATGCCCTGCTCGAAAACTTCATCACCAAAGACGGCATGGTCGTCACCGACCGCATGTCGCGCTACCGCGTCCCATCCATCGTTCACACGCCCGAAATCATCCCGATTGTGGTCGAAGACCCAACGGCAGACGGGCCTTACGGCGCGAAGGGCGTCGGCGAAATCGTCCTGATTCCGACTCCGCCCGCCATCACCAACGCCATCTACAACGCCGTCGGCGTGCGCTTCGATACCCTGCCGGTGGACCAGGAAAAGTTGCTCTGGGAAATGCGTAACGCAGGATAATCTCTCAAGCCACATGCCCCGCCTCTCACAGGCGGGGCATTTTTACCAGCAATTCCAAATTCAAAGTTTTTGGCGCTGCCAGACCTCATGGTTCATGTTTTCTCAAACCGTCGGCTTTGGTGCATGAATATTTTTCT
>DAOUBQ010000067.1:0-23202 GCA_034432755.1 Anaerolineales bacterium
CAGCAACCGCCATATATAGTGTTTTCAAAAGATTTTCACTCCCACATATAAGGGTTTCCCTATCACTCGCGAATTTTGACGAAGGTATTGACGATCTGAAATCAAAAATCTCTCGATTTTGGCCGAAGCCGGGAGACTTCAGGCTCTACAAAACCATCCCGAAGTTCTTAAGAAACCTTCGGGATGGTTTTCTGAAACGCCGCTACTATGGCGCGGTCAGGTCGCAGAATGAATTCTGCATTACAAATCGGCTATCCGCAACCACCGCTGGATTTATCACGCTTTATCTGGAGTTGGATTTTAGGGGTAAATTCGATATGCTCGTTTTCGATGGGGTCGGGGTCTGAGCATTCATAGCGGTCGCCCAGGGCTGCCGGAAAGAGGAATTTCAACTGTTCATCTTGCGCGGCAGAACGCGGCTGAATTTCAGGGTCGGTGTGGCCGAAGACGGTAATCCAATGATTGAGGCCGCCTTCGAGGATGTAAACGTTTGGCACGCTCTGTGCCGTGAGCAGCCGCCAGGCCTGGGTGGCAAGGGTTTCGTCGTTGCTCATCACCACATAAACAGCATTCGGCGCGGCGGTGGCGAGTAGTTCAGGGATGCGCGATTTCAATTGGTCAGCCGAAACATTCTGCGCGCCGCGCAGGTGAAACAGGTTGTAATCGGCTTCGGGGCGCACATCGAGCAGAGTCAGGATGATGGTTTGGTCATAGCGCGCTTTGAACAATTCTGCCGGGGTGATTTGGACCAGGCGCTGATTCAGAGCCTCTTCGGCGGTATATTTGACCTGAACATCCTTGACGGTTCCATCGGCCTGTAATTCAGGAACAGTCCGAAGGATAGTGGCTTTTTCATATTTCTGCTCGGTGGAGGGCGTTCCGATAAAGACAACGGCCAGCGCCAGAACGATGATGGCGCCCGCGCCGTACATACGCAATTTGGGTTCATGGCTCATGTCTTTTTTGCCGATCATGCGCTCTAACTGTTCTGCGCCCCAGAACATGAAGAGCGCCATGAGAACAACCAGCAGAACGATGACGCCCATGGGCAGGCCAAAGACATCCATCAACGTAAGGCGGCCATAATAACCAGCGTAGTTATGCCAGTATGTGAAGAATCTTTCTGTTTCACCAAACAGAAAGGCGCCCACGAATCCGCCAAGCATGAAAAACATGCCGTCAATTTTTCCGGTAGAGGCGGAGGCCAGCGAGGTGGTGGGGCAGAACCCGCCAATGATGAAACCAACGCCCATAATCAGCCCGCCCAAAATGCCCGGCCAGAGATAGGTGGGATTGACCCAAACCTGGCTGTAATCTAAAATACCCAGGCTGACCGTGAGAAAGAGCAAAACCATGGCCGTGATGACGGCAGTGAACATGACTTTGAGAACGGTGAGGTCTTTGAAGTAAAACTGCGCAGCCAGTTTGCGGCTGTTGCCAAAGCCCGACATTTCAAGCGTGAAACCAAAGGCAAAGCCAATCAGGCCAAAAACCAGGTAAGTCCAGGGATTGGCCGCGCTGACGTTTTGGAAGGCAAGTAAAGGAAAGTTCATCGTTATTCTCCTGTGGCAAGATGGAGTGTAAACTTTCTCAATTTCGCGCTAAGGTTAGAGACTTTGCACTCCATGCGCCCGGTTAATTCCACAATTTGCGCACAAAATAGGCCAACCCGTAGGCCCCGCCAAAAATACAGAGCATGACCACCCACGAACCAGCAGAAAGGACCGCCCCGCCGGTGAGGGCCTGGCCGCTGGTGCAGCCGCGTGCCATGCGCGCCCCATAAAGGAACAAAACGCCGCCTAAAAAGGCCAACACCCAGCGTGTACGGTCAGAGATGTGCGGGCCTTTGGTGGTTTCGAGCTTAACGCGCCCACCCATCAACCCTGAGGTAAAGCCGCCCAGCAGCGCCCCAAAAAAGACCGGAACCAGCCAGTCATCGAGCGGGTTTTTATCGCCACCGGCCATTTTGAGCAGGTAGGGTGTGCGGTCCACATGGGCGGGGTCAATCAAGTCTTGCACAAAGGTGACCAGGCGGCTGGTGGCGCCTGAAGAGCCGAGTCCGTTACCGGTCAGGAATAGAGCCAGAAACAAGACCAAGCCCAAGATGACGCCGCCCAGGTAGGGGTGGACATACGGTTTGGCCGGACGGTTGAAGAGGGCTTTCAGGTCAAAAGTTTTTTTGACAGGTTTGGATGCGAGTGCCATAAAATTCTCCTTGAGGAATGCGAATTGCGCATTCACGCTATTCATGTTCCACTTCTTCCCAACCAGTCACCATGGCCCGCATGGCCTCCAGCGGGGTGGCGCCGGTGGTGGTGAGATAAACATGCCCAACGATAAAGGCGGCCAGCAGCCAGGCAATCAGACTGTGGAAGGGGGCCAGGAAGGGCAAGCCGCCAAACCAGTTTGCAATTTGCGGCCATTGCTGCACGCCCCACATCAGCGCGCCAGTGAGCATTTGGAGTGGGAGTAAAACGGTGAGCAGGCCAAAGTAAGTGATCTGTTGCAGGGGGTTGAGCTTCTTCTCGCGGCGCTTTTCAAAAGGATGTGGTTCGCCTTTGAAAATCCCGCCAATGTAAAATTTGACCTGCACCACCATATCGTTGATAATGCCAACCGGCTTAAGGAAGTTCGGGATGTACTGTCGCACTTCGCCAGTGGTGACGTGCCAGAAGAGCGACATCAGGAAGTTCAAGACCAGGATGGCTGCCAGCACGTTATGAATCAGCACCATGTAGCGGAAGGAAAACGCGCCAAACATTTCAGGGCGGTGAATGACCAGGCCAGTAAAGAGCAGGAAAACGATGGCAAAGGTCTGCAGCCAGTGCCAGAACCGCTCGTAAGCCTCATACATGTAGACGCGCTTGAGCGTGGGGTTGTGTTTGGGGCGTTTGAGCGCAGAAAGATAGCGCAGCGTGCCATGCCCGGCAACGCCGAACAGCGTGCCAACGAAAGCCAATACGCCGAACCAATCAATCCAACTGACACGGTCGCGGCCAAAGACGTAAACGCCATCTTTCATCGTAACCGGCTGATAGAAGAGCGCACCCCCCTGCCCACGGATAATTTCTCCCGTTACATTGAGGTTGGTGTCGCTGACGAACTGCGGAGTGACGCCCGCTGGGGCGTAAGCGGCCAATTGCAAGAGGGTAGTGACGCGCGAATTGCCGGTGTGGCAGGTGGTGCATTCACGAATGGCATGGTCGCTACCGGCCACATTATGATTGATGCTGTAAGGCTGCACCTGGCCCTCGATGTGCGGATTCTGCAACCCCAGCGCTTCAAGCCGGGCGGCGACGACTTTCTGCTTTTCGAGGGTGTCAGTGCGCAGTTCATTCGAATCGAGTTGGCCGTTTTTATCGCTATCGAAGACCGCCAAAATCTCAGGCGCGTATTGACCATTGACAAGATAGACGGCCTGCAAATCGGCTTCGCGCACCGGGCGCGGGCCATTCGCCGTATCGTAAACCCAGTAGAAGGAGGTCACCAGGTTGTAGGGGGCGAGTAGCGTCTGGCCGTCTATGTTTCTACGCTGCATGAGAACGGGCTGGAAACCGGTCACCAGGCTATAGACCGTATCGCCACCGGTCAGACCGCGACACAGGTTAGCCGGGGTGCCATCGAGCGAGACCACCGTCCAATCGTAAGATTGAATGGCCGGGGCATACATCTGCGGGATGTGGCAAGATTCGCAGGCCATAACCGTCATGTGCTGTTCGGTGTAGGGCAGCCAATTGCTGTGAGATCGAACTGCGTTGTGACAGGACTCGCAGCGCCGCATAGACCCTTTCAATTCAGGCGCAACCGTAAACTGCGCACTTTGGCCGCGCGCAAAGTTGTGGTCGGGGCGTTGCAGGTACTCGCCAATTTCCAATTTGCGCGGGTCGTATTGCAAATGCTCCGGGCTGGCAAACGATTGCGCATGGGTTGGGTTGTTGAGCGAATAATGACAGTCGGTACATTGCAGGCCGCGCTCGGCGTGAACGTCCCAAGAGCGAGTGAGGCTTTTCTTATCTTTCAGGTTAACGCCCGAAGCCGAGATTTTCTGCGCGGCAATCACCTGCCCAGTGGTGGCGGTGTTGGGGTAGGCCATGTCACAGGCCGAGATGACCAGGGGCGTATCGCTAACAGCGTGGACTTCGCCATGACAGGCGGCGCAATTTTCGTTGGTGGGGTCTTGAATGGTCACAAATTCCGGCTTGAGCTTTCCATCTGCGCCAAAAGCGGCGGGGTTGTAGGCAAACCCATCGGCAGAGGCTTCTACCCAACCTGTGCCGAGCAAGGTGGCGGTGTTGGCCTGCCCAAAGCGCCCAGCCTTGATTTCGGCAGCACGCGCTTCAAGATTGGGCTTCGTGAGGTGGCAGAGAAAGCAGTTCATCTCCATCACACCCGATTTCGACCAGTCCCACGCTTCAGCCTGACCGGTTTGGGGGTTCAGGAGAGCGGCTTCAGGGTTAGAAGCATCGGGGGTCAGCTGCTGAAGGGGGATTCCGGTGCGGGAGGTGGTGGCCGGGCCGCCGCCAGGCACCCGTTCCCCAAACATCATCAACCACCCGGCGGTCGTCAGGTCAAAGCGCTCATCGCCAGGTTGAGAGAGATAGCGGTAAGTGATGGGGTTCCACTTGCCAAACAGGCCGTTGCTGGCGTTCAGGCCGTTGCCAGGCTGATAAGCACTCAGACCCAGGTCGGCGTGGAAACTGTGGGATTCAATGTAGGCGGCATCGTGACACTGCCCGCAAGTCTGCATGGTGCTGACGGGTTGGCCGCTCTCTAATACATTGACCCCTTGCGAATCGAGCAATGCAAAGGTCGGGTGAAGGGGCGAGGCCTGTTGGACAGACGCAGCAGGCCGATGGGCGAAAGCGTAGGTGACGCCCAGAACGGTCAGAGCGAATAGACTTAATCCGGCAATCAGGAGCGATTTTCGATGAAGGAAGGTGGTTTTCATGGGTTCATCCGTGAATGTTTGCGGACGGAATCAATTCTGTCTTACCTGCTGCCCCATTGCATGGGGTCGCCGGGGTAGCCGAGGGCTTGCCAGTCCATGCGCCCATTTTGGCCGTGACAGTCATTGCATTGCAAGGCGTTTTCTTTGGGCTGAACCATGTGGGTGGTCGGCCAATACATGTAGGTTTCGGTGAAACCGTAACTGCCGCTATAGGGCAAGCCAATGCGTTGTTCGGCCAGGCGGAAAGCCTGGTCCCAGTCGAAGTTCGTCCAATAGCCATCGGGCCCGGCGGTAATGGGCGCCAAGAGGTAGTTGAAGACGGTATCGTAAGGCTGTTTGGCAACGTGTAGTTTGAAGGGGAAAATCTTGGCGGAGGGGTCTTTGATGTCCCCGGCAACTTTGTTGATGTAAGTACCCTGCGTCGGGTCAATTTTGTCGCCGAGCAAATAGCGGTACTCCAGGTTGCCGTTGAACCACAGGTAGGTGGGCTGAACGTTCTTTTCGTAAACGAAGTTACCCTTAATTTTCAGGTAGGTAAAATGGTCATCGCCAATATCCTGTCCAGAAGTAGACCAATCCCAAAAGGTTTTGGTGGGGTCTTCCACTGCAAAAACCGGGATGTGGCAAGTTTGGCAGGCAACCGATTTCATGTGCAGGCCAATGCGCTCGTCCGCGTGTGGGTTTTCGTTGTGGCATTGGGTGCAGGAAACCTGTTCGGCAGGATTGACCGTAAGATTATCCACCACGAGACGGCCTTTGACCTGGTGATTGGTGGTCGTGTGGCAATCGGTGCAGACGAAGTTGTTGCGCCCCATGTGGACATCCTGGCTTTCGCTGGGATAGTAGAGGCTCTCATCGAGGTCGCCGTGCTTCACACCGTTGCCGCCGCCGCCGTTGAAGTGGCAGGCACCACACTGCAAACGGGTCGGCGCGCCCACGCTCTTGGCCGCAGCCACCAGGTTGTTGCCTTGTTTGGGGTTGCCATACGGGCCTTTGGCGTATCCCGATTGGGCATGGCAAACCAGGCAATCTACGTTTTCGGGGTTTTTCAAGTTGGCACCATAGTTGCCATCCTGAACATTTTCGTCTTCCTGCCAGTTGTAGCCAATATGACAACTCATACAGCTCTTCTGGTTACCATGCGCGCTGATGCAGAAGTTGTTAATCTGGTTAAGTTTACCGATGGTGGCGGTTTCGCCATCGCGCCAGGGAATCTCGAATTCCGGGCTTTGCCAGGTCCAGTGACTGGTCATCATCACATCTTGCGCTGCTTTGGGGTGGCATTCCAGGCAGGCGCGGGTGATGTCGGGGCCGGTGAGGGTGGCGGGGTCGGCATCCTTGAATTTGGCGGCGATGATGTCGGAGTGCGGCACATGCACGGGATGTTTGGGAACGGCCGCCCAGGGGTCATCGAGCGCGCGGGCGCTCTTGGGCCAGAAAACAATCAATGGGACGATGAGGACGGCCAGGAGGCCAATCAGTCCCAAAAGCCAGTAGGGTTTTACTTTCGTCATTGCATTCTCCTTACTCCCCCTTTCATCCCTGCATTTTGCGAAGTTCGGCCAAATGGGGAGAACGGGGGGGGGGTATTATGCTTCGATTTCTTCCATCAAGTTGGCGCGGTAGGCGATGCGGTCACGCAGGACGCTGCGGAGCAGGTCGAGCGCCTGGATGAGGCGTTTGTCGTTCAATTCATATTGGATGACGACGCCCTGCCGGTTGGGGCGCACCAACCCCCGGTCGCGCAGGATTTTCAGGTGGCGCGAGGCGGTCGGCTGGGTGATGTTCAACTCTTGGGTGAGTTCGGTTACATTGCGCGGCTGTTCATCGAGCGCGTATAAAATCAGGATGCGGGTGGGGTCGGCCAGCGCAAAGCACAAATCGGCTTCGAGTTGCGAAACTTCCTGGGCTAAAGTTTGCGAAATCATGACAGGGTTTGCCTTATATGCGAATAAGCGAATATATACATTCTCATAATATCACCACAAAGAACAAGACTCTAGTGAGTGATGTCACAAAAAAAGTGGCATATTGTCACCGGGAAAAATGGAATTAAAAAGGCTGCCCTTTCGGGGCAGCCTTTGGCTTGCATTTTGGAACAATTTACTTAACAACCAGCCATTCCGCGACAATCCAGGCGTTCATGCCGCCGTTCAGGTTGCCGACATTGGTATAACCCAACATGGGCAGGGCCATCATCGCCATGCTGCCGCGATGACCGGAAGCGCAGTAAATGACATGCCCAGAGATAAAGCCAACGCCGAGGCGATTGGTATGGCCGTCGAAGAGGGTCTGAGCGTGGCCTTCATCTCCCGCCTGGTCGCCGGTGTATGCTTAATTTTAAGGGATGCCACGCCGTTTTGCCGTAGCGCGAGATTCATGTCGCTTGAAAATGCGAGGGATTGCATTTTTCCAAATTATTCTAGCAATCCAGAGATAGGGTTTCATACCATGATATATCGTTCCCGCATGGGAATACATATCGCCCCCATATTTTGAATGCCCGTGACAAAGGCGAGATAAATCTCGCGCTACGCGATTGCTCGATTATTAGATGTTAATTGCTCAATCTCGCGTCACTGCGTAAGGTGAGTTTTTAACTGAGAACTTACCCAATAAACATCCAGTACAAAATACCAACCACAATTCCCAAGAAAATCCCCCCCACCACTTCGAGCGGGGTATGACCAAGCACCTCGCGCAGTCCTTCATCGGAAATCGGGTGTCCAGAAAGCAGTTCTTCGATCAGGATGTTGATTTTCTCGGCATGCCGCCCGGCCTCGCGCCGCACCCCAGCGGCATCGTAAATCACAATCATCGTTGCGGCTACGGCAATCGCAAACACTGGCGAATCAAAGCCAACGTGCAAGGCAATTCCAATCGTCGTGCCGACCATGAGCGAGGAGTGTGAACTCGGCATTCCGCCTGCGCTAAGCAGGTAGCCCCAATTCCACTTGCCTTTGCGCAGGTATTCCAACGGCGGCTTAAGGAGTTGGGCCAGCAGCCATGCCGCCAAACCGCTCAATAACGAATGATTGGTAAGCAATTCATTCCACATTTCATAGCCCTTCTTGGAAGATTTCTCCGTTCAACTGGCGAACCTTCAACTCGGCCTTTTCGAGCAGGGAGGCGCAATGCCGTGCCAGGGATTGGCCGCGCTCATAGAGCGCAATCGCTTCGTCCAGCGGGCGGCTCTCGCCCTCCAGCGCAGCAACCACCGCTTGTAACTCGGCAAAGGTTTCCTCATAAGTCATCACTTCGATGGGTTTGGAATTGCTCATCTCTCACCTCACAGGGTTCAGTATCCAATGAACCAGTCCGCAATCTTTCGAATTACGAATTCCGAATGACGCTCACATCCAGTGACCCTTGGGCCAGGCGGATACACAGGTTAGAGCCGGCCGGGGCATCTTGCGCGGTTACGACAACACGTCCATCCTCCAGGCGGCTGACGACGGCATAGCCGCGCTGCAACACCGCCAGCGGGTTAAGCGATTCGAGCCGGTCGCGCCAGCCAGTCAAATGAGCCGCTTCGAGCGCCAGCCGGGCATTTAAGCCACGCGCCATGCGCCGCAAGGAGTCATCCAATCGCTGCTGTTCGGTCATCAACCGCCGGGCTGGGGAGTAAAACTTCAGGGCCACATTGAGCGCGTTCAGGCCCTGCCTGCGCTCCGCCATTTGCCGCGTCATGCTTTCACCTAATCGCTCCAGGCTGGCGCGCAGGGCATCTTCCAGGTCATCAAGGGTGATGGGGGTTGCCAATTCAGCGGCAGCCGTGGGGGTGGGGGCACGCAAGTCGGAGGCAAAATCCACCAGGGTAAAATCGGTTTCGTGTCCAACGCCGGTAATGACCGGGGCCACCGACCCTGCCACAGCCCGCACCACCCGCTCATCGTTGAAAGCCCATAAATCTTCAATCGAGCCGCCGCCACGCGCCAGCAGAATGACATCGGGCTGGCAGGTGGTATTGAGTTTTTGCAAGGCCGCAACCAGCGCGGCGGGGGCGTCCTCGCCCTGCACCAGCGAGGGCGCGAGCGTAACGTCCACCAGGGGCAGGCGGCGGCGCAGCACGTTGAGCATATCACGCAGGGCCGCACCGGTAGCCGAGGTTACAATCCCAATTTTGTGTGGAAACTGTGGGAGAGGGCGCTTGCGGGCCGGGTCAAACAGTCCTTCGGCCTCCAGCACAGCCTTCAGGCGCATAAACTCGGCATACAACGCGCCCTCGCCCGCCGGGCGGAGAATATCAACAATGAGTTGATACTGACCGCTCGGCTCATACAGCCCAACTTTGCCATGCGCCTCAACCGACAAGCCATCATTCAGCGGCATCCCGCGCGTGCGCAGGGCATCGCCCTTCCACATCACGCAGCGCAGCGAAGCGCCCGCATCCTTGAGCGTAAAATACAAATGCCCCGAAGCCGGGCGCGAAAAGTTAGAAATTTCGCCTTGCACCCACACATCCTGCAAGGCCTTATCGCCCTCCAACAGGCGGCGCACACGACGGGTAAACTCACTGACGGTTAGGCGAGGGGTCTCAAAGAGCGGCATTTGATTCATAGCCAGTTTTCTCTTGAGGATACCCGCAATGCAAGCAAGTGTCAATCGGTTGATACATTTCGCGCAGGGCCTTCAGGCGGGGCCGATTGGTTTACGGATATGGGAATCATCGGGCAGGCGGGGTAAAATTCATTCCAAGAAAGGGAAACTGCCATGAAACGACTGTGGGCCGCCTGGCGCATGAAATATATCACCAATGCCGAACAAGAAACCGGCTGTATCTTCTGCAACGCGCTCACCAAAGCCGATGACGACCAAAACCTGGTCATTCGGCGGGAGCAACACGCCTTCATTATGCTCAACAAATACCCCTACACCAGCGGGCATCTTATGGTCGCGCCTTTTGCGCACCAGGCCTCGCTCGAACTCCTCGAACCCGGCGAGCGCGCCGAAATGATGGAACTCGTCTCACAGTGCATCACCGCCCTGCGCCAAATCTACCATCCACACGGTTTTAACGTCGGCATCAACATCGGCGCGGCGGCAGGCGCGGGCGTGCCGGGGCATGTTCATATCCACATCGTCCCGCGCTGGAATGGCGATACCAATTTCATGTCCACCATTGGCGAAGTGCGTGTACTGCCCGAATCGCTCGAAGAAACCTACCGGCGAGTCAAGGAAATCTTGCATGACTGCTAAAACCAGCCAGGCGCAGGCCTTGCTGACAAGCCTGGCTTTTTTCGTATTCACCCTGTTGTTCAGTTATCATTTTACGTTCCTACGCGCCCACGAAACCTTCGCCTATCCCGCGGCTTCGCCCGAAGCCCTGGCACAGGGAATGGCCCCCACCCCCTATCAATACCGCATTCTCATTCCGGCAGCGGTAAACCTGTTGCAAGCCATCAGCGGCCTGCCCAGCGAAACGCTCTACCGCCTGCTCGAATTCCTATTCACTTTCACGCTCTTTTACGCCTTCCGCGCCTTTCTTGGCCTGTTCACCCCCAACCTGCGCCTCGCCAGTCTCTTCAGCCTATCTCTGGCCTATGTTCTCCCTTACAACTTCACCTAGACCTTCTTCTACCCTTACGACCTGCCGGCTGTCCTCTTCACCACCCTCGGACTGATTGCCCTCTACCGCAGGCAATAGGCCATTTACTACGCCATTTTCATCCTTGCCACCCTCAATCGCGAAACCAGTTACTTCTTGACCTTTGTTTACCTGGCCATCTCTTTTAGACAGGAAAAACCCCAAACCCTCCTGCGCCACCTGACCGCCCAGGCCAGCCTCTGGCTGAGCCTCAAAACCGCGCTCTACCTGCTCTTTCGCCACAACCCCGCCCAAGGAGCGGGCCTGTTCGAGTTCCAACTTTTGCGCAGTCTCGAACAACTCACCTGCCCGGCAGCCTCGGCATCCTGGCGCGCAACTGGGGCATGGTTTGGGTCTTCGTGCTGGTCTGGCAAAACCGCATCAAACCCTTTTGTGCGGCGCGCGCTGTTGGCCTGCCTGGCGCAACTGCTCATCCTGTTCACGGTCGGCGTCCTTGAAGAACTGCGCATCTATGGCGAAATCATCCTGCTCGTGCTGGCGGCGCTATTCGAGATAACCCACAGTTTCTTTCGGGAAAACGCGTGAAATTTCGGAAATGGACGACCCTCCTTCTGCTTGCCGCGCTGTGTGGTGGATGCGCCAAAGCGACTTTCTCAATGGCTTGAATCAGCCCCAGCCTGCCCAAAAAGCGTGTTGCGTTGTTTCTGCGCTCATGCTCACTGGCTTTAGAAAGCAAAAGGTCTGTGGTCATAACAATTCCTTTCAGAATGCTTACCACAAACCTTTTGCCGTTGCATTTTAAGCATGCAACAATTGTTTAGTCGGGGCGAAAGGATTTGAACCTTCGACCTCTTGCACCCCATGCAAGCGCGCTAGCCGGGCTGCGCCACGCCCCGATTGATGTCTATGCTGTATTGTGTACAGCGAGGCGGTATTATACCGCAAATTTTTCAAAAACTGAAAAGAGTTTGTAGCAATTTTCGCAACTGCCTGGTGATCGCTCACCCCCAATCCCTCCGTGAGAGAGGGGGCAACCGTTTTTCAAGCGCCCCCTATGGCAGGCTGGCCTATCCTGGCAGCGTGTCTGCGGGGCGGTTAGGGCAGCGCCTCGACCGGCACCAGCCTTTGGGTAGTTTCAAGCACTTCGGCCTGCAATTTGCCCGCCGAGAGTTCACGCAGTTCAGACTGGAATGCAGCCAGCATCTCGACCGGAAATTGCAGGGTTAGGGTTACATCGGCAGCAAAGTCTTGACTCAACACAACGCCATTGTGGCGGGCGGTTATAAAGCGCACCCGCTCCAGCAAATTGTAAGGGATGGCCAGCAAAGCCAGATGAACGAATACACGCCGGGCAAGCGGGACAGTGTTGACCACCAACTGCGCTGCCTGGGTGTAGGCTTTGACCAACCCGCCCGTTCCGAGCAGAGTGCCGCCAAAATAACGGGTGACGACCAACGCGAGGTCGCCCAAGCCTGAGCCGCGCAGCACCGCCAGGGCCGGGCGTCCCGCCGTGCCAGCCGGTTCCCCATCGTCTGAACAATATTCCATGACAGAATGGCCGCCGCCCAGCAGATAGGCCGGCACGTTGTGAGATGCATCGGCAAATTCGGCGCGGATAGATTGAATAAACGCGCGCGCTTCCTCAACACTGGCAATCGGGGCGAGTGTGGCAATAAAGCGCGAGTTAAGCACCACCAGCTCGCGCCGGGTTTGTTCGAGCGGAATGAGGTAAGACATGGGCAAAAATTATAGCATGTCGGCTCAAAAAAAGTCCCTGGAAGCCTGGCGCCCAAGGACTTTACACCCACTGAAATCGGGGAATACAGAAATCACTTTGCCTTGCCCTGGTTTGCTACCGCGGCGGCGGCTTTGGCAACCGCTTCGGCATCGCCCAGGTAATAACTCTTGACCGGCTTCAGGTCAACATCCAATTCATAGACCAGCGGGATACCGGTTGGAATGTTGATCTCGGTGATTTCGGCATCCGAAATGTTATCGAGATATTTGACCATCGCGCGCAACGAGTTGCCATGCGCCGCAATCAAAACCCGCTTGCCGGTTTTTATCATGGGAGCAATGTCGCTGTGCCAGTAGGGCAGAACCCGCTCCAGCGTGATTTTGAGCGATTCGGTCGCAGGCAGTTCTTGGGGTTTGAGACCCGCATAGCGTCGGTCAAAGCGCGGGTGACGCTCATCGTCCCACTCCAGCGCGGGAGGCGGGACGTCATAACTACGCCGCCAGATTTTGACCTGCTCCTCGCCAAATTTAACGGCCATTTCAGCCTTATTAAGCCCTTGCAGCGCGCCATAATGACGCTCGTTCAATTGCCAGGCACGCACCACAGGAATCCATTCCAACCCCATCTCTTCCTGAATGATGTTGAGAGTCTTAATGGCGCGTTTCAGCACCGAGGTATAAGCGATATCGAACTCATAGCCGCCTTGCTTGAGCAACTGGCCGCCAGACTTGGCTTCGGCCATGCCCTGCTCGGTCAGGTCAACATCGGTCCAGCCGGTGAAACGATTTTCTAAATTCCAAACGCTTTGGCCGTGCCGAACGAGAACAAGTTTGTATTTTGTTTCAGACATTTCAAGAGTCTCCTTTACGTCAAATTTCACGCCGAGGCGCGAGCATGTGAGTTCTCAATGATTGAATTTTGAGTCCACCGCAAAGAGGTGGTTTTGCCGCAAAGACGCAAAGCAAGCAGAGAAGGAATAACAGAGAACTTTGCGCGCTCCGCGTTCTTGGGGGCTCGTTTTTGCAAGAAAGTCAATCTTGCAAAATAACGCAAACGGTTTAGCCTCGCGGTCACTTGCCTTCAAATTTTTTGGCGCTATCTGCGTCACGCAATGCCCAAAATTGTACCCGATTCACAAGCAAAACCGCCAGAACCCGTCTGGCGGTTAAGGGGCAAATACACACGGTTTAGCGAATCGCCATCTCGGTATCGGGGTCGAAGATGTGGAAGTTGTCCATGTTGAAGGCAATCTGAACATCCTCGCCCACCCGGAAGGTGGTGCGCGGGTCCACACGAGCCACAAAGTTGTTCGGGCCGCTCACCAGGTAGAGGAAGATTTCGTTGCCCATCAATTCGATAACATCCACTTTACAGCCAAAGGTTTCGGCGTGGATGTTGGGCGGCAGAAACTTGGGGTTGTGAATATCTTCAGGGCGAATGCCAAAGACGATTTTCTTGCCGTCCATATCCTGGTAGGGCTTGGCGCGGTTTTCAGGGATAGGCAGGGCAAAATCGCCGGTATCAACAAACAACTTGCCGCCATCGCGCTTGATTTTGGCCGGGAAGAAGTTCATGGCTGGGGAGCCAATGAAGCCAGCCACGAACATATTGGCCGGGCGGTCGTACAGTTCCTGCGGAGTATCTAACTGCTGGAGTTTACCTTTATTGATAACCGCAATACGGGAGGCCATTGTCATCGCTTCGACCTGGTCGTGGGTCACGTAGATGAATGTGGTCTGGAGGCGCTGGTGCAATTTGCTGATGTTGGCGCGGGTTTCGACGCGCAGTTTGGCATCCAGGTTCGAGAGCGGTTCATCGAACAAGAAGACCTTCGGGTGGCGGACGATGGCACGCCCTACAGCAACACGTTGGCGCTGACCGCCGGAGAGCTGGCGCGGCTTGCGGTCGAGCAATTCGTTAATGCCCAGGATTTCCGCCGCTTCGCCTACGCGCCTCTTGATTTCTTCTTTCGGTGTACCGCGCAGCTTCAAGCTGAACGCCATGTTATCGAAAACCGACAGGTGCGGGTAAAGCGCGTAAGACTGGAAGACCATGGCAATGTCACGGTCTTTCGGGGCCACGTCGTTCACTACGCGGTCGCCGATCAAAATCCGTCCGCGCGTAATCTCTTCCAGCCCAGCCAGCAAGCGCAGGGCAGTGGTCTTACCGCAGCCAGACGGACCGACAAAGACCAGGAATTCTTTATCCTGAATATCCATGTTCAGGTCATTGACGGCCAGAACATTGCCAAACTCTTTGGTTACATGGTCATACGTTACACTTGCCATTTTAGCCTCCACGTTTTTTGAATATAGTAAACTCATTATACGCGATTTTTTGTTTCATGTAACATGATAGATGTCATGTAACAAAATGTAAATTAAAATGTAAATAACCGGTCAGGGATCGCAAGACAATTCAAAAAACGCGCTCATCCGTTCTTGTCCGGGTCCAAAAATTTTTTGCCAGACAAACACCTTGTCGGACCACCAAAAGCGCAAAGAATGCCAAGTTTTTAAGGTTTTCTGCGCGCTCTTGGCAACCTTGGCGGTTCAATTTCTTAACAATAATGGTGAAACAAACCCCAAGAAGCAACCATTTTGCATTTTCCCCTTTACGTTGTAGAATCAAACCATGAGCGTCGAAGAAGTCACCCCCGTCCGCCAGCAATATCTCGATACCAAACGCCAATACCAGGACTGCATCCTGCTCTTTCGCCTGGGCGATTTTTACGAAACCTTCGATGAAGACGCTGAAACCGTCTCGCGCGAGCTGGATATCGTCCTCACCTCGCGCCCGGTTGGCAAAGGAATCCGCGCCCCGCTGGCCGGAATTCCTTATCATGCCCTCGATAACTACCTCATCAAGCTGGTCGAAAAAGGCTACCATGTGGCTATAGCCGAACAAATGGGCGAACAGCCCGTGAAAGGCATCTTCCCGCGCAAAGTGGTGCGCGTCATCACCCCCGGCACGCTCATTGAACCCAACCTGCTGCCCGGCGACGCCAACAACTATCTCGCCTCCGTCGTCCTGGATTCAATCGGTTCGGAGGGCGGCTCAAGCCGACGGGCTGCCCTGGCCTACGCCGATATTACCACCGGCGAATTTGCCGTCACCGAACTGGACTTAGCCGATGACGCCCCGCTGCGCGCCGAACTCACCCGCCTGCGCCCCGCCGAAATCATCCACCCCAATACGATCATTCTCCCTCTCCCTTCGGGAGAGGGCCGGGGTGCGGGCAGCCACGCCACCCCCCTGCCCGCCTGGCGCTTTGAACCAGGGCGCTGTGCCGAAAGTCTGCTGCGTCACTTCGGCGCGGCCACGCTCGATGGGTTTGGCCTCAAAAACGCCCCGCTCGCCATCCGCGCCGCTGGGGCCATCTTAGGCTACCTTAAAGAAACCGAACCGGCCTCGCTGGCCCTGCTCACCAGCCTGCGCCACTACAGCCTGAACGAGTTTATGACCCTCGATGCCCCCACGCGCCGCAACCTTGAGTTGACCGAAACGCTGCGCGGCGAAACCAAAGGCTCCCTGCTTGGTATCCTCGACCAGACCGTGACCCCGATGGGCAAGCGCCTGTTGCGCCAGTGGGTCAGCCAGCCCCTGCTCGACCTGTCGAAAATCGAAAACCGCCAAAACGGGGTGGAATTTTTCTTCTCCGACGGCATGATTCGCGCCGAACTGCGCGCCGCCCTCAAACCGCTGGCCGATTTAGAACGCCTGACCAATCGCATCTTAAGTGGACATGCGCAGCCGCGCGACTTAGTGGCCCTGCGCGAAACCCTGCGGCGGATTCCTGCCATTTTAGCGGCCCTGCCCCCTGGGGCTGGGCCGGTTCAGGCCACCCTGAATCGCCTGTCGCCATGCACCGAAGCCTTATCCCTGCTCGAAGAATCCATCGCTGACGACCCGCCAGCCACCACCCAAAACACCGGTATCATCCGCCCCGGTTATTCCACCGAGTTAGACGGCGTCATCTCCGCTTCCGCCCATGCCCGCGACTGGATTAACAACCTCGAAGCCATCGAGCGCGAGCGTACCGGCATTAAAACCCTTAAAGTGGGCTACAATAAAGTTTTTGGCTATTACATCGAAATCTCTGCCGGGCAGGCCGCCAACGCCCCCAAAGACTACATCCGCAAACAAACCCTGGTCAACGCCGAGCGCTACATTACGCCAGAGATGAAAGAGTACGAAACCCTGGTGTTAAATGCCGAGGAGCGCATCCGCGAAATCGAACTGCGCCTGTTCAAAGAGACCTGCGCCGCACTCTCCGCGCACGCCGCGCGACTGCTGGAGATCGCCCGCGCCCTGGCCGAACTGGACTGCCTGGCATCCCTGGCCGAAACCGCCGCCCTGAATGACTACACGCGACCAAAAGTCAGCGGAGATTCGATATTCGATATCCGGGATGGGCGGCATCCGGTTGTCGAACACTTTTTGGCGGGTGAACGATATATTCCCAACGACATCACCTTCGAGCCAGGAGAAATCGTGCGGGTCATCACCGGCCCCAACATGAGCGGCAAAAGCACGTTTCTGCGGCAAGCCGCCATCATCGCGCTCATGGCCCAGATGGGCAGTTTCGTCCCCGCCGCTTCGGCCAAAATCGGCCTGATCGACCGCATCTTCACCCGCATCGGCGCGCAGGATGAAATTCACGCCGGGCAATCCACCTTCATGGTCGAAATGATTGAGACGGCCAACATCCTCCATCATGCCACGCAAAGGTCCCTGCTAATTCTGGATGAAATTGGGCGCGGAACCAGCACCTATGACGGCGTTTCAATTGCCTGGGCAGTGGTGGAATACATCCACAATCACCCGCATTTGCGCGCCAAAACGCTCTTTGCCACCCATTACCACGAATTGACCCAACTGGCCGATTTGCTGCCCGGCGTGCGTAATTACAACGTAGCCGTCACCGAGGCCGAGGGCAAGGTGGTCTTCTTGCACAAAATCATCCCCGGCGGGGCAGACCGCAGTTACGGCATCCATGTGGCCCAACTGGCCGGGCTGCCCAGGCCCATCATCCAACGCGCTGGCGAAATTATGGCCGAGTTGGAAAAAACCTCCGGGCGGGCCATCAAAATCAACCCGGTGGCTGCCCAGCAAATTGCCCTCTTCCCCGAAACCAACCCGCTGCTCGAAGAGTTGAAAACCATAGACATTAACAACCTTTCACCCATCGAGGCGCTCAACAAACTGTTTGAGTGGCAAAAAAACTATGCCCGATAAAATCCCAACCGACCCGGAACTCAGCATTGTGCTTCCATGCCTGAACGAAGAGCGCACGGTTGGAACGTGCATTGACAAGGCCCAAGCCAGCCTGCAAAAAAACCGAATCAGTGGTGAAATCATCATCGCCGATAACGGCAGCACAGACCAATCAGTTGAAATTGCCCTGGCACGCGGAGCGCGCGTGGTTCATGTAAAAGAAAAAGGCTATGGAAGCGCACTCAAGGGGGGCATTGAGGCGGCGCAAGGCAAATACATCCTCATGGCCGATGCCGATGACAGTTACGAACTCGATAACCTGATGCCGTTTTTGGAGAAACTGCGCGAAGGCTACGACCTGGTGATGGGCAATCGCTTTAAAGGCGGCATTGCGCCGGGCGCCATGCCCTGGCATCATCGCTACATTGGGAACCCGGTGCTTTCGTTTCTTGGCAAACTTTTCTTTCAGACTCCCGCCAATGATTTCCACTGCGGCATTCGCGGCTTTACGCAAACCGCCATTCGGCAAATCAACCCACAAACAACCGGCATGGAGTTTGCCAGCGAAATAGTGATTAAGGCTTCGATTTTGGGGCTAAAGGTCTGTGAAGTGCCAACCCGGCTCTTCCCCGATGGACGTGATAGACCCCCTCACTTGCGCAGTTTTCGAGATGGCTGGCGGCATTTACGCTTCTTGTTGCTCTACAGCCCAGCGTGGCTCTTCCTTTACCCCGGCCTGTTGCTGCTAACAGCAGGTGGGTTGCTCTCGATGGTGCTCTTTTTTGGCCCGGTCAACATTGGGTTTCGCTACATTGACTTTCACAGCTTCATTGCTGCCGGCTCGCTCTCCTATTTGGGACTCAACATGGTCTCATTTGCCGTCATCACGCGCGTTTATGCCTATGAGAGCAAGCTGCTCCCCAATGCGCCGCGCTTCTTCTCCCTGTTTCGATACATCAATCTCGAAAAAGGGCTGCTGGCCGGTGGGTTGCTTGTTTTAACCGGGCTGATTTTGCTCATGCGCGCGCTCCTGCTCTCCAATTACTTTAACCAAATCGGCTATGACAACAGCGTGCGGCTGGTTTTTGGTGGCACACTGGCGCTGGTCAGCGGCGCGCAGGTTATCTTTACCAGTTTTGTTTTGAGCATACTTGGGATGAAAATCAAGTGAAAATCCTGATGACCAGCCACTATACCTTGCCCCATCGCGGCGGAATTGAGACCATCATTGAGAATCTCTCGTTGGCGCTGGCCGTGCAAGGTCACCAAATCAGCGTCCTTTCCAGCAAAATCGAAGGACAATCTGCTTTTGAGGCTCCTGGCAGGAAAATTTCAGGCATTGCGGCCTTTGACCCACTCAAGAACCGGGGCGTCCACTACCCCATTTTCTCACCGTCTTTGCTACCAGCCCTTTACCGCGAGGCACGCTGGGCCGAAATCGTCCATGTGCAGGGGATGCTGTATCTTAATTCAGTGCTGGCCTTACTGCTGGCACGTCTCATGCACCGTCCAGCGATTCTTACCGAACATGCTGGCTATGTTCCCTACCGTCAGCCCGTATTCAACTTCATTCAAACCCTGGCAGTACACACCCTGGGGCGGCTCTCGCTCACTTGGAGTGATGTCATCATTGTGCCAGACCTGATCGTGCAGCAGATTTTAGAAGAAAAATTCCATGTGCCAGCCTCTAAAATCGTTCGTATTCCGTTGGGGGTTGATACAAGCCTCTTTCATCCACTCTCCGAAGATGAAAAAAACGAGCTGCGCTCCACCCTGGGCTGGGATGAACACCCCAAAGTTTTGTTCGTAGGGAATTACGTGGCGCGCAAACGCATCCCCTTGCTCTTAGAGGCTCTCTCAGAACGCTTTGACCTGGTGTTGTGCGGTGAAGGATATGAAAACCTACCCTTGCCTAAGGGCGTATTACTCTACCCCCCGCTTGCCCATGCAAACCTTGTCCGACTCTACCAGGCCGCAGACCTGTTTGTCGTCCCATCTAGCGTGGAGACTTTTGCCATCGTAGCATATGAGGCCCTGGCTTGCGGTCTGCCTGTGATTATGACCGAAGACTTAACCCACCTCACGATTCGAGAATCGGGCCTGGTTAAATTTGTCCCCCCAAGCGCACCTGACCTGCGAAAAGCCATTCACCATCTGCTCAATGCACCTCACAAACGCCGTGAGATTGGCAGACAGTCCGTCGAATGGGTCCAACGGCACTTCAGTTGGAGCGCAGCGGTTGATCAGCATATCCACATTTATCATTCCTTGCTCAACCAAACCTCATGAACCAAGCAACACGGCTTTACCCGCTGATGCTGACGATTGTTTTTGTCAGCATTGCTCTCTATGTAATCAACAGCCAAGTATCTTATTTGCATTTGTTTTTCCTGTCCAAAATGCCTTGGCAGCAAGAATCGTTCGTGGCCTCGCGCTGGACGACTTTTGTAAGCAGCCTGTTGCTCTCGCTGGTGGGAATTGGCCTGTTTGTGGCGGCCTCTTTTCTGGCTAGCGCAGCCTTTTTCGGCTGGCAAACCGTTTCTCTGCCCAAAATTTTGAGCGCTTTTGTGCTTGGTGAAATCCTTCTTTCGGTGTTTTTTTTATCCCTCCTTGTCCTTACAGGCTTACAACCTTCACAAACCGCCGCTGTGCTTGCGCTGTGTGCCTTGCCAGTCACCCTTCAACCAGGCCTGGCGCTCAGGCAAAGCCTGGCAGCAGCCTGGCAGGCGACTCGGCTCGCTTGGCCCAGAGGGTGGAGCCTGCCCTGGTGGCTCTTTTTGATTTTTATCTCCGCTTTGGGCTTTTCTTCAACCCGCCTGAGTTACGATGCCGTTGCCTATTATTTCTCACAAGCCCGCCTGATGGCAATCACGGGGCAGGCAAAATTATATTCTTTTTCCGATGCGTTTGTCGTCAGTTCCTTACACCCCGAAATTCTTTTCACAGCGCTCATCCAACTCTTCGGCGACCAGGCCGCCCGCCTGCTCTCCTGGGTCAATGGTGCAGTCATTTTGCTGGCAAGCTGGGAGATTGGCAAATTGGTTGGGCTTTCAAAACCGGCGCGACTTTATTTTCTCACGCTCCTGCTCACCTCCACTGCCTTTGTAGATTTGCTTGGCGATGGCAAAGTGGAACTCATTAGCACCGCGCCGATTGTGGTGGCTTTGTGGTGGATGATAGACAGCCTTCAGCATCCATCGCGTAGGCACTTCTTACTCATTGGCGCACTGCTCGGTTTTGCCATCATTGCCCGGCCTTATAACATCTTCCTCGTGCCAGTCTTCACCATCCTGTTTTATCTCTTTCAGACCTGGCCGGTTTTACGCGCACAGGGGCTGAAAGCCGCTTTATATTTCACACGTCCGCTTTTATGGATGTTCCCAACCTTGCTGCTCATGGGAGCGTTTCACCTGTGGCAAAACGACCTGTGGCTTGGCTCACCCCTGGCTCCACTGACCTACGCCCGCAAGCTGAATTCTGGCGATTGGCAATGGCAATTCGACCCGGCATCTCTCAACATCCTGCGCCTGTTCTACCCGCTTACCGTGACATTTATGAATACCCCACAAAGCCTGGGCAACATTTCGCCGCTTTTTGTGGGATTTCTGCCATTTTTGCTGTTTTCAGGCATTCGCGCATCCATCCGTTTTTCACAATCTTTGCGCAGTTTGCTTCTTAGCGCTTTGCTTACGCTGATTGTCTGGATAACAATCTTCTTCACCGTGGTCGAAATTCGGTATGTCTTTTTCCTGTGGATTGTCTTCTTCCTGTTTGGTGCACAAGTCATCGAAGAGACCTTGCAGGCCCTCCCCAAAGGATACCAGGCGATTCTGCGCGCCGCACTCACCTTATTACTGTCCTTTATCCTTGTTCGCACCCTGGTCATTTCCCTGGCAACCTATTCCCCCATAGACGCTAACGGACAGGCGCATTGTTATGACATCGCGTTTTGCACCTTCCTCGACCCGCTCAATGAGAACGCCGCAGAAGGAGAGCGCGTCTTCGTCCTGAACGCGTACCGCTACTACCTGCGCCCCGATTTGTTCGCCTGCTCATCCCAGGCGCAAGAATATGCTCCCTTGCAGTCACTGGCAAAAGAAAACGACGGCACATTTTGGGCTGAACTCTACCGGCAAGGATTTCAGTATCTAACTTATGAGAAAAATTTTGCTGAATTTCATTCGCATTTTGGCACAATCCCACC
Organism: Anaerolineales bacterium; assembly: GCA_034432755.1. GTDB lineage: Bacteria > Chloroflexota > Anaerolineae > Anaerolineales > Villigracilaceae > UBA5195. The sequence continues at coordinate 21,656 of DAOUBQ010000067.1, forward strand.
GGCTGAGAGCGCGCCTGAATGGCTGAATGTTGAAATGATTTCATCAGATGGGAATCAAAGAATTTATAAATTACACGTAAACAGCCCCCATTTTTCGCCGCTCAACACTTGCACCCAAACGAACAATGGAATCTGGCAGGTCACGACAAAAAAATAAAAAATCAGGTGCAGGAGACCCAAACCTCTCATGCACCAGAACAATTACGGCAACTCTAATTCTCGAATGCGACCCAAAGCCACAGCCCGCCAAGCAAGCAGAAACAACCCCAAAGCACTGACCAGTCCAATCGTCATGCCGCCGACCCAGATGGAGCGCGGCCCAAAGTTGTCGTTAAGCAACCCGCCCAACACCGGGCCAAGGCCCTGCCCAAAAGCCCAGGTGAGGCCATAGATGCTCATGTAGCGTCCGCGCATCGCGGCGGGAGCAATGTTGGCAACGTAGGTGCTTGAGGTAGGCACGATGACCAGTTCACCCAATGTCATAACCACCATGCTAACCCAAAAACCCCAAAAACCGCCGCTTAACGCAACCATTCCGTTGGCAAGAGCATAAAGAAGCATGCCCAGCGCCATCATGCTGAGCGGCGGGTGTTTGCGGGTAAAGTTCGTGACGAACAACTGCACAAAAACAACCATCAAGGCATTGGTAGTGGGGATAGGCCCATAGACGTTTTCGGTGATGCCGAAGTTGTCGTAGGCATATTTGGGCATGATAATCCACATCAGCGTGGCAGTGACCCAGCCAAACATGATCAAACCGATGGCAGGGGTGAAACGCATGTCGCGCAGGACTTTGTCGTAGCCGCCGAAACGTTCACGGGTAGGCTTTTCGGCTTTCGGTTCACTGCGCACCAGGGTTTCGCGCGCAAAGAAGGTCAGCAGCAGGGCGTAGAGCGTCATGCCGGTTGCGGCGGCGTAAAAGGCCAGGTTATACGATTGCGCCGCCAGCATTCCACCCGCTATCGGACCGATGGCAACCCCGGCGTTATTAATCATGCGAATCAGCGAGTAGGCTTCGGTGCGCTGTTCCTGCGGAATCAAGTCGGCCAGCATGGCATCGGCCCCAACCCGGTAGAGCGGGTTGGCAAAGCCGCGCAGGGCCATCAGCAAGGCAAAGGCCAGGTAGGTTTCGGCCCCGGCCAGCAAGAGAAAAAGCAAAGCATCAGCGAACAGGCTAATGAGCATCACGCCTTTGCGTCCCAGCCGGTCAGCAACAGAACCGGCCAGGAAGGAGGCGATAACGCTGCTCATGGCGTTAATCGTCATCAGCGTAGCAACTTGCGCCAGCGGCAGGTCGAGCCGTTTGCTGACGTAAATCATCAAAAAAGGCCAAATCATGCTTGCGCCGCTGGTGCTGAGCAGCAGACCCCAAAACATCAGCCAGTATTGACGCGGATAGGGTGGGATTCGGTTAGATAATTGTCGAAGCATGGGGGCTATTGTATCAATAAAAATAGGGGGCTGTCCAAAAAGCCCATGAAAACAGACGGCGACCGCCAGAGATGGTGGTCGCCGTTTTGGATTACCGCCAGGGATATAGGCGAAAT
>DAOUBQ010000068.1:0-5054 GCA_034432755.1 Anaerolineales bacterium
ATTTCGCCTATATCCCTGGCGGTAATCCAAAACGGCGACCACCATCTCTGGCGGTCGCCGTCTGTTTTCATGGGCTTTTTGGACAGCCCCCACTTTTACACAAAAATCGAGATACTCTCCATCACCGTCTGCCTGGATGTGCGCTTCGGCTGAGCGACACCCTTCCCGCTTTGGGTGAACATTGCTGGGCTGGCGGCGGCAATCCTCGGCTACAACGTCATCCTGATGTGGTCAATGGTCTCTAACGCCTACTTTACCGCCATTATCCGCATCTAAACCGACCGCGAACATCGCGTTGCCGCCGGCGGCCCTTACCGCTTTGTGCGCCATCCTGGCTATGTGGGGACCATCCTGTTTTACCTGGGGACAACGTTTTTGCTCGGCTCAACCTGGGCTGTGATTCCGGCGGCGCTCTCCTGCCTGCTCCTGGTGATTCGCACAAGCCTGGAGGATAAAACCCTCCAGGCCGAACTGCCGGGCTACAAAGTATGCCCAGCAGACCCGATACCGGCTGGTGCCGGGCGTTTGGTAAAGCAAAGGTTTCAGTCATTGTAAGCGGCGTTTGCATGGCAGCCGTTTTATTTCCCTTTTCCCGCCCTGTTTCGGTTGGCAAACCACAGCAGGCCCGCGCCAATCACAACCGCAATCCCGCCATTGATGGTCCACTGCGGGTTGCCGGTCATAAAACTTCCGGGCAGGATGTTGATTCCTTGCAGGAACCACACGCCGCCTGTCAATACCAGCAAGATTCCAAGAATATTCAAAAAGATTTTCATGTTCTTCCTCACCAGTTTTTTTCTTATTTTAGCATGTCAGGACGGTGACAATTTTCGAGGCCTGTTTCAGTGTTCGTTGATAACCCAGGCCGCAATCGCGAACGCTACCTCCACATTCAAAGAGCGCTTGCTGCCCTGCATAGGAATATAGACGATTTGGTCACACAAATCGAGCAAAGCCGGGTCCACGCCCGTCACCTCATTCCCAACCACCAGCGCAATCCGCTTTTCCGCTTCCTCCGTTGTCAAAATCCGTTTCTCCGTTCCCCCTAACCTGAACGCCCGCTCATCCTGCTCCAACCCCCACAGCGCAAACCCTTCGGCTTTGAGCCGTTTTGCCAGATTCACCGCATCCCGCGCATATTCCCATTGGACGGATTCTTCCGCCCCGAGGGACGTTTTCCGCACGGCGTCATTTTCTGGTGTTGGCGTAATTCCGCATAGATATAGTTTTTGCACCTTTAGGCCATCTGCCGTGCGGAACATTGCACCCACGTTCCAGGCCGAGCGCACATTGTCAAGAATGGCGTGTAGCCACTTATGAGGGGCGGGAGCCGGCTTGCTTGCCGGTGAGAAAGGTTCGGGCGAGAGTGGGCGCGTCAAAACCGCCTGGGTGGCTCCCAAACAAAGCGGGCAGCGTATCCCGAAAGGGTGTCCCTCTACCAGTGGATAGCGCAACCCACAGGCCGGGTTTTCGCAAACTCGAATTTCGTAATAGTTAGCGGTCATGGTGCAATTAAAACACACAAGATGGGGTTTATCCCCATCTTGTATGTTGAATTACCAATCGCCGATTACTTTTACAAATTCATCACCGCTTCCACCATGCCAGTTGCCTGGTTGGTGCTGATGGTGGAGAAACCGGCCTTACGGCACAGATTGATGAACGCTTCATTATCAGGCGAGGTGGCGGCGATGATGCGCTTGATTCGCTCATTGCGGCCAACGTCTATGATGCGTTTGATGAGCTCTTTGCCCAATCCCTGACCCTGGAATTTGTCGCTGACCAGCATCGAAAGCCGCGCTGTTTCTTCTTCACCGCGCAGTTTGCTCAGACGAGCCACTCCAAACACAGCCCGTTCGCCGTTGTATTCGCCTTCCACGACCAGGGCGATTTCGCGGTTGTAGTCATTGTGGGTCATGCGCGCCAGCCGCTCGTGCGTCACGCGTTCACTCAACAGCATCGGCGAGAGATAGCGCAGGTAAACTGTGCGATCAGACAAGTCTTCATGGAACTTGCGCATCAGCGGCTCGTCCTCGGCGCGGATGGGGCGGATGATGACCTGGCGGCCATCTTTCATCGTCCAGGGGGCAACGTACTTGTTCGGGTAAGGCCGGATAGCCAGTTTGGGCAGTTCGCTTTCGGGAGTGTTTTTGTTGAACAGGACCACGCGCGCATCAAGCGCCAGGATGGTTTCGTGCGAGGCGATGAGCGGGTTGATGTCGAGCTCCTTAATGTAAGGCTGTTCAGCAATCAACTGGCCGAAGCGCACCATCAGTTTTTCAAGTGCGGCCATATCAACCGGCGGTCGTCCGCGCACACCTTTGAGCGCGGTGGCGATTTTTGTGCGCTCAATCATTTGGCGGGCGATGGTGGTATTGAGCGGGGGCAGGCCCAGGGCGCGGTCTTTGAAGACTTCCACCAGCTGACCGCCCGTTCCAAACAACAACACGGGCCCAAACTGTGGGTCAATGGACGAGCCGACAATCAGTTCATATCCTTCGACCTTGACCATTGGCTGAACGGTGCAGCCCAGGAAGTGTTCGGCGCCGGCCTTCTCGCTCACCGAGTCTTTGATAGCGTTGAAAGCCTCGGTCACTTGTTCGGCATTGTGCAGGTTGAGCTTCACTCCGCCCACATCTGTCTTGTGCGTGATGGTTTCGGAATGAAGTTTTAGAACAACCGGGTAGCCCATTTTTGTTGCAACTTTAGCCGCTTCTTCCGCACTGGTGGCAACGGCGGTGGGTGTGGTGGGAATGCCGTAGGCAGCCAGTAGTTGTTTTGATTCAGCTTCGGTCAGCAAATCGCGCCCGGTGGCATGGACGTGCGCGATGATTTCCTGCGCTTTTTCGCGGTCGGGCGCGCCCAGGGCGTCATCGGGCAGGGAGGGGGTTTCGTAGAGCGTGCGCAGGTTGTCGGTGGCCTGCCACATGAAGGTGAAAGCCTGCGCTGCGGCGTCGGGATATTCGAAGGTCGGGATACCGGCCTTGTTCAGGATGGCCTCACCCGCAGCAACTTCTTGTCCGCCTGACCAGGAGGCCAACACCGGCTTGTCGAACTTCTTGGCGTAATTCTTGAGCAATTCGGCGGTGGCGGTCGGGTCGGTCATCGCTTGAGGAGTGAGAATGACGAGCAGGCCGTCACTGTTTGGGTCTTCTGCGGCCACTTCGAGCGCTTTTGCGTAGCGTTCTGGGCTGGCATCGCCGATGATGTCGATGGGATTGTTGTGGCTCCAGGCCGAGGGTAGAAACTCGTTGAACTTTTCCATCGCTTCGGGCGAGACCGGTGCCAACTCGCCGCCTGTGGTAATCAGGGCGTCGGTTGCCAGCACGCCGGGGCCGCCAGCGTTGGTTAAAATTGAAAGACGCGGGCCTTTGGGGCGCGGCTGGCGCCCGAGCACTTCAGCCATTGAGAAAATTTCGCCGATGGTGTTGACGCGCAATACGCCACAGCGGCGGAAGGCGGCATCGAGTACTTCGTCGGAGCCGGTCAATGAGCCGGTATGGCTGGCGGCGGCGCGGGCAGCCCCTTCGGTGCGGCCCGGTTTGATGACAATAATCGGCTTGGTCAGGGCCACTTCGCGCGCGGCCGACATGAACGAGCGCGCATCGCCGATGGTTTCCATGTACATCACGATGCTTTCGGTGTGCGGGTCATTGCCCAGGTAGTAAATCAAGTCGCCCCAATCCACATCGAGCATCGAACCCACCGACACAAACGCCGAAAAGCCGACATTTTCCTTGAAAGACCAGTCCAGAACGGCGGTGCAGAGCGCGCCCGACTGGCTGATGAAGGCCACTTTTCCGGGCCGCGCCATGCCGGCGGCGAAGGTGGCGTTTAGCCCGCTGATGGGACTCATCACGCCCAGGCAGTTTGGGCCAACGACACGTATTTTGTATTTGCGGGCATTTTCAAGCAGTTGCCGCTCCAATTCCACGCCTTCTGGCCCAATTTCCTTAAAGCCTGCCGAAATGACGATTGCGCCTTTCACGCCGATTTGCCCGCATTCCTCGATAATCCCAGGGATAGAGTTCGAGGGTGTGACAATCACGGCCAGGTCAATCGGGTCGGGGATGTCTTTAATGCTGGGATACGCCTTGATACCGAGCAGGCTGGGGCGCTTTGGGTTGACCGGGAACACGGCGCCGCCAAAGGGGCTGGAAATCAGGTTCCACAAGATTGTGCGTCCCACGCTACCTTCTTTTTCGGTTGCACCGATGACCGCCACGTTTTTGGGCGCAAAGATGCTCTTCAGCGGGTTATCGGTGTAGTGATACACGTCATGGGCGGGGTCGAATTTGTCACGCCCGGTGGATGAGGTTGGGATGATGGTCATAAATTATCCTTTCGAAAGGGGTAATATCTGTGTCAGGCAAACGATGCAATTATACAAAGCACACAAAAACAACAGGTGCTTGCCTGTCATATTTTTGATGTGCGGAATGTCCTGAATTTTCTTTTGGCTGTCTTGAGAAAGCCGCCTGCATTCTAGCACACTTGTTTGCAACCTTATATTGTGATAAAAGTCACAAATTGAGTGGATGAAAGCAATCGCTTTTTTCGGGCAGTGCGTAAGTCGCTTTAAGAACAACACCGGCGGGTTTTCCGCCGGTGCTTCAAGTTATTCTGCTTTGCCGCTCGAACTGGTCTCCGTAGACGAGGCGCTGGCCTCTTTGCTCTCGGCTTTGGTTGCACGACTGGCGCCAGAGGGGGAGCGGTGATCGGTGGCATACCAGCCGGAACCTTTGAAAACAATTCCTGCTGGTGTATAGACCTTGCGCAGGCTGTTTTTGTTGCACTCTGGGCAGCGCTTGAGCGGCTCGTCATGGAAGGACTGGTGGCGGTCGAACTGTATTCCGCAGCTCTCGCAACGATACGTGTAAACTGGCATACAACCTCGCTTTCTGAACGACAGGTAATTATAGCGTCCTTCTGCTGCTATGGCAAGATGTGGTGCTGGTGATTCCATGGCTTTCTCATTATCGCTTGTGCCGCTTTGTTTAACAGGATAGACAGGATAAACAGGATGTTTTCGCCCTGCTTTGCGCGCGGCTTAT
>DAOUBQ010000069.1:0-18904 GCA_034432755.1 Anaerolineales bacterium
CGGCGGAGTGGCTATACGTCTACGAATATCCCTACGAACCCTATTGCGAGGAACACGGCATGGAAAAATACGGCGAAGAGGGGCTGATGCCGGTGGTCAACTCGCCGCGCGTCGGCGAGTGCGGCTACACGGGTCCCTTCGATAAGTCCCTGCGCTTCGAGGAGCGAATGCCCGCCGGCAAAGGATAACGACATCCGCTCTCTGAGCGATCATCCCCGCCTGTACGGAGGATATTAATATTGGCAACGGGTTCGATAGAGTTTGCGGTAAAATTGGTTGACAGATTACTGGAACTCCAAAAAGAAAGCGAAGGATAATCATGGACAAACGCGCCAGAGCCGAAGAATTGGCAAAACGTCCTTATCTCATTGCTACGTCGCTTGAAGAAACGACGGACGGTCAACCGATTTACTTTGCCCGCGTTTTCGAACTGGAAGGCTGTTTTGGGCAGGGCAAAACGCGCGAAGCAGCCATTGAAGATTTGCGTCTCGCCATGGTGGATTTCATTGAGAGTTTGCTCGAAGACGGGCTGTCCGTTTCCGCTCCGACTCCGCTTGTCACATTGAAAACAGCCGCACAAGGGACCTTCACCTTTGTTCAACAGGGAAAAACTCTGCAACCCAAATTTACGGAAATCTACAGGGATGTTTACATCTTACCTGCTCATGCAGGATGAGAAGTTGCTGCCTCTCCACGCAGAGAGGCAGTTTTGTTCTCATCCCGTCTTGGCGCCGTTCTACACATCACCGCAACAAGACAAGAATTTATCCACCCACCTCATAGAACTATGACCAACCCAATCTACGTCATCGGACACGTCAACCCCGACACCGACTCCATCGCCTCCGCCATGGGCTACGCCTGGCTGCTGCGCGAACGCGACGGACTGAATACCGCTCCCGCACGCGCCGGCGCCCTCAACCCGCAAACCGCCTGGATTTTAAAAAAACTGGGAGTGGAACCCCCCATCTTGCTGACCGACGCTTCGCCGCGCTTTGAGTCCGTTACTCGTCAGTTAGATACCCTGCCGCCCGACGCCCCGCTGACCGAGGCCTGGTCGCTTGCCAGCCGCACCGGCGGCATTGCCCCCATTATGACGGAGGATGGCAAACCCTACGGCATCATTGATGGCTTCAGCCTGTTCAATTTCTTTCGTCAGGTGATTGGCCCACGCCTGGATACCAGCGAGCAGCGCATCACCGACATCATGTCGGCGCCCTGCAAAGATGCCGCCGATACCGGCGTGCCAAAATTCCCGGTCAACGCCCGAATCCGCGATATGCTCAACCGCATCCTGCGCGAGGAATACAATGACTTTTTTGTAGTGGATGAAAACGGCCGCTACCTGGGAGTTTGTCATCAGCGCGGGGTACTCAACCCGCCGCGCCTGAAAATCGTGCTGGTGGACCACAACGAGCCGCGCCAGGCCATTGCCGCGCTCGAAGAAGCCGAGCTGCTCGAAATCCTCGACCATCACCGCCTTGGAAACCCGCATACTCACCAGCCCATCAAATTCACAGTCGATATCGTTGGCTCGACCTCAACCCTCGTCTCGGAATTGACTGCCGAATCCGGGCTGTTAATGCCCGCGCCGCTGGCCGGGTTGCTGCTAGCCGGGCTGCTGGCCGACACGCTGATTCTCACCTCACCCACCGTCACCGAGCGCGATAAGCAAGCCGCCAACCGCCTGGCGCGTTGGGCCTTTGTGAGCAATGGGCCATTGGCCGGTGAAACCATTCAATCATACGGGTTGCAAGTGCTTTCTGCCGGGGCGGGACTATCGAACCGAGACCCGAAAGAAATCGTCAGCACCGACGTTAAAGCCTACGAATCCGGCGGGTTCAAATTCGCCGTTGCTCAAGCCGAAGTAACCGACCTGATGACCCTCGGCGAACACATCGAAAACCTGCAAACCGCCCTGGAGCAATACCGCGAAACACACGCGCTCGACTTTTCTATGCTGCTGATTACCGACGTGGTGCGCAACTCCAGCCGCCTGATTATTGCCAACCCGCACCCCATTCTGGACGAACTGCCCTACCCCAAACTCTCCGATGGAACACGAGACGCCCCCGGCGTGGTCTCGCGCAAAAAGCAATTGCTCCCAACCCTGCTTGGGCTGCTGGAAAAATAGCGACCCGCTCACAGGGCCAGGATGGCTGCCGCCAGAGCAGCGAAAAGACCTGCCAGGCAGCATGATTTGCAATCACCCATTAAAGCAAGCCTTTGACTGATTACAATCTCCGTAGATATGTCAAACAACGCGCTTATCCGTTACCCCGAAGAACGCCGCCTCGCCACCGTCCTGTTTGCCGATGTACATGGATTCACGCCTCTTGCCGAACAACTCGATTACGAAACTGTGTCAGACATGGTCAAAGCAATCTGGCGCAGCCTGGACCAGGTCATTGAATTACACAATGGCTACATTGACAAACACCTAGGCGATGGCCTGATGGCCGTGTGGGGCGCACCCTTCGCGGGAGATAACGACGCAGCCGAAGCCGTTTCTGCCGGGCTAGACCTGGTAAAAGCGCTCGACGAATATTGCAAAACAACCCAAGTGCCGGGGGCCGAACACCTTAAACTGCGCGTGGGCATCAACAGCGGGCCGGTCTTTGCAAGCTACATCGGTATCCACAACGAGTACACCGTCCTTGGAGATACCGTCAATCTGGCCGCGCGGCTAGAGCAAATTGCCGAACCTGGCACGGTGGTCATCGGCGAGAACACACTGCGGATGGTGCAAGGCGGTTTCCGGGTTAAATCGCTGGAACCAACCCACATCAAAGGCAAGGCCGAACTCATCCAGCCCTATAAGGTTGACGGACGGCTGGCCAATCCGGGACGCATCCGCTACCAGAGCGCCGACAGCCTGGTCACAAACATGGTCGGGCGCGACAATGAATTAGAAAAATTGAAATTCATCTACGACCGCGGCTTCGAGACCGATAAACCGGTCTTGGCGCTCCTGATTGGAGACGTGGGAATTGGAAAATCACGCTTGCTGATGGAATTCAGCAACGCCCTCGAGTCGCTCAACCAGGACATCCACATCCTTTCGACCCGGGGATTGGCTCAGGCCTCAAAAATCCCGTTCTATCTGTGGCGCGTGCTGCTCCGCAACCGCTTTGGCGTCAGTGATGGCGATTCTTCCCCATCTGCCGCCGAACAATGGCAGCAGGGCGTAGAATCGGTCTGGGAAAACGAGCAACCCGCCTCGAAAGTGGAAGTCACCCAGGTATTGGGCGAAATGATTGGGCTGGCAGACCAGCCAATTCCCGCGCCCGAACAAATTCAGCGCATTTTTTATCTAACGCGCGAACTGCTGCGCCAGATGGCAAAGAAAAAAAGGCTGATTCTCATGCTCGACGACCTGCAATGGGCAGACCGTGAATCGATGCAATTACTGACCTACCTGCTCACCACCGAAACCCCGCCCATGCAAATGCTGCTGGTTGGCGCAGCGCGGCCTGAATTAATCAAAACCCAGCCGCAGTGGCACAACCAGGCGCGGGTGATGATGCTCAACCCCTTAGAACTCTCGCCCGAAATGCTCAAACAGGCCTACCCCAACCTGAAAAACTTGCCCGATTCCGTGCTGCGCGAAATCGCTCTGCGCGCCGAAGGAAATCCGTACTTCCTCGAAGAAATCGTCAAGAGCCTGGTGAAGGCCGGCGCGCTGGCCGAGGACGCATCCCCTGAAGAAATGCGCTCTCGTGTGCTGGCGCAAATTCCCGAATCGCTGCGCGCCACCCTGCAGGCCCGTCTCGATAACCTCTCGCGCGAAGCCCGCACCGTCGCCCTGCTGGCCTCGGTGGTTGGACGCGTCTTCTGGGTCGGCGCGGTGATGGCCGAAGCGCGCGCCACCACCCTGCCCGGCGCCAACCCAACCTTCAGCGCACCCGAGGCCGTCATTGACCGCTTCATCCAGGATGGCTTGCGCCAACTGGTGCGCGCCGAACTGGCCTTCCCGCGCAGCGGGTCGCGTTTTTCGCAGGAACAGGAGTATATTTTCAAAAACTCGTATCTCCGCGATGTGGCCTACAGCCTGATTCCCAACCGCAGCCGCGCGCTCTACCACAAAGCCGTTGCCGACTGGCTGCGCGCCAAAACCGACCCGACGTTTCAGAGCATGGCGCTTGAACACGAAAAACAGGCCCGCCATTCGGCAAAAATTTCGACCGGCACACTGACTGCGCCCCCTGAAGGAACATAAAAAGGATGAACGAAACCATCTACAAACGAATTGCCGAAGCGCTGGAACGCGGCGAAAGCCTTGCGCTCTGCACCATCACCGAAGCACGCGGCTCAACCCCGCGTCACACCGGCAGCAAAATGCTGGTTTACGAAGACGGGAGCTTTGTTGGCACAGTGGGCGGCGGGGAACTGGAACATCGCGTGCTGGACGAGGCCATGATTGCCATCCACGAGGGCAAACCAACCAAACTCAACTACGCAATGACCGACCCGGCGCGCGGCGACCCCGGCGTGTGTGGCGGCCAGGTGGAGATCTTTGTGGAACCTATCTTGCCCAAAGAAAAAATCGTCGTCATCGGCGGCGGGCACGTGGGCAGAGCAGTGGCCCACCTCGCCAGGTGGCTGGGGTTTTGGGTGGCCGTCTGCGATGACCGAACAGAATTCTGCACCCCAGAGATGAACCCGGATGCCGACGAATTCTTCCCTGTGCCGATGGAAGAACTGCCCAAACACTTGAATATCAACCGCAGCACCTACCTGCTGCTGACCACGCGCGGCTCAAACGTTGATGTGCTTGGCCTGCCGCCCCTGCTGGAGAGCAAAGCCCGCTATATCGGCGTGATTGGCTCCAAACGGCGCTGGGCCGCCACCGTTAAAGGACTCAAAGAGAAAGGCGTCAGCGACGACGCCATTGCCCGCGTCCACTCCCCAATGGGGCTGGAACTGAACGCCGAAACCCCCGAAGAAATCGCCGTCAGCATGATGGCCGAGATACTCATGCTCAAGCATGGCGGGGATGGGAAGCCGATGGGAGAGAAGAAGAAATAACAACTTTTCTTACCCGGCCGCGTATATTCCCCGTAAATCATCTTGAATCTGGCAATTCCATCGGCTACAATAAACCTGTTGGTTAAGAGTACTCAAAAGGAGAGAAACATGGCGCGCATTTTTGACGTTATCGAATATCGCAACGAAATGGTGGATGAAATTGTTCACCGCTTTCCTGATGACAGCAGCATTGGCGATTACCGCCTCGGCTCCAACGTCATCGTCCGCGATGGGCAGGCGGCGGTCTTCTTCCGCGACGGTCTGGCGCTGGATGTCTTTGGGCCAGGGCGTCACGTTCTGGCAACCGCCAACATTCCGAAATTGATTGACTTCATCGGCAAAGCCTTCAACGACCGCACCCCCTTCCCGGCGGAAGTGTATTTCGTCTCGATGAAGGAGTTTGCCAACAAAAAATGGGGCACCCCGCAGCCGATTATCGTCCGCAACCCCGGCATGGGACTGGGCGTTGCGCTCTTGCAAGGCTTTGGCACTTACTCCTTTCAGGTGAGCGACCCACAGTTATTCGTCACCAACATCGTCGGAAAACAAGCCAAATTTCACACCTCAGAAATTGAAGAACGCCTGCGCACCATTCTGCTCTCCAAATTTCAGGACCTGCTCGGAGAAACCGGCGCCAAAAAGAGCGTGGTTGAACTGATTGGCCTGACCGAAGAACTCGGCGCGGGCGTGCGCGCTAAAGCCCAAGATGACTTTGCCGCCCTCGGCCTGACACTCAAGACTTTCTACATCGGCAACCTCAAGCCCTCCGAAAAGTCGGCCCAAGAACTGCGCGATATGGGCATGTTAGACATGAACGTCTACACCCAGTTGCAGGCCGCCGACGCCATGCGCGATGCCGCCCAAAATCCCAGCGGCGGCGCTGGCCTCACAGCAGGTATTGGCGCGGGCATGGGCATCGGCAACCTCATGAACCAGGCCCTCGCTGGCGGCATGGCCAACCAGGCCCAGCAGCCGACCGCCCAACCCCAGGTGGCAGCAGGAGCAGCAGCTGGCGCAGCAGCCAGTGGAGGCATGCCCGAAGTGATGACCCCCTCTGAGGCCGCGGCAATATTGCGCGTCTCTGAAGAAGATGTCATCGCGGCCATTAACGCAGGCGATTTGAAAGCCAAAAAACTTGGCAGCGCCTACCGAATTAGCAAAGCCGCGCTGGAGGAATTCCTCAATAGCTAAATACTTCGCAGAAGAGGGCCGGTATAACCGACCCTCTCTTTTTTCTGAAAAGACTTGCCTATGCCGCTTGAAAATCTCTTGCAAGAATACAACCAAATTGCCACGCTGGCGGGCATTTTGGCAGGTTTTGCCTTTTCGGCAGTCATCCAATTGCTCTCGACCGATAAACCCGGCAGAATGATGACCACCGTCATCATTCTTTTCTCCGTTTCGGCAACCATGTTTCTGTTTACGCTCTTTGCTTTCGTTATCGGTTCGGCTGCAATCGCTGAAATCAATCGTGAAATCTCAGAACTCAACGTTTGGATCGCCTTTGCCTTCATCGTCTCAATCGTTGGCCTCAACTTTTTTCTGCTCGGCGTGGGACTGACGGGTTGGCTGCGCTCCCGCGTAACCGGAATCATCACCTCGTTAGCCGCGCTGATAACCTTTTGTCTGACGACCTGGTTGTTCGCCGCGGTGATTGGCGTTTTCATCAACCAAACCTGAGCCCGTTTGAAACGTCAATCAAAACGACGCCCCTCCTCGCGGACGGGCGTCGTTTGATTAGCTGATGGCTGGTTACGGACTGATTCCTGCCTCACATCCCCAGCATCTTGCTCACAATCGCCAGCAGTACCCCGCCGGCGATGACCGAGCCGAGCTGACCGGCGGTGTTAGAACCCATGGCGTGCATCAGGATGAAGTTATCGGGGTCTTCATCGAGCGCGGCGCGTGCTGAAAGGCGGCCCGCCATCGGGAAGGCGCTGATGCCACAGGCCCCAATCAGCGGGTTGATTTTTCCGCCGCTCAAGAAGGACATGATTTTTCCAAAGGTCAACCCCGCCACCGTGTCGAGGATGAAGGCCAGCAGGCCCAACACCATAATACCGAGCGTGCGCAGTTGAAAGCCAGTTGCCGGGTCATAGAGGAACTTTTCGGCGGTCATGGTCGCGCCAATGGCCAGCCCCAGGAACAGGGTGGTGATGTTGATAATCTCGTTCTGGGCGGCCTTGTTCAGGCGGTCGACCACGCCCGACTCTTTGAGCAGGTTGCCAAGCATCAGCGCGGCAATCAGCGGGGCCGCCGCCGGGGCCAGCAGGCTGATGGCAATCGTTACCACAATTGGGAAGGCCACCACCGTGCGGTTGGACACGGGCCGGGGCGCGTACTCCATCCGAATCAGGCGTTCCTTGCGGGTGGTCATCAGTTTCATGATGGGCGGTTGGATGATAGGAACCAGGCTCATGTATGAATAAGCCGCCACCGCAATCGGGCCGAGCAGTTCGGGGGCCAGTTTGGAGGTGACAAAAATGGCGGTCGGGCCGTCAATGGCGCCAATCACGCCAATGCTGGCGGCTTCGTTGAGCGGGAAACCGAGCAAGGTCGCCAAGATGAGCGCGCCAAAGATGCCGAACTGCCCCGCTGCGCCGAGCAGCACCATTTTGGGCTGCGCCAACAGCGGGCGAAAGTCAATCATTGCGCCCACGCCGATAAAAATCAGCAGGGGGAACAACTCGGTTTTAATGCCTGCGTCGTACAGCACCTTTAAAAAACTCTCTTCGTTATAGACCGACATCCCCAGGTTCGCCAGGATGCAGCCAAAACCAATCGGCAGCAACAGCACTGGCTCATATTCCTTGACCACTGCCAGGGCAATCAAGCCTGCGCCAATCGCCAGCATAACGGCATTGGCCCAGGTGAACTGCAACCCGCCAAACACGCTCAACAGCAATTCGCCAATGTTCATGATTCGAACTCCAACAGCGTCTGTTTATGCGCCACTGTCTGCCCGGCGCTGACCAATATGCTCTTAACCACGCCGCCCCGCACCGAGCGGATGCTGTTTTTCATCTTCATCGCTTCAATCACCAGCACCACCTGTCCCGATTCAACCTCCTCACCCGGTTTGACGAAAATTTCGACTACGGTGCCAGGCAACGGGGAGACGAGCACATTCGAGGCGGTTGGCACGCTGGAAGGAACGGACTCGACTGCAACCTTTTTGGCCGTTAAATCGGCAGGAGCCGCGCCCTGGGCAACGGGGGGCGTCTCGCGGCGCTCCACCAGCACCTGAAAGACTTCACCATCCACGCGCGCGATAACCGGCCGCTTGTTGATGTCTTCAATCTCGACTTCGTAGGTTTTGTGGCCTACCGTGATGTTGTATTTCATCTGCGTTTGCCTTTCTCGTACATCTGCCGCGAGCGGGTCCCCAACTGCCAGGCGCTGACGATGGCGGTTGGCGGGGTGGGGAGCGGTCGGGCCGAGGAAATCTCCTGCTCGGCCAGGGCCAACGCCACCGCCGCGGCAGCGGCTCGGGCTTTGGTATCATCATCCATAGCGGAAGCAGGCTGCGGCCCGTCTTTCTTTTCCGGTTTGTCGGGAATCGCCGTCAGTCCGGCCATCATCCACCACAGCAAGACAATCGCCGCGAAGGTGATTCCCATGCCAATGGCAGTGATAATGAGGGAATTGAGTAAGTTTTCAGCCATAACTACACCGGAATATTCCCATGCTTGCGTGGCGGGGCAGGAGCGTATTTATCACGCAAAGCGGCCAGGGCAGCGATAATCTTCGGGCGGGTTTCTTTTGGCTCGATGATGTCATCCACATAGCCGGTGCTGGCGGCGTGATAGGGGTTGTTAAAGCGGGCGCGGTAGTCATCGGCCAGGCGTTTGCGCTCGGCGGCGGGGTCGGAGGCGGCTTCGATTTGTCTTTTGAACAGGATATTGACCGCACCTTCTGCGCCCAACACGGCGATTTCGGCGCTCGGCCAGGCGTAGGTGACATCGGTGCCGAGGTATTTGCTCGACATGACCACATACGCGCCGCCGTAGGCCTTGCGGGTGATGATGGTCACTTTGGGAACGGTGGCGTTGGAGTAGGCGTAGAGCAGTTTCGCACCATGCCGGATGATGCCGCCGTGTTCCTGGGCAATGCCGGGCAAGAAGCCGGGCGAATCGACGAAGGTGACGATGGGGACGTTGAAGCAATCGCACATGTGAACGAAGCGGGTCATCTTGTCGCTGGCATCAATGTCAATCACTCCTGCCATCACCGCCGGTTCCTGGGCAACGATACCCACGCTATGCCCGCCGATGCGTGCCATCCCCACAATGGCGTTGCGCGCCCAATTGGGCTGGATTTCAAAAAACGTGCCGCGGTCAACGACGGATTCAATGACCTGATGCATGACGTATGGCTCGGTCGGGTCGAGTGGTACGATGCTGTTCAGGTATTCGTCCATGCGGGCCGGGTCGTCGGTTGGCTGAACGAAGGGCGGGTTCTCGATGTTGTTTGAGGGGAGATAGGAAAGGAATTTGCGCACCGCCTCCAGCGCTTCTTGCTCGCTCTCAACAGCGACATGGGCCACGCCGCTGACGGACATGTGAATATCGCTGCCGCCGAGCGATTCGGAGTCGATGACTTCGCCGGTGACGGCTTTGATGACATCGGGCCCGGTGAGAAACATGAAGGATTGCTTTTTAACCATCACAATCAGGTCGGTGAGCGCCGGGGAATAGGCCGCGCCGCCCGCGCACGGCCCTAACATGACGGAAATCTGTGGAATGACCCCCGAATATTGGGCGTTGCGCCGGAAAATTTCGGCATAACCGCCCAGAGCCTTAACGCCTTCCTGAATGCGCGCGCCGCCTGAATCGAGCAGGCCAATGCAGGGCGTGCCGTTACGCAGGGCCAAATCCATCACGCGGCAAATTTTGTGGCTCTGCATTTCAGAAAGCGTGCCGCCGAAAATGGTGAAATCTTGGGCGTAAACGTAGACCGTGCGCCCGTTAATCAGGCCGTAGCCGGTGATGACGCCATCGCCGAGGAATTTTTCAGCGGTCATGCTCATATCATCGGCATGGCCGGTGATAAATGGCTCCAACTCGTTGAACGTGCCGGGGTCGAGCAGGGCTTCCACCCGCTCGCGGGCGGTCAATTTGCCTTTGGCGTGCTGTTTGGCAATCCGGTCTGCGCCGCCGCCTTCGCGCGCCTTGGCGCGCATCTGGCGCAATTCCAAAATTCTTGGGTCTTCTTCGGACATGGGGAATCCTTTTGTTCGTTTTGTGAAATCAATCACAACAAGTATAAATCGCCGCCGCCCTGAATGCCAGTGATAGCCGTCAGAGGAAAGTCACGCGGCGTATGCGAAAAGGGGTGATAAGTGTCAGATTGATGAGAAAAATGATTGCGGCACTGATTAAAGAGTCCACTGCAAAAAGACCCATCACTACAAATGAAGTCAATCTTGAAATTCGGCGCAAGAAAACTTAAAAAACGTCGTAACCTTTGCGTCCTTCGTGGGAGAAAAAGATTTTTTCAGTGAAGTCAGGTTGCGGTATAATGTACAGAATGCCCCAGTAGCTCAACGGACAGAGCGCCTGACTTCGGATCAGTAGGTTGTGGGTTCGAATCCTGCCTGGGGCGCTCTTGTGGCGGTCGCAATGGCCGCCACGCTTTACATACTGCCATGCCAACCAATGGAGATGCGGGTAACCTGGCAAACGCAGAAAAAACCGGCAGTTTTCGTTTGCCTCCGCGTCTACTTTTATGACCCATCATGTCAAAAAAGCGAGGTGGAGATGTCGCCGACCCGCGGCTCCGATTGGACAACCTTCTTGCGCGCGCTGGCCCTGCTCAAACGCCTGATGCAAGGCCCAGCCAACCGGGCAGAACTGCTGGAATACGTCGAAGCCACCCTGCCTGGCGCCTACCCGCAGAGCGAATCGGCGCGCGAGGCGGCCTTTAAGCACGACCGCGAGCATGTGCGGCATCGCTTGCAAGCCGAGTTTCGCTTTCAGGACGGCATATACACCCTGACCAACCCCGGCCCCTTTGGCACACTTGCCTTGAGTGAAAACAGTTTGCGCGGTTTGGGCGTGTTGGCGCGCGATTTTGGCAACGGGCTGGGCGAGCGGGTTTACATCCGCGCTCTGCTGGATGAATTACTGCCGCAACTGCCTGCTGAAACCCGCCGCCTGCTCGAAAACCAGCCCGAAGCGCTCCAAATGGGGGTGCGGCAGTTTGTGGATAAGGGCAACATCCCGCCGCGCGTGTGGGAGACCCTTCAAAAAGCCGCCGAAACGCGCCGCAAACTTTCGTTTCACTACCTTTCTCCCCGTTACAAAAACCAACAGCCAGTCTATTTTGAAGTCTCGCCGCTGCGCCTGAAATACCAGGAGGGACACTGGTATTTGCGCGCCTGGATGCTCAAGCGCGAACCGCAGGAATTCCCCGGCGGCGAACCGGAATATATCCGCCTTCGCGTGACCTACATCCTGGAGGACGAAGCGCTCAAACTGTGGCCGACCGTCTTCCCGGAGCGCTTTCGCAGCCCGCCGCGTTACCTTGTCCATTATGAACTGGCCCCCGAAATCGGGCGCGGCGAAATCAGCCATCACTTTGCTGAGACGCAAATTACCCGCCGGGCCGATGGCAGCGCCGAGGTGCGCGGCTTTACCGATGACATTTGGGAGGCGGGGCGCCTGCTGCTGGCCTACGGCGAAGGCTGCCTGGTGCTGGGCGGGCCGGAACTGCGCCGCGAACTGGAGCGCCGGGTGGAGGGGATGGCAAAAAACTATGGGTTTTATTCCGAATGAAAGGGACTCGTTGCAGATTTCGGCGCGCTGGGTCTCGACAAGCTCGGCCATCGGCCACCCAATCTTGCTCGACCCGCGCTCGCAAGGGGGTAGTCCGTGTATGTGGGTAAGCCTTTCAATACAATCAGATTAACCGGCCAGGCAGAGGGGGCGCGGGGGTGAGCCGGGGTAGGGAATGAATAATGAATGATGAATGCGGAATGATGAACGATGAAGATTAAAACGCTGCCGGTATTTTCACAATTAGCGCAAGATGAAGACATCCCCGCTGCCTTGCGCGCCCGCCTGCCGCAGGGCATGCGCCTTTCGCAGCACCAGGTGGAGACTTACCGCGCGCTGACGGAGGGGGAAGTAGAGGTGGTGTTTAATACGGCGATGATTTCTTTTTCAGGAGTGTGCCAACATGCTTAATGACGCAAAGAAACTGCAAATTCTGGCTGTCCATGCCGCAGTGACCAATGACCAGACTCTACGTGATTCATTGATTGCCCATGTGACCGATGATACACGGCGGCATTTGCAGCACGCCTGGCGCGCCATTGGCGCGGAGGCCTGCCTGCGTCAACTGGCGCGCGGACGCAAAGACGGCGCCCCGGCGTTGGATTTGAGCCAGTTAGAACTGCGTGGGCAGGTTTTCTTCTGGCAGAGGCAGGAAATTGGCAGCCTGCTCACGCTCTATAAGCCGCCTTTGCCCGAAGAATGGCAGGCACGAATTGCGTATGAGAGTTTTTTGGATAGGTTTGTGGTTTACATCCAGTCTCAGGAACAGATTCTTTTGTTGACGGATAATGATTATTCTCAGCGTTTCTTCTGTTGGTACGATTTGGATATTTCATCCAGCTGGTCAGAGTTTGTACAAAACGCGTTTTCAGCGCAAGAATTATCCAGAACTTTTGTTGCTCTGTTAAATTCTGTCAAACTGGCAGAAAGTGGTGGATTTAGCGTTTTAGCAATACCTATTGTTTCTCAGGCCCAGGCGAAATTGCTGGCAGGTTTTTATCTTGCCAGTATGAAGGCGCGCATCAGGGGGCTAAAACGTCTTGAACAACAAGTTGCTGAGGCCAAGGCGAAAAACAACACTGAAAAGGCCGCCAAACTTGAAAAAGACTTGAATGACCAACGTGCACGCTACCAGGACTCAATTGATGCCATGAATGATCTGAGACAGAAGTATGAAAAAAGTTTTGGCGAGGTTCTTGCTTATGCCAGGCTTTACACACCCATCGCCAGCGGACAGCTTAAAGTTACTGGAGCCGTTGTCAAAAAATATGTGAGCGAAACCGAACGCCTTTTGACGCTTGCGCCAGAAGATTATTATCGTTTGCCATCGCTTTTATCGCCTACTGCGGGGGGGTTATTGGCAGGTAGGAATGCTGGAGACAACCCTGCCGAGGCTTGTTATGTCTGTGGACGCATAGTGGAAGATGATGGTTTTGAAACCAATAAAATTATTCTACCGAGTCCATCACAAACCTTGCAATCCAAAAGCAGCCAGGAAAGTCCACTGGTCTGTGGTACTTGCGCGGCATTAGCCATTACGTCTCCTATCAAAATCGCCAATCAGTCATTGGTGATCCGCCTGCTTGATAGAGAAACGCGAAATTACTTGCTCGAAGACCAATTGCGCATGTTCATTTTGGGCGAGCTAAATGTCCACGCCGGTCGTTACGTCATGCTGACCTGCACAGAAAAAATCGGCAAAGATTCTCTGATGAAAGAATTCAGCAAAGAACCTTATGCCCTGTGGAAGGTGGCAACGCTGTTCCCCGCCGATGTTTTCCATTCACACCTGGTAGAAGCAATTATTGAAGGCGCTCAGGTCGTTTTACCAGCGCGCCATTTGGCCTGGCTCAGCGCGCTCATGGACGTTTTCAGCGCCGTAAAAACGCCTTACCAATTGGAAAACGATAAAAGCAAACTCATGGCAGTCAAGAAATCTATTCGATATATCCAACATG
The DNA here is from genome assembly GCA_034432755.1 of Anaerolineales bacterium. Lineage (GTDB taxonomy): Bacteria > Chloroflexota > Anaerolineae > Anaerolineales > Villigracilaceae > UBA5195. Next base: position 13,763 of record DAOUBQ010000069.1, read on the forward strand.
AGGAGGTGATTTTTGCTATTTACGAACTAACCAAAGCCTTTATGTCCGAACGACAGGGCGGTTTCAGCCCCGTTGAAGCCAGCCGCCTGGAAGACTTGCGCGCCCTGCACGTCTGGTGGCTGGAAAACAATCCTTTGGAAGAAACAGAAAGGAGTTCCCGCATGGGTGATTTGATGAACAAAGCCCGCTTGTTCCGTGATGTAGCAGGAATGACTGGCTTGCTCTATGCCTTTGCCACACTTGTACGAAGCAAAGCCAACCCTGGTCAGGCAGAACGAGAAGTGGAAAAACTTCTTGAAAAGGTGGATGAACCCAACCATTTCATCTACGACGCTGCCGGTGGTTTGCAGGGTACTGCTGCAAAGATCTGGCGTGAACCTGCCACATATTTCATTTACGACCAGTCAAAATCGCTGCTGGAGGAAATCGGTGCTGAAGTACGCGAAAGTAACGAAAACGGCAAACCATCGCTGCAAGTTTTCTTTGATGACATTGTCAACGCGTACACCTATCTGTTTGAACAGCGCTACCAGACCGAGAAAGACCAACGCGAGTTCACCTACCAAATCAAATTGAGCCTGTATGCTCGATTCCCTGAATATCTTGGCAAAAAGAAGGAGGCTTAACATGGCTGACAAAGTAAAAGCAACCAGCGGACTGCCCGCCAGCAACGAACAGCGCTATCACTACGACATTTACGCTATCTTGGAAGGTTCACAGGAGGTTTACCTGGGGCATGATGTGGCAGTAAATGTCAACCTGGTGGAAACCGTTAAAATCGCGGCGCCGCAAGGGGAACGCGACATCGAGAAGTGCTACCTTTCTCCCACCAAGCGGCGCGGGATTGAGCGGCGCGCCCTCATCAACATGGACATCAAAGGGGTTCTGCTCGGTGAAAAATTTGGCTGCGGCATTCCGCATACCTGCGGCAAGGAAAACTGCCCGATTTGCCGCATCTTTGGAGCAATGTTGCCCAGAGAAACTGAAGTTGAATTGTTAAACGGCACAACAGAAAACCGTTCTCCGGTGACGTACATCGGGCGCCTGACGCACGGCGGCGGTACAGCCGTGCAAGAACAGGCTCCGGCAGAAAAACAGCGCGCCATGCACCCATCCAACTTGCGGCGCGAGGGGGAAAATCCCATGCCCTTCAAGCGTGAATACAACGAGCCGGGGTTGCTTTACCCCATTTACAACCATGCATTGAGTGTGACACAGGCAGAGTTTAACGGCGCAGCGTATGCCTTCCTGCAGTCGCTGGCGCGGCTCGGTGCAGGAAACCCGAAAGGGATGGCGCTCTTTTACAGCGATGTGCTGACTGGCAATCTGGAACCAATGATTGTGGTAGATAAATATCTCTCGCCGCTCGGCAGCCGCCCGGTGATTTCCCCGCACATTACACAGGTCGAAAAAGCGCTCGAGCGTTTTGTCCTCCTTACTCATACGGTTCAAGGCGAAGAGAAAAAGGGAAGTTATATCCAGCATGAACGCTTTGAGCGCTGGAGCGGTAACGAGGCCCTGAAAATCCTGCAGCAATGGGCGGATGACTTCGTGCAAGAGATGCTCAAATAGTGGAGCGCGCCATGTACCTGCTTAAACTGGTCATTGTCCCGACCGGTTCGCTCCTCTTTCGGCGCATTCCCTTTGCCACCACTGTCTTCCCAACTTACCCGTTTGCGCCGCCAACTGCGCTGGCAGGCTTTTTGCGCCGTTTGGTGATGCTGGCCAATGGGCATGAATTGCCCGGTGATATTTTTTATCGCCCCAAGATGCGTTCGCTCAATGATGACGCCAAGTTTTACACGCTGCCACCAGAGTATATCTGTCTGGGCGCGTATCCGGTAGCGTATACCACGCACCGCACCAAACGTCATCAGCCTTGGGGGTCGGCGGCAACTTTCAAACACGTTGAATTTTCTGCCCTGCGGCGTGAAAAGAGCGACTTCAATGCTCAAATCCCCATTTGGGAATACCTGCACGCGGAGCGGATGAACGGTTACGTGGTGCATGAAGAACGCCAGTCATTGGAAAATCTGCGCGCTCTGCAAAATTGGGGCAGCAAATTGGGTAAGGAAGGCTATGCCTTTATCGAATCGGTAAGCGAGGTGGTGGAATTGCAGGGACCGCAATGGACACGTGCTATCCCTGCTACACCCGTTCCGGCGGAGACGCTGGGCGGCGAACCGGCAGACTTTTTCACGCTCTACAGTTATGAGTGGAAAACGCTCATCCCGCCGCCTGCGCCCGAAAGCGCTGAGGGCGTACCAGGAGGCGATATTCTCCTCAAGCCTTTCCTTGCCGCCTGGGTACGTCAAGAAATCGAGCTGGAATACTACACCGATGGGCAGGAATACTTCCCAAAGGCATGGATTGACAAACTCAAAGGAGGCGCGTGATGGACACCGGACGCGTGTTTTTCCTCCCCACCAGCAAACAGGCACAAATCCTGCGCGCCGTCACGCTCGAATCACATTTGGCAAATGTGACATGCCTGGCACAGGCCTGGGAACCAGCCAACGCCTACCTGCAATTGCCTGAGCATTTGCGGGAAAAATTCGCCCAAACACGCCCCTGGCTGGTCCGCGCCGCCGAACGGCATGACGAGGGCAAGCGTCATCGCTTCCGCATCGAGCAAAACGGCAATGGCGAGTTGACCTATTCCTATCGCGGGCATCGCTTCGATGTGAGCGATGAAAACCTGTATGTGGAATTGCTCATCCGCCTGCACCACAACGCTTACTCAGTCGGCGACATCAACGAGGCCATCGCCCGCCTGCGTCTGGAACAGGGGCTGAGAGATTTTGCGGAACTTTTCCCCTTTGACGCCTATGCCCTGCAAATGTGTGACCAGATTACCGCCGAAGCCGAAATTTACGCCCTGGATGACAAAAACCCGCGCAAGCCGGAGTTTATGGAGTTCAAAACCGAGCGGCGGGCAGATGGAAAAATCGCCGTGGACCCTTATCCTTTCCATGAACCTGAAATCACGCTGACTGTCACCTATTCAGATATTCCTGTACCTTCGGAACTGACTCAGGACGCCAGGGAATTGACCGATCTTGTCAAAGAAGCCGCGCCGCTTATCCAGAGCAAGGAGGTGATTTTATGCCCCCCAGCCTGAAAGAAGACTATCAGCAAATTGTCGGCTTTGCCCCTAATCCGATGCAAGAGGAGATGTTCGAGAAAGTCACCTCGGGAGATTGCGCTACCCTGCTCAAAGCGCCGACCGGCAGCGGCAAGACCGAAGCGGTGCTTGTCCCTGCCCTGGCGGGATTGCTCACTGGCGAACAGCCGCGCCGCTTGTTCCTGATTCTGCCCACCCGCAGCCTGGTGGATGACCAGATTGCGCGCGTGGAAAAGATATTCAACCACCTTGCGCCGAAAGTTTCGCGCCGACTGGCGCTGGTCGTGGATACGGGCGGGCAGTCCTATCGCAAAGTATGGGAAAAGGGGCGGGTCGAAAAACAACATCGTCATCTCTACGACGGTGATGTCATTCTGACCACACTGGATAAATTCCTGTATCGTTTCTTCAGTTTTGGCGAGCCGTTCAAGAATTACATTTTTCCCTTGCGCATTCACCATGGCGCAAAAAGACCGCTCTTTTGCTTCGATGAAGCCCACACCTACGAAGACGTTGCCTTTACCAACTTTGTCAACCTGATTCGCACCCTGGCCATCGAAAAGGGACATGACGTGATTGTAATGACCGCCACCATGCCGCCAGCCTATGCCACTCACTTAAAGTTTCTCGAAACGGTGGATTTTGTGGATGATGAGGCAAAAAGCCAGGCGCTTGCAGCGTTTTACCAGCGCCCGCACGAAAAAAAGACTCTGGAATACTTCGCTGCGGACGAAAAGAAACTGGTGGATGAAATGATAGCACAGGCAAAGCGGCATTACCTGCCGGGGCGGCGCGTGATCGTCACGGCGGAGCTGGTGAAAGATGCTGTTGAAGTGTATCAAGCATTGCGCCGGCAACACGAAAAAGACGTCCTGCTTTATCACGGGCGGATTCCAGATACAGTCGAAGGAGACTCCAATAAGGGCAGAGCCAATATCTATGCTGAACTCAAGCGGCGCGACGAGGCTGGGCAGGGCTACTTGCTGGTCACTACCAGTGCCATCGAGGTCGGCTGTGACCTGAACGCTCACACGCTCATCACCGAATTATGCAACCCTGACCAACTAATTCAACGCGCCGGGCGCTGCAACCGCAAAGGTGAAATGCCCGAAGCCAGCGTCATTGTGGTTGGGAGCAAAATCAATGACTTCCTGAGTGACCTGGATAAAGAGGAGCAAACTGCTTATCTCGAAACCCTGCAAGAGATGAGCGGGAAACCACTGGACAGGCAAGCCATTCTCAAACACTTGAACGTCAAACCCATAATGGATTACCGCGTGCAGGAAATGTTTGACATGCTCTACGAGTACGTTTATGAAGCCAACCAGGTTTACAAAGGCCTGCACGAAAAAGGACTGGTCATCAGCCGCAGTTGGGAGCCTTCGCTGACGGTTTGCACTAGCTTCGATGACAGCGGCCACCCGCGCAATCCGGTTTCGGTCAATTTGCATTCGCTGATTGATAAGTCGAAAAACCCACAGGTCATTGCGCCGGATTGTAAGTTGTACCGCCGCCGTTACGAGGGCGACGAATCGCACCAGTACAGGCTGGAATCAGTGACCGGCGGCTATTATTGCGCCTATCTAATGGATTTGTATTTACAAGTTCCTGAATTATATTTTGACGAGGAAACGGGCTATGCAGATTTGCCAAAGGTGTTTCACCGACAATACGCTGGCGCGTATCGTGAACGCGTGACGTTTGAAAGCATGAACAGCGCTCCTGCTGTGATACAAACTTCCCCAACCCCAAAAGGGAAAGCAAAAAAACGAGAAGGCGCTCAATTAGAAAACAAAAAACCTTCGTTCTGGTATTTGCGCACTCTTGAAATCACGCAGGAAACAGAAAACACCGAAGAAGCCCCGGAAGAAAACGCTGACAACCAATAACCTACGGGAGCGGACTCTCCCTCCCGCAGGGACTTCTCACCACCCGACCATGCGACTCTACTCCTCCGTCATCAAACTCATTGCCCTCCACCCCGCCACCCTGGAATACAGCGGCGGGCAGCACGCCCA
>DAOUBQ010000070.1:0-60220 GCA_034432755.1 Anaerolineales bacterium
TTCGGCTGGAAGGTCGTCCGCGCCATGCCGCTCGAAATGGTTTTCCAGCACCTGAACATCAACGAACTCTACCGCCTTTCGTGGGGCGCCAAAAACACGCACGGCGACGAGTGGACCAAACTCAAAGCCGGCTTTGACGCCCGCCTGGAGCGCATGAAGCGCGACGCCCTGAAAACCGGCTGGCTCAAACCGCAAGCCGTTTACGGCTACTTCCCCTGCCAATCCGATGGCGATGACCTCATCATCTACGACCCCGCCAACCTAATTCCTAATCCGCAACCCCTCACCCGCTTCACCTTCCCCCGCCAACCCTACGACGACCATCTCGCCCTGAGCGACTACTTCGCCAGCGTCGAATCCGGCCAAATGGACGTGGTCGCCTTCCAGGTCGTTACCGTTGGGCAAGAAGCCAGCGAAAAATTCGACGCCCTGCAAGCCGCCCACGACTACACCGAAGGCTACTTCGTGCATGGGCTGGCCGTCCAAACCGCCGAAGCGACTGCCGACTACCTGCACCAGCACATCCTGCGCGAACTGGGATTACCCGCCGGGCAGGGCAAACGCTACTCGTGGGGCTACCCCGCCATCCCTGAGTTGGAAGACCACCGCAAAGTCTTCGACCTGCTCCCCGCCGAAAGCGAACTGGGCATGAGCCTCAGCCCGGCCTACCAGTTAATCCCCGAACAATCCACCGCCGCAATTATTGTGCATCACCCGCAGGCCAAGTATTACAGCGTCGGCGAAAGCCGGGTGGAACAGTTAATGAGGTAGGACAAGATAATATCTTGTCGTATGTACGGTGCATGATGAACAAACTTCGTTACCAGCCCTACTACCGACGCCATTTACCCCATATTCAGCCGCCCGGAGCAACTTTTTTCATCACGTTTCGCCTTGCAAACTCACTGCCACCCGAAGTTTTAGAAAGGCTGCAAGCAGAACGAGCCGCCATCGAAATTGCCATCAGCAAAATTGCAAATGACGATGAAAAACGCCGCCTTCAAGAAGCAGAACGAAAAAAGTGGTTTGCCAAATGGGACGACGCTCTCGACCAAGCCACAGAGGGCGATTTTTATTTGCGAGAACCCGTCATTGCCGCAACGGTGGCAAATTCAATCCGGTTTCACGATGGCGAATGGTTTGATGTCATCGCCTATTGCATCATGCCCAATCACGTTCATCTTGTCATCACTCCTTTTGAAAAAATCACGGGTCAAGAATACAGCCTGTCTGAAATCTTGCACAACATCAAGCGTAACTCAGCCAAACAAGCCAACAAGATTCTTGGAAAATCAGGTGATTTTTGGCAACATGAAAGTTATGACCACTTTGTCCGCAACAATGCCGAATTGGAACGGGTCGTGAAATATGTTCTACACAATCCGGTAAAAGCCGGGTTGTGCAAGGAATGGACAGATTGGCAGTGGTCATACTCAAAATATCCCATGTAGGACAAGGTAGGACAAGATAATATCTTGTCCTACCAAAGTAACTATGAATAAATTCCTCACCCTCCTCCAATCCTCCACCCCCCTGCTCGCCGACGGCGCGATGGGGACTTTCCTTCACACCCACGGCGTGGAACACACGCACTGCTTCGACGAACTCAATCTGAGCGACCCCGCCAAAGTGGCAGATGTGCACCGTCAATATATCGAGGCGGGCGCGCAAATCATCCTCACCAACACCTTTGGCGCGAACCGCTACAAACTGCACAAACACGGCCTGGATGATAAAACCGCCGAAATCAACCGCGCCGGGGTCAGCCTGGCCCGCCGCGTGGTGGATGCCTCCTTCAAACCTGTGCTGGTGGCCGGGGACGTTGGCCCGCTGGGGGTGCGAATTGCGCCCTATGGCCGAGTCCAGCCGCTCGAAGCGCGCGAAGCCTTCGCCGAGCAAATTCAAGCCCTGGCCGGGGTTGCTTTAATCGTCATCGAGACGATGACCGACCTGTACGAAACGGTCGAAGCGATTGCCGCCGCCAAAGAGACCCTGCCCGAAACGCCGGTTGTGGCTACCATGACCTTTACCCGCGATGACCGCACCCTGCTCGGCGATGACCCCGCCAAAGTCGCGGTTGCCCTGCACGAAGCAGGCGCGGATGTCGTCGGCGTCAACTGCTCCGGCGGGCCCGCCCAACTCATCCGCATCCTGCGCGAAATGCGCCGCGCCGCGCCCGAAGCCCGTTTTTGGGTCAAACCCAACGCTGGCTGGCCCGAACACGTTGGCGGGCGGGTGATGTACGCCGCCGCGCCCGAATATTTCCGCGATTACGCCCTCGAGTTCTGGAAAGCCGGGGCAAACGTCATCGGCGGCTGCTGCGGAACCACGCCCGAACACATTGCCGCCATGCGAAAAACGCTCGACTCGGTCCCGGCCATCGCGGTCGAACCCATCAGCCGGGTCGCTATTTCAATGAGCGATACCGAACCCGCCGAAGCCCCCTCCGAACTGGCGCAAAAATTGGCGCAAGGCAAATTTGTCTTTGCGGTCGAAATGGACCCGCCGCGCGGCCTGGCCACCCAAAAACTGGTGGCCGCTGCCTCGCTGCTCAAAGAAGCGGGCGCCGATGTGATTGACGTAGCCGACAGCCCGATGGCGCGCATGAGAATGTCGGCCTGGGCAGTGTGCGATGTCATCCAGCGCAAAGTGGGCATCGAAACCACCCTGCACTTCCCCACCCGTGGGCGCAACCTGCTGCGCGTGCAGGGCGACCTGCTGGCCGCGCACGCGCTCGGTATCCGCAATGTCTTTGTTGTGATGGGTGACCCGACCTCGATTGGCGATTACCCCGAAGCCGCCGATAACTACGACCTGGTGCCCTCCGGCCTGATTAAACTGATTAAACAAGGCTTCAATGCCGGGGTGGACCATTCCGGCACGTCTATCGGGCAACCGACCAGTTTCTTTGCCGGGTCAGCGCTCAATTTGTGCTCGCCTGAACCCGCCACCGAGATAAAAAACCTGAAGCGCAAGCTCAAAGCCGGGGCCGATTTCTTCCTGACCCAGCCCATCTACGACCCCGAGGCGGCCCGCCGTTTCCTCGAGCAATTCGCCGCTGAAACAGGCTCCCCGCTCGACAAGCCCGTGCTGGTGGGCATTTTACCCCTCGTCAGCGTGAAACATGCCAACTTCCTGCAAAACGAAGTGCCGGGGATCGTGATTCCCGAGGCAACGATGCAGCGGGTTGAGAAAGCTGGTGAAACGGCCTCCCGCGAAGGCGTGAAAATCGCTGTTGAATTAATCCAACAGATTAAAGAATGGGGCCAGGGCGTCTACATCATGCCGCAGTTCCACCGCTACGATTTAGTGGCAGAAATCATCGACGTAGTAAAATAGGGCGCGGAGGACACCATGACCCACAAACGAGTGACCATCATCCTGCTCATCGTTTTTTCAATTTTGATGGCCTACAGCGTTATCGCCATCCCGCTCGATTGGCCGCGCCCGCACTTCCTGACCAGCCTGAACACACTGGTTGGTTTCTCCGCCGCCTTCAGCCACGCCTGGCAGCGACTGGGGCTGAAGCACGCGCTGGTCTTTTGGGCGGCCAGTTTCGTTGTTAGCCTGGCTTTCGAAAGCCTCGGCGTGGCGACCGGGCTGGTCTACGGCCCCTATCATTACACCGATAAACTGGGACCCAAATTCCTGGGGCTGGTGCCGTACCTGATAGCCATCGCCTGGTTCCTGATGATGTACCCTTCGTATATCATCGCAGACCGGCTGACGGGCAAGAAATTGAAGGGCTGGAAACGCTTCCTGCTGGTGGCGGCCATCGGCGGCCTGGTGATGACGGCCTGGGATATCGGCATGGACCCGATGATGGTCGCCAATGGTCACTGGGTTTGGGAAGTAGAGGGAGCCTACTTCGGCGTGCCGCTGCAAAATTACTGGGGCTGGTGGCTGACGGTGTTCACCACTTTCGCCGTTTACCTGCTCCTGATGCGCGATTCGCGCCTGCTGGATGACAAGCGCTTCGACCGGCTCGCCATCCTGGTTTATATTGCCACCGGGCTGGGCAACCTGCTGCAAGGCTATTTTATCGGGCTGGGCGGCGCGGCCCTGGCCGGTTTCTTCGCCATGACCCCCTGGGTGGTTACGGGCTGGCTTTCCACGAGCGATTGACATTCCATACCGCAGGCTTCAGCCTGCCCAAACCACCTGTCCATTACGTAACGCTGCGCAAAAGGCGGCAATACGCGGAATAAATTCCGCATGACGACAAAGAGCGACTGTTGAGAAAGTCGCTCTTTTTACCGCATGGAGAACTTTACATGACCCACATTCTGAACCACCCCCTCATCATTACCTTGCGCGAACTAAAGGGCAACCCGCGCGTCACTGTGCTTACCGAAGTCATGTTTGGCATTCCCTACAACCTGTTCATGCCGTTCTTTTCGGTCTACATGCTGGCACTGGGCGTCACCGACCAGCAAATCGGCAGCATCGCCAGCCTGGGGCTGGTTATGCAAATCTTTTCAGCCCTGTTCAGCGGAGTCATCGTTGATAAATTTGGCCGCCGCGTAACGCTTTTCCTGTGTGATTTGCTGAGTTGGGCCGTCCCCTGCCTGGTTTGGGCGTTCGCCCAGGATGTACGCTACTTTGCCGCCGCCGCAGTGCTGAACAGTTTCTGGCGCATCTCGCACACCGCCTGGACCTGCCTGATGGTAGAGGACGCCGAGGAGCGCCACCTGGTTCACATCTGGACCTGGATTATGATTTTCGCCGTCTGCTCGGCCTTTTTCACCCCGCTGGGCGGCTGGTTCGTGGGCCGCTTTGGGCTGGTTCCAACCGTGCGCGGCTTATTCCTGTTTGGCGCGTTCATGCTGGCCGCCAAAGCCGCCGTGCTTTACATCTACTCACATGAAACAGCGCGCGGCGTCCAGCGCATGGCCGAAACACGAGAGCAATCGCTCCTCAGCCTGTTGGGAGAGTATCGCAGCGTTTTTGGACAACTGATTCATTCGCGCCCCTTGCTGGCAGCCCTGGCGCTGATGGTGATTACCAGCATCTATACCACAGTCAGCGGCAGTTTTTGGGGCGTCCTATTCACCAACAAACTCGGCTTTTCTGATTCGGAGATTTCGACTTACGTCGCCCTACGCTCGATTGTGATGACCATCTGCTTCTTCCTGCTCGGCCCACGCCTGACCAACCCTCGCCGATTCCGCCTTCCGTTATGGACGGGGTTCATCGCCTTTTTCATCAGCCAACTGCTGCTGGTCATCATGGCCCCACGCGCCATCCCGCTGTTGGTCCTCAGTGTGGTATTGGAGGCCGTTGCTTCGGCTTTGGTCAACCCGATGACCGAATCATTGCTCTCACTCGCGCTAGAGACCAGAGAACGCGCCCGCATCAGCGCGATGGTCTATGTGGCGCTGATTGTTCTCATTTCCCCCTTCGGCTGGATTGCCGGGCAACTTTCGGCCAGCAACCGCGCCCTACCCTTTACGCTCAACATGGCGCTCTTTGCGCTTGGCGCACTGTTCGTGTGGGTCATTGGCAAACCGGGCTTCTTGCAACCCAGGCCTGTGGAATGAATCTTTCCTGGATTATCGTTCCGCAGGGTTTTCCCCGGCAATTTTCCCATCTTCAGAAACCTTTTGGACGTTTTGTTCGTTAAACAGCGAACGAACGACGGCAATCCCCGCCGAATCGGATGCCACCAGCACCCGGTCGCCTTCCAGCAACATCATATCGCCGCGCGGCAGAAACAGGTCCTCGCCACGCTGAATCAGGACGAGTAGGGCGCTGTCGGGCAGGCCGATTTCAAGGACGCGCTTCCCACAAGCCCGCGAACCCGCCCGCACGCGCATCTCCACCAATTCGCCCTGGTATTTATCCAAAAATATCTCTGGCAAGTTACTGGCCTCGCCGGGCGGTTCAGGGTCGCAAACTTTGAGCAGGCGCGCCACGAAGGGGATAGTGCTGCCCTGCGCCAACACCGATACGAGAACGACGAAGAACACAATATGGAACAAGGTAGAAGATTGTTCCAGACCCGCCAGCAGGGGGAAAGTTGCCAGCACAATCGGGGCCGCGCCACGCAGGCCAACCCACGAAACCATCAATTTCTCGCGCAAATGGAAAGCAAACGGTTGTAAAGTAAGAAAAACGCTCAACGGGCGGGCCGCAAATGTGAGAAAAACGGCAACCAGCAGGCCGCCAAAGGCAATTTGGGGCAATTCGGACGGAAAGACCTGCAAACCAAGCACCAGAAACATGGCAATCTGCATCAGCCAGGCCAGGCCGTCATGGTAACGGGTGAGACTGCGGCGATGAACAAAAACGCCATTGCCCATCACAATCCCGGCCAGGTAGACCGCCAGGAAACCATTGCCGCCCAGCCAGGCTGTCACGCCGTATATGAAAATGACCAGCGTGGTGGTCAACACCGAATACAGGCCATCCTCGCGCAATTTGAGCGTGTTGAGCAACCAGATTCCGAGCCGGCCCAACAAAAATCCAGCCAGACCACCCACCCCAAACTGCACGAGAAAAAAAGGAAACAGACTAAACACGCCCAGTCCAGGGTCGCTCAACAGGCGCACCAGCCCAATCGTCAGGAAAATCGCCATCGGGTCGTTGCTGCCCGATTCGGTCTCAAGCAGCGGCTCCAAATTCCCGCGCAGGCGGGTATCGCGCGAACGCAAAATTGAGAAAACCGCCGCTGCGTCAGTGGAAGAGACAATTGCCCCCAGCAGGAAACCTTCCAGTGGGGAAAAATCCAGCGCAAAAATGGCAAACCCACCGACCAGCAAGGTGGTCAAGGCCACCCCAAGCGTAGATAGCACAATCGCCGGAAAAAACACCGGACGCACCACACGCCAGCGCGTATCCAGGCCGCCGGCAAAAAGGATGTACGAAAGCGCAACCGTGCCGACCAGCTGAGTCAACCAGGGGTTATCGAACTCTATCCCAACCAGGCCGTCCGACCCCGCCAGCATCCCCAGCAGCAGGAAGGCGGCCAGCGCAGGCACGCCCACCTGCCCCGAAGCCTTGCTAGCCAGTATCGCCAACAAGAGCAAAATGCTGACGCCCAACAAAAGAAGTTCAATCGAAGAAAACATAAAAATTATCAACAACCTGAGTGGAAGAGATTGTAACATACGCCATCACGTCAAAAATTGATGAGAGAAGAGCAGAAAGCACAAAAACCGAGCGAATTGAAATGAGAGTGACCCATGGCTCTCTCAAAATCTGGTTTCAATCTAAAAAACAAACAGGATAGACAGGGTTTGAGGATGAGTCTCGCAGAAAGAAAGGTGAAAACATCCTGTCTATCCTGTTAAACAAAGCGGCGCAAGTGAGAATGAGAAAGCCATGGAGAGTGACAACCGAAAACTGGTCATCAAAAAATCCTAGGGGTATACTAGAGACCCAACCCCCAACTTCAGCGAGGCTCATTCATGGATTCCACTCAAAACATCCTGAACCTGTTCGAGCAAATTTCCGCCATTCCGCGCGGAACCGGGCGCGAAGCGCAACTGCGCGGCTGGCTGTGCACCTGGGCCGAGCGGCATCAACTCTCCTGGAAGGTGGACGAGGCCGGCAACCTGGTCATCCGCGTCCCGGCCACACCGGGCTTCGAGCAAGCCCCTATCATCGTCTTGCAAGGCCACATGGACATGGTCTGCGAAAAGACGCCCGATTCACCCCACGACTTCACCCGTGACCCCATCGGCTGCATTGTGGAGGGCGAATGGCTGCGCGCCGACCGCACCACCCTGGGGGCCGATAACGGCATCGCCATTGCACTGGCAATGGCCCTGGTAGAAGATAAATCAGTTGGGCATCCGCCGCTCGAACTCTTGTTCACAGTCGAGGAGGAAGTTGGCATTGGCGGGGCAAACAAACTCCAACCGGGATTCATCGCCGGGAAGGTGCTGCTCAATCTCGATTCCGAAGAAGAAGGCACGTTCATCGTTGGCTGCGCTGGCGGGCAAACCACCCGCATCTTTTTACCGTTGAAATTTGAGGCCCTGCCATCCAGGCAAGCATATCGGCTTGAAGTGAGCGGGCTGCAGGGCGGGCATTCCGGCGTAGACATCCACAAGCACCGCGCTAATGCCAACAAACTGCTGGGGCGCGCGCTGGCCCAACTGCAAAAAATGGGCACCTTGCGATTGGTCAGCATCAAGGGCGGTACGGCCCATAATGCCATCGCGCGCGGCGCGGAAGCGGTGATCACCTTCGACCCGACGCAGCAGGAACGTGTCGAGCAAGGATTGCAAAGATTCCAGGCCATCCTGCGGGACGAATACGCCATCAGCGACCCTGGCATTACTCTGACCCTCGCGCCTGCCCCCGCTGAACAGGCCGCCACCGCCGCCGATACCGAACGCGCCATTCAACTGCTCACCGCCCTGCCGCACGGCGTGGCCGAAATGTCGGCCAGCGTGCCGGGCTTTGTGGAGACCTCCAACAACCTGGCAACCGTCCAAATTGCCGAAGGCGCGCTCCAGGTTGTCACCAGCCAGCGCAGCACGGTCATGTCGCGGCTGCAAGAACTGACCGAACGAATCAGTGCAATTGGCGCATTGGCCGGGGCCGAGGTGACCAATGGCGAGGCCTATTCCGGCTGGCAGCCCAACCGCGATTCCCAACTGGTGCGGCGCAGCGTCGAAATTTACACCCAAACTTTTGGCAAAACACCCAACGTGGAGATGATTCACGCCGGGCTGGAATGCGGCGTGATTGGCGGCATTTTCGGTGGCATGGACATGATTTCGCTCGGCGCAACCATCCAAAACCCACACTCCCCCAGCGAACGGCTGCACATCCCCTCGGTGAGACGGGTCTGGCAATATTTGGTTGCGTTCATGGAGTCGCATCGGTCGTAGAGCGAGATTCTCTCTTGCCTTACAACAAAGGAGATAAAATGCCTGAAAAAGCCTTTCAAGATTACTACCCCGAAAACGTTGCCCACTGTTACGGCTGTGGGCGGCTGAACGAACACGGCCACCAGATAAAAACCTTCTGGGATGGCGACGAAACCATTACGCGCTTCACACCCAAGCCTTATCACACCGCCATCCCCGGCTATGTATACGGCGGATTAATCGCCTCGCTAATTGACTGCCACTGCACCGGCACCGCCGCAGCAGCCATGTATCGTGCCGAGGGGCGCGCGATGGACACAGAACCCGCCTTCCGCTTTGTAACCGCCTCGCTGCATGTAGACTACCTCAAACCCACTCCGCTCGGCCCCGAACTGGTCGTGCGAGGACGCGTCAAAGAAATTCGGGGCCGAAAAGTGGTGGTCGAAGCCTCCGTCTATGCCGGGGAAGTCCTCACCGCACGCGGCGAGGTGGTGGCAGCCCAAATGCCAGAAAACTTTTTGAGTGGCAATTCCTGATTCAATCTTCAGAAATCGCATGGAACTTTCGATAGAACGCCTGGCAGCCTTTCGGGCTGAGACATTTCGTTTCAACAGGCGCATCTCCAGCCCTGAAGAGGCCTTGGCGTGGGTCAACCAGCGCGGATTCGTGTATTTCTGGCCGATTAAAGGCATCCCCTTCCCCAGTTTATGGGCGGCGGTGGCCGGGGAGCGCCCGGTGGCCGATGCACACGATGACCCTGGTCACATCACCTGGGGCTGGAAAGATAACGCCCTCGATAAGCGCATCTGGTATTACGCCAAAGTCCTGCGCAAGAAGGCGACCATCCTCTCGCTGGAAGTCGCGCCCTATTTTTACGCACTCTCCGAGAATTATGGCTCGCCCGAAGAAGACCACCTCATCGCCTACCAGGAAGGACGCCTGACCTCAGCGGCCAAACAGATCTATGAAGCCCTGCTAGATGGGCCGCTCAATACCATTGAACTGCGCAAAGCCGCCTGCCTGACCAGCAAAGCCAGCGATACCGAGTTCAACCGCGCGCTGGAAGTCTTGCAGGCCGATTTCAAAATCCTGCCGGTGGGCGTGGCCCAAGCCGGGTCGTGGAATTACGCCTTTATTTACGCCATCACGGCTTACCACTACCCCGATTTGCCCGAACAAGCCCACAACATCGGCGAATCCCAGGCGCGCGAGAAACTGCTTCAGTTATATTTCCAATCCGTCGGGGCGGCCCAAATGCGCGATGTGGAGAAACTCTTCGGGTGGGGGCGCGAGGCCACGCAGCGGGCAGTGAAACGCCTGTTAGACGGCGGCCAAATTCTCAGCGGGGTCAGGCTGCAAAACCAGGCCGGCGAGTGGCTGGCGTTATCCGAACTGGTGTAATGCGTAATTCATTCCGCTCCCATTGTGTTTTCTGGCGACAGTTGGACTGCTGGCGTAGCAAGCCCGAAGTCAGGGGACTTCAAACTCTATTCCAAATTCAGTGAAACTTTCACCCCATTCAGTCGTATGATTAAAACGAGACTGCTCTCAGTCTCGTTTTTTTGCTCAACGACAATTTAAAAAAAACAAAATCAACTTAATAATTATTGATTTATTGTTGACAATCATTTAGAAAAACATATAATAAAATCAAATTATTAAAAAGGAGAATGTTATGAAAAATCGTGGTCAACTTGCGCTTGGGCTTACCCTGATTCTGCTCGGCGCGTGGTTCATCGCCCAGCAGCAAGTCCCCGCCTTAAAAGAGTGGGTTGCACTTTATATGGCTTGGCCCCTCAACATCGTCGCCATCGGCGGGCTGATTTTACTCATCGGCATCCTGCTCGGCGCGCCGGGCATGGCTATCCCGGCCTCGATTGTCGTGGGCATCGGCGGGATTTTGTACTACCAGCAGGTGTATAACGATTACCAATCCTGGTCGTATATGTGGACGCTGATTATCGGCTTCATCGGCGTTGGGCAGGTGCTTTCGGGTCTGCTGGGCAGCGGACGGCGTGAGATTTCTTCTGGCCTGAACACCATCGTCGTCAGCGCCGTGCTGTTCATCCTCTTTGCGGCCATTTTCGGCAAACTGACCATCCTCGGCGCGTTCGGCCCGGCCATCTTGCTGATTTTGCTCGGCCTCTGGGTCATTGCACGCGGCCTGTGGCGTGGTCGCCGCAAGGAAGGTTAAGATGCGGCGCGGAAGTTTCTTTTGGGGCGGGATTCTCATCCTGCTCGGCGTCCTATTCGCCTTGCAGGCAGCAAACATCATTGATGATGTCTTTGGCTGGTTCTGGCCGCTGTTCCTGATTTTGCTCGGCGTGGCGGTGCTGGTCAGCCGCTTTAGCGCGCCCAACCTGAGCGGCGGCGAAGCCTTCTCCATTCGCCTGGAGGGCGCAGCCAAAGTAGCGCTGGAGGTCGGCCACGGCGCAGGCTCCGTCAAGGTGATGGGCGGAGCGCCGTATGGAACAGCCGTCAGTGGCACGCAAGGCACGGCGATGAGTTTCAAGAGTCACCTGAACGGCGACACCCTGACGGTGGACATCGCCGCTGGGCCATCCTTCTTCCCCTTTCTCGGCCCGGAAGGCGGCTCGTGGGTCTTCCAACTGACGAATGAAGTGCCGGTCTCGATGAAATTCGACGGCGGGGCGGCCTCGCTCGATTTCGATTTTACCGATACGAAACTGGATTTCCTCGGCGTGGACATGGGCGCTTCTTCGATGACCCTGAAACTGCCCGCCAACGCCGGCCGGACGCTGGTGGATGTGGAATCAGGCGCAGCCTCGATTGACATCACCGTCCCGCAGGGCGTGGCAGCCCGCATCCGCATGGAGCAAGGCGCATCGGCCCAGAATATCAACCTGGTGCGCTTTCCCGAAATCGAAGCTGGCTTATACCAGTCTCCTGATTTCGAGAGCGCCGAAAACAAGGCCGAAATCAACCTGGAGGGCGGCGCCAACAGCGTCACCCTCCGCTAACGTTAAGCGAAATTCATCCCACAACTGTACTGCGAAATTTATTTTGGATTATGACAAGGATAACACCCATGAAACGTTTCGATTTTCGCACCCTTTTCGGGGTCGGGCTTATCCTGCTCGGCGGGCTGATGCTGCTCGAACGATTGAATATCATCCGGAGCGCATCCAACGTCTTTTGGGGATTGGCGTTCCTGGCTGGTGCAGTTTATTTTGTGATGGTCTTGCTCCAAAACCCACAAAACAGATGGTGGGCCATCTTCCCGGCGGCGGCCCTGGGCGGTATGGGCGGGGCCTCGCTCTTGCCCAAAGCCTTCAGCGGATGGGGCGGCGGGATTTTCCTCGGAACGCTCAGCCTGGGGTTTTTCATCGTCTACCTCATCCACCGCGTCAACTGGTGGGCCGTCATCCCCGGCGGCGTGCTGCTGACCCTGGCGGGCGTTACCACCCTCACCGAATTCGAGGCCTTCAACGCAGTCAACACCGGCAGCATCTTCTTTATCGGGCTGGGATTCACCTTCCTGCTGGTGGCGCTGCTGCCCAACCCGCAAGGCGAAACCCGCTGGGCCTACATTCCAGCAATTGTGCTGATACTGATGGGCGGGCTGCTCAGCACACCAGCCACAGCCGGGCTGGTCGGCTACGTCTGGCCGGTTGCGCTCATCCTGGCCGGGCTGCTGGTTATCGTTGGATTCTTCCGCAACCGGGATTAAGAGCCTATCCGAAAAATGTTCTTGCGCCATTCCGCCCGGACATTAATGTCCGGGCTATTCATCCAAAGCCGTCTGAAGACGGCTAAACCCCGGCGATTCAGTCCGCTTTACCGCTGTGCAGCACAGGGAGCAGGCTTTGTACTGGCCGGCCAGAGATTTATCTCCGGGCGGAACCGGCATGGCGCGAATTTTCGGATATGTTCTAAAACAAACGTCCCGAAGATTGCTGAAAACGGCCAAAATCATTGCCGAAAACTTTCGGGACGGCGTTTGACATCTCATTTGCCGCAAGAACATAACAAAACATCCCTGTTTCGGCAGGGATGTTTTGTTATAGATTGTGGCCGGGTTCAGGCCGCTTCAACGCGAACCTCAGGGAAAAACTGCTTAATCGTCCCCTCCACCCAGCCATGCAGCGTTGAGGGAGAAAGCGGGCATCCCAGGCAGGACCCACCCAGGCGCACCTTGAGCGTCACATCATCGAACGAGACAAAGTCCACTGAGCCGCCATGAAACTGCTCGATATACGCGCTCAGGTTCTCCACCAGCGCCCGCAGTTGCGCTTCTTTTGGACTGACGGTTGATTCGGTCATAACATGGCCTCCATTTCTTAAAGGCGATACGTTTTCTTTAACGCCCTTCTTAATCATCGCTTTGACCTGTTGCTGGGCCTCAACCCAACGCGAAGAAACCGCCCGCGCCAGGCGGTCCAGGATGAGCTGTCCGGTCTGCGGGTGAAGCTCTTGCAATTCGCGCAAGTCATCCCCATAAACCATCAGCACCTCGCAGGGCGTGCTGCAAACAACAGAAGAACTATAAGCCGGGTTGCCCAGCACCGCCGACCAGCCAAACACCCCACCGGCGCGAATCCGGTTGAGATTGATGGGTTCGCCGTCATACGGTTTGTAACGAATCATCACCTCGCCCGCCGTCAACAGATACAGGCAAGCCGCCTTTTCGCCTTGCTCAATCACAATCGCCCCTTCGGGATACTGGCGCACACGAAAGAGCGGCGCGATGATTTTCAAATCGGCGCTGCTTAAATCTCTGAAAAACGGAAAACGAAACAATTCGGCTAACATTGTCTAGATGATAAATCTGTAAGGCGCGCCTTACATAGTGGCAAACTTCCTGAATCGCTTGACATTCATCCCATTCTTTATGACATTTCTTGAAACCAACATGCATATCAAAAAACATCCGGTGAATCCACTGCAAA
Source organism: Anaerolineales bacterium (assembly GCA_034432755.1). Classification (GTDB taxonomy): domain Bacteria; phylum Chloroflexota; class Anaerolineae; order Anaerolineales; family Villigracilaceae; genus UBA5195. The sequence continues at coordinate 13,733 of DAOUBQ010000070.1, forward strand.
AAGACCTTTAAACACAAAGATTGAAAAATGAAAAGCAATTCCTTTGTGTTTTTTCTGCACGCTTCGCGTTAAATTGGTTTTTGCAGGCGAGTCATCAGGTATACTTCAGAAATCTACACTCTCTGCAACCTTTCTGACAACAAGGTCATCTAATGACAAACAAAACCGAACCGCCCATCTCTCTCCATGCCCTGCAAGCCGGTGACCGCGCCGAATTTGCCCGCCTGGTGGACGCCTACCATACCCCCATCTATCGGCTGGCGCTCAAAATGCTTGCGCACGAACAAGACGCCGAAGATGTGTTGCAAAACACCTTTCTGAAAGCCATCCAGCACATCGGCAACTTCGAAGGCCGCTCCAGCCTGTCCACCTGGCTGTATCGGATTGCCGCCAACGAAGCCCTCATGCTACTGCGGCGCAAACGGCCCGAAGTCTCCATAGACCAGGAGCCAGAAGAATCTGATGACAGCCTGCCCGTGCCTGAACAGTTCACCGATTGGTGTTGCCTGCCAGAGAACGAATTCGCCAACGCCGAATCCAAGCAGCAGCTCGACCAGGCCATTCAAAAACTGCCCGAAAAATTGCGCGTTGTCTTCCTGCTGCGCGATATCGAAGGCCTCTCCATCAAAGAAACTGGAGAAGCCCTCAACCTGACCGAAACCGCCGTCAAGACCCGCTTGCTGCGCGCCCGCCTGGCGTTACGCGAACAACTTTCGGCCTACTTCTCGGAACGCCTTTTACCGGAGCAATAGATAATGTCCAAACCCGAACATACCCACGACCTCACCTGCGAGCAACTGCTGGCCGCCATCGGCGATTACGTTGAAGGCGACCTCAGCCCCGAAGCGTGCCAGGAAATCGAACGGCACATTGCCAACTGCGAAAATTGCCGCGTGGTAGTTGATACCCTGAACAAAACCATCACCCTCTACCACGCTTCTGCGCGTGAAGCCGAAGTTCCCGCCGGTGTACGCGGACGGCTCTTTCAGGTTCTTAAACTAGATGACCTGCTCGAAAAGAAACCCTAACCCTGCGGAATTTGCCACTTTTGGGCTTTTTTTGCATCAATTATAGAAAATCCCCACTTTACACGCCTCGCTGGCTGCCCGTTTCGACAAAACCAACCTGCCTTCAGCATCCCAGCACAGAATCAGGAGAACCATGGAAAAACTACTCCCTGCCGACATTGTGACCCAAATCCGCGATGTCTTTCAACAACTCAAACACCCGGTCCAAATCTTATTCTTCGGCACAAAACAACACTGCGAATATTGCAGCGAAATCCGTCAACTACTCGAAGAAGTGACCGAAATATCAGACTTAATCAGCATCTCCTTCCACGATGTCGAGAAAGAGCCAGACCTGGCAAAACTCTACAAAGTCGAGGGGAAGGCCCCAGCCACCGTCATCGCCGCCCGCGAAGGCAGCCAAATCACCGATTTCGGCATCCGCTACCTCGGCATCCCTTCCGGCCACGAATTTACCACCCTCATCCAGGCCATCCTGATGGTCTCTGCGCGCGATTCTGGTCTCACACCGCAAACCCGCGAATACATCAAATCACTCACCAAACCGCTCCACCTCGAAGTTTTCGTCACCCCCACCTGCCCCTACTGCCCGCGCGCCGTCGTCCTGGCCTATCAAATTGCCATGGAAAACCCGCAAATGGTTCTAGCCGAGGGCATTGAAGCCATGGAATTTAACGAACTTTCAAACCACTACATGATTAGCGGCGTGCCTGATACCATCATCAATGCCGACGCAGGCCGCGTGGTGGGCGCCGTTCCCGAAGGGCAAATGCTTGCTGAATTGATGCGCAGTATCGGAAAATAAACCATGCCTGCCCGCCGCCGAACCCAAAACCAGCAAACCATCCTCCTGCTCGTCATTGGGGCAGGGCTAGTCTTGGTTGCTATCGCCGCCATCCTGGCGCTGCCAAAGGCGCAACAACAAGTCGAAGCAGCAGGCCTTTCCGCCATCCCCGCCTCCGTCAATTTCATCGCGCCCGATGTGCAACTGACCGACCTGGACGGCAAACCAGTCGCGCTCTCCGATTTTCGCGGGCAAGTCATCTTATACAACGCCTGGGCCACGTGGTGCCCACCTTGCAAAGAAGAAATGCCCACCTTACAGGCATATTACGAAGCCCATCAGACCAACGGCTTTGTCATCGTTGCCATCGAAGATGGACAGCCCATTGATGAAGTCCGCGCTTTCGTGAATGAACATCGCCTGACCTTCCCGGTCTGGCCCGACCCACAATACAAAGCCACCACCGCCTTCCGCACCAACAGCCTGCCCACCTCCTTCGTCATTGACCGTGAAGGCATCGTGCGCCTGACCTGGACCGGCGCCATCAGCCGCGCCATGCTCGAAGAATATTTAACACCTTTGCTCGAACAATAAAAACCCATCCAAAAAGTCATTCGACCCAAACACCAATCTCTTCGGGGCCGTATGCCAACCGCCGCGTAATTTTTTTGAGTAACTCCCTGGCGCGAGATTGCTCTCGCGCACCACGTTAAAACAACCACTTAAACCCCACCTGCCTTTGCGCCACCCAAGGAGCCAACATGAACGCCAAAGTTACCTGGAAAACCGGTATGAGTTTCACTGGCAGCGCCGATACTGGCTTTGAACTACCACTCGGAGCAGACCCCAGCGTGGGCGGCGCAAACGATGGATTTCGCCCGCTCGAACTCATGGCGGTCTCTCTCGCAGGCTGCACAGCCATGGATGTCATCTCCATCCTGCGCAAAAAACAGCAAGATGTAACCGCCTTTGAGGTGCGAGTCCATGCTGAACAGCAGCACGAACACCCACACGTCTTCACGCAAGCCGTCATCACCTACCTCATCACTGGCCACAACATTGCCGAAGCCGCCGTCACCCGCGCCATCGAACTCTCCGCCACCAAATACTGCCCAGCCCAGGCCATGCTCGCCCAATCTCTGCCCATTGATTTGGTATATGAAATCTATGAAGAGCAAGATGGCATAAACAAATTGACCATCACAGGAAAGTGGCAGCCCAAAGAATAAAAAACGTCTCCACCGTTTTTAAGAAACCATTTTTTACCACAAAAGACACAAAAGTCACGAGCGGATTCAGCGACTCACTGTCCTCCATCCGTTTACACCGCACCTGCGTTTGGCGCAAGCCTCCGCTTACCATTGAAGTCTCAAAAACTGACCCCCGGAGTCCGCTTCCAGTAGACTTCCCGACCGCAGGCGTGGATTTCTTGCTTTTCCAAATAAGTCCAACAATCCAGAGATACACTTTCGTACCGCGAAATTTATGTCGCTCCCCTATCCTGGATGCGCACAGAAGGGCGAGAGCCCCCCTGCGGGGACGACGTCTCGCGGTACGCTATTGCTAAATTTGTTAATTTCCAAAAGCTCGTAACCCTAGCCCGCCGGTTCATCGGCGGGCGGGCCGCGTCCTCCCCCGCTCTTCAGGTACAATATACCTGACGACTGACGACTATTCACTATTCACTGCTCACTGTTCACTGATTACTGCTCACTGCTCACTGATTACTGCTCACTGATTACTGATTACTGATTACTGATTATGAACCCCGAAGAAACCGCCCTCTCCCGCATCCGCGAAGCCGCCGCAAGCGGCGCCACAAAACTCGACCTTTCCTGGTTGGGGTTGGAAACCCTGCCGCCGCAAATCGGGGAATTGCTCAACCTGCAAACCTTGAACCTTTGGCACAACCAACTCGCCTCCCTGCCGCCGCAAATCGGGGAACTGCGCAACCTGCAAACCTTAAACCTTCAAAGAAACCAACTCACCTCCCTGCCGCCGCAAATCGGGGAACTGCTCAACCTGCAAACCTTGAACCTTTGGGGCAACCCGCTGACTCTGTCCCTGCCGCGCGCCCTGCTGGGAGATGAATACCTCGGCGGCGACGCCCAATCCATCCTGCGCTTCTACCGCGCCATCTGGGAAAGCGGCAAGCCGCTCGGCGAAGCCCGCGTGCTGTTCGTGGGCCAGCCGGCGGTCGGCAAGACGCAACTCATCCGCCGCCTGCGCGGGCTGGATTTCCAGATCGACAGCCTCAGCACCATGACCATCGAAACCCACGCCCTGCCGCTCGGCAGCCTCACCGCCCATCTCTGGGATTTCGGCGGGCAGGACTTCATGCACGCCACCCATCCCTTCTTCTTCTCGGCGCGCTGCGTTTACGTCCTCGTCCTCAACGTGCGCCAGACCTACGAGCAAAACCGCGTCGAAGACTGGCTGCGCCTCATCCGCGCCTTCGGCGGCGATTCGCCGGTGATTGTGGTCGGCAATCACGCCGACGCCGACCAGCACGTGCTAGACCTGCCCGAAAACCGCCTGCGCGGCGACTTCCCCAACATCGCCGCCTTCCTCCAGACCTCCGCCAAAGACGCCCGCAGGCTGGACGAGTTGCGCGCCGCGCTGGAAGAATCCGCCGCCGCCCTGCCGCACACCCGCGTCCTCTTTGCCGCCTCGCATCTCGCGGTGCGCGACGCCCTCGAGCGGGAGAAGCAGCAGCGCGACATCATCCCCTACCCGCGCTACGCCGACCTGTGCGCCGCCCAGAGCATTGCAGACGAAGAAGACCAGCGCACGCTGCTGGCGCTGCTCCACGACCTGGGCGTGGCGCTGGATTTCCGCGACGAAAACGGTCAGCCGCTCTCCCCGGACGGCATCCTCAACCCCAACTGGGTGACCGAAGCCGTCTATCGCCTCATCACCGACCCGCAGCTGCGCGGCGAGACCCGCGGCCGCCTCACCCCGCCGATGGTGGCGCGCATCCTCCACGATTACCAGCCCTACCACCGCGACCTGATGCTGAAACTGATGCGCCGCTTCGAACTGGCTTATCCCGCCGGCGACGACTGGTGGCTGCCCAACGCCATGCCGCAGGACGAACCGCCCGCCGCCGCCGACCCGGCCTGGGCGCAGGCGCTGACCTTCGCCTACGAGTACGACGCCCTGCCGGAGAGCGTCGTCACCCGCTTCATCGTGCGCGCCAGCGACTGGATCGAAGAGGGGCGGGTCTGGCGCTGGGGCGTCATCCTGGCTTGGGGCGGCAACCGCGCCCTGGTGCGCGCCCGTCCTGCCGAGAAGCGGGTCGAAATCCACGTCAGCGGGCTGGAGCATACCCGCCGCGAGATGCTGGCGCTGATTCGCGGTCACTTCGAGGTCATTCACCGCACCTTCAGCGAGGGCAAAGGCAAGGATGGCTTCGGGCTGCGGGAATTTCTCTACCCGCCGCAATACCCCGGCCTGCGGCTTTCCTACCGTGACCTGCTGATCCGCGAGCGAGAAGGCGAATTGGAAATTCGCCCTACGTGGCAGGACCGCGTCATCCGTCTGAACGTGAGCGACGTACTGAACGGCTTTGTCACCCCCGAAGCGCGGCGCGAAGAGCGAAAGCGGCTATTCCCCGAGGAGGAAAGAAGGATGAGCGAGGAAAAGGAAAAATCCATCCACATCGAAATTCATGGCGATATGAGCGGCAGCGCCTTGACCATTGGCGAGGGCAATCAGGTACGGCAGACCATCCAGCGCAGTTTCAACACTCCCTCCAACCCCGAACTTGCCCCCCTGCTGGCGCAACTGACGGCGGCAGTGGAAGAAATGGCAAAACACCTCCCCGCCGAGCAAGCCGCCGAAGCCCGCGAAGACCTTCAGCGTCTGCAGGAAGAACTGGCAAAGCCCAAACCGCGGAAAGAGTGGTACAGCGTCAGCATCGAAGGGCTGAAAGCCGCGGCGAAGAACGTGGGCGAAATCGGCGCCCCCGTGCTCGAACTGGCGGGGAAAGCGCTGAAGTTGCTGGGGTAATTATGGCCTTCTCAAAGTCTTAAAAACAAACAGGATGGAAGGACTTAAGGATGAGCCGCACAGAAAGCGGGGGGAAAACATCCTTGACTCCACTGCAAAAATCATGATTTCACTGCAAAGACGAAAGATTCGCCCTTATTTTTCCTTCGCGTGCCTGGCGTCTTTGCGGTTCAATAGGGCGTTTTGCAGATAACTCATCCTTTTATCCTGCCGACCCTGTTAAACCAGGTGCCGCAAGCAAACACGAAAAAGCCATCTGGGGTAATCGCTGGCGCTTGACGGATGCCCCTCGCAGTGATATAACTGCGCCCAATATGAACCCGGCCTACTCCAAGACCATGTCCATGACCACTCCTCCCCGGCGAACCCGCGGGGTTTTGGTGTTTGGATGAACCAGGCCGAGAGCCTACCTGTCCACACAACGCCCTGCGGAAACGCGGGGCGTTTTTATTATCCCAAGGAGAGAGAAATGCCCAAGAACTTATCCCACTCCGCACCACTCCGGGGACCGTCCCCCACCCTCGTCATGAAATTTGGCGGCACTTCGGTTGGGTCAGCCAAAGCGATGGCTGGGGCCGCCCAGATTGTGAAAGAAGCCCGCGCCAACTGGCCGCGCGTGGTCGTCATCACCTCCGCGCTTTCGGGTGTCACCAACCTGCTGTTAGAAAGCGCCGCCCGCGCCGCGCAGGGCAAAACTGCACACTTACCCGGCGCCGAACAAACCCTGCTCGCCAATCACCAAACCATCGCCGCCTCGCTGATTCCCAACGAAGCCCGCCGCGCCGCCGTCATGGACGAAATTGGCGGGCTGGTGCGTTCCTTTGTGGAACTGTGTCACGCCATTTCGGTGTTGGGAGAGGCCACCCCGCGCGCCCTGGACGCGGTGGCCTCGCTCGGCGAACGGATGAGCGCGCGCCTGCTGGCCGCCGCCCTCGAAAGCGCCGGCGTAGCATCGAAATCTGTGGAAGCCACCGAACTGATTGTCACCGATGACCACTTTCAGAGCGCCCATCCCGATTTTCCCCTGACAACCGCACAGACCCGCCGCATCCTGCTTCCGCTCCTCGAAGCGGGCCTCACCCCGGTCATCACCGGCTTCCTGGGAGCCACCCGTGAAGGACTCGTCACCACCCTGGGGCGCGGCGGCAGCGACTACTCCGCCGGAATCATTGGGGCCGTGCTTCCCGCCGATGACGTGTGGATTTGGACTGATGTGGATGGCGTGATGACCGCCGACCCGCGCCTGGTTGCCGAAGCCCAAACCCTGCCGCAAATTTCGTACAGCGAAATCGCCGAACTGGCCTACTTTGGCGCGAAAGTGCTGCACCCCAAAACCATCCGCCCCGTCGTCGAAGCGGGCATTGGCCTGCGCATCTGCAACACCTTCAACCCGGCGCACCCTGGCACACGGCTGGTTTCGAATGGAAAAAGCGGCCCCAAACCCCAAAAGGGAGAGCGCGTCATCAAAGCCGTCACCGCCATCCGCCAACAGCGGTTAATCACCATTGAGGGGCGTGGCATGTTGGGTGTGCCAGGCGTGGCAGCGCGGGCCTTTGCCGCAGTCGCATCCACCGGCACCAGTGTCCCGCTCATCACGCAGGCCTCTTCCGAGCAATCCATCTGTTTTTCCATCCCGTCCGAAGCCTCCCCCGCCGTGCTAAACGCGCTGGAAAAAACCTTCTCTGCCGAAATTGCCCAGCGCGATATTGACCGGGTTTGGGCAAGCGAGGATGTCTCCATCATCACCGTTGTGGGGCATGGCACGCGCCAGACCCCCGGCGTGGCCGGGCAAATTTTCACCCAACTCGGCAAGGCCGAAATCAACGTGCTTGCCATTGCGCACGGCTCATCGGATGTCTCTATCAGCATGGTGGTGGATTCGGCAGAAACCGAAAAGGCCGTCAAAGCCCTGCATGAACTGATTGTACGCTAAACCCACCCGCAACATCACTCATCCCAACCTATGGAGTTCATCATGTCTCAAATCCCCGTTGCTGTCCTCGGCGCCACCGGCTCGGTCGGCCAACGCTTCGTCTCCCTGCTTGATAACCACCCCCTCTTCAAGGTCACTGCCCTGGCCGCCAGCGACCGCTCGGAGGGCAAGCCCTACGCCCAGGCCTGCCGCTGGATTCTCTCTGACCCCATGCCCGCCTGGGCGCGCGAGATGACGTTGCTCCCGTGCAGCCCGCAGGCCATGCCCGATGTAAAAATCGTCTTTTCGGCCCTGCCCTCGGAACAGGCCAAACCCCTCGAACCGGAGTTCGCCGCCGCCGGGTTGGCTGTCTGCTCCAACGCCTCGTCCTACCGCGCAGAAAGCGACGTGCCGCTCTTATTGCCCGAAGTCAACGCCGACCACATTCACCTGGTGCGCCACCAACGGCTGGCGCGCGGCTGGAGCGGGTGCATTCTCACCAACCCCAACTGCACCAGCACCGGGCTGACGGTGGCGCTCAAGGCGCTGGATGACGCCTTTGGCCTGAAGCGCGCCTTCGTCGTCTCGCTGCAAGCCCTTTCGGGGGCGGGCTATCCGGGCGTGTCCTCGCTCGATATCCTCGATAACGTCATCCCCAACATCAACGGCGAGGAGGAAAAAGTGGAATGGGAGCCGCGCAAAATGCTGGGGCGGCTGGACGCAACCGCTATCACGCTATCGGATGTTCAGATTTCCGCCCACACCAACCGGGTGGCCGTGCTAGATGGGCATACCGTGTGCGCCAGCGTGGAACTCGCCCAACCTGCCGGGCCGGAAGATGCAATGCGCGTCCTGCGCGCTTACCAGGCTCCAGAAATAGCCCGCAACCTGCCCTCCGCGCCGAATCCCGTCATCGTGGTGCGCGAGGAGGCCGACCGGCCCCAGCCGCGCCTCGACCGGATGACCGGCAAAGGGATGACCACCGTCGTCGGGCGCATCCGCCCCGACCTGCTGCTGACGCTGAAATTTGTGGTCTTGTCGCACAACACCATTCGCGGCGCGGCGGGCGGCTCAATTTACAATGCAGAGTTGCTGGTGAGGGAGAATCTGCTGTAAGCCGGAATTCATTCCGACGCCATCGGTAAGCCGGAATTCATTCCGGCTTATGGCTTACGCCACATACGAAAATTTCCAGTCCTCCCACTTCTCGGCCAGCCCCGCCTTGACCGGGTTATTGAGGATGTACCAAATGATCCGCTCATATTCCTGCGCATTGCGGATGACGTGGTCATAACTCTCCGCGTGCCAGAATGCCCCACTGCGGCCAAGCGCCAGGTTGCAAAAACGCGCCGTCCGACCCTTCAGGCGTTTGAGCGTATCGGTCAATGGGTAAGGCGCAGTAACGCCTTGATGGACAGGTTCAAAGCGATATTCGTCTGTATCTATGGCAAGATGAACATGGTTGGACAAGATGGAGTAGGCAACCAGGCGATAGCGTTCCCCATCGAGGGCATGGAGTTCATTCGCAACGATTTGGGCCGCTTTTTCATCCGCCAGCCAGCGGGGGCTGTTTTCCAGGCAACGGTCCAGCCAGGAATCGAAATAGCCGAAGTATTTCTTATCGAGGTTATAGAGTTCCTGACCTTGCGATTTGTCTGAATTACGGGACTGAATTTTTTGACGCTCACGCTCGCGCCAGGCCTGGAGTTGCTGCATGACCTGAACGGGGAGCGAATCTGCCAGCCGAAAGGTGATAAAGAATGCCGCGCCGGAGGGAATCCAGTGCGGCAGTTTGCGGCGGTAGAAGTCGGTCATAGGCGGGAGCGAGCCGGAATGAGCCGGAATGAGCCGGAATAAATTCCGGCTTACGGCTTACGGTTGGGTCGGAAGAAATTCCGACTTGCCGCCGCGCGCCACTTCCCAGGGATAGATGACGCGCGCATCGGTCACATCGGCAAAGTAATCGGGGCGGGCCGAGCCAAACAGGCTGCGGTAGGGGTTGAAGTGCAAAACGCAGGTTTCGGGAAAGCTGCCCGCCGCCGAAACGCGATTCTTGACGGCGGTAATCGTCCGCCCCGAACCCCACACATCGTCCACAATCAACGTGGCACGCCCGGTCAGTTTGTCCTCGGCGGGAAACTGAATGAACTGCGGCCAGGCCATCAGTCGTTGGTCACGGCTGGCCTCAAAGGGAAAATCCACAGCGGCAGTGAGAACGTGGGTAATGCCCATCGCTTCGGCCAGTAACCCGCCCGGAATGATGCCCCCGCGCGTAATCAGCACCATGGCTTCAAATTCGCGCCGAAACTGCGGCACAAGTTTATCAATGAGACGGTCCACATCGTCCCAAGAGAGGAACAGGCGGCGGGGAGAGGGAGTGGGGAAAGGCTGCATGTGAATTTCCTGAAAAGATTAAAGAGAATACTGCCCCGCCTGGGTGGTGACATCCACCGGCTCAATCGAGACCAGTTTTTTGGTGCGCGGCAGGTAGTAGATGCGGTAGTCCAGGCCTTCGAGCAGGGCGGCATAGGCTCGGCGCGTGACCTGGAAACTTTTGCCATCTATGACGTAGTAATAGCGGGTGGAGCGGCTTCTGCTGCCGCTGGTGCGTTTTTCTTTGCGGCCCGCGCCTTGGGCCTGCTCAAGGGAGGAAATCGCTATATCGAGCAGACCGCCAACGACCATCCAACCACCGACCAGGGCGAAAACCCCAAACACCAGAGCCGGGATGAGCAGGGCGGGCAGGGCCTCGCCCGTCTCGACGTTGGGGATGACCTGCAAAAAGAACAGGCCGCCAAACGCCAGCGCCATCAGGCCAAAAACAGCCCCGCCGATGACCTGGCCGAGCGGTTTCATGCGTTGGGCGAGGGTCACTTCACCATTGCGGTTGGCCGCCAGGTCATCGAGCGTGAAACCGTTGGCCTGCGCCAGAATCTCAGTCAGCGCCGCGCGCACCTGGGCCGGGCTGGGCGGAAAAACTTCCTCGGCAGAGAGCAGCAGGCCGCTCTCCTGCAGATAAAAGACGCGATACACCCCGCCCGGAAGCAACCCCCCGGTGAGGTCGGGAGAGGTAAACTTGAGATGGCGGCCATCAGCCTCGAAGAAGTAACCGTTTTTATCAAAAGAAACCCGCCCCTGCGCCTGGCGGATGGCGTTGTTTTGGCGGTCACGGCTCACTTTCTGCCAGCCGCTGAACATATTCCATACCCCGGCAAGAGAAATCACGATAAAAAGCAAAGCAACCCCGCCAAAACAGACCGCCGGAAGGAGCATGTTGAGGCGAAACTCATCGGCCAACAAAGCGCCCAGGGCCATGATGCCAAGCAGAATCGAAATGGGCAGGAAGATGAGCGTTACACAGCCCTGATTCCAGGCAATGGCACGGTTCAAACGCTGGCTTTGGGCTTCTGAAATTTGTCCGGCGCGGTTAAGGGCAAACGCTTGCGGGTCGAGCAGATTTACGTTTCCGCCCAGAGTGGTGAAAAGGGATTCCATGGCATTCTCCTGAACAAAAAGATTATAGCAAACTCTGCGGGTCCACTTCAACACGCCAATCGCCCAGACCAGGCAAATTCCGCACCAGCGAGAGCGGTTCTGGGCCGCGCAAGATGACCTGCCAGCGGTGAATGTCGTTGATTTTGGCAAAAAAACAGGGCGCGGGGCCAATCAGGTCGGTCTGAATCCGTTGTTCGGTTTCGAGGAGCGCCGCCAGCCTGTGCGCCAGGGCGCGCGCTTCACGCTCGGCTTGGGCCGGGTCGCGGTGACGGTATTCCAGCCGCAGCAAATGCGAAAATGGCGGGTAACGCAGCAGGCGGCGGTTTTCAATTTCCATGCGGTAAAACCCGGCGTAATCGTGCCGGGCCGCGGCCTGAATGAGCGGGTGTTCGGGCATAAAAGTCTGCAAAACGACTTTGCCGCCGCGCGCCGAACGCCCCGCCCGCCCGGCCACTTGCGTTAGCAGTTGAAAAGCGCGTTCACCGGCAAATGGGTCGGGTAGGTTCAGGCCCACATCGGCCAGCACAATCCCAACCAGCGTCACAAGCGGCAAATCGAGCCCCTTGGCGAGCATTTGCGTGCCAACCAGAATATCGGCCTGATGGTTGGCAAAATGAGTCAGAATGATTTCGTGGGCGTCCTTCTCGCGGGTGGTTTCCCAATCCCAGCGCAGAACGCGCGCCTGCGGAAACATGGCCGCCGCCTCGGTTTCAACTTTTTCGCTGCCCAGCCCATAGGCGCGGATGTTCCTGCTGCCGCAGGCCGGGCAGGCGGCAGGCATTTTGCGTGAATACCCGCATTGGTGACACTGCAAATTGCTTGAATCGGCGTGCCAGGTAAGCGGCGTTTCGCAATGCGGACATTTCAACACATGCCCACAATCGCGGCAAAAAACGTAGGTGGCCGTGCCGCGCCGGTTCAGGTAGAGGATGGCCTGTTCGCCGCGCTCCAGCACCTCGGCAATCGCTTCGGAGAGTTCGCGGCTGAAAATGCCCCGGTTGCCGGTTTTGAGTTCCTCGCGCATATCCACGATGGAGACGGGAGGCAAACCACCTTCGAGGCTATCTGCCGCCCCAAGATTGGCTGCACGCTCTTTGAGTTCCAGCAGGCGAATTCCCCTGCCCCCCTGCCCCCCTGCCCCCGTCAGGGGGTCTCCCGATGGGAGAGGGGGGTAAGCGCGGTATCGCGTTTCGACGGGCGGGGTGGCGCTGCCCAGCACCGTTACCGCGCCGCACAGTTTGCCATAGATTTCCGCTGCCCGAACCGCCGAGTAAAATGGCGGCTCGGACTGGTAGTACGAACCATCGTGGCACTCATCCACCACAATCAGCCCCAGGTTGGGCAGCGGCGAAAAGAGCGCCGAGCGCGGCCCGATGACCAGTTTGAGCAAGCCGGCCCGGGCGCGCCGCCAGGTATCGTAACGCTCGCCCTCCGACAGGCGCGAGTGGACCAGCCCCACCTGGCCGGGAAAGCGGTTGAGAAAACGGCGCACCATTTGGGGCGTGAGGGCAATCTCTGGCACGAGGACAATCACCTCGCGTCCGCGCCGAATCGTTTCGGCAGCGGCGCGCAGGTAGAGCTCAGTCTTGCCAGAGCCGGTGATGCCGTGCAGCAAAAAGGGTTGATTTTGTGATTGGGTGATGGGGTGTTGAATGGCTTGCAAAATTTGGGCCAGGGCCGCTTCCTGCTCGCCCGTGAGAACCACGTTCTGGCTGCCAATTCCCAACTCCCGATAGGTCAGTTTGCCCAGCGGGTCGCGCCAGATTTCGCTCTCAAACAGGCGAATCAGCCCGCGCTCCTCCAGTTCTTGCAAATCGGCCAGGGTGCAGCCCGATTCGGCGTAGACCCAGGTGACGGCCACCGCGTCTGGCTCGCGGAGCAAGAAACGCAGGGCCGCGCCGCGCCGCTGGAGGGTTTCGGCGGTTTTGCCCAGGTGGGGCAGTTCGGCTTCAGCCACTTCGGGCGCAACGGCCAGTTGCGCCATGCGGACGTATTTGGGGCGCACCGAAGGCGGCGGCAAAACGGCCTGTTTGATCAAAATTCCGCGCCGGACGAGCGCTTCGGCAGTCTTGCGCCATTCCAGCGGGCCAAAATGCCGGTCAATTTGCCGTCCGCGCAGGGGGTTGCGCTGCGCAAACAGGTCGAACAGCCGTTTTTCAATCTTTCCATCCGCTGCAGCAGGGGCGCGTAAGAGCGTGTAGAGCGTATCAGCCTGCTGGCTTAAACCACTCGGCAGGAACAAGCCGATGACCGCCGAAAGCGGATTGAGCGTAGACTCGGCCAGTTGGCGCGCAAAGGCCAGCTGCGGCCCGGTCAACACCGGCAAGGGGTCGAGAATGTTCAGGAGGGGTTTCGGATTCGGAACCGAGGGGACATCTATCAAATCGAACACCACCCCTTGCACGGTCTGCGCCCCAAACGGCACGCTGACCAACTGCCCCGGCCCCACTGCCATCCCTGGCGGCAGGGCGTAGTCGAATTCGCCAGAGACGGCGGGCAGGTTGACGGCAACACGGGCGAAGGTCATGGTGCGATTATAAGGCGATTTTAAGCAATCCTCCAAAAAGTGGATAAAGAGACCGCGAATACATGCTATACTGGATAAATAATGTCAAATTGAAGAGGCGGTTGAAAATGGAAAACTTGACCGGCAGGCAATTCGGCCCATACCAGATTGTGGCGCCGCTGGGCGAAGGGGGCATGGCGGCAGTTTACAAGGCGTACCAGCCCTCCATGGAGCGGCATGTGGCGCTCAAGGTCTTACCGCGCCAAATGGCGCAATCGGAGGAGTTCATCGCGCGCTTTCGGCGCGAGGCGCGGCTGCTGGCGCAGTTGCAGCACCCGCACATCTTGCCGGTCTTCGATTACGGCGAAGCGGAGGGTTTCACATACATTGTGATGCCTTATGTGCAGAGCGGCACGCTGGCCGACCTGCTGAAGGTGCGGCGCGTCAATTATTCCGAAATCCGGCGCATTATCACCCAGATTGCCGACGCCCTCGGTTATGCCCACGCGCGCGGTATGATTCACCGCGACGTGAAACCCAGCAATGTGCTGATTGACGAGCGCGGCAACTGCCTGCTGACCGATTTTGGCCTGGCGCGCATGTCGGAGGCGACCTCCATGCTGACTTCCTCCGGGGCCATTATGGGGACCCCCGCTTACATGTCGCCCGAACAAGGCACAGGGGGGGGAGTGGATGCCCGCAGTGACATCTACTCGCTGGGGGTCATCTTGTACGAGATGGTGACGGGGCGCGTGCCGTATTCCGCCGAAACGCCGATTGCGATTGTGTTCAAACACATTCAGGACCCCCTGCCTCCAGCCCGAAACTTTGCGTCCGATTTGCCCGAGGCGCTGGAGATGGTGCTGCTGAAATCACTCGCCAAGCGCCCCGAAGACCGCTACCAGACGACCGAGGAGTTTATCCACGCTGTCCAAGAAGCGATTCCGTACACTTTTGCGGTCACACCCGCGCCCACCTCGCCCCCTTCGCCGGCTTTACAAGCCCATTCCGCGCCGCCTTCGCCCCATTCCAACCTGCCAACGGTGCTGGAGCCGGTCTCGAAGCCGCCCTCGCGTCCCCCCTCCACGCCACCGGTTGCGGCCCCGGTCAGTTACACGCCGCCTTCCCAGCCGTCATATAAGTCGGTTGCGCAACCGCAAATCCAGCCTGCCAGGAAGGGACTGCCCATCTGGGCGATAGCCGGAGCCGGGATGGTAGGATTCGGCCTGGTCGGAATTGCGGTCATTGCGCTGGGAATCAACCTCATCAGGAATAACCTGACCGCGCCCGTTCCAACTAGTGCGCCAATGGCAACCGTCCCTGCGACGGCCACCTCTGCGCCCGAAGTTATCGCGCCAACTGCCATTGCGCCGGTGGCAGCCCTGGAAATTTTCACTGGCAGTTTCTTCAACGATGAGTTTGAAAACCAATTGGCGGAAGGGTGGAAATGGGAAGCCGAAGACCCGTCGAAATGGAGTCTTTCCAACCAACCAGGCGTGCTCCAAATTAGCGCGTCAGGGACCAGTTTCAGCATTGACGGTATCCCCACCAACCTGCTGTTACGCGACACGCCGGATGGAGATTTCGAAATCAGCACCCGGTTGCGCTTCTCGCCACAGTCGAATTATCAGTTCGCCGGGCTGGTTGTCTTCGAGGGAAAAGGCAACGCCCTGCAATTCGGGCGCGGCTATTGCAATTCGCCTGGGATTTGCATTGGGGACGGGCTTTATTTCGACAATTGGAACAATTCCAACCCCGAAAACGGCAGTTTTGCCAAAAAAACCTGGGGAGACCAGGTTTACCTGCGCCTGAAAAAAACAGGCAATCTATATTCCGCCTATTTCAGTAATGACGGCTATACCTGGATTCTGGTTGGAACGCATGAACGCGACTTTTCGAAGCCTCGGGTCGGCCTGGTGGCTGCGCAATCGCCGGGCGAGATTCGCGCCGAGTTCGATTTCTTCTCGCTCACAGGCCCCGCGCGCGCGGTCGTCCGCCAGGAAATTGAGTGTTTTTCCGCGCCTGATATGGGCAGTGATATTCAGGGGGTTTTCCAGGTTGGCGAGGAGGTTTCACTCCAGGGGCGCAGCGCCGATTCTGAATGGCTGGTCTCTCATTCCGTGAGCAACCCTGATGATTTGTGCTGGATTCATTTCTCGGTCAATAACCGGGCCGAGATTGCAGACACTCTACCCGTGATTAACCCTGACCAGAAAACCGAAACACTGCCCGAACCGCCGCCGCTGGTCATTCCCCCGGGGCAAAAATTCGTGCGCATCCACAAAATTACCATCAATGCGCAAAATCAATATGTTGTGGAATATGAGACCTTCGAGTACACCGAAACCCTGCCCGGCGCACACGTTCATTTTTTCTTCAATACCGTGCCGTTTGACCAGGCCGGGGCGCCCGGAAAGGGACCCTGGAAAATCTATGGCGGGCCGCGCCCGTTCACGGGCTACCGGCCAGCCGACCGCCCGCAAAACGCCTCGCAGCTATGCGCGCTGGTGGCGAATCCCAACCATAGTGTCATTCCAAACAGCGGACACTGCTTCCCACTGCCCGATGTCCCAACGGCAACAGCGCGAGTGGAGACCGCCTGTCGAAATACGCCGTCCGAGAGCGGGGCAGCGGTGGCCTTGTTCCGGGCCGGGGCGACTGTCTTGCTGAAAGGCATTTCCAGCGACCAGGCCTGGGTTTCCATCCAAAACCCAGAAAAACTGAACGCATCCGCCTGTTGGGTTCCGTTCAATTCCATCGTGCTGGGCGGGGACTTGGGGAAAGTTCCGCCGATCAACCAGTAAAGCGGATTTGATTCCACAACCTGACGCGCGGCAGAAACAACCGTCCCGAAGGTGGTCGAAAAAGCCTTCAGGACGGTTGTTTCCTTTGGCGGCCTGACAATTAAGAGAGAATTTTAATCCCCAACCGGGCCGATGAGCGCAACAAATTGGCTTCAGATTTGGAATTGTTGGGCAGGCAGTGGCAAAATTTCAATTTTTAGTGTATCCTTGCAATGAAATCCATCTTTCTCACAAACCCAGGAGGTCGCGGTGATTAAAGAACTTCTCAAAGAAGCCGAATCGCACATGCACAAGTCCATTAGCGTTTTGCAAGAGGATTTGAGCGCCATACGAACCGGGCGCGCCCACCCAGGGCTGGTCGAAAAGATTCTGGTGGAATATTATGGAGCGCCCACGCCACTCATTCAACTGGCGTCCATCAGCGTTCCCGAACCACGCACATTATTGATTAAACCTTTCGACAAAAGCAGCCTCAAAGCCATCGAACGCGCCATTTTGGGCTCCGACCTGGGCCTGACGCCCAATAACGATGGGATTGCCATTCGCCTGAACCTGCCGCCGCTTAACGAAGAGCGCCGCCGAGACTTGGTCAAGCACGTCAACCATCGCCTGGAAGAAGCGCGGGTCGCGCTGCGCAACATCCGCCGCGATGCCATCAAAGACATGAAAGATTTCGAGAATGAAAAACTCATCTCAGAAGATGACCGCAAGCGCGGTGAGGAAGAACTGCAAAAAATTGTTGACCGCCTGATTGGTGAAATCGAAAAAATCGGTCAGAACAAAGAAAAGGAGATTATGGAAGTGTAACTTCCATGACCCCATGAGCACAAGCCAGCCTCCAATTGCCGGGAAACTTCCCAGCCACGTTGCCATTATCATGGACGGAAACGGCCGCTGGGCTTTGAAGCGCGGATTGCCTCGCCTGGCAGGTCACAAGGCCGGCACCGAAAACCTGCGGCGCATCATCAAAGCCTGCGTCGAATTTGGCGTTAAATACCTGACCATTTACGCCTTCTCCACCGAAAACTGGGGCCGCCCGCAGGAAGAAGTGACCGGCCTGATGCGCATTCTCGAAGATGTGATTGACCGCGAACTGACAGAACTGAGCGAGCAAGGAGTACAGTTGCGCCACATTGGGCAACTGGAACGCCTGCCGGCTTTCCTGCAAGAAAAGGTGTTGCACGCGATTGAAATGACCCGCCACAATGAGCGCCTGATTATCAACATCGCCTTCAACTACGGCGGGCGCGATGAAATTGTCCATGCCATCCAGCAAATTATCCGCGATGGCGTGGCAGCGGAAAAGGTCACCCCTGAGTTGGTGAGCCGCTACATGTATACCGCCGGAACGCCTGACCCCGACCTGATTATTCGCACATCAGGCGAACTGCGCATCAGCAACTTTCTCATCTGGCAGGCGGCCTATTCAGAATGGTACGTAACGCCAACCTACTGGCCCGATTTTGGCAAAGAAGAATTCCGCAAGGCGCTGGAGGAATTTGCCAGGCGCGACCGGCGATATGGCAGGGTGACTTCAGCAGAATACGAGGAAAGCCATGCGTAAGCGGGTACTCTCGGCGCTGGCTCTGCTGGCAATCGGGTTTCCTGCGTTGCTGTTGGGGGGTATTCCATATTACATCTTTTTTGGTTTTTTTGTGATTGCCGCAAGCTGGGAATATGTAAATATTGCCATTGGCTGCGGCGCGCGCCCCGCGCGCTGGCCAGTGGTGATGGGAGTGATTGTTATCACCGCCACACGGTATTTTTTCCCAACCTACGCCACGCCCGCCCTGGCGGTTTCTATCCTGGTGTTGATGATTTTCCACCTGGTTGATTATGAACGCGGACGCGACCAGGCCGGCACCGATTTTGCCATCGGCGCAGGCGGCTTGGTCTACCTCGGCTGGGTGGGCAGTTACCTGCTCGATATTCGCATGCTCAGCCATGGAATCTGGTGGTTTTTGTTCATCCTGCCAACCATTTGGGCGGCAGATACCGGCGCGTTCATGTTGGGCGCAGCCTATGGCAAACACCGCATGGCCCCGCGCTTGAGCCCCAAAAAATCATGGGAGGGTTTCGCCGCTGGGGTATTTACCAGCGTACTGATGGGCGGTTTTTTTGCCTACGCATTTTCCACCTGGGGACCACTGCGCCTGTCCACCTGGCAAGGAGGCATGTTTGGGCTGGTCATCGGGCTGCTCACCCCCTTTGGCGACCTGGGCGTAAGCATGCTCAAACGCCAGGCAGGCCTGAAAGACTCTGGCAATCTCCTGCCTGGTCATGGGGGGGCCTTCGACCGCATCGACTCATGGCTATGGGGCGCGGTGTTGGGCTACTACTTCGTCAAATTGTTCATTGGGTGACGCCAGATAGCGTCACCTTATTTTTTTCAAAGGGAGAGACGAATGGAAAAAACCATGACCTCGCGCGTACCAACCCGCAACCTGGCCCTGGAACTGGTGCGGGTGACCGAATCTGCTGCCCTGGCTGCCGGACGCATGATGGGGCGCGGCGATAAAATTGCCGCCGACAAAGCCGCCGTAGACGCCATGCGCCTGGTGCTTAATAGCATCGTCATGAAAGGCGTGGTGGTGATTGGCGAAGGGGAAAAAGACGAGGCCCCCATGCTCTTCAACGGTGAAGAGGTTGGCACAGGTGATGATGGCCCACAGGTGGATATTGCCGTTGACCCCATTGACGGCACGCGCCCCCTCGCCAACGGTAATCTCAACTCCATCGCCATCGTCGCCATTGCCCCACGCGGCACCATGTTTAACCCCGGCCCCTTCTTATATATGAACAAATTAGCCGTCGGCCCCGAAGCCAAAGGGGTGATTGACATTGAACGCCCCATTACCGACAACCTGAAGGCAATTGCCAAAGCCAAAAGCAAACGGCTCGAAGACCTGACCTGCGTTATTCTCGACCGGCCCCGTCACCAAGAAATGGTGGCCGAAATGCGCCGGGCCGGCGTGCGCATCCGTCTGATTCCTGATGGGGACGTGGCCGGCGCGCTGATGACCAGTTGGGGCGATTCAGGCATAGACGCCCTGTTTGGCATTGGCGGCACGCCCGAAGGCGTTATCTCGGCCTGCGCCTTGCGCGCCATGGATGGAGAAATTCAGGGCAAACTCTATGCCCGCAACGAAGATGAAAAACGCCGCGGCGAAGAACAAGGCTATGATTTCAACAAAGTTCTGACCATGAATGACCTGGTTTCTTCAGATGATGTCTTTTTTGCGGCCACCGGCATCACCAATGGCGAATTGTTGAAAGGCGTCAAATACATTCCAAACGGGGCCCTCACCGATTCGCTGGTGGTACGCGGACTAACCGGCACCATCCGCGAAATTACCGCCCATCACCGCTGGGACAAACTCAAAAACCTGAGCGCCATTGATTATTAAACCATCTTTGAACAACGCCTCTCCATCTTCGCTGTGTTCCCCACGTTCCGATAACCGTCGGGACGTTTATTTTAGAGCGGTAATGTTATTCATTTCGAATAAAATAGATGTACAATTATTTCCACTTCACAACGGAGGTTCTCTTCATGCCAATCAGGTTCGACGGTGTTATTGAAGCCGTCCGTTATGCCCCCAATGGAAACATTGAGTTCGTGCGGGCTTACCAACGCCGGGGAAGTGCCTTTTCTGACCATGTCCTGCTTAAGCGCGCCGAACTGGTGGAGCGGCTAAAGCAGGGTAAAAAATTTGTCATCGGCCAGCGCAAACCCAACCTGGGAGGCATGTTCGACACCGGAGCCAGCGTTGTGCTGGCAGGGGAGTTCATCACCACCCAACCCGGCACAGACCATGACTTCCTGGATACAACTCCCGTGTTCTAACCCCAACCGGGACTTTGAGCGGAGACCATCTCATGAAACACATTGACAAGACCCCCTATCGCTCCGAAAGCGGCGAAATCAACCTCATCAACCGTGTGCAAGGCATGTTGAAATACGGTATGTCGTGGTATAACCGCGTCACGGTGCAAGATGCGATTGCAGCCACCCTGGGGCGGCAATTAGGCGGGCAATTTGTTTTGTTCCAGAACATTACGCTGCCAGAAACCGATATTGACCTGCCACTCGTCCTCGTTGGGCCGCCCGGCGTTTACCTGATTAACGCCCTACACGAACGCGGCGTGTACATGGCACGCGAAGACGAATGGGGAACTCTGGTCGGTGAAACCTTCGTGCCAGCCCGAATCAACCAGGTCAAACGCGCCATCACCATGTCTAAAGTTTTGCAGGTCTATTTCGACCGGCTTGACCAAAAAGGCTTCCAGGTCGAACCGGTGGTTATGTCCGCCGACCCCCACCTGCACATCGACTCGACCCGCCCGGCGGTGCGGGTTGTGATGAGCGACGCCATTGACCGCTTTGCTCTCAACCTGATTCAATCTCGCCCCATCTTCGATATAAACGCCATCGCTAACCTGGAAAGCATTTTGCTCACTGGCAAAAGCCGACAGGCCGAAGCGCAACAAGAAGTAGCACTGGGCGGAGCCGTCTTCCTGCCTGAAGAGGGTGGCAACGGTACGCTCGATTTTTCGTTCAACGAAGAATCTGAATCAGCCGCACCTGAAGAAGCCGGTGCCGAACCCTTTAGCGCCGCGCGCCCCCCGGTGCCAGCGGAGACAGCCCATCCTAAAAAAGCCAAAAAACCAAAGCGCAAAAAAATCTTCGGCTTAACACCTGCTCAACTGGGCATTGTCATCGCTTTATTCTTATGCTGGCTGTGCGGGCTGCTCGCCTTTGCCGGTTACTATTTTTACTCCATCGGTTGGATTCAATTTGCATGACCAAACCTTTCCTGAGCATCATCATCCCCGCGCGAAACGAAGAACGCCGCCTGCCCCAAACCCTGGAGCAGGTGGTGCGTTTTGTCCAAACCCGCGATTTCTTAACAGAAACCATTGTCGTTATCAACGCCAGCACCGACCGCTCACTGAAAGTTGCCTCCGCTGTTGCCGCGCAGCACGCAAATGTGCGCATCCTGCCTGAAGACCTGCCCGGCAAAGGGCGCGCCGTGCAAAAAGGGATGCTGGCGGCCAGCGGCGCGTATCGTTTCTTCGCCGATGCCGACCTCTCCATGCCCATCGAAGAAGTCCTGCGCTTCATCCCCCCCGCTATCGATGTTCCAATTGCAATTGCCTCGCGCGAAGCCCCTGGCGCGGTGCGCTACAATGAACCGGCTTACCGACACCTGACCGGGCGCGTCTTCAATGCCTTCATCCGCGCGTTGGTGCTACCCGCGCTCAATGACACCCAATGCGGCTTCAAAATGTTCCGCGCCGACGTGGCCGAAGACTTGTTCCGCCGCCAAACGTTGATGGGCTGGTCTTTCGACGTAGAACTGCTCTACATTGCCAGCCGGCGAGGCATTCCCATTCTCGAAATCCCCATCCCCTGGTACTTCAACCCCGATTCCAAAGTCAGCGTGGTGCGCGATTCGTGGCGCATGTTTGTGGACCTGCTCACCATCCGCCGCAACGGGCATACAGGACGATATGATTGACGCGCCCGGCCTGCACCTGGAACGCGAATTGTGGGCCAACGGTATCCAATTCATCGGGGGAGTGGACGAAGCTGGGCGCGGCGCCCTGGCAGGCCCCGTGATGGCAGGGGTGGTCATCCTCCCAAACATTCCCCATCTCAGCCTGGCCTTATCCGGCGTGCGCGATTCTAAACAGATGACTCCCCCTCAGCGGGGAGTTTGGGCATTAAAAATCAAGGAAGTTGCCCTGGCCTGGGCGGTTGGGGCCGCCTCAGCCGATGAAATTGATTCCATCGGAATCCTGCCCGCCACCCGGCTGGCCGTCACCCGTGCCATCCAGTCTCTCACGCGGATGCCCGATTTCCTGCTGATGGATTACCTGCCCTGGCCGGGGCTGAAAAACCCGCACCACATGCTGCCCAAGGGGGAGCGCCATTCCCTGAGCATTGCCTGCGCCTCGGTACTGGCAAAAACCGAACGCGATTCAGAGATGGAACGGCTCGATAAACAGTACCCCGGCTACAGCCTGTCGAAGCACAAGGGATACGGAACAACGCTCCATCGCGCGGCCATTCAAACTTTGGGACATTCCCCCATCCACCGCCAGACGTTTATGCTTCATCAGCATTCGATGCGCGATACGTTGTGTAACACAACGGAAAAAAAACGATGACCCCACAATTGCTTGCGCTGTTGACTGCCATGGCCTGGGGCATTGGCGGCTATTTCGAGAAAAAAGCCCTGACGATGATGGTGCTGGGCGGCGAACCGCT
This sequence comes from Anaerolineales bacterium, assembly GCA_034432755.1. GTDB lineage: Bacteria > Chloroflexota > Anaerolineae > Anaerolineales > Villigracilaceae > UBA5195. Next base: position 36,547 of record DAOUBQ010000070.1, read on the forward strand.
GACCTGGAAAATTGCCCTCGGCACGCTGCTGACCATCGGAGAGATTGTAGCGCTGACGATGTAACACAGGTTTCCTTCTGCAACCGTTCACGCGGGCGGTTTTTTCCGGTTGAACCACATCCACGCCAGCGCGTTTTCACCCTTGAGGAACTGGAAATATACCCAAGTCAGCAAATGCAACACAATCAGCACAAACAAGCCGGTAGAAAGCACGCCATGCACTGTGCGCAGGGGGAAAGCGTAAAAATCAGCAGGCAGTTGGATTCCAGAACCGGTCAATACACCCGCCTGGAGCGTTAGACCGATACCGGTCAGCGACATGAGAAAAGTGAACAGATACAAAAGATATTGAACCGGCTCGGCCATCGTCACAATAAGCGGTTTGGGCTTGGAAAGCGGATTCTTAACCCGGCGCAGCGGCTTGAGCGTGACCCGACGGACGATGAAACGGATGACCGTCAGCAACAGGGTGAGCGTTCCGAGCGCAATATGAACGCCAAGCGGAATGATTTTTTCCGGCGTATTGGGCTTTTCGGCCAGCGCAAACACGCCCAGCAGGAACGCGGCGAAAATCAGCAGGGCCAAAAGCCAGTGCAGCAGGACGAGCAGGGGATGATAACGGCTCATGCCAGGGGTTTTTTGGCGGGGATGCCCACCTTGCGTGGATAGGCAGGCGGGGTAGCGGCGGGTTTATTGACGATGACAAGATAGCGCTCTTCGGCCACGCCCGGCAGTTCAACGGAGATGAGTTGGCGCATACAGCCGCCAAGCAACTTAAGGGCATGTTCGGCGGCCTGCGCTTCTGCCGGGCCGCTTTCACCTTTTTGCGCCAACATGCCGCCACCCACCCTGACCAGCGGCAACAGGTATTCGGCCAGCACGGGCAGGTTGGCAACCGCGCGCGCCACCGCCCAATCATATTTTTCGCGGTGTTTGGGGTCGCGTCCCGCGTCCTCGGCGCGGGCGATCAACACTTCAACGCTCTCCAGGCCGAGGGTTTGAACGATGTGAGAGCAGAAATTGGCCTTTTTCCCCACCGATTCGACCAGGGTGAGTTTCATGCCAGGATACAGGATTTTGAGAACAATTCCGGGGAATCCCGCGCCCGTTCCGACATCCACCAACCGCCGGGGAATCTGCTCACGCCAGGCCAGCGCGCAAGACATCGAATCGAGAAAATGCTTGGCGCGGATTCCGTCCACATCCCGAATGGCGGTCAGGTTGAATTTTTGGTTCCACTCGAGTAGTTCACGCTCGTAAGCGGCCAGTTGGGCAACCTGCCGGGGCGAAAGCGAAATGCCAAACAACTGGAGTGCGTCGTGGACGAGCTTTTCCATGCAAGTTAGAGCAAGTTTCGATAATAGCGGTACACCCACACCGAGCGCAAAACGGCCAGCGTGAGGGTGAAAAACAGCATGATGACAAACGAAAAATTCCACTCCGGGCGCGCCTGGTAGAACAAGAAAATGGCAACCAGGTGAACCAGGTCACCAAACAGGAGGGCTTCTACTGCCGGGGAGAGCAGACGATTGTCATTGGCAGGCAAAATGCGCAGGACGAAGAACGTCAAAACCCACAAGAGAACGCCGTACCAGCGAATCAGTTCGAGCGGTACGGCGGGCAGCGTTTCGGTTGCAAACTGCGCCACAAACATGGCCGGGGCCACCAGGCAGAGCAAGCCAGTGCCAAAATTGAGAACAACGGCTTCAAAAACCAGAACATAACGCATGAATTGGTTGTAAATCATTGTTTAATCCTTTTGTGTTCGATGACCAGGATTATACAAGCATTGGGCAAAAATTTGCGAGTATTGCCTGCACTGCTGGTAGAATCCAGCCATTACACTATGAACGACACAACCTCCATCCCCCTCTCCACCTGGGTTCAAGCCGCCCGCCCGCGCACCCTGCCGGCTGCCGCTGCGCCGGTGCTGGTGGCAACCGCCCTGGCATGGCGCGCTGGCGCGTTTCAACCATTGACCGCGCTGGCTTGCCTGCTTATCTCCTTGCTGATGCAAATCGGTGCAAATTTTGCCAACGACCTGTTTGACCACCAGCGCGGGGCCGATACGCCCGACCGTCTCGGCCCGCCGCGCGTCACCGCAACCGGACAGGTCTCCCCGGCCCAGATGCGGCTTGGACTGGTCGTCATCTTCGGGTTGGCGGCCTTGCTCGGCCTGTATCTCATCTACCTGCGCGGTTGGCCGGTGCTTGTGCTGGGAATTGCCATCATCGCGGCAGCGCTGGCCTACACCGGCGGACCCTTCCCTTATGGTTACAACGCCCTGGGCGATGTATTTGTGTTCCTGTCGTTTGGCCTGGCCGCCGTCTGTGGAACGTATTACGCCCAGGCCGGAACTGTCACCCCCATTGCTTGGTGGGTCTCCGTCCCGATGGGATTGCTCATCGTCAACATCCTGGTCGTCAACAACACGCGTGACATTCCGACCGACGGCAAGACCAACAAGCGCACGCTGGCCGTCTTGCTGGGGCGAGAAGCCATGTTAACCGAATATCTGACCTGCCTGCTGGGTGCGTATCTTGTGCCGCTCGGCCTGTGGGCTGTTCGCCTGACTGCGCCAGGCGTGCTGTTGGCCTGGCTCTCCCTGCCGCAAGCCGTCACGATTTACCGCGAGTTTTCCCAAACCGAGGGCCGCGCGTTGAACCAGACCCTGGCGCGCACGGCCCAACTGGCACTGCTTTACGCTGTATTATTTTCTGTGGGTTTACTTCTGTAAAAACTCCCGACAGGTCACTTGAGTTTGTCTGCTTCGGCTTGCAGTTTGGTTTTGATGTCCTCGAAACTCAGTCCATTTTGCAGGCAGTAATCTTTGGGCGTTACAGAGGGGGCCGGCAACGGACCGCCGATGATGGTCTCGATGGCTTCGCGCGGCACGCCCCAGGCCAAAATTTCGCCAAAGGTGGTTTTGCCTTTGATGGCGCGGTCGCTCGCGCTGGTGGTATGAGTCGCTTCAGCGGCGGGCGCAGGCGTGGAGGGAGAATCCGCCGATGGCGTGGAGGCAGGCTGCGGGGCGTCTGCTCTGGCGGCGGCTGGCGGGGTGATGTGCGTTTCGAGATAGGCAACCTGTTCGGGGGTGAGATTCTGTTCCTTAAGCAATGCCGCCGCGCTTTCCGGCAAGTATATGTCGGTACTCAAATCGAAAGGCAGGTTTTTATAGAAGGCCACGAACAGGCGTACCGAGGCCGTGCCAACTTCCAGTTCGCTTTCGGCATAAATGGTTTCAAGATTTTTGACCGGGAAGGCAGCCGGGTTGGAGTCGGTCACGCCAAAGGCCTGGGCAAGCACGCTGGAGGAGATGCCGAAGTTCTTTTCTACATCGCCAAAGGTGTATGAGCCGCGGATGTCGGCGGGGTTGGCCTGCCCGGCAAACTCACCGGTGGTGAACTTTGCGGCCTCTTTGGTGCTTTCGGTTTTCCACCAGCCCATGGCAGTGGTGAAGAGGATGCCGCCGAACAGGATGACCAGTACAACGGCGGCCAGGGGTTTGGAGGTCAGGGTCATTTCACACCTCGCAGGTTCAGGACGGGGAGTTCCTGGGCTTTCTTGGGGAGTGGGGTGGAGAATACGACGGTTTTGGCGACCGGGCAGACGGCCTCGGAAGTACATTCGAGACAAGAGATGCACTGGTGGTCGCGGACGGTGGTTTGGGTATCAACCGGAATGTTCATGGGGCAGACGATGTTGCAGGCGCCATCGGCTTTGCAGGTGGCCTGCTCCCGGCGGATGCTGAAGACCCGGAACAAGTTGCTGATGCCAAGCGCCGCGCCATACGGACAGGCATATTTGCACCACGGGCGCTCCACGAACAGCGACAGGCCGAGCGTGACGCCCAAGATGGCGAGACCGGTGACTGCGACTTCATCGCTCCAGAAGTTGAACAGGGCAAAATAGGGGTCGTATTCGGCAAAGATGAGCGTGCCGGTAGCAGCGGTCATGTATAGCACCCAGGCCAACACGCCGTAGCGCAGGTAGCGCAAGAGATTATCGAGTTTGGCAGGGACGAAATTGTTGAACCGGCGGCGGAATAATTTTTTACCGAGTTTGCTGACCCATTCCTGAATAGTCCCCAGCGGGCAGACCCAGCCGCAAAAGACCGGGCCAAACAGAATCGCCAGCAAGAAGCCGAGAATCATCAGGATAAACGATGATTCATGGATTTTTTGCACGAAAGTCACGGCAGTGGCATATTGGTAGATAGTCACAACCCCGCCAAAGGGACACAGCGCGTGGAGCGAGGCGGTGGAGAGGAAAGAAATCCCGCCGCCGCTCTCAACCAGGGTGTGGTTGACCGCAATCAGCGCGATGAAGCCAAAGAAGAAAAACTGCACCACTTTGCGCAGCCAAATACTGCGCGGGCGAAAGAGCCGTATCCTTTTGCCGAAGATGGTTATCATGAGCAACTCCTTGTTCAGGTTAATTGCTCACAGTGTAATTTTTATTTGTTCAGTTTCAAAAAAGGGAATGTAAAGGTTGTGTAAAGAAACGAATCAGACGGGTTGGACCTGAAGCAGCCCGGTTTCGGTGGCAATCCACCCCACTGGAACATCGTACCCGCTATGGGGAACCGATTCCAGCACCAGCGCCTGATACACCACCCCCACGCTAATTCCATTAAACTGAAACAGGAAGCGGTCGTAATAGCCCCCGCCGTAGCCCAGCCGCCAGCCCTGCCGGTCGTAGGCCAACCCTGGCACGAGAACCAGTTCAATTTCATCCGCCGCCACAACCGGCAAATCCGCCGCCGGTTCGGCCATGCCAAACGGGTGAACCACCAGCCGCGCCGGGTCGTAAATGTGAAACTCCATGCGGCGCTTCTCCTCCGGCACAATGCGCGGCAAGAGCCAGCCTTTGGCCGGGAATTGTGCCAGCAGCGGGCGCAAATCCACCTCCGATTTCATCGGCATGTAAGTCAAAATGGTTTGAGCGCGCCGAAAGGTTTCCCAGGCGGCGAGATGCTCACAAATCAACCGGCTGGCGCGCTGGCGGGTGGCCTCGCCCAATCCCCGGCGCAGGGTGCGGCAGCGCTGGCGGAGTTCGTGTTTGGGTTGGGGGCCAGGTTCAGGCATGGGGGTATTGTACATGAAAAATATCAGAGTGCCTGGCAGGCAATTTTGACTCAAAACCGAAGGCTGTTATAATCCTCCCAAAATCCCTCCCCAAAGGAGTCATTCATGTCATCACCAATCAAATTCGGCACCGACGGCTGGCGCGGCGTAATTGCCGAAGATTACACCTTCGATAACGTCCGCCGGGCGGCGCAGGGCTTTGCCTCTTACATGCTGGCGCAGGGCAAAGCCGGGCAATGGATTGTCATCGGCCACGACAAACGCTTTCATTCGGAAAACTTTGCCGCCGCCGCCGCCGAAGTGCTGGCCGGCAACGGCCTGAACGTTTGGCTGACAGAAGGCGCCACCCCCACGCCGGTCATCGCCTTTTCGGTGGTCCACAAAAAGGCCGCCGGGGCCATCAACATCACCGCCTCGCACAACCCGCCCACCGATAACGGCTTCAAAGTGCGCAACGAAACCGGCGGGGCCATTGACCCGGCAGGCTTGAAGCAAATCGAAGCCGCCATCCCCGAAAGCGTGAAAGACGTTCAACGTTTGGCGTTCAACGAGGCCCTCCAGGCCGGGAAAATCGTCAAATTCGACCCCGCCCCGGCCTACATCGAACACATCCAAAAACTCATCGACCTCCAGCCGATTAAAGACGCCGGTCTCACCGTGATGGTGGATTGCATGTGGGGCAACGGCGCAGGCTGGCTGCCCCGCCTGCTGGCAGGCGGCAAAACCCGCGTGCTTGAAATCCACAACCAGCGCAACCCGGTCTTCCCCGAAATGAAGCGCCCCGAACCCATTCCGCCGAACATCAACGTCGGCCTACAGGCAACGGTCGAGAACCAAGCCGACATCCTGCTCATCCTGGATGGCGACGCCGACCGGGTGGGCGTGGGCGACGAAAACGGGCAGTTCGTCAACCAACTGCGCGTGTATGCCCTGCTGGCCTACTACCTGCTCGAAATTCGCGGCCTGCGCGGCGACATCGTCAAAACCCTCTCCACCACCGGCATGTTGAACATCCTCGGCCAGCAATACGGCGTGCCGGTGCATGAAACCGGCGTGGGCTTCAAATATGTGGCCCCCAAAATGACCGAAACCAATGCCCTCATCGGCGGCGAGGAGAGCGGCGGCTACGCCTTTCGCGGCAACGTGCCAGAGCGCGATGGCATTTTGGCCGGGCTATACATGCTCGATTTCATGGTGCGGCTCGGCAAAAAGCCCACCGAACTGCTCAAAGTCCTCTTTGACAAAGTCGGCGGCGAGTTTTTCTACGACCGGGTAGATAGCCCCTTCAGCGGCGACCGGGCCGCCCGCGAGCAGATTATCCTGAACGCCAAACCCGAAACCATCGGCGGCCTGAAAGTGACCGAACTCGTCACCCTCGACGGCTACCAATTCAAACTAGAAGACGGCGGCTGGCTGCTCATCCGCTTTAGCGGCACCGAACCCATCCTGCGCGTCTACTGCGAAACCCGGCACGGCGATAAAGTGCAAGCCATTTTGCAAGACGGGCTAAAGGTGGCGGGGATAAAATAGTTTTCCGGTGTCAGGTATCAGGTTATGCCTGGTGCCTGACACCTGATACCTGACACATGGCGCTTACAGACACCCACTGCCACCTCGATTTTGAAAAATTCGACGTTGACCGCCCCGAGGTGCTCCAGCGTGCCTGGGATGCGGGTCTCACCCGTATCCTGATTCCGGGAATCGACCGGGCCTCCTCTCTGGCTGCCGTTAAACTGGCCGAATCGCACCCCAACCTGTTCGCCGCCATTGGCGTGCATCCCACAGAAGCGCAAACGTGGGAGACAGAAACAAAAGACGCATTACGCGCTTTGGCCCGCCCCCACCCCTCTGCCGGCAAGAAAGGGCTGGGCGGCGAGCGAAAAATTGTCGCCATTGGCGAAATTGGGCTGGATTATTATTGGGACGCCGCGCCGCATGATGTCCAACAAAAAGCGCTGAAGGAACAGTTGAACCTGGCCGCCGAATTGGAACTTCCGGTGGTCATCCATCTGCGAGAAACAGACGATGCCCCAGACGGGGAGTGCGCTTCCGATTTGTTAACCATTTTGGAGGAATGGGTCAACAGGCTTCAGCGCAGTCAGAATCCGCTGGCAGAGCGCCCGGGTGTGTTGCATTCTTTTAGCGGGAATCTCGCCACAGCCACGAAAGCGCTCCAATTCAACTTCTATATCGGCATCACCGGCCCGGTAACGTACAAAAACGCTGAATCGAAACGGCAACTGGTGAAGGCCCTGCCGTTGGATAAAATTCTCATCGAAACCGACGCGCCCTACCTGGCACCCGTGCCACAGCGTGGACGGCGCAACGAACCTGCCTTTGTGCGCCATATTGCTGATAAAATTGCAGAAATTCACTCTAAAAGCACCGAGGAGATAGCCGCCCTGACGACTGCCAACGCTGCGCGGCTGTTTGCCTGGTGAGGACACATTTTGACGACCACATTTTTCGTACCGGTACAATCCGGAATCAAAGAAGTTGAGGCGCTGATGCGCGCCCAGGTCGATTCGAATCAGCACCCCGACCTGAAAGCCGCACTCGAACACCTGATGTCTGCCGGGGGCAAACGGATTCGTCCCACCCTGGGGTTGCTGGTTGGTCACATGCTCGGCGGCAGTCATGAGAAACTCGTCATCTTGGGCGCGTCGGTAGAGATGCTGCACACCGCCACCCTGGTGCATGACGATTTAATTGACGGCGCGCTGCTGCGGCGCGGCACACCCACCCTCAATGCGCGCTGGTCGCCCCCCGCAACGGTGCTGACCGGCGATTTCTTGTTTGCGCGCGCCGCCAAACTGGCCGCCGAAACCGACTACCTGCCGCTCATGAAATTGTTCGCTGAAACACTGGCGATTATCGTCGGCGGCGAATTGACGCAGATGTTCGCCGCGCACGGCAGCCTGAGCCGCGAAAACTACACCCAGCGGATTTACGCCAAGACGGCCTCCCTGTTTGAGATGTCCACCCTGGCAGCGGCCATGATTTCAACCGAAGATGAGTCGATTCGACAGGCCATGAAATCCTACGGCTACGAGATTGGGATGGCCTTCCAGATTGTGGATGACATCCTCGATTACACCGGCGACCAGGTGGCGGTGGGCAAACCGCTCGGCTCGGACCTGCTCAACGGCCTGGTGACCCTGCCGGCCATTTACTACGCCGAGGCACACCCCAACGACCCAGACGTGCGCGCCATCCCCGAAGGCGGCTGGACCGATACCGAGCGCGTGGCGCGACTGGTGGAGCGCATTCGCCAGAGTAATGCCATTCAGCAGGCGATGATCGAAGCGCAGGCGCACGTCGAGCGGGCCTTGAACATCCTGGAGCCGTTCCATCCATCTACCGAGCGCGATGCGCTGGATGAACTGGCGCGGTATGTTGTGGACAGGAGCTTTTAGGCGAAAACAGGGCGCGAATTTGCGCCCTGTTGGTTTAATCTGCGATTCTCCACCGTTCATTTTGGATGTTTTAACGCAAAGAGTGCGAAAAACACCAAGGTTTAAAGGGCATCTTTGCGGGCTTCGCGGTGAATTTCTGGCGTTTGTACGGTAGCAAAATCTGCAAAAACTTATGGCCTGCTTTCCTCGCATTTGGTGATAAAAGGCGGCGAATCGCCATACACCACAATCGCACAGGTGACGGCATAGCCATCCTCGTACACCGCTCGAACGTCATACCCCTGGGTGGTGTAGGTTGATTTGGCGTAGAACAGTTCAAACGACTGGCTGCGATGGGCATCAAGACGGCTCAACTTTAATAACGCTGAACCGGGTTCTGGCGTGGCCTGCAAAGCGGCCTCCATTTTGGTCACTGCGCTCACTGCCTTGGCGGGCATCCGCATCCAGATTCCGCCTGCGCCGCCCAGCCCTATCACCAGCAGGAACAGCGCCGCCACCCGCCATGCGCCGCCGGGCTGGGACCACAAACGCAAAGATTGCTTCACCAGCCAACGGAAGAAATAGACAATCGGCAGGCAAATTGCCATGGCAGGCAAGAAAATAATCACGAAGGTGATTACTTTCTGAAATAGGTTGGCCGCCGAGTAGGGCAGATTGCTCAAAATCAGAATGGCCGCCGCCACCAGCGTGCCGGTTAACAACCCCGCCCAGGTTTCAAACCACCAGGCCGATAGAAAACCGACCAGCATCAATCCCGGCCCCAGCCAGGCCCAAAAGGTGGTGTAAAAATCCCAATCCGGCCCCATGGGCAGGTGTGAGAACAGCAAACGGTCAGAAAACATGGCAACCAGCGTAAACGCCGTGCCAGCGAGTAGCCCATACCAAGCCCCCAGCAAAGCCCGGCCAAGTTTTAGCCGCAGCGTTTCAGAACGTTCATCAGCAAACTTCAGGGGTAGGGTATTCTGCATAAGAAACCAATGGTGAAATTGAACTTTATTTTCTCACAAGCAGCCTTTTTCATCCAGATACTGGAAGGTGGTATTAAAGTCTTAAAAAACAAACAGGATGGAAGGACTTAAGCATGAGCCGCACAGAAAGCGGGGTGAAAATATCCTTGACTCCACTGCAAAAATCATGATTTCACTGCAAAGATCGCCCTTTTTCCTCCGCGTGCCTGGCGTCTTTGCGGTTCAATAGGGCGTTTTGCAGCTAACTCATCCTTTTATCCTGCCGATCCTGTTAAACCAGGTGCCGCAAGCAAACATGAGAAAGCCATACGAATAGGGGCTTGCAAGATTTACAAAAATCGTCTATTCTTATCCTGTTATTCAAAATTTAGTCAAGGAGGCGCTTCTCAAGAGAAAATTTACAGTGTGTTTCCCAATTAACCCTTAATCATTTTTGGAGGAGAACATGAAAAAAAACATAAGCATTTTAACTTTGTGGGCCGTGATGGCTTTGTTAATTGCGGCCTGTGGCGCACAGCCTGCAGCCACCCAAGAACCGGCTGCCCAAGATTCGGCGAGCGGTTTGCCCAATTTGGGCGGCAAAAAGGTTATTGTGGCTGTGGAGAATGCCTATCCGCCCTTTAACATGATTGACCAGGCCACCGGCCAGGGTGTGGGCTGGGACTATGACACCGTGACCGAAATTTGCAAACGCATCAACTGCGTGCCTGAATTCAAAGAAGCTGCCTGGGATGGCATCTTCCCCGCCATGCAGGCAGGTGAGTATGACTGGCTGGCCGATGGCGTGACCTACACTGCCGAACGCGACGAAATTGTGGACTTCTCTATTCCCTATGTAACCGTCGGTCAGGTCTTGCTGGTGCGCGCCGATGAGAAAGCCACCCTCGACGACTTCAAAGCCAATGCCGATTTGATTGTCGGCACGCAAATTGGCACCACCAACGAAATCGTTGCCAAAGAAACCTTCCCCAGCAAAGAAATTAAATCGTTTGAGGACTTTGGCGCGGCGGTGCTGGCGTTAATTTCAAAAGACATTGATGCAGTGGTCATTGATACCATCTCTGGTACCGGATATATCAAAGAAAACGAAGGCAAATTGAAAATTGGCGGGCAAATCACTTCAGATGAGCAGCTGGCCTTCGTCTTTCCGCCCGGAAGCGACCTGGTGTCGGCAGTCAATGCGGCCTTGCAATCTATGATAGATGACGGCACATTAAAATCCCTCAATCAAAAGTGGGGGCTGCAAGAGTAGCAACTTTGCTGGCTTGTTTTGCTTTGCGGGATGGGAAAGCCTTCCATCCCGCAAAGTGGTCATTTTTGCAAATCAACCTGTTTAGGAGAACCTTCGCATGCAAACTCCCCCTCCTGTCTCTGGCCCAAGCCTGTTGCCCGAAAAATGGAATCCTGCCAGGTGGCCTTGGTGGGCTATTTTGCTGGCACTGGCGGCTTTGGCAATTATTGGGCTGATTTTTACGTCATCAAGTTACCAGGAAACGTTTTTCTACCTGACCACCGGAATTTATACCACTCTTCGCATTACGCTCTTTTCGTTTGTAATCGCCACTGTTTTGGGGCTGCTGGCTGGCCTGGCACGCGTATCGAGCAACCCGTTCTTATATAACCTTTCCACTTTGTATGTAGAAGTTGTACGCGGCGTTCCGCTGGTTGTTTTGCTCTTATACATTGCTTTTGCACTGTTCCCAGTGTTGGTTGAGTTGATATCGGCGATTGGTCAATCGGGTCTCTCGTGGATGCCCTCTAACGCCTTCTTTCAAAGCCTGGCCGATTTTTCTATTCGCGCTATCCCCATGGAGGGACGCGCCATCATTGCACTGGCCTTTGGATATGGCGCTTACGAAGCAGAAGTTTTTCGCGCTGGCATTCAGTCCATTGGCAAAGGACAAATCGAGGCGGCCAAATCACTCGGCATGAACTATTTTCAGGCCATGCGGTTCATTATTTTGCCGCAGGCCGTTCGCCGGGTGCTGCCTCCATTGGGCAATGATTTTATTGCCTGTTTGAAAGATTCTTCCCTCGCAACGGTTCTTGCGGTGCCAGAATTGACTCAATTGGGACGCTTGCGGCGCGCCAGCACGTTTCGTGTGCTGGAAGTCTTCAACATGGTCGCTTTTCTCTACCTTTCGATGACATTACTGCTCTCTGCTGCCGTTCGCTGGTTGGAGCATAAAATGAAGATTTCAGAATAAATCTGCAATCTCACCTGGTCAACGCGGAGTTTGTACAGATGTTGAGCAAATCTACAGATAAACCCATCATCATTGCCCGTGACGTGCATAAGTGGTATGGTCATTTCCATGTCTTGAAAGGCATCAACATGGAAGTACAAAAAGGAGAAGTGGTGGTTATTTTTGGGCCATCTGGCTCTGGAAAATCTACCTTTATCCGCACCATTAACCGCCTCGAAGAGCATCAAAAAGGCCAGATTATTGTGGATGATATTGAGTTGACCCAAGATATGCGTAACATCGAAGCCATCCGCATGGAAACCGGAATGGTCTTTCAACAATTCAATCTATTTCCACATCTCACCGTTTTGCAGAACATTACGCTGGCGCCCATTCAGGTGCGCAAATGGGACCGGGAAAAAGCCGAAGCCGTTGCCCGGCAGTTGTTAGAGCGCGTTGGCATTCCAGAGCAGGCCGCCAAATACCCAGGTCAACTCTCTGGCGGTCAGCAGCAGCGTGTTGCCATTGCCCGCGCGTTGGCCATGCAGCCCAAAATTATGCTCTTCGATGAGCCAACCTCCGCGCTTGACCCGGAAATGATCAAGGAAGTGTTGGATGTAATGATCCAACTGGCAAAATCAGGCATGACCATGCTGGTTGTAACGCACGAAATGGGATTTGCCAAAGCAGTCGCCGACCGGATGTACTTCTTTGATGGCGGCCAAATCGTTGAGAGCGGCACGCCAAATGAAATTTTTCGGAACCCGAAAGAAGAGCGCACCAAGCTGTTTCTCTCGCAAATTTTGTCACATTGAGTTTCACCCACCCGTTTTCTTCCTGCGCTTCAATAAAAAACAGCCCAAAATGCGCTTTGGGCTGTTTTTTATCGCCAGATTGGGTTAGTGTTGATGCTCACTGCCGTGAACGTAGCCGTGTTCCATTTCATCGTCGGTGGCGTCGCGCAGGCCGACGATTTTGACATCGAAGACCAGTTCCTTGCCTGCCAGGGGATGGTTGAAGTCGAGTCGCACGCTGTCGGCATTGACCGTTTCAATGCGCGCCATCATCGGGTGTCCGCTCTCATCCCGCACCTGGAGTTCGACGCCAACTTCCAGCGGGATTTCGGAGGGGAACTGCGCGCGGGGAACGTCAATAAAGGCATCTGGGTCGAGTTCGCCGTAGCCGTCTTCAGCGGCGACAATGATATTCTTCGCCTCGCCGATTTCCATTCCGTACAGTTCATCTTCCAGGCCGGGGATGATGTTGCCCGCGCCTTGCAAGAATTCCAGCGGCTCGCGTCCCGCTGAAGTGTCAATCATTTCACCGTCGACACGCAGGCTGTATTCCATCGAAACAACCTGACCGTCCTGTACTGTTAATTTGCTCATGTTTTCTCTTTTCTCGATATGAAGTGCAGAAGGAGGCTTCTGCCAAAGCCGATAGGCGGTTATTGTACTTGTTTTTTGGGGTTTCACAGGGAGGATTTTTGTGTCTTGCGTGTTTAATAACCAGCCCCCCCGCGAATCAAACACGCGGGGAGACCGTTTTCACTGCTTACTGAATCCTGATTACTGCTCACTACGACTTCCTGGCCTGTTCTACCACTTCGAGCAGTTCAGGCAGGTCCATGCCCAGTTCCTTGAGTTTTTCGGGGGTCGGGATTCCGTTCTTGTCCCAGCCGCGCCGCGCATAGACGGCATCTTGCATTTGCTGGTATTGCTCTTCGCGGTATTTGCGCAGATGGGCCATTTTTTCTTCGATAGAAAGGCCGGCGGGGTCTATGCCAAGCAGTTCTTGCAGTTGCTTATCGTAGCGTTCCTGGCGTGATTCGTACTCAGTTTTGGTGACCGGGCCCATGGCGCGGTAGGGCGGCACATCGTGCTGGCGTCCAACCCGCCCCATGCGCAGGGCAAAAACTTTTTGGAAGTTGTAAACGCGCTCCGATTGGGCCAGCAGGGTTTCGGTGGTGGTCGGGATGCCGGTGACGCCCTGGTGAATCCAGGTGTAGTTTTCGACGTGTTCCTCCACCTTGGCCGGTTCTTTGGTCTGCTTGTTGTTTTCAGGCGAGATGTCGTTCCAGGGCAGTTTGCACAGGCCGTGTAAACTGAACCACGTTCTCCACATCGGGAAGTAGTGCAGGGCCTCGGCTTTGTCTTTGAAGGTTGGCAGCAGGTTGTGAACCTGGTCCATAAAAATCAGCCAGGCTTCATCGTGCTGTGGGCCTTTGGTTGCCAGGCCGTAGCCGCCCTGCTGGGCGATGGATTCTTTCGTCATGTATTCTGAAATTTCCAGCCCTTTAATTTCCATGCCAATATCGTGCATGAAGACCGGGTCGGCGCCGAATTTTTCGGCGAAGTATCCCTTCATGTAGCGGACGCCCTGCCCAACGATGACGCCGAAGCCTTCGCCGCGCGCCATCTGGTGCAACAACTCAAGGGCCGCCGCGCCGTTGCCGAAGTTCAGTTCCAGGCCGCCGGTGTGTTCTTTGGTGATGAGGCCTTCTTCGTAGCATTCCATTGCAAAGGCCACGCAGTTGGCAAACGAGATGGTATCTACGCCGTAGGTATCGCAGTAGAAGTTCAGTTCCAGCACCTTTTGGGCGTCGAAATTGCCGATATTGGAACCCAAACCCGCCGCGTTTTCGTACTCCGGCCCATCCACCAGCACGCACTGACCGGCATACGGCCCGGTTTTGAGCGGGAAGTGGTCTACGCCGTGCGAGCAGGAGAGCGTGCAGCCCAGCCAGCAGCCATCGGGCAGGCCCTGGGTGAAGGCTTCCTTCCAAACTTTTGAGTCGATTTTGTAGGTTTCAGGGTGCGAGCCGTAGCGGAAGTTGTGGGTGGGCAACAGGTCGAAGTGGTCCATAATTTCGACGATGTTGGCGGTGCCAACTTTGCGCATTTGGTTCTGTTTATCGTCCAACTCGGCGATTTCTTTGTTGATGCGCTGCCCGGCCTTGCGGATGAGGGCCATATCGGCCACGCCGTTCAGGTCGCCGCCCATATCGGTAAAGCGGACGACGATGGCTTTGATTTTCTTATCGCGGAAGACGCGCCCCGGGCCGCCGCGCCCGGCCTGCTTGAGACGGGCCTCCTTGCGGCGCACATCATACCACGAGGAGTTAATCATGGCGATGCGGGTGTGTTCTGCCGCCTGGCCGGTGGAAAGCACCGAAATGCCGCGCTTGCCCCGTTCATCACCTCCCAGGCGTTCGGTCAGCACGTTGCCGATTTGGTGGGCGTCCACCTCGTTGAGCGAGTTTTTGGCAATCGTCACCAGGCCGGTGTCGCCGTCAATGTAGATAATCACATCGTCTTTGGCCTTGCCCTGGATTTCGAGCGCGTCGAAGCCGGAGAACTTCAGGAAGGGCGCGAAGTAGCCGCCGACGTTGCTGTCAATCACGTTTTCGGTCAGCGGGGAGAGAGTCACCACGGTGGCCTTGCCGCTGCCGGGGTAGGCGGTGATACCGCAGATGGGCCCGTTGGCGATGACCAGTTCGTTTTCCGGGTCGTTCCATTTCGTTTGGGGCGTCACCGCGTCCCACAAGAGTTTGAGGGCGAAGCCGCGCCCGCCGGTAAACAGGTCTTTCATCTGCTGCGTGACTGGTTTCTCGCGGATGGTGTTGTCGTCCAGGTTAATATAAAGCGTGCGGTTTGCATAGCCGCGTTCGACGGGGCGCAGTTCGTAATGGTATTCGGCCAAGATAGCGGATTCGGTCAGTTTTTCGGAAAGGGTCATGGATAGGGTCTCCTGGGAGGAAATCGGGATACAGATGGTATCCTGATTATGGCAAGGAGTAGGGGATTTGTCTACTGATGATTGTCCCGTTTTTGGCGTGTCAGGAGAAATAAATTCGGAGTGGTCAGGGCGCACATTGGAGCAAATCGTTAATTCGGCGGATGGTCTGCTCCTGCTTTGGGGATAGTGTGGTGGTTTGGCGGGCGTCCTTCCACAACGGACAGAGGACCGCGTCCATGCCAGGGGTAAGATGGTTGGAGAGACGGGTCAGGTCGGCGGCGTCTTTCCACCGATGGGTACGCAGGAAGGACTGGATGAAAGGCAACAATTCATAGCCGTTGCGGGGGGCAAGATGATTCTGTTGCGCGGTTTCCCATAAACTGACCCCTTCTTGCCAGCGTTCATATTGGGCAGCCAACGCGCCTTTCTGATAGTAATAGCACCAGGGCGGATTGTCTTGCGCTCCCATGACGGTATCGCGCAGGCGGAAATCGGTGGCCGAATCGGGCAGGATGTTTTCGGGGCGCGAGAGCAAGGCTGCTTCTTTGACTGGCGGGGGGATTCTCTTGTAATCCGCATACTCCGGTCCCAAGACGCGCAGGCATTCTCTTCCCCCGGGATGGAATTGCAGAGCAACCAGTTGCCCCGGCTCTCCGCGAAAATACAGGGTGGCATGGGCGACTTCAAGGGGCGGCTCGTTTTTGGGCTTGGGACCCGGCCTGAACCACCCTCTGTCGGAGGAAAACCAGTACGGAACACGCCCATCTTCGCCCGGCAAGGCGGCGTACAGGGCGTTGATTGCCAGCGAGACGGAAAAATCTGGCTCTGCCGCAATCCGCGCCGGGGAGTCTGGCGACAGGGGAGGCTGGTAGGGGCTGGCCAGCAGCAGCATTGTCTGGGGGCGCAGGCCGGGAATGCGCCAGGTCAACTGCCGGTAAAAGTCTTTTTGGATTTCCCAAACCAGGAGAAATTCGTAGTTGACGCGCGCGTGCCAGCCGACCAGCAACCCAGCCAGGAGGACAATCACCACCCATTTGGCGCGTGGCCTGGCGATTAATTCCAGCAGGGCCGTCAGGATGAGGGCTGCGCCTGGAAAACCGGCCAGTGCCAGGCGCGCGTTGCCCGGCCATTCGCTCAGGTAGGCTGTATAACCGGCGATATACGACGGCAGGAACCCGGCTATCATGCCAACCGCGCCCACTGCCAGTGCGTTGATGGGCCAGTCACTCTCTGACTCAGTGGTTGGCGCGTCGTCAGATTTTTTCACTCCGAACCAGGCCAGCGCGCCCCCGGCCATCGCCACGAACAGGATAAGGACGTTCTCCCGGCTGCCAAAATCGAGATATTCTGGTTTGATGGTGTAGAACCAGGACGTGAACAGGGTCAGGGCCGAATCGGGAACCCAATGCCGCAAAGCGGCCAGCGCCACCAAGTGCGGCTCGCTAAAAATTCCTTCCATCACGCGGAAAGATTGCCGCAGAGGTTGGTAGAAGAATCCCCGCCAGATGACTGCAGCCAAAAACAACGCGAAATAGGGCAGCCAGGCCAGCGCTGTGCGGCAGATTTTTGCTGCGCGCGGCAGGCTGGCAGGCAGGACGAGGAAGATGAACAGGGGGCGAAAGACTTCCAGGAACCAGGTATATTCGCTGGTGAAAAGATGCCCAATTTTGACGAGCAGGGCCAGCGCCGTCCACAACCAGAATTTTTCGGGCTGCCGGATGGCCTTCAGGGTGAGGAAAATGGACAGCCAGAGCAGGAAAAAACTGTACCAGACTTCGAAATAGGCGATGGCGAAAACTTGCAGCGTGAAAAAGGGGTAGAGCGCGAATAAAAACGCCGCGGTGAAGGTCTGCTGACGTTTCTCAGGCCAAACCTGCTGTAGAAGCGCCCAAAACATCAGCACGCAGGCGGTTTTCCAAAAAAAAGCGAGCAGGTGCCAGGCCAGGGGTTTGTATCCGAGCAGGCGAAAGCCAAGCAGGTAAATCCAGGTCGCTTGCGGATGACCGTCATAGTGGAACAATTCGGTCAGTCCTTTGGGGCCGTCTATGAGGGAATAGTAAATGAAGTGCCATTCATCGAACGAATATCCTTGCCAGGGAAGCAGCAGGCCGTAGGCCAACGTGAGCAGCCCAAGCAGGGCGGCCAGAGTGGGTAGGGATGGGTTGTTGATGAATTGGGAGAGTTTTTTCATTGAACGGTTTCTCCACCTCGGATAATATGATAAAATTTATAAAAATAATTATAATAATTCCCCGCCTAAAAGGAGAAGCCTGGATGACCGATTTCAAATTTACCTATTCCACCATGTTCAGCCCGCCCGAGGCACTGCATCACCGCTATGACCTGGCGCTGGCCGAGCAGAAAGCCAGCCTGGGCGGGGAGTATGCCATGTTTATTGATGGCAAGGATGTATTTTCGGACGAAAAGTTTGAAGACCGCACGCCCATTGATACCGATGTGGTGCTGGCCTTGATGCAAAAAGGCAATGCGGAACACGCCCGCCAAGCGCTGGCCGCCGCGCGTAAGGCCTTCCCGATGTGGAGCCGCACCCCCTGGCAAGAGCGGATTGCCCTGTTGCGCAAAGCGGCGGGACTTATCGAAGAACGTTTGTTTAGCCTGAGCGCTGCCATGTCGCTGGAAGTGGGCAAAAACCGCATGGAAGCCATCGGCGACGTGCAGGAAACCGCCGACCTGATTTATTACGCCTGCGACCAGATGGAAGCCAATAATGGCTACATCCAGACCCTCGGCAAAGACCCGCTCCCCAATCACGATTCGACCAATATTTCCATGCTGCGCCCCTACGGCGTGTGGCTGGTTATCAGCCCGTTCAACTTCCCGTTTGCCCTCACCGGTGGCCCGGCGGGCGCGGCACTCGTGACCGGCAACACGGTCGTCATCAAGCCCGCCACCGATACGGCCTGGATTGTGCGCCTGCTGGTTGATTGTTTCCGCGATGCGGGACTCCCTGATGGGGTGGTCAACTTCGTCACTGGGCCGGGGCGCACCCTGGGCCAGGCACTGGTAGATAGCCCCATGGTGGATGGCGTGACCTTTACCGGCTCGTTTGAAGTTGGCATGAATCTGTTTCAAGATTTTGCTCGCCGCAATTACATTCGCCCCGTCATTCTTGAGTTGGGCGGAAAAAACCCCGCCATCGTCTCGCGTCATGCCAATTTGGAAGATGCCGCCACAGGCATTGTCCGCTCGGCGTTTGGTTTGCAGGGCCAAAAATGCTCGGCGGCCAGCCGTATCTTGGTCGAGGAGCCGGTCTACGATGAATTGACTGCCCGGCTGAAAGACCTGACCGAAAAACTGGTGGTCGGTG
Source organism: Anaerolineales bacterium (assembly GCA_034432755.1). GTDB lineage: Bacteria > Chloroflexota > Anaerolineae > Anaerolineales > Villigracilaceae > UBA5195. The sequence continues at coordinate 55,270 of DAOUBQ010000070.1, forward strand.
ACCCGACCGAGCGTCAGACCTTCCTGGGGCCGGTCATCAACCAGTCGGCTTACGAGGACTTTAAGAATTTCACCGAAGAACTCTCGCAGGCCGGGCGTTTTTTGACGGGCGGCAAGACGTTGGCGGGTGAATTCCCCAAAGGCTATTTTTGCCAGCCAACCCTGGCGGTGGATGTGCCGTATTCGCATCCGCTCTGGCAACAGGAAATGTTCTTGCCGATTGCCACGATTGGTAAGGTGAGAGACCTGAACGAGGCGATGCAGATTGCCAATAGCGTCAATTATGGTCTCACCGCCGGTTTCTATGGTTCAGACGATGAAGTGAACTGGTTCTTCGACAATATCGAGGCGGGCGTGACCTACGCCAATCGTCCGCAGGGCGCCACCACCGGCGCGTGGCCCGGCTTTCAGCCCTTTGGCGGCTGGAAAGGCTCTGGCTCTAGCGGAAAGAATGCGGGTGGTTTATATTACCTGCCGCTCTACATGCACGAGCAGATTCGGACCTTGGTGAGGGCCAAGTGAGTCACTAATCCGCCAGCAGTCAACAGTTACGGCTGGGGGCGCGGCGCGATTGGCAGGCCAATAAAAAACTTCTCAGAGGGCCATCCCTTCGCCAAAATAAGTTGAAAAGACAGGGCTTTTCAGGTAAAGTTGTGTTTGTCAGAACCCAACTTGCCATGAAAAGCCCGTGACAGAAATTATAACACTTTTACATATAACCGATTGCGCCTCTACTTTCTAAAACCACATTGCGCCAGATGAGCCAGGTGATTTTTGGAATGCTGGCATCCAACGAAACTGTCGAAAAGTCCTTTGCGCGAAAAAAACTCTCCCACTTCAGGCTCAAGAACCGCCAAAATTTGGAACGAGACCCGCAAAACAGGCTGATTTTTAGCAGTTTTGCCCCACTTTTCGGAAATCTTTTTTGAAAAGGTACTTTTTCGACAGTTTCAGCAGTTGGTTTCAGCGGCAGCGGCGGTGCGGGCAAGACTCTTTCGCCTATGCTCAACGCCAGCGCGAAGCGCTTCCATGAGATGAGCGGGCGGCTTCAGCCCTGTGAGGCTTTGCGGCAGGGGGAGAACTTGCGCTTTGGGGAAGATTTCCTGTGCTGTTGCAAGCAAACTGGGGCGGACGACGGCGACGCCGATTCTGTACGTCCCCCGGCGCAGGGCTGGGAGGGCGTTTGTCCAGCCTTCGCTGCGAATCAGTTCGAGCGGACCGAGTTCATCCACGATAAAGAGGTCGGCGGGGAGAGCGGCGGCGAGCAGGTCGTTGCCCCAGGCGAGGGAGGCGGGGGAGAAGAGCCAGTTGCCCAAGTGTAATTCGTAATTTGTAATTCGTAATTCGTGATGTGTAAGATGTGAGGCGTGATGAGGGGATAGGGTATTCACTATGGCAAGCGGGCGGGTTTCGCGGGTGCGCAGGTTTTGGGCGAGGATGCCCGTTTTTTCGCCGTTTTCAAAGACGGGCGGGGAGAGGACGCCGGCCACGTCCCAGCCTGCGGCGCGGGCTTGTTCGGCGAGGGCGGCGCAGAAGGTCGTTTTGCCTGCGCCAGAGGGGGCGGTGAGGAGGTAGAGAAAGGGCATGGTTATTCGGTCAGCCGCAAGTCAGAGACTTGCGCTACGTCCACAACACCTGTTTGTGTCCGTTCACCTGCACGAGGCGGATGGGGATGCCATAGACGCGGCTCAGGGCTTGCTCGGTGAAGACTTCGTCCAGCGCGCCGAATTGCGGAGGCACGCCCGATTCCATCAGCAGGACGTCATCGGCGAGGGCGAGGACGACGTCGGGTTCGTGGTTGGTCATCAGAATTGTAACGCCCAAATCGCGCAGGCGGCGCAGGATTTCGATAAGGCGGGCTTTGTTGCGCAGGTCGAGGTGGGAGGTGGGTTCGTCGAGGAGGAGTAAGGGGGGGGATTCGTGATTGGGAAGTCGTAATTCGTGATTGGTAATTTGCGTCAGGGCGCGGGCGAGGAGCATGAGTTGGCGCTCGCCGCCCGAAAGTTGCGGGACGGGGCGATCGGCCAGCGTTTCGATGCCGACCTGGGCGAGGGCGTTGCGGGCGATTTCGGTGTCCTGCGCCGAGGGCAGGTCGAGGGGGGGCAGGTGCGGGGCGCGTCCCATCAGGACGTATTCGAGGACGGTGTAGTCGAAGGGGGTGTGTTCCGCCTGCGGGACGAGCGCCATCATCTGTCCGCGCTCACGCGGGGAGAGGGCGCGCAGCGGAGTCCCGTTGAGGCGAATCTCCCCCGTCCACGCGGAGAGCCAGCCCAGGGTCAGAGAAAGAAGCGTGGTTTTGCCCGCGCCGTTCGGTCCCAGAATGGCGGCAATCCGCCCAGGGCGCAGGTCAAAGGTCACATCCTGCAAGATGGGACGGGAACGGGTGTAGCCGAAGGTGACGGAGTGGAAGGAGAGGGGGGGCATCAGTTATCAGTTATCAGTGAGCAGGGGGCAGTGGTCAGTGGGGTTTGGGTTGTTGGAAGGTCATCAGGGCGAGGAAGATGAGGGCGCCGAAGAGAGAGGTGAGGATGCCGAGCGGGATTTCGCCTGCCAGGAGGGTGCGGGCGAGGTCGTCGCAGAGCATGGTGAAGAGGCCGCCCAGCAGCAGGGAGGCGGGCAGGCTGGTGCGGGCGTCGGCGCGGAAGAGGCGGCGGGCGATGTGCGGGGTAATCAGCCCGACCCAGCCGACCATGCCGCTGACCGAGATGAGGGCGGCGGTGGGCAGGACGGCGGCGAAGATGAGCAGCAGGCGCTCGCGCCCGGCGGGGACGCCCAGCGAGAAGGCGGTCTGCTCGTCGAGGGCGAGGATGTTGAGCCGCCAGCGGAAGAGGAAGAGGAGGGTCAGGCCGATGAGGACGGCCGGCAGGATGGCGAGCAGTTTGCCCCAGGTGAGGCTCGCCAGACCGCCCAGCAACCAGAAGGTGATTTCGGGCAGTTGGGTGAGCGGGTCGGCCAGGTATTTGAGCAAGCCCAGCCCCGCCGAAAAGAGCGCCGAGACGGCAATGCCCGCCAGCACCAGGCGCAGCACCCAGCCGCCGTAGCGCAGTCGGCGCGCCAGAAGGTAGGAGAAGGCCAGCCCCGCCAGGGCGAAGAGCGCCGCGCTGATTTGCGTGAGGAGCGCCGCGCCGCCTAAAAAGACAATCGAAAAGGCCGCGCCAAAGGCCGCACCCTGCGAAACGCCGAGGAAGCCCGGCTCGACCAGCGGATTGCTGAACAACAGTTGAAAGACCATGCCCGCCGAGGCGAGGGTCATGCCGAGCAGCAGGGCGGTGACGAGACGCGGCAGGCGCAGGTTGAAGAGCAGACGTTGGGCGAGGTCGTCTTCGGCGAGGCGCTCGAGGGAGAGGAAGCCTGGCGCGGGGTAACGTCCGATGAGCGCGGAGAGGAGGAAGATGAGCAGTAGGGCGAGCAGAAGAAAACCAAGAGAACGGCGCATAGAATTCAGGTTATAATTTTTTCGGAGGTCCGATATGACCAGATTAGAGCGAATTACGTTTGATGAAAACATTATGGGTGGGCGCGCCTGCATTCGCGGAATGCGCATTACGGTGGCGCTTTTGCTCAACCTTCTAGCCAATGGGATGAGCGCTGCCGAGATTTTGAAAGAATACCCTTACCTTGAGGAAGAAGACATTCGTCAGGCTTTGCAGTATGCCGCGCGGCTGGCTGATGAAGCCGTCTATTCGTTGGAGTTGAACGTGGCATGAAGTTCCTGGCGGATATGGGGATTTCTCCAACGGTGGTTCAGCGCTTGCGCGAGCAAGGACATGACGCCGTACATTTGTACGAACAGGGTTTGATGCGCCTGCCAGATGCAGAGATCCTGAACAAAGCGAGAGAAGAAGAGCGGGTGTTGTTGACGCACGACCTGGATTTTGGCGAGTTGTTGGCCTTTAGCAAGCAGGCGCTTCCAAGCGTTATCATTTTTCGCCTGAGCGATATGCGCCCGCAAAACGTCTGGCTTCATCTGCAAGCCATTCTGTCACAGCACGGGGAGGTTTTAGAACAGGGAGGATTGCTCAGCGTGCGGGACCGAAAAGTGCGGTTGCGAACCTTGCCGATTTAGAAAGGAAAGGTAGTCAGGATTCTTTCGACCCCGACTACCTGTTTTTCTACGGCCACTACGGCAGCACGCCTTTGAAACCCGGCACGATGTTCTCATCCACAAACGCTTTATCCAGCCCGTAGAGCGTCTGGTAGAAGGTGTAGGCTTCGGTGGTCATGTCGAGGGACGGGAAGGCTTCGGGGTGAAGTTTGCCCGCCAGCCAGGTGAGTCCGAGAATCCAGCGCGGGTCGGGTTGGTCCCAGGAGTAGAGGTCGGCGGCGAAGGCGTAGAGTTTGCCGTCCTTCACGGCGCGGATGTTCTGCCAGTTGGGGTCAGCTTTCAGCCCTTCAACGACTTCGGGGGCGGGCTTGAAGTAGGAGATGATGAAAATCTGGTCGGCGTCCCAGGCGGCGATTTGCTCCAACGTGACCTGAGTCCAGCCTTGGGCGGGGTTGGCGTCTGCCCAGACGGGTTCGCCGCCCGCCAGTTGCACCATTTGGGTCTGAATCCAACTCATCGGCGGGACGTTGAAGGCGACGTTGCCGTCTTTTTCGTTGTAGTACAGGACAAGGGTGCGCGGCTTGGGCGCGTCTTTGACGGCGGCGGCGATGGCGTCCATCTTGCTCTGGTAGAAGGCGGCGACTTCGGCGGCGCGGGCTTCATCGCCAAAGACTTTGCCGAGGATGGCGAGGTCGCGGGCGTACTGTTCGGGCGTCTCGAAGTCAATATAGACGACGGGGATGCCGAGGGCTTCGATGGACGCGCCGACGCTTTCGGCGAGGTAACTCTTGAGGATGACCAAATCCGGCTGCAGGGCGGCGACTTGCTCCGCGCCCGCGTCTTTGGCGAGGGTCTGCTTGGCGGCGTAGTTCGGGTCAATCAGTTTGATGAAGTTGCCCGAACCCTG